>NZ_JBBHER010000001.1:0-243231 GCF_037646705.1 Paludibacillus litoralis
CGTGGTGATACGGACGAGATGTGGTGCATTGTTGACCGGGATATCGATCCGCGCGGGGCATGGGGGCCTCCGTTAAATGTAATGGTTGATCTGGCGGCGGTTCTATATCGGGCGGAGCTTTCGGGTGTAGAGGTTCCCCAAGAACGGTGGCAGATCGTTTGCGACTATGCCGCAGAGAAGTTTCCGAACCCCGGCTTAGGTTTTGCGGACGCACATGCAGCACTTGGATATGCGATGGCAGGAAGATCCGAGGCACTTCAACGGATCATTTTAGGTGCCAAGGGACCGGCAGCCGACCTTGTGCGATATCTGGCAGAGGCGTTCGGTGCCATCGCTGATCAGAACTGGTCGGGCGCGAATGACTTTTTGACAAAAGCGCTCTGGGATCACGCGCGGCTTGGTGGCAGTCGCGCGCAGCGTGATTTGATAGAATATGCGTCAGTCGGTGTCCTGCTGCGGTTGGGGCGTCATGACGAAGCGCGTAGGCAACTTGCCATGCATCGCCCCAAAGCAATTATCGGAAATGCCGTTAAGGGCATCTGACAATAACTTTTCTAAAGCAGACGTGGGCGCAAGCGCAGCGGATGGCAGCTCCGCCCGCGAGCCTCCTTCGCGGACTATTTTCACAGCTGCTTTTTCTCGTGGATAATAGGGTTTTCTTTTGTGGCTCGCTGGGCGGCGGAGGTCCGAGGTCAGGCCAGCGCCTGGAGCAGCTTCTCCTTTTCGGGCCAGAGCGTGGCGAGGTCGTAGCGCGTGCGGATGACGCGGCGGGCCGCGAGCCCGCGCGCGCGCATCGCCTCTCGGCTGTCCAGCGCCTCCGCGATCCGGGCCTCCAGCGCCGCCTGATCATGGAGCCCGCAAAAAAGCCCGGTGTCTTCGGTCATGAACTCGCGCACCGGCGCGCAATCGGAGACGATCAGCGGGCATCCGGTCGCCATCGCCTCCAGCATCGACCAGGAAACGACGAAATCGGCGGTCAGGTAGACATGGGCGTGGCTCGCCTGAAGCAGCCTGGCGTATTCCCTGCGGGGCTGAAGCCCGACGAAATGCGTGCGCGCGAGGTCGAGGCGGCCATCGAGTTCGGCCAGCATGCGGGTCTTCCAGCTTTCGCCTTCGGGAAGCCGCGCGCCATAGGCGACGCGGTCTTCGCCGCCGATAATCGCGTGAAGCCCCGGGCGCGCGGCCTGCAGGTTGGCGAGCGCGCGCATGAATTGCGGAAAGCCGCGATGCGGCTCCATCCCGCGGGTGATGAAGGTGACGATCTCCGGCATCCCGGCGAGGTCGAGCCCGGCGGCGGCCGGGACAGGCGCATCGGCGGGGCGGTGAAGAACGCAGTCGATCCCATCGTGAATCACCGTCAGCCGCTCGCGGAGCGCGGCGGGGAACCGGCCGGCCTGATACCGCGTCGGGCAGAGCGAGAGCGCGGCTCCCTCCATGTCGAGAAGGAGCGGGGCGTTCCGGGTCCGCTGCGCCAATTGCGCATTCAGATCAGGGGTGTGCGTCCCGAGCGAGAGCGTGTCGGGCGGGGGGTAACGATACCACCATTCAAGATAGGGGACGAAGCGCGCGTCCGGCCAGATGTCGCGGGCGAACATGCCCGACCCCCAGCCGGAATGAGCCATGACGATATCGGGCGCATATCCCTTCTCGCGCGCGGCGAGAAACGCGCGCGCGGCGGCCTGACCATTGATGACGGCTCTTTCGAAGCTCGCCGCGTAGGGGTGGACGCCGGATGTCGGGGCGCGGTGGCTCTTGTAGCGGAGAAAACGCGGATAGTCGCCGACGCCTTCGCGCGCGGTCGCGAAGCGGACGTCCCAGCCGCGCCGCGCCAGCCATTCGCCAAAAGCCCCGAACTGCGCGGGGAAATTGTCATGTGCGAAGAGTATCTTCATTCGCCAGTCCTCTCGCTCGGGGGACCATAGCCGCGCCGGCGGCGCCGGCAAGGCCGTCCTGAGGATGGCGTGTGAAACTCACGGGCGCGAAAGCGCGATCCGGGCGCCGGTCGAGGAGGGGGCGGGTGCGGCGCTCGCTTCCATCCCTGCGAAACATCAGGCCGCGGGGTCAGACAGCTAGTCCGTCTTCTCCATGACGCCGGCCCAGCCGGCGGCGCGCGCTCTGATCGCGGCGATGCGCTCCTCCGTCTCCGGGTGGCTGGCGAGCCAGGCGACGCCGCGCTGACCGGGCGCGTGTTTCGAGAGCTTTTCGAACATCGAGATCTGCGGCGCCGTCCCGAAGCCCGCTTTCATCATCAGCGCGGAGGCGTATTCATCCGCCTCGAATTCATCCCTGCGCGAGAGCCGGGACATCATCATCGCGGCGAGAAAGTTCGCGATGTAATAGCCGACGATGGGAATGAAGCGGCTGATGATCAGGCCGAGGGCCATGCGCGCCGCGTTCTGCCCGGTCCAGTCGATCATCCGGCGCTTGGCGTGGCCGCGCGCGACATGGCCCATTTCATGGGCGATGACGGAGCCGATCTCCCGCGCGGTGAACTCACCCTGCTTGTAGCGGTTGAAGAGCCCGGAGGTGATGAAAATGCGGCCATCCGGCGCGGCGAGCCCGTTTACGGCGTCCATCTGGTAAACATACGCCTGAAGATGGTCCACGCCGACCTGCCGCCCAAGGCGGCGGATCGTGGCCTCCAGTTCAGGATCGTCGATCAGCGCCGAATTCCGCTCGAGCTCCGCTTTCATCCGCGAGAGGCTCGCGCGCCACATCAGCCAGCCCCAGAGGGCCGCGAGGATTACGGGAAGGAGGATTCGCACCATGCGGTGAATATGAGAGCGGACGGCGCCATTGTCACGCTCGGCGACGCCGCCGCGTCAACCGGGCGGAAAGGCGAGAAGGTCGCGGTGGCCGATCCTGACCGTGTTCGCCGCTTCACGCGCCGCGCGCCAGTCCCGAAGCGCCGCCGGCGCGAGCGCGGCGCGAACCTCTCCGGCGGCCGCGCCGCCTGCGGCCAGCGCCTCGATCAGGGCCTGATCCTCCGGCCGGGCCAACCGCCAGTCGCTCTCGCCTTCATGAACGGCGTAGCCGAAGCCGCGAAGCGCGGCGGCGAGCGCGCCGTGCGCCGCCGGGCCGAGCGCCGGGCCGAAGCCCTTGTCGGCCCGCATGTCGCGGTGGAACGCGCCGAGCGCCCGGGCCTCGTGCGGCGGCTCGGGGCGCCAGTCCTCTTGTCCGTCATAGGTCAGCGCCGCGTAGAGGGGCGCGCGCGCGGCGGCGAGACGCGCGGCCAAGCGCCGTATCCAGTCCAGGGAGACCAGATCGAAGAAGGCCGAGGCGGTGATCAGGTCGGGCGCCGGTTCGAAAACGCCGCCGGGCGCGGCGGCGAGGTCGATGAGCACGATCTCCAGATCCGGACGGGGAGAAATGGCGGCGAGAAGCGCGGCGTCATGGTCGAGGATGCGCCAGCGCGCGGCGGGAAGACGGGGCGCGAGCGCGCGGCGCGTCGCCCCGGTCCCGCCGCCGAGATCAGTGATCAGGAGCGGCCGGCCGTCGGCCCATGTGGTCAGCCGGTCGAGAAGCCCGGGGTTGCGCGCCCTGTCGTCGGCCCCTGCGCGGAGCGCGAGCCAATCGGCGGAGAACCCGCTCACGCCGCGGCCCTGAGCGCCGCCTGAAACGCGGCCCATGTCGCGGGCCAGCCGGGGAGCGTCAGCGCGTGGGCGCGCGCGGCCGCGCCGATCCTGACGCGCTCTTCCCGATCATCGAGCAGCGCCGCGAGCGCCGCCGCGAGCGCCGGGGCGTCCTCCGCGGGAACCAGGCGGCGCGCGGCGTCCGGCGCGTCGGCGCCCGCCGCGCCCGTATCCGCCGCGATGACCGGAAGGCCCCGCATCATCGCCTCGGCGAAGGCCATTCCATAGCCTTCATAGCGGGAGGGAAGCGCGAAGATCGCGGCGCGATCATAAAACGCGTCGAGCGCCGCCCCGCTCGCCGCGCCTATGAGGCTGATGCGCGGCGCAAGCCCGGCGGCGCCGATGGCCGCGCGGATCGCCGCGGCGGTCTCCGGCGCCCGATCCTCCGGCCCGACGAAGGCCGCGCGCCAGCCCAGATCCGGGCGCTCCGCCGCGAGGCGTTCAAACGCGCCGACGAGCGTCAGATGATCCTTTCGCGGCAGGAGCGCGGCGACGGTGAGGATGAGCGGCGGGCTCTCCCCCTTCCCCCGCTGCTCGGCGGCGGGCGGCGCCGGATCGAGCCCCGGCGGCGCGACGGTGACCCGGCTCTCCGCGACGCCGAACTCGGCGACGAGGCCGCGTTTCGTCTCCGCGCTGGTCACGATCACATGCGCGGCGAGGGCGAGGGCGGCGCGTTCGCATTCCAGCAGCCGGCGCGCGGTCTCCGGCGGCAGGCCGGTCTCCTTCCCCAGCGGATGATGGCAGAGCGCGATCGGCCTGCGCGGCAGGTTCTCGATCAGGGCGGCGGGGAGCGCGCCATAGGCGAGCCCGTCGACGATCACCGGCTCCGGCGCCGCGGCGATGGCGCGCCGCGCCTCCGCCAGCGCCGCCGCGTCCGGAAAGGGGAATCCGCCGGGCAGCGCGAGCGCGGCGAGCGCCCCCCGGGACGCGGCGATCACGCGGCGGTCATAGATATAGCCGCCGGTGGGCGCCGCCGGATCGCCGGGGATGGCGAGCCGGGCGACGGCGGCCCTCAAAGCGCGCCTTCGTACCAGGCGAGCGCGGCGTGGCTTTCGTTCAGCGTGATCCGGAGGCGCTCCACCGCATCGCCGCCCGGGCCGAGCGCGCCGGCCTTCGCCGCGGCCGCGATCTCGTCGAAGATCCATTTCGCGAGCCATTCGGTGGTGGTCAGCTCGCCCTTCAACGTCTCGTCGAGGTCGGAATAGTTGATCTTGGCGAGGGCCGCCTTCAGCGCCTCGGTCGCGCGGCCGATATCGACGACGATACGCTCGGGGCCGAGGGTCTCGCGATAGAACGTGGCGTCGATGACATAGGTCGCGCCGTGCTTGTTTTGCGCCGGGCCGAAGACCTCCCCCGGCAATGAATGGGCGATCATGATGTGATCGCGAACCTGAACGGCGTACATGCGGCCTCACTCGTAGCGGATCACGGTCGCCACCCCTCCGGCGTCAGAGGCGAGGAGGGCCGGCGCCCGCGCGGCAAGCTCGCCGAAGGGCGCTTCGGTGTCAATCAGCGCGTCGAGCGCCGGATCGTCGAGAAGCTGAAGCGCCTTTTCGAGCCGGCGCCGCGCGGGCCAGCGCGGGCGGCGCGACGGGCTGACCCGCCCGACCTGGCTGGAGATGATCTGCAGGCGTTGCGAGTGAAACGCGCCGCCAAGCGGGACCGCGACGTCGCCCTCCCCATACCAGGAAAGCTCCACCAGCCGGCCCTCGGGCCCGAGGCAGCCGAGGGCCGCCGCCAGGCCTTCGGCGCTGGCGCTGGCGTGGACGGCGATATCGAAGGCGCGGCCGGGGATCTGGTCTGACGTAAAATTCACGTTAAGTTGCGCCGCAAGATCGCGCCGCCCCGTTAAACGGTCCATGAGGATCACATCCGCGCCCGGGATCCGCCGGGCGAGACGCGCGACAAGGCAGCCGATGAGCCCCGCGCCGATCACGGCGATGCGGTCCCCGGGGCCGGCGCCCGCGTCCCAGAGCGCGTTGAGCGCCGTCTCCATATTGGCGGCGAGCGTGGCGCGGCGCGGGGGAAGCGCGGCGGGAAGCGGAATGAGTTCGGCGGCGGGAAGGCGAAAGTGAGTTTGATGCGGATAGAGCGCGAAAACATCCCGGCCGATCAGAGCCGCCGGCCCGGCGACGACCTCGCCGACCATGGCGTAGCCGTATTTGACCGGAAACGGGAACTCCCCCTCCTGATGCGGCGCGCGCATGCGCGCCCATTCCGTGGCGGGAACGCGGCCCTGATGCACCAGGCGTTCCGTCCCCCGCGAGATCAGCGACCAGCGCGCGCGGATCAACGCGTCGCCTTCGCCAACCGCGCCGGCCCGGAGCGCCGCGCGGCCGGGCGCGACATGCCAGAGCGCAAGCGGGCGCCCGAAAAGATTCGCGCTGTCGTCGGTCGGTTCGGTCATTGCGGGACCATAGTGCGGCGCGGGACGGCGCGCATCGGAAAGACGAAGCGATGAATGAAATTTTTCGGCATCCGCCCGTGTCGGAGCTCCGCGCTCCCGCCGCCCCCGAGAAGGGGCGAACCCCGGCGGGTCTCCAGGCCACGCGCGCGTTGACGGCGCGGCGGGTCTTCGTCGCGCTCCTGAATATCGGCTCTCTCTTCGCTCTCGCGCTGGCGCTGGCCCGGATCTTCGCCGCCGGCGGCTGGTCGCCGGCCGATATCGTCATCTTCATCTGCTTTCTTTTCGGCGCGCCGTGGATCGTGATGGGCTTCTGGAACGCGGCGATCGGGCTTTGGCTGCTGCACGGCGCGCGGAACGGGGTTCTGGCGGCGGCGCCGCATCTCGCGGAGATCGATCCGGCGGCGCCGATCCGCTCGCGAACGGCGATTCTGATGACGCTCCGGAACGAGGACGCGGAGCGCGCGCTCTCCCGGCTCGCGGCGACGAAGCGCAGCCTCGACGCGGCGGGCGGCGGCGACCGGTTCAGCGTGTTCGTTCTCTCCGACAGCGACGATCCGGCGGTGATCGAGGCCGAGGCGGCGGCCTTCACGCGTCACCGGGCCGCGCTCGGCCCCGGCGCGCGCTACCGGCGCCGGGAGCGGAACACCGGCTTCAAGGCCGGAAACATCCGGGACTTTCTCGTCACCGAGGGCGCCGGATACGATTTCTTCCTCCCGCTCGACAGCGACAGCGCGATGTCCGGCGACGCGATCCTCTCGCTCACGCGGATGATCGAGGCGCATCCGCGCATCGGCATTCTTCAGTCGCTCGTCGTGGGCGCGCCGGCGACCAGCGCGTTCGCGCGGATCTTCCAGTTCGGCATGCGGGCGGGCATGCGCAGCTTCACGTTGGGCGCGGCGTGGTGGCATGGCGATTGCGGCCCCTATTGGGGGCATAACGCGATGGTCCGGATCGCGCCCTTTCAGGCGGATTGCGGATTGCCGGTCTTGCCCGGCGAGGGCCCGCTCTCCGGCCATATCCTCAGCCACGATCAGGTCGAGGCGGCGTTGATGCGCCGCGCAGGCTACGAGGCGCGGGTGCTGCCGGTGGAAAGCGCAAGCTTCGAAGACAACCCGCCGACGCTGCTCGAGTTCATCCGGCGCGATCTTCGCTGGTGCCACGGCAATATGCAGTATTGGCGCCTGCTCGGGCTTCGCGGGCTGAAGCCGATGAGCCGGTTTCAGCTCTTCGCGGCGATCATGATGTATTTCGCCGCCCCGGCGTGGATGCTGATGACGGTGGCGGCGGTCTTCAAGATCTATGAGCAGGATTACGGCGACGTCGATTTCGCTTTCGCGATCTCGATGTTCTTCGTGATCTTCGCGGTGTCGCTCTTCCCGAAGGTCGCCGGCTGGCTGGATATCGCGCTCAGGCCCGGCGGCGCGGCGGCCTATGGCGGGCGATTGCGGTTTTTCGCGGGCGCGGTGGTGGAGACCCTGTTCTCGATCCTGCTCGCGCCGGCTGTCGCCTTCCGGGTGACGCTCTTCATGGCCGGGCTCGTCTTCGGCGGGCGGGTCGGCTGGGCCGGTCAGCAGCGGGACGCGCATCGATTGAGTTGGGGAACGGCGGCGCGGGCGCTCTGGCCGCAGACGGTCTTCGGCTTCGCGCTGGCGACAATGGTGGCGTTGAACGCGCCGTCGGCGCTGCCCTGGGCGGCGCCGGTGCTGGCGGGGCTCTGCCTTTCGATCCCGTTCGCGACGCTGACCTCGCACCCGCGCCTCGGCCGGTGGGCGGCGCGCGCCCGGCTCTGCGCGACGCCGGAGGAGTTCGCGCCCACGCCGGGGCTGGCGCAGGCGCGGGCGGCGCGGGCGGGCCCCGCGCTTCCAGCGGTCAATCCGCGCTGAACGCCGGGGCTCTCTCAGGGGAGCGTGCGCGCTCGGCCCGTCCGTCTATCCGCGCGCGCTCCGCGGTCAGAATTGAGCGAAGGCTGCGCCGCCCGCCGCCATCAGCAGAACCACGACCGAGGGCGGCGCCCTCCAGACGGTGAGCAGGACGAACCCGACCAGCGCGAGCGCGAAATCGCGCGGATCGAAGATCGCGCCGGTCCAGACGGGATCGTAAAGCGCGGCGCCGAGAACGCCGACCACGGCCGCGTTTGCGCCGCGCATGGCGGCCTGCGCGAGCGGCCGGGCGCGAAAGGCGTCCCAGAACGGAAGCGCGCCGATCAGCAGCAGGAAACCCGGCAGGAAGATGGCGACGAGGCCGATCATCGCGCCGGCCGCGCCATTCGGCTCCGGCGTCATCACTGCGCCGAGATAGGCGGCGAAGGTGAAGAGCGGCCCGGGAACCGCCTGCGCCGCGCCATAGCCGGCCAGAAAGACATTCTGGTCCACCCAACCCGGAGCGACCACTTCGGCCTCGAGCAGCGGCAGGACGACATGGCCGCCGCCGAAGACGAGCGCCCCCGCCCGATAGAAGGCGTCAATCAGCGCCGCTCCTCCATGCGGCGCGACCGATGACAGAACCGGCAGCAGAAAAAGCAACAGGGCGAAGGTCGCGAGCGCGGCGATTCCAACGCGCCGCGAAACCGCGAACGCCAAGCGCCCCGCGGTCGGCGCGGCGCCGCCCCGGCAAAGCGCCAGACCGGCGAGCCCGCCCCCGGCGATGGCGGCGATCTGGCCGACCGACCCGGCCGCAAAAATCACGATGAGCACGGCTGCAACAGCGATTCCGGCCCGCCGCCGATCCGGCGCGAGTGTGCGGGCCATGCCCCAGACCGCCTGTGCGACCACCGCGACGGCGACGACCTTCAATCCGTGCAGGACCCCGGCCCCCGCCGGCCCCTCGAATGCGGACGCGCCGAACGCGAAGATCACGAGCAGCAGGGCCGAAGGAAGGGTGAAGGCCGCCCACGCGGCCAGCGCCCCGAGCGGGCCGCCTCGCAGCAGGCCCAGCGCGAAGCCGAGCTGGCTGCTGGCGGGCCCGGGCAGAAACTGGCAAAGCGCGACCAGATCGGCGTAACCGGCGTCGTCGATCCATTTTCGGCGCGTGACCAGTTCGTCCCGAAAATAGCCGAGATGAGCGATCGGACCGCCAAAGGAGGTCAGTCCGAGCTTCAGAAACACCCGGAAAACCTCGCGCGCCGAGCCGTTTTTCGGGGATGTTTCAGGCGTTGTGGCCTTCAGTTGCGACGTCACGAAACGACTCCCTTGCCCCGCCCCGCGCCCTCCTGAAAGCGCGCCGCCGCAGGCGCTCTTCGGCGGATGCGATGGCGTGAGCGTAGCCGAGCGTTTCCGAGCCGTCGATCTTCCGCATGGCGGTTTGACCCGAGGCGGCGAGCGTTCGGAAGGGATCTTCGCCGCGCGCCTGCGACAACCTGGCGGCGCGCCGGGGCGCCGATTTGGAGGCGCTTTCTCAATTGCGGCGATCTAAGGCCGCCGCCGGTCCGCGCGTCGGGTTGGTTCCGGGGCGGACCTGCTTCAGGCGTCCGGCCTGCTCCGCTCCCACGCCTTGCCGAGCCGGGGCAGCGCGGCGCGCTTCAGGAACGCCCGAAACGGCGCTCCCTTCGCAGCCGCGATATCGGCGAGCGGGCGCAGCGCCGCCTCCAGCCGCTGAGCGTCGCGTTTGAACGCCATCGAGAGATATTCGTCGGGGTGGAGCCGACCGACCCCGTGATGGCGAAGCAGCCGAAGCGGAAAATCCCGGGTGTTGAACGTGAGGATCGCATCCGCGCCTCCCATCCGCGCCGCCGCGATCACATGCGCGTCGGCCGGGTCCGGGGGCGAGATCCCGGCCTCGAGCCGCTCATAACCGCCGATCTCGGCGGCAGGAAACGCGGCTCTGAGCAGGGCTGCGTCGCCGCGCGCGCGGGCCTCGGCCTCCGGCCCCTGTTTCGCGGCCGTCGCGCGCGCCCATTCTTCCAGAACCCGCGCGGAAAAGAGCGGGGCGAGCCCGCCGGCCCGCGCATAGGCCAGCACGATCTCCCGCGTCGCGACGGGATAGAGAACGCAACTGTCGAGAAAAAGCCGCATCAGCGGCGCCGGAGGAAGAGGGACTTCAGCATCGGCGCACCATGGCGCCGCAAGTGCGAAAAAGAAAGCGGGCGGGGGAGCGCCCCGCCCGCTGGATCGTCATCGTGGCGTCAGGCCGCGTCAGTGCGCGTTGACCGCGCCAGCCGACGGTTTGACAAAGAGCGCATGAAGCCATTTCCATGCGCCGGTGACGCCGGCGCGCAGCATTTCTGCGCGCAGCCTGTGAGCGTGGGCGTAGACCGCCTGGACTTCCTCGTCGCTCGGGGCGACATATCTCAGATCGTTCATTCTCGTAAGCTCCTGGTATCCCGGCGCGCCAGTGTCGCGCGCCCTTCCGATACCAGGGTAGATAGGCGTCCGAGCGCCATGTTGCACTGCGTCATTAGGCAGCCCCGCCATGCGCCGGGCGCATGACGCAGCGCTAGAAGATGTGCGGGCCCGCGCCGGCGCGGGCGGATGTCTTCAGCCAATCGAAGACATGCGCGCCCAAAGACCGGAAGCAGATCAGAGTGAAGGCGTCGTCCGTCCCAAGCCAGAACGCCGCCGCGACCTGCCCGAACCGGGTTCGGCGGAGGTCCCCATGAACGAAGGCCTCCGGCGCCAGATCCACCGGCGCGCCGCGCGCGAGCAGCTCGCGCGCGCCGGGGCCGGCGATGCGGAACGCGGCGCGCGCGTCCGACACATTCACCGCGAGATGATGGCGCCCCGCCAGCCCGGCGCGGAGAGCCGCCTCCGCCGCCGGGGCCGCCGCATAGTCCGTGACGAACAACAGCTCGTCCGGCGCCATCCAGCCGAGCCCGCCGCCGCCCGCCTCGCTGAAGCGCCGGATCTCGGGCGGCGCGCAGCCGCAGACGGCCTTCACCGCCGCGGCGAACTCCGGATCGGCGAAATCGCCGCGAATCGTGACCATGCCAACCGGGCCGCGGTCGCGGATCGAGACCTCCGGCGCTTCGAAAGCCGCGCCGGCGGCGGCGGAGACGGGTTCAGACATTCTGCCGCGCTCCTTCCTTGTCATAGGCCGCCGGATCGACGATCCGGGCGCGGATCACCTCGCCGCCGCCAACCGGAAAGCTCAGCACCTCGCCCATCCGCGCCGCGCCGTTCACAATGAGGCCGAGCGCGATGGAGCGCCCCAGCGTCGGAGACCAGTAGGTCGATGTCGCGCGGCCGATGACCGTCGGCGGCGATGCGCCCGGGTCGGCCACGGCATGCGCCCCGTCCGGCAACATCCGCATCGGATCCTCCGTGGCGAGGCCGACGAATTGCGGGCGGTCTTCACGCCGCAAGAACACCCGCTCCTGCGCGCGTTTGCCGATGAAATCCGCCTTCTTCTTCGAGACCGCCCATGAGAGGCCGAGATCCTGCGGGGTGACGGTTCCGTCCGTCTCGTCGCCGATCATGATGAAGCCCTTTTCGGCCCGCATCACATGCACCGCCTCGGTGCCGTAGGGCGTGACGCCGTGTTCCGCCCCGGCGGCCGCGATCGCATCCCAGAGCGCCAGGCCGTGATTGGCGGGGACGGCGATCTCGTAGGAAAGTTCGCCGCTGAATGAGATTCGGTAGATCCGCGCGGGAACGCCCGCGACCTCGCCCTCCGCCAGCGCCATGAAAGGCAGCGCGTCGGCCGAGATGTCGATCCGGGTGAGCGAGGCGAGCGTCTCGCGCGCCTTCGGCCCGGCGATCCCGATCTGCGCGTATTGCTCCGTGAGATTGGCGGTGAACACCTTCAGATCCCACCATTCCGTCTGAAGCCATTCCTCCATCCAGCCATGCACGGCGTCGGCGCCGCCCGTGGTGGTGTGGCAGATGAATTCATTCTCCGCGATGCGCGCGACGACGCCGTCATCGAAGAGAAAGCCATTTTCGTTGCACATCAAACCATACCGGCAGCGGCCCGGCTTCAACGTCGACATCATGTTGGTGTAGAGAAGGTCGAGAAACCGCCCGGCGTCCGGCCCTTTCACCAGAATCTTGCCGAGCGTGGAGGCGTCGAGCATGCCGACGCCGCGCCGCGTCGCCAGCACCTCGCGGTTCACCGCGTCTTCGCGCGTCTCGCCGGGGCGGCGATAACAGAACGGTCGGCGCCAGTCCGCCACCGGCTCCCAATCCGCGCCCGCCGCCTCGTGCCGCGCGTGCATCGGCGTGCGGCGGAGCGGCTTGAACAGCGGCCCCGCCTCGCGCCCGGCGATCGCGCCAATGGAAATCGGCGTGTAGGGCGGGCGGAAGGTCGTCGTTCCCACTTCGGGAATCGGCGCGTTGAGGGTGTTGGCGAGAATGGCGAGGCCGTTGATGTTGCTCAGCTTGCCCTGATCGGTGGCCATGCCGAGCGTCGTGTAGCGCTTGGCGTGCTCCACGCTCTCGTAGCCCTCGCGCGCCGCCAGTTCGACATCGGCGGCGGTGACGTCGTTCTGAAAATCCAGAAAATGCTTCGTCCCATGCGCGTATCTGCCGGTGGAGGGCGCGAACCAGAGCGGCTCGAGCGGCGCCATCGCGGGCTCCTCCACCTCCAGCCGGGGCGCCGCCTCCATGGAAAAGCCAAGATCCGCCGCCGCCTTCGCTCCCGCCTCCCAGCCGTCGTTCAGCCCGTCCGAAGCGCCGAGACGGCCGTTCGCCGCGCCCGCGCAGAGGGTGTTGACGGCGCCGTCCGCGCCGATCGGCGCGCCCCGCTCCGGCGCCGGGCGGAACATCGCTTCGGCCTCGTCCCACGCGAGCTTGCCGCCGCAATGGGAGAAGAGATGCACGACCGGCGACCAGCCGCCGGACATCGCGAGGCAATCGCAGGCGATCTCCTCGGCGCCGCCCCCGACCCGGCCATCGGCCGCCCGCCGCGCGATGGCGACGCCGGTCAGCGCCTTGCCGCCCTTCGCCCGGACCACGATCGCGCCCGTCCGCACCGCGATTCCCAGCGCCCGCGCCCGCTCCGGCAGAGGGCCGGCGGCCTCCGGGCGGGAATCGATGATCGCCGGCGTCTGCAGCCCCGCTTCGAAGGCCGCGATGGCGGTGCGATACGCGTCGTCGTTATTGGTGAAGAGCGCGATCTTCCGCCCCGGCGCGACGCCCCAGAGCGCGATGTAATCGCGGACGGCCGAAGCCAGCATCACGCCCGGCCGGTCATTGTTCGCGAAAGCCAGCGGCCGCTCGATGGCGCCGGCCGCGATCACGATGCGCTTCGCCCGGACCCGCCAGAGGCGGTGGCGCGGCCCCTCCGCGAGGCCGAGGTGATCGGAGCAACGCTCGTTCAACAGCGCATAGCCGTGGTCGTAGAGCCCCGCCGCCTGACAGCGGGTGCGGATCGTGACATTCGGCATCGTCGCCAGCGCCGCCGCTTCGGCTTCCGCCCAATCGGCGCCGGGGCGCCCGTCGATGCGCAGATCCGCCTCGCTCAGCAGACGCCCGCCGATATGCGCGCTCTGCTCGACCAGAAGAACCCGCGCGCCCGCTTCGGCGGCGGCGCGCGCCGCCCGCAGCCCGGCTTGCCCGGCGCCGACGACGAGGACATCGGCGAAGGCGTGGAAATGCTCGTATTCGTCGGGGTCCGCCTCGCGCGGGGCGGGGCCGAGCCCGGCCGAGCGCCGGATCACCGGCTCGTAGAGATGCTTCCAGGCGATGCGGGGGAAGAGGAACGTCTTGTAATAAAATCCGGCCGGAAACACCGGCGCGACGGAGGCGATGGCCGCATTCACCGCGCCGACGTCATGGTCGAGGGTCGGCCAGTGGTTCTGGCTTCTGGCGGAGAGCCCGTCATGAAGTTCGGTCATCGTCGCGCGCTGGTTCGGCTCGGCGCGCGCGCCCTCGCCGACCGTCATCAGCGCGTTCGGCTCCTCGACGCCGGACGCGACCACGCCGCGCGGGCGGTGATATTTGAACGACCGCCCCATCAGAACCCGCCCCGACGCGAGCAGGGCCGAGGCGAGCGTGTCGCCGGCGTAGCCCTCAAGCCAGGCGCCGTTGAAGCGATAGTCGATCTTCCGGGACCGGTCGATCAGGCGACCGCCCTGGTTGAGGCGATGCGCCATCTATGTCCCCCGCCGTTTTTCGATCAGGTCCAGAAGCGCCTGCGGCGGGCCGACGACATCGGCCGGATAGGCTCCGTAGATCTCCAGCGTCATGGTGTCCCGGGCCAGATGAAACCACTTGCCGCAGCCGAAGGCGTGCCGCCACCGTTCAAAATGCGGGCCGCGCGGGTTCTTCCGCTCGAAGAGGTAGGCCTCGAACGCGGCGGCCGTGGACCCGGGCCCTCGCCGCGCGATATGCGCTTCGCCGCCGGCCTGGAACTCGGTCTCTTCGGCGGTCACGCCGCAATGGGGGCAGGTCAGCTGGAGCATGCCGGGCCTCTTCACGCAAAAAAGATCGCCGCGAAGAGGAACCGGCTGCGGCGATCATCGGTCGTCGCCTACTGGATGGCACAGGCGCGCCCCGCGCCGCAACGCAATCCCGACCTGTCGCCTCCAGGTTCCGACCAGATGGCGGCCCCGGCGCCTCGGCCGGGGCCGCCGCTTCGATCAGTCGCCGCTGGCCGGCGCCGCCGCGCCGCCGGTGGTCTCGCCGCCCGTCGGCGCCGCGGGATCGACGCTTACGGACGTCGCGTCGCCGCCAAACATCGCCATCCCGTCGCCAAAGACGAAATAGGCGATGATCGCGACCGCCACGATCAGGCCTCCGATGATATAAGCTCTGGAATTGCCGTCGCCTTGAGCCATGTCGCTCTCCTGTTTCACTGAACTTCACCGACAGGTGGAACGCAGCAAGCGGGGGAGGTGTCCCTCGCCCCGGTTCCCTGGTTAACATGGGATCGTGACGGCTCTGTGGCCACACCCCAAGGCGCCGCCGGGAGGGGCCGCGGGCCAGCGTCAGGCGGTCAGTGCGCCACCGCCGCCGCGACGCTCTCGTCGATCATCCGGCCCTCGCGAAAACGCTCCAGCCCGAAGGGGCCGGCCACCTCGTCCTCGCCATTCGCGATCAGCGACGCCGTCGCCCAGCCGGAGCCCGGGATCGCCTTGAACCCGCCCGTGCCCCAACCGCAATTGAGGAACATGCCCTCCACCGGCGCCTTGCCGATGATCGGGGAGCGGTCTCCGGTCATGTCGACGATCCCGCCCCACTGGCGCAGCATCTTGAGGCGGGAGAGCATCGGGAACGTCTCCTTCAGCGCCCGCACCGTCTCCTCGATGTGATGGAAACTGCCGCGCTGGGTGTAGTTGTTGAACCCGTCCGCGCCGCCGCCGATCACCATCTCGCCCTTGTCGGACTGGCTCATGTAGCCGTGAACGGTGTTCGCCATCACCACGATGTCGAGGCAAGGCTTCACCGGCTCGGTGACCAGCGCCTGCAAGGCCACCGATTCGATCGGTAGGCGAAACCCGGCCATCTCCGCGATGACGCCGGAATGCCCGGCGACGATCATCGCGACCTTCTTCGCCCGGATCGGCCCGCGCGTGGTCTGAACGCCGGTGACGCGCCCCTGCGCCACGTCGACGCCGGTCACCTCCGTTCGTTGCAGGATATCGACGCCGAGCGCGGAGGCCGCGCGCGCATAGCCCCAGGCGACGGCGTCATGGCGCGCGGTGCCGCCGCGCGGCTGCCAGAGCCCGGCGAGGATCGGAAAGCGCGGGCCGGAGATCTCGATGATCGGGCAAAGCTGCTTCACCCGCTCCGGGCTGACCATCTCGGTCTCGATCCCCGCCAGCCGGTTGGCGTGGGCGGTGCGGCGGAGCGCGCGAAGCTCATGCTCCGTCTGGCAGAGCATCATCACGCCCCTTGGAGAGAACATGATGTTGAAATTCAGCTCCTGGCTCAGATCCTCGTACAGCCCGCGCGCCTTCTCGTAGATCGTCGCCGACGGCTCCTGAAGGTAGTTCGAGCGGATGATCGTGGTGTTGCGCCCGGTGTTGCCGCCGCCAAGCCAGCCTTTCTCGAGCACGGCGACATTGCGCACGCCGTGATTCTTCGCGAGGTAATAGGCCGTGGCCAGCCCGTGCCCGCCGCCGCCGATGATCGCCACGTCGTATTCGGGTTTCGGCTCCGGCGCGGCCCACGCCCGCTCCCAGCCCTGATGGTAGCCGAGCGCCTCACGCGCGACCGCGAAAGCGGAATAACGTTTCATCCGGTCTCAGCCTTCTGTTCGTCGACAGATCCTCTATATCGCAGCTCGGTCGCCAATGGCGCCCCCGGGCGGCGCCGCGGCGCCGGATCGCGACATCTTCATGCCGCGCGGCGCCGGGGCTCATGCGAACGTGTGACTTCGCCGCGTTGCCGCCGGCGCGGCTTGCGGTTAGGTGTTGGCTGAAACCGAATGCGGAGCCCGATTTGGCCTTCTGGATCATCGCCGTCGTCGCCGCGCTCGTCGCGGTTTTCATCGTCATCCGGCCGCTCCTGAAATCGCGGACCGAAGCCGCGCCGCGCGCCGCGCATGACGCGCAGGTGTTTCGCGCCCAGCTGATCGAACTGGATCATGACATCGCGCGCGGGCTGGTCGCGGAGGCCGACGTGGAGCCGACGCGGCTGGAGATCTCCCGCCGTCTGCTCGCCGCCGACGCTGAAAGCCGCGCCACCGCCGGTCTGGTCGCCGCGCCGGCGGCGCTCTCGCGCGGGCTTGCGATCATTCTTGTCGTCTCGGCGCCGCTCGCCGCCGCCGCGCTTTACATGAACCTCGGCGCCCCGGGGGCGGCCGACATGCCCTTCGCCGACCGCGCCGAGGCGCAACGCCCGAGTCAGGAAGAGGCGGAGAGAATGATGGCCGGGCGGGGAAATCTCGCTCCGCCGGCCGGCGCCGACACGGCGGAGTTCGAGCAGCTGATCGAGCAGCTGGAGGAGCGGCTCGCGGAGACTCCCGACGACGAGCGGGGCGTCCTTCTTTACGCGCGCGCGCTGATGAACCTCTCCCGGTTCGACGAGGGCTGGCGGCAGTATGAGAAACTGATCCAGCTCCGCGGCGCGGCGGCCGACGCCAGCATCTACGCCGGAGCGGCCGAAGGCATGATCCTCGCCGCCGGCGGCTATGTCTCGCCCGAGGCGGAGGCCGCGCTTCTCGAGGTTCTGAAGCAGGAGCCGACAAATCCAGCCGCGCGTTACTATCTCGGCCGCCTTCAGGCGCAGGAGGGGGCGCCTGAGCGCGCGGCCGAGATCTGGACCCGCCTCCTGGACGAAAGCCCGCCGGACGCGCCCTGGGTCGCGCCGATCCGCTCGGAGATGGCGGCGCTCAACCTCGGGCCCCGGCCGCGCCGCGGAGACGGTCTGCCCGGCCCGACCCGTGAGGAGATGGAGGCCGCCGCGGCCTTGCCGGAGACGGATCGCCAGGCGATGGCGAACGATATGGTCGATCGACTCGCTGAGCGGCTGAAGACGCAAGGCGGGGACGTCGCGGAATGGCGCCGGCTGATCCGGAGCTATTCGGTCCTTGGCCGGAACGCCAGCGCGCAGGAGGCGCTGAAAGCCGCCGAAGCCGCCTTCGCCGGCGACCCGGCGGCGCTCGCCGCGCTCCGCGCGGACGCGCCGTCGCCGCCGCGCTCTGGGGCCGACTTCTCCCCGCCGCCCCAGGCGCCGCCCGGCGCCGCGCTTCGGGGGCCGACCGAGGACGAGATCGCCGCCGCCGCCGACATGGCGCCCGAGGACCGGATGGAGATGGTCCGCTCGATGGTCTCGCAGCTTCATGAACGGCTGCAGGATGAAGGGCGGGCCGGCGACGTCAACGACTGGGGCAGGCTGATGAGGTCCTACAATGTGCTCGGCGACGTCGACGCCGTGCGCGCGGTCTATGATGAAGCGATCCAGATCTATCGTGACGACGCGATCGGGCTCGCCTATCTGAAGGAGGCGGCGCTGCTGAACGGCGCCGAGTTCGATTGACCGGCGCCGCCGCCGCGCTCCTCACCGACGACATCGAGGAATTCGGAGCGGCGCTGGCGCCGGGGCGTCCCGTCTTCGGGCTCGACCTGGGTACCAAGACCATCGGCGTCGCCATATCCGACACCCGCCTCAGCATCGCCAGCCCGGCGGAGGTGATTCGGCGCGCGAAGTTCACGGTTGACGCGGCCGCTCTCCTCGCCCTCGCGGAGACGCGCGCCGCCGCCGGATTCGTCCTCGGCCTGCCGCGCAACATGGACGGCTCCGAGGGGCCGCGCTGCCAGTCGACCCGGGCTTTCGCGCGCAACCTTTCGCGGCTTACGCCGCTCCCGATCATGTTCTGGGACGAGCGTCTCTCCACCGTCGCGGTCGAGCGGACGCTGCTGGCGGCGGATCAGTCCCGCAAGCGCCGCGCGGAGGTGATCGACAAGATGGCCGCCGCCTTCATCCTTCAGGGCGCGCTCGACCGGCTCGCCTACGTCCGGCGGCCCGCATGAGCGCGGAGCGGACCGAGGACGATATCTGGCGGCGGGCTGAAATCGACAGCCCATGCGTCAAGATCTGCGTCATCCATCCGGAAAGCGGCTTTTGCATCGGCTGCTATCGGACCGGGGACGAGATCGCGGCGTGGTCCGGCATGACGCCGGCCGCCCGGCGCGTGGTGATGGAGGAGCTGCCCGCGCGTGAGGCGAAGCTCTCGCGCCGGCCGCGCCGGGGCCGGGCCGCCCGGCGCGGCGGCGCGGACTGAGAGCGGACTCCACAAGATCAGATGGAGAATTCAGGGCGGCCCGCCCCGACTCCTGCGCGTTAGCCGGAGGCGCGGGAAAATTATCATTGAGAGCAGGGCGGAGCTCCCATAGGGTCGGGGCTGATTGGGTGTTGTTCGGGCACCGATTCCGATTCGGGGGGAGTATGTTTCGGAACAATCCGCATCGGCATGTCCGCGGCGATGTCACGGACGGCGTGAGACCGGATGACCGTTCGGATTTCGGCCAAGCGAGCGATTCTCGCCTGCGCGAGACGTCGGAAGAGCGCCCCGACCATCATGAAACATTGACGAAAAGGGCGGCGGCTCGATCCAAGGCCGCCTGAGCGCCCTTGCGCCGCGCGCCAATCGGATGCGCAGGCGCCCAATATCAGCGGACAGTGAGGAGAGGAGAAGCAACATGCGGTTTTCAGGAATAGTGGCGGCGTCCCTTGTGGCGCTGGCGGCGCTCGCGACGGCCCCCGGCGCGGAGGCCAAGACCCTCCATCTGTCCTACAATGTGGCCGAAGGCTCCAGTTGGGACAAAGGCGCGAAGATGTTCGCCAAGCTGGTGAAGGAGCGGTCGGACGGCGCTTACCAGATCAATACGCATCCCAACGCGGTGATGGCCGGCGGCAATGATCGCGTCGAGTTGGAAATGGCGCAGGGCGGGGCGATCCAGTTCCTGATCAAGGGGTCTGGCTGGCTGACGGGGATAGACCCGAGTTTCCAGGCTCTCAGCTTGCCGTGGCTTTTTCCGGATCACGCCACCGCGAACGCGGTTCTGGATGGCCCTGCGGGGGACGAGGTCCTGAAGACCCTCGAAGGCCGTGATCTCGTCGGCCTCGCATGGGGCGCAAACGGTTTTCGGCAGGTGACCAATTCGCGCCGGCCCATCGTTACGCCAGCGGATCTGGAGAACGCCAAGATCCGTGTGCCGGGAATAGAACTCTACCGCTCGGTCTTCTCCGAGTTGGGCGCGAACCCCACCACGATGAGTTTCGCGGAGGTCTTCACTGCGTTGCAGACGGGCGCTGTCGACGGTCAGGAAAACCCGATGTCCCTGATCTATTCATCGCGCTTTTACGACGTGCAGAAATACATGACGATCTGGAACTACTCTTATGACGCCATCGTCCTGGTCGCCAATGCAGGGTTCTGGAACGGCCTGAGCGCGGACGAGCAGAAGATGTTCAGGGACGCCGCTCGCGAAGCGATGAACTATGAGCGAGAGGTGGTGGCGCAGGAAGACAAGTCTCTAGCCGCCGAGCTCGAGAAGGCCGGTATGGAGATCACCCGACTGACGCCCGAGCAATTGGCGGTCTTTCAGGAAGCGATCCAGCCGGTTTATGACGAATATAAAGAGAAGCTGGGCGTCGATCTCGTGAACAAATTCGAAAACGAGGTGAAGAAAGCCAGCGAGTAATTCTGGAATTTGGGTGCGCGCGGCTCCGGCCGCGCCTCCCGATCGACCCCCTCTCGCGCAAGGCATCCGATGAAGACCATTTGGCGATCAGCTCTATTCGCGTTCAATCATATTGAAGAGGCCGTAGTGGTTATTTGTATGACCGGCGTCACGGTTCTGACGTTTCTGGCCGTGATTTCACGCTACGTGCTCAATTTTTCCATCGTCGGCGCGGATGAGATCGCTGCGTTCATGTTCCTTTGGGCGGCGCTGTTCGGCGCGGCTGCGGGCTTCAAGTACAACCAGCACGGTAGCGTGCCTCTCATCGCCGACAGGTTGCCGGCGCGCGCGCGCCGGGTCGCCGATCTGGCCGTCCTGTTCGCCATGGCGGCGTTCTTTCTATTCCTCACTTGGTATACCTGGCTGTTTCTCACGCAATCGTATCGCGTGGGTCAGGTCAATCCGGCCACCGGCATTCGGGTCTGGGTTGTGAATGCAGGCATTTTCGCCGCGCTGGGCCTTTGCGGCCTGCGCTGTCTCATCGCGGCGTTGCGCGATCTTCTCGGGCTCGACCGTTACCCCGACATGCCCAAGCTGCCGGAGTAGGACAGCGCCATGATGGATATTCCGAGTTCCGGCCTCTTGGCCTTCGTTCTGTTCTTCCTGTTCATTCTTGCGAATTTTCCGATTTCGATCTCGCTCGGACTCGCGGGTCTGGCCGCGTTCGCGGTTTTCGAACTGGCGCCGTTCCAGACGCTTCCGATGATCTTTTCCGGGGCGATCAGCTCGTTCACATTGCTGGCGATTCCGCTGTTCGTCGTCGCCGGCGCGATGATCTCGAGGACGGGCGTGGCGACGCGCCTGATCCATTTCGCGCAGATCATCGTCGGCGGGCTGCCCGGCGGGCTCGCCATCACCGTCATCGTCGCCGGCGCGTTCATGGGCGCGCTCTCGGGTTCGAACGTGGCGGCCATCGCCGCGCTCGGGTTCCTGATCGGCGCGATGCACAAGGTCGGCTATCCCATAGGCTTCGCCTGCGCGACGGTGGCGGCGGGCTGCACGTTCGGCGTGGTGATCCCGCCCAGCATCAACCTGATCCTCTATGGGGTGATCGCCAACACCTCGATTCCGGCCCTTTTCGCCGCCGGCATCGGGCCGGGCCTCGCTCTGGTGGGCGTGCTGTCCGTCTACATCTTTTTTGTGGCCAAATATCGCAAGTATCCCATCGTTCCGGTCGAGCGGAGCTGGCCGATCTTCTGGAAGGCGGCGCGGGATGCGTTCTGGGGGCTGCTGGCGCCGATCATCATTCTCGGCGGCATCTATAGCGGCGTGTTCACCGCCACGGAGGCGGCCGCCGTGGCGGTCGTCTATATCTTTCTGATCGACCGGCTCGTCTACCGTGAGATGAAGTGGCGTGAATATCCCTACCTGATGCTGGAGTCGGGGGTGACGACTGGCGTGATCATGCTGATCCTCGCCATGGCCTCGATCCTCTCCTACGTGCTGATGATAGACGGGACCGCGCTTCTGGTGCGCGACTGGCTGGTGCACGCGAGCGGGGGCAGCATGGTGATCATGCTGCTGCTGGTGAATGTGATCCTGGTCTTCGCGGGCATGTTTCTCGACCCGGTGTCGGCGATCTATCTGCTGGTGCCGCTGTTCTTGCCGGCGGTGCAGGCGGTTGGCGTCGACACCGTTCATTTCGGCGCGATCATGACGGTGAACCTTTCCATGGCGCACATCACGCCGCCGGTCGGCCTCGCGCTCTATCTCGCTTCGCAGATCGCTGGTATCCCGTTCACCCAGGCGGCGCGCGCGGCGGTGCCGTTCGTGGTGTGCGAGGTCATCGTTCTCATGCTGGTGACCTTCATACCGGGGTTGTCCCTCGGGTTTGTCCGCTTGCTGGTTTGAGGAATGTCCATGGCTTCGAGTGTCTCCACGCCCTGCGAAATCGAAGAAGCGACCATAGCCGGGCTGCAAAGGCGCATTCTCGCCGGCGAGCTGAGCTCTACGGCGCTGATCGACGCCTATCTGGCGCGCATCGCCCGATGGGACCAGGAGGGGCCGGCGCTTCGGTCGGTGCTGGCGCTGAATCCGGCGGCGCGCGCGCGCGCCGCGGAGCTCGACTCGGCATTCGCCGCCGAAGGGCGGCTCACCGGGCCGCTTCATGGCGTCGCGGTCGCGGTCAAGGACAATTGCGACACGGTGGACATGCCCACCACCGGCGGGGCGCTGGCGCTGAAGGGCGCGCGCGCCCGGAGCGAAAGCGCGGTGACGCGCAAGCTCGCCGGCGCCGGCGCCGTCATACTCGCCAAGACCAATCTGCATGAATTCGCTCTTTCCGGCGTCACCGCAAGCTCGCTCGGGGGGCAGACGCGCAACCCCTACGATCTCACCCGGACGCCGGGCGGGTCGAGCGGCGGCTCGGGCGTGGCGGCGGCGATGAGTTTCGCGACCGCCGCCATCGGCACCGACACCGTCAATTCGATCCGCTCTCCGGCTTCGGCGAATTGCCTCGTCGGGCTCCGGCCGACGAAGGGTCTGGTCAGCCGCGCGGGGATCATGCCGGTCTCCGAGTCGCAGGATGCGGTGGGGCCGATCACAAGAACGGTCGCGGATGCGGCGCGCCTGCTCGATGTGATCGCGGGATACGATCCCGACGACCCGGTCACCGCGCGCTGCCTCGGCAAGATCCCGCGCGCCTATGCCGATTGCCTGGACCGCGCCGCGCTCAAGGGACGGCGGATCGGCGTTTTCCGCACTTTGATGGGCGACGCCCCCCGGCACCGGGAGGTGAACGCGGCCATGGCCGCGGCGGCGCGCGCCATGCGCGACGGCGGCGCGGAGATTGTCGAGGTGGACGATCCCGCCTTCGACAGCGATGCGCTTATCGAAAATTTCGATGTGCAGAAATGGGAGTTCAAGCGGGCGTTCGAGGCCCATCTGCAAACCCTGTCGAACGGCTCGGTGCGCACGATTGACGCTCTTCTGGCGTCTGGAGGGTATCATCGGGAGTCGCTCCATGATTTCTTGACATCGGCGGACGGCGTGGTCGCTCCGGACCGCGATATCGACTATCTTCAGCGGCTCGCCGCCCGGCGGCGGCTCCGCGATCGCCTCCTCGGCCTCATGGCGGCGCACGGTCTCGATGCGTTGGCTTATCCGTTGCAGAAATGTCTGGTGGTTCCGATCAACGGCGGCGGGCAGATCGACCGCAACGGCATCGTCGCCGCGCTCACCGGGCTCCCCGCCTTGACCGTGCCCATGGGGTTCTCCGCGCCGGACGCGAGCGCGCCGATTGGCGTTCCGATGGGGATGGATCTGCTGGCCCGGCCTTTCGACGAGCCGTTGCTGCTCGGCCTCGGATACGCTTTCGAGCAGATCACCCGGATCCGGAAGCCCCCGTCGCGCGACTCGTGGCCCGGATGAGAGGCGCCCCCGCCTGATCTCTTACGCCGAGGCCGGATCGGGCGGGGGATGCGGGCGCGTTGAATCACCCCCGTTCCCCGGTCTGGCGATACCGCGCGCCCGGCGCGGGCGGGTCATGCGGCGCGCCGGCGAAGCACTGCGCGATTTGAAGCCAGCGTTCGGCCGCCGGCCCGGTGGCCCGCAGGTCGGTGTCCGCGGCGTTCCGCACTTGCGCGGCGGTCTGGCAGAACGCGGTCGCCGAGCCGTCGATGCGGTTGTCGGTTTGCGGCTCGTTCCATTCCCAGATTGCGCCGGAGGGGGCGATCAGGCGGACATGAAGCGGCGGGTCGGGCGGCGTCTCCCCGCGGATCGAGAAGGCGAAGGGGATGGTGACGACGCCGAGATGCGCGATGTTGCGCAGCCGGTCCGTGTCGGCGCGGCTCGCCCCAAGGAGATCGAACACCTCCTGCCCGTGCGCCCAGGTCTCCATCTGCCGCGCCGTGATGGAGGAGCGCGCCGACATGTCCGGCCCGGCCCATTTCACCCGCGTTTTCGGATCGGCGGCGGCGTAGACTTCGGCCAGCCGCGCCGCGCCGTCGCGCCACGCCGCCAGGAGCGCGCGGCCGGTGAGATCGCCGATCCAGCCCCGTTGCGCCTCCGCCAGCGTCCGGCCTTCGGCCACCTGATCCATGATCGAGGCCAGAAACGGGCCGAACGCGTCAGGTCTGGCCAGCGTGAGCTCGGCGGCGTGGTTGAAGATATGGAGATGGCCGAGCACATCGTCGATCGTCCAGCCCTTGAATTGCGTGGGCCGGGCGAAGTCCTCGTCTTCGAGCGGGGCGAGCAGCGCCGCCAGAGCCTCGCTCTCTTCGAGAAAGTCCTGCGCTTCACGCATCGTCGTCCTCCATTCGAATCTCAAGAATCAGGTCTCCGGCGGAGACCTGCCCGCCGATGGCGGCCATGATAGCGCCAACCCGCCCGGCGATCCCGGCCCGAATCTCGTGGTGCATCTTCATCGCCTCCAGCACCGCCAGGCTGTCGCCGGGGGCGACGCTCTGGCCCGGCTCCACATGCAGCGCGGTCAGCGTCCCGTGCATCGGCGCGCGCACGTCGCCCGCCGATCCGGGGGCGTCCGCCTCGGCCAGCCGAGAGAGCCGACCGATGGAGGCGCTGATCCCGTCCAGCTCGATGCAGACGCCGGCGGCGGTCCTGATCCAGATGGCGCCGCCGCCCCGCCCGTCGATCCAGACCGCATCCCCCCTCAGGGCGATCTCATGGGTCGCCTCGCCGAGATGGACGATGTACGTCTCCGCGCCCATGGGCCGCACCGCGACCGCATGGACGGCGCCGGCGTGGGTCAGGTCGATCATCGACTTCAGCGCCCCGCTGCTGGACCAGTTCAGCAGGCCGCGCGAGACGCCCGGGCTCGCGGCGAGAGCGTCGTCGCGGGCGGCCCGACAGAGCAGCGCCGCGGCGGCGGCCAGCATGCGCGAGTCCGGCGCGGGGTCGGCGAGGTCCGCTTCGGTGAACTCCTCCTCGATGAAGGCGGTGGTGGCGGCGCCGGCGGCGAAAGCCGGGCGCTCGAGGATCTGCGTCAGGAACCGCTTGTTGTTCGGCGCGCCGAGCAGGGCGCTGCGGTTGAGCGCCGCGATCAGGCGGCGGCGCGCGATCTCCCTCGTCTCGCCCCATGCGATGATCTTGGCCAGCAGCGGATCGTAGAACGGGCTGATCTCCTGACCGCTCCTGACGCCGTCATCGATCCGGATTCCGTCTCCACCGGCGGGCGCCCAAAGCTCGATCCGCCCGGTGGCGGGGCGAAAGCCGCGCGCCGGATCTTCGGCGTAGAGCCGCGCTTCGATGGCGTGGCCGTTGAGCGTCACGTCCTCCTGCGCGAGCCCGAGCGGCGCGCCCTCGGCCACCCGGATCTGCAGCGCCACGAGGTCGAGGCCGGTGACCATCTCGGTCACCGGATGTTCGACCTGGAGCCGCGTGTTCATCTCCAGGAAATAGAACGCGCCTTCGGCGTCCAGCAGGAACTCCACCGTCCCGGCGCCGACATAGCCGATGGCGCGGGCGGCCTCGACCGCGGCGGCGCCCATGGCTGCGCGCAGGGCGGGCGAAAGGTTGGGCGCGGGCGCCTCCTCGATCACCTTCTGGCGCCGCCGCTGCACCGAACAGTCGCGCTCCCCCATATGGATGACGTCGCCGGCCTGATCCGCGAATATCTGGATCTCGACATGCCGGGGCCGCATGAGCGCCTTCTCCAGGATCAGAACCTCCGAGCCGAACGCCGATCGCGCCTCAGCCCGGGCGAGCCTCAACGCGCCGTCCAGATCCTCGGGCGCGTGGGCGAGCCGCATGCCGCGCCCGCCGCCGCCCGCGGACGCCTTGATCATGACCGGAAAACCGATCTCGTCGGCGGCGGCGTGAAACCGCGCGTCGGATTGGTCCGCGCCCTCGTAACCCGGCGCGCAGCGGAGCCCCGCCGCGATCATCCGGCGCCTGGCCTCGGCCTTGTCGCCCATGGCCTCGATCGCGGCGGCGGGCGGACCGACGAAGATCAATCCGGCCGCTTCGACCGCGCGGGCGAAGCCGGCGTTCTCAGAGAGGAACCCGTATCCGGGATGGACCGCGTCCGCGCCCGTCGCCCGCGCGGCCTCGATGATGCGGTCTCCTCTCAGGTAGCTTTCGGCGGCGGGGCCGGGGCCGATCCGCGCCGCGTCGTCGGCGAAGGCCACATGCGGCGCATCGGCGTCGGCGTCCGAATGAACGGCGATCGCCTTCAGGCCGAGGCGGCGCGCGGCGCGCATGACGCGAAGCGCGATCTCGCCGCGATTGGCGATGAGCAGGCTGCGGATTGCGGTCATTGGCGGGCCTCGCTCAGAGAAAACCGGATGTGCGGCGCGCGGCTCACATCCGCGCCACGCCGAAGGAATTGGGGCGCAAGGCGCGGCGGCGCGCCTCGTCGATGGTCTCGAGCGCGAAGGCCAGCACCCGGCGGGTGTCGCGCGGGTCGATCATCCCCATGTCGAGCATCCGCCCGGAGGTGTAGAACGCGTCGGACTGGCTGTCGAAACGCTGGACGATCCGCTCGCGCTGCGCGGCGAGCTTCGCCTCGTCCACATCGACGCCGCGGCGCGCGGCCCCGGCGCGGGCGACCTGATCCATGGTCAGCGCCGCCTGTTCGCCGCCCATCACGCCGGTCGCCGCGTTGGGCCAGGAAAACAGGAAATCCGGCTCATAGGCGTAACCGCACATGCCGTAGTTCCCGGCGCCGAAACTCGCCCCGATATAGAGCGTGATCTTGGGGATCGAGGCGTTGCTGACCGCCTGGATCATCTTCGCGCCGTGCTTGATCATGCCGGCGCGCTCATAGTCGGCGCCGACCATGTATCCGGTGGTGTTGGACAGGAAGATCAGCGGCGCGCCCGATTGATCGCAAAGCTGGATGAACTGCGCCGCCTTGGCCGCGCCGTCGGGGTCGATCGGGCCGTTATTGCCGATGATCCCGCAGTCCCGCCCGTGGATGCGCGCCTGAAGGCAAACGGTGGACACGCCGTAGCGCGGTTTGAAATCGGCGAAATCCGATCCGTCGACCAGCCGCGCGACCAGCTCGCGCGCCTCATAGGCTTTGCGATAATCGACCGGCGCGATCCCGGCGATCTCCTCCGGGTCGTAGCGCGGCTCGTCGAAGGGCGCGCCCGCCGGCCGCTTCATGGCGCGGTTCCAGCCGAGCCGCGCCATCAGGTCGCGGGCGGTCTCGATTCCATGCGCGTCGTCATCGGCCAGATATTCGACCAGCCCGGTGGTCGAGGCGTGCATCTCCGCGCCGCCAAGCTCGGCGTCGGTCGCCACCTCGCCGGTGGCGGCCCGCACCAGCGCGGCGCCCGCCAGCGCGGCCATGCCGTTCTTGCGCACGCCGATCACGTAATCGGAGAGGCCGGGCTGATAGGCGCCGCCGGCGGTCGAGGGCCCGTGCAACACCGTCACCACCGGGATCCCCATGGCCGAGAGCCGCGCCAGCCCGTGGAACATGCCGCCGCCATGGGCCCAGAGCTCGACGGTGTAGTCCATCAAGTTGGCCCCCGCGCTTTCCACCAGATGGATGAAGGGCAGCTTCTGCCGCCGCGCGATCTTCAGCGCGCCCAGCGCCTTCTCGACCGATTTGGCGGTGACCGCGCCGGCGTTGACGCCGCTGTCGTCGACGAACACCAGCGCGCGCACGCCGCTGACGAAACCGACGCCGATGATCATCGACGCGCCGGGGATCGACGTCTCGGGGTCGGGGTCGTCGACCAGATAGCTCGCCAGATTGTAAAGCTCGAGCCACGGCATGCCCGGATCCAGCAACCGGGCGAGACGGTCGCGCGGGGTCAGCTGACCGCGCGCCTCGAACCGCGGCCGGCGCTGTTCGGAGCGGGCCTCGGCGCGGGCTTCGATCTCGCGGAGGCGCGCGACCAGAGCCAGCATGGCGGCGCGATTCTCGGAGAAATCGGGCGAAGCCGGTGAAAGGCGGGAGGCGTAAACGGTCATCTCAGCTTCTCCGCCCGCGCGCCGGGATCAGGTCCTCCGGGATCGGAATCGGGCAATCCAGCAGCAGTTGCGAAAACCCCTTGCCTTGCGGGTCGTTGCGGAGGCTGGCGATCCCGCCGCCGCCCAGCGCGTCATGCAGGAGGAGGTTGATCGCATGCGCGCCGGGCAAGAGGAACATGTCGATCTCCCCGGCGACCACATGCCCGAGCCGGGCGCGAAGGAGCGCCGGGGTCAGCGCGGCCCAGACATAGGGCAGATAGGCCGGGTCCCGCGCCATGACGCCGACATTGGCCTTGTCCCCCTTGTCGCCCGAGCGGAGCCACGCCAGCCGCACGAGCGCCGCTTCCCCGGTCGCGGCGCCGGGCTGGACGGGGGGCGGCGGCGCGGGGCGGCGGATGGCGGCGGGCGGCGCTGCGGCGCGGCGGGGCGCCGCCTCCACGGGGAGGCTTCGTTCGTCAAAATGCAGCGCGG
Source organism: Paludibacillus litoralis (assembly GCF_037646705.1). Taxonomy (NCBI): domain Bacteria; kingdom Pseudomonadati; phylum Pseudomonadota; class Alphaproteobacteria; order Rhodobacterales; family Paracoccaceae; genus Paludibacillus; species Paludibacillus litoralis. The sequence goes on from NZ_JBBHER010000001.1 coordinate 28,454, forward strand.
CCCGAATGTCGGCTTTCGGCGCGATGAAGGAAAAGAGCCGCACGACGGGCGATGGACGCCCCAGCCCGCCGCCGAAGCCGCAGAGGCCGGGCGGGGCGGCCAGCGCCAGCCCGACCGCCTCGCTGAACATCGTCTGGGCGCCCGCCTTTTCCGGGTGCCGCACGGCGAGCTTCAGGGTCACCTCGCGGGTGTCGCCGCGCCGGGCCTCGGCGCCGAATTGCGCTTCGGTCCCGAGAATCTCGATGCTGGTCTCGCTGAACCCGGCGAGACCGGCGCCGCGCAGCGCCGCCTCCGCCCGGCTCAGCGCCGCTTCGGCGAAGCGGCGGGCCTTTCGCGGCGCGTCGGCGCCATAATAGCCGAAGAGCTGGACGCCGCGCCAACCGTCCTGATGGGTGAGGCTGACCTTGTAGCCGTCCGGGGCGCCGCGGCCCGTCGCGCCAGCCAGGCGCACCCGATCCGGCCCCGCCTGCGTGAGCGTCACCGCCGAAAAGTCGCAGATCACATCCGGCAGCGTATAGACTTGCGGGTCGCCGATCTCGTAGAGCATCTGCTCGCCGACGGAGCCGATGCTGACGACGCCGCCGGTTCCCGCCGGTTTGGTCAGCGTGAAGGCGCCGTCCGCCTCGATCTCGGCGATGGGATAGCCGATGGTCTCGATGCTTTCCGCAACCAGCTCCCAATCGGTATGGTTGCCGCCGGTCGCCTGCGGGCCGCATTCCAGGATATGCCCGGCGAGGGAGCCGCCTGCCAGCCGGTCGAGGTCGTCCGCGCTCCAGCCGAAGGCGTGGATGCAGGGGCCGAGCGTCAGCGCGCTGTCGACGCAGCGCCCCGTCAGCACGATATCGGCCCCCGCGTCCAGCGCGGCGGCGATCGGGAACGCGCCGAGATAGGCGTTGGCCGAGGCGATCGCGGAGAGGGGCGGAAAGGGCGCCCCGGAGAACATCTCCGTCACCCGCGCGGCGGCGTAGCGCTCAAGCCGGTCCGACAGATCGTCGCCGGTGATCACGGCGACGCGAAGCGTCAGCCCCTTCTCCGCGATCATCGCGCGGAGCCGCTCGGCGCAGGCCAGCGGGTTGAGGCCGCCGGCGTTGGAGATGATCTTCACGCCCCTGTCGGCGATGGCGGCGAGGTTGGGGCCGAGCGCGGCGGTCAGAAAGTCGGGAGCGTAGCCCATCGCCGGATCCCGCGCCCTCGCCCGCGCCATGATCGACATGGTGATTTCCGCCAGATAATCATAGACGATCACGTCGACATCCGCGCCCAGAAGCTGCGCTGTGGCCCCCGGCGCCTCGCCCCAGAATCCGCACGCGCCGCCGACCCTGAGCGTCCTGGTCATGAAGCCGCCTCTCGCAAAAGATCAGTCATCTTTTGTGGCCCCCACCCGGTTTGCAAGGAATTTCTGGGTATCGGAGGCTGTGATCGGGTGCGGTCTTTCGGTGGGCGCGCGCGCGCGGCGGGGCTGGCTCCGCCGACCGGGATGGAGACGCCCGGACCGGGGCGCCTCGGAGGAGTTGAAGGCTTTGGGAAATTGATCCAGAGTGCGGGCTCTCCTGCTGACTCCGGACGCAGCAGCGCATCACCGAATGACGGAGAAGACATGACGTCGGACGCCCGCGCCATCGTGGAATTCAAGAATGTCGACAAGTCCTATGACGGCGTCAGCTACGCCGTTCGGGATCTGGACCTCGTGTTGCGGGAGGGGGAGTTCATCACCCTTCTCGGCCCGTCCGGCTCCGGCAAGACGACCACGCTGATGATGTTGGCGGGGTTCGAGCAGCCGACGTCGGGCGACATTCTTTACGAGGGGCGCGGGTTGGCCTCGATCCCGGCGCACAAGCGCAATTTCGGCATGGTGTTCCAGAATTACGCGCTGTTTCCGCACATGTCCGTCGCGCAGAACGTCGCCTTTCCGCTGAGCATTCGGCGCGTGGGCAAGGCGGAGGCGGCGGAGAAGGCGCGCGCGGCGCTCGACATGGTGCATCTCGCGCATCTGGCCGATCGCCGGCCGGCTCAGCTGTCCGGCGGGCAGCAGCAGCGCGTCGCGCTGGCGCGGGCGCTGGTCTTCAGCCCGAGGGTCGTGCTGATGGACGAGCCGCTGGGCGCGCTCGACAAGAAGCTCCGCGAGGAGATGCAGATCGAGCTGAAGCATCTTCATGAAGACCTCGGCATGACCTTCGTCTTCGTGACCCATGACCAGGACGAGGCGCTGACCATGTCGGACCGGATCGCGGTGTTCGACGAAGGCCGGATCCAGCAGGTGTCAGACCCTGCGGGCCTTTATGAAACGCCTGAAAATGCGTTCGTCGCCTCGTTTCTCGGCGACACGAACATGTTGCGCGGGAAGGTTTGCGGCGTTCACGCGGGCGTGGTCGAGATCGAACTGGGCGACGGGAGCCGCATCCACGCGGCCGACCGGGGCCGGCTCGCCCCCGGCGCCGAGGCGCTGGTGTCGATCCGGCCGGAGCGGATCGGGCTCGGCGTCGACCCATCCGACCTCTCCGGCGCTTCCGGCGTCAACGCGCGCAAGGTGGAGACCATCTATCGCGGCGCGCACGCGTCGGTTCTGTTTCGCTCCGACGCCGGAGAGACCATCACCGTGAGGATGCCGGCCGACGCCTTCGAATCCGCGGAGATCGGCGACGCGGACGTGAAGCTGAATTTCTCCCACAGCCATGCGCATGCTTTTCCCGCCGCCCCCACGGGCGCGCAAGAAGCGGGCTGAATTCGCCCGGACGCGGGGGCGGGAGCCATCCTCCGCCCCTCCGCCGCGTAGGGGGCGCATGGCCGACCGCCCGAATCCTGCTTGTGGCCGAGCGTTTGATCGCGTTGAATCCGTCTGGATGGCGGCGCGAACGGCCCGCATGCGAAAGGAGAAGGCATGACTGGACCCGCAGCGGCCGAAACCGAAACGCGCGGCGCGGGCGTCGACGCCTTCTTCGCGCCGCGCTCGATCGCGGTGATCGGCGCCTCGAGCGATCCGACGCGGATCGGCGGGCGGCCGGTCGACTATTGCAAGAAGGCCGGGTTCTCCGGGCCGATCTACCCCGTAAACCCGAAGCGCGAAACGGTGCAGGGTCTTGCGGCCTGGCCGGATGTCGGGGCGATCCCGGGGGCGGTGGATCTCGCGATCCTCGCCGTTCCCGCCAGCCGCGCGGTGGAGACGCTCGAAGCGTGCGGCGAGAAGGGAGTGCGCGCCGCTGTCGTGTTCAGCGCCGGGTTTTCCGAAACCGGCGCTGAAGGGGAGGCGGCTCAGACAAGATTGCTCGCGACCGCGCGGCGCTACGGGATCAGGCTGCTGGGGCCGAATTGCCTCGGCCTCTACAGCGCGATCTCGGGCGCCTGCGGCACCTTCTCCAGCGCGCTCGAAGACGGAATGCCGGCGCGCGGCCGGGTCGGGTTGATCACGCAATCCGGCGCCTATGGCACGCATCTTCTGTCGATGGCGAAGGCGCGCCGGGTCGGCGTCGCGGGCTGGGTGTCCACCGGGAACGAGGTGGACGTCACCGCCGCCGAGTGCCTTGAATACATGGTCGAGTCGGATGAGGTGGACGCCATCGGGCTCTATATGGAGGGGGTCAAGCGGCCCGAGACGCTGATCCGGGCGCTCGCCCGCGCCCGCGCGCTCCGCAAACCGGTGACGATCATGAAGGTGGGCCGCTCCGACGTGGGGGCGGAGGCCGTGCGGTCCCATACCGCGTCTCTCGCCGGCTCCGACGCGAGCTTTCAGGCCGTGATCGAGCAGTTCGGCGCCATTCGGGCGGACACCACGGAGCAGATGTTCGATATTCTCTACATGGCGTCGATCGCGCCGCCGCCGACGGGCGACAGGCTGGGGATCCTGACCATGTCGGGCGGCGCGGGCGTGTTGATGGCCGATGCGGCGGCGGCCTGCGGCATGACGGCCCCGCCCATGCCGCAGGCGTCGGTCGCGAAGCTTCTGGAGCGCAACCCTCTCGCGTCGGCGCGCAACCCGGTCGACATCACCGCCCAGGCGCTGAATGATTTCTCCCTGGTGGGCGAGTCCCTCGATGAGATGATCCACGCGGGGGATTATGACGCGTATGTCGGGTTTTTCACCTCCTGGCCCAGATCTCCGGTCAACGGGCCGCGTCTTCATGCGGCGCTCCGCAAGGGGCTGGAGGGGTTCGACCGGCCCTTTGCGCTTGTCGGTCTGATGTCGGATGCGCACGCGGCGGAATACGAAGCCGCCGGAATTCCGGTGTTCGAGGACCCGTCGCGCGCCGTGGCGGCGCTTGGCGCGCTGGCGCGTTTCGCCCGGAACTTCAACGCCGCCGCCCGAACGGAGACGCCGCCCGCGATTGAAAACGCGCGGCTGGAGGCGGTCCGGATGGGGGAGGCCGCGGCGAAGGCGCGGCTGGCCGAGGCGGGCGTCCCGGTCCCGCCGGAGGCGGTCGCTGAAACCGCGGAGGACGCCGCCGCGCTCGCCGCGCGCATGGGGTTCCCGGTCGCGTTGAAGATCGTCTCTCCCGACATCGCCCACAAGACGGAGCTTGGCGGCGTCGCGCTGAATCTCGCCGATGTCGAGGCGGTGCGGAGCGCGGCGGACCGGATGCTGAGCGAGATCCCGGCCATGGCGCCCGGCGCGCGGATCGAGGGCGTGCTGGTCGGCCCGATGGCGGGCGAGGGGATCGAGCTGATCGTGGGGAGCAGGCGCGATCCGGTCATGGGGCCGATGGTGATGGTCGGCTTCGGCGGCACGCTGGCCGAAGTGCTGAACGACGTCTCCCTGGCGCATGCGCCTGTCACGAAATCCGAGGCGCTCGCCATGCTCGGGCGGCTCAGGGGGGCGGAGCTTCTCGACGGGGTGCGCGGGCGGGCGGGCGCCGACAAGGATGCGGCGGCGGAGGTGATTGCGCGCGTCTCCGTCCTCGCCGCGGCGAACGCCGGGACGATCGAGAGCATAGAGATCAACCCGCTTCTGGCGCGGCCGGAGGGCGTCGTCGCGCTCGACGCGCTCATCCTGCCTGTGCGGAAGGAGGAGGAGGGCGATGACCGACGGTGAAGAACTCTGGACATTCGAGCGGCTTGAGCCCGGGATGGATTTCGGCGTCGTTCGGATTCCGCTCGACGCCGCGCGCGTGAAAGGGTGGGAAGCGGTCTATGGCCCGGTCGCCGGGGCGGTCGCGCCTGACGGCCTGATCGTCGCCGGGATGATGGAGGCGTATATCCGCGCCATCCAGCCCCGCCCCGACGGCAATATCCACGCGGCGCAACGCCTCGCGTTCACCGGGGCGCAGGCGGCGCTTGGCGACGAGATCGCGTTCACGATTCGCGTCGCCGCGAAGGAATTGAGGAAAGGCCGCCGCTGGGTGACGTTTTCGGCCCGCGCCGCGGTGGAGGGGCGCGATCTGATGCGCGGCGAGATCGTTTCGATCTGGGCCGCCTGAGAGGGGTGAGGCATGCCTGATTTTCCGGAATCGATCGCGCCGATGACGATCCAGACCAGCCACGCGGCGGCGGAGGGTTACGCGGCGCTCACGAAGGACTGGAACCCGATCCATCTTGACCCTGATTTTGCGGCCAGGACGCCATTCGGCCGGCCGATCGCGCACGGGACCATGGCTCTCAACCTGCTGGTCGAAGCGGTCGGCCGCGCATCTGGCGGCGCGCTGCGGGTGGCCGATCTCGATATTCGTTTCGTTTCGCCGACCTTCGTCGGGGAAAGCCTGACCGCGGACGGGACCCGCGATGGGCGGGAGGGCGCTTACGAGGTTCGGGTGACGGCGGGCGAAGGCCGGATCGTGCTGCAGGGCCGCGCCACGCTCGCGCCGAAGACCCGCGCGGGGGGCGCGGAATGCCGATGAGGTCCGAGCGACAATGGCGAGCCGCGCCCTATCGCCCCTGAGAGAGCGCGGAGCCGACCGCGCGGCTGGGGCCGGCGGGACCTGTGGAGCCTCGTGGCGATGGCGAAAGGCGTGGAGACCCGAGGGGCCGCGCGAAACCGGATGAGAGCGTCAGCTCTCAGGACGCCTGCCGGCGGCGAGGATCAGGCTCGCGCGCGGAAAATAGGGGCGAGCGCGCTCTTCGGGGAATGGACCGAAGCGGCCGACGGCGAGTCGCCGGCCGCTTCGATCCACGCCAGGGGCCGGAGGCGCGCTCCGGCCCCTGGGCGTTTCAGGCGAGTTGCTGGTCCAGCGTCTTGCGGAACGTGTCGATGATTTCGTCGACATGCGACCGCGTCGCGATGAACATCGGCGCGATGAGGCCGCTGTCGCCGGTGAACTTCACATGGCAGCCATTCCAGAAAAGATCCTTCTGGAACTTGCCGCCGCGCCGGCCGGGGACGCCGTCATCCTGAAGATCGACGCCCGAGAGGAGGCCCTCGACGCGGATATCCTTCACCAGCTCATGGTCGCGAAGGCTCATCAAGGCGTCCTTGAAATAAGGGGCGAGCGCCGCCGCCTTCTCGAACAGACCCTCGCGCTCGAAGATCTCCATCGTCGCGATGCCTGCGGCGCAGGCGGCGGGATGGGCCGAGTAGGTGTAGCCGTGGAAGAACTCGATCGCGCTCATCGGGCTGGCGTTGGTGATCGTCTCGTAGACCTTGTCCTGCGCCGCGACGGCGCCCATCGGGATGCAGCCGTTGGTGAGCGCCTTCGCCATGGTGCAGATATCCGGCGTGACGCCGTAATGCTGCGAGGCGAAGGGCGATCCGAGCCGCCCGAATCCGGTGATGACTTCATCGAAGACGAGGAGGATTCCGTGCTCGTCGCAGATCTCGCGGAGCCGCTCCAGATAGCCCTTCGGCGGCACCAGCGTGCCGGTCGAGCCGGCGACCGGCTCGACGAAGACGGCGGCGATGGTGGAGCCGCCATAGGTCTCGCAATGGCGCTGCAGATCGTTGGCGAGTTCGACGCCGCCATGCTCGGGCTGACCGGCGCAGAACAGGTCCTTGCCGGTCCAGGTGTGGCGGATGGTGACCACGTTCGGCAGCACGACCGGGAAGGTCTCGCGGTTCTTGACCATGCCGGCGAGGCTGACGCCGCCCATGTTGACCCCGTGATACGCGCGCTCGCGGCTGACGAAGCGGAGCCGCTGGCTCTGGCCGTTGGCGCGGTGGTACGCCATCACCATCTTCATCGCGGTGTCGACGGACTCGGAGCCGGAGTTCACGAAGAAGACGTGGTTCATGCCGTCCGGCAGCAGCGAGGTCACCCGCTTCGCAAGCTCGAAGGAGCCGGGATGGCCCATCTGGAAATGCGGCGTGTAGCTGTTGGTCGTCATCTGGTCGTAGACCGCCTTCGCGATCTCCTCCCGGCCGTGGCCGGCCGGGCAGCAGAAGAGGGCCGAGGAGCCGTCGATCAGCTTCCCGCCCTTGTGGTCCCAGCAATAGACGCCTTCGGACTGAACCACGAGGCGGGGGTTCTCCTTGAACTCCCGGTTGGCGGTGAAGGGCATCCAGTGCTCTTCGAGGCTGTTTGGCCGGGCGGGCAAGCCGTTTGGAAGGTCGTGCATCATGGACTCCGTGACATCAGGGATTGCAACTCGGGATTTCGCCGATCCGGACTAGAGTAACCCGGCGCGAAGAGGATAGAGTAGCGCCAGATTTCCCTATTGCGGATGAGCCAGTGCGCGAGTTCATGTTTCCGATCGAGCGGGACGACAGGAGGAGCCTGCAAGCGCAGATTCGCGACGCGCTGGAGCGCGCCGTCGCCTCCGGGCGGTTCTCTCCCGGAGACGTCGCGCCCTCGACCCGGCGGCTGGCGGCGGCGCTCGGCGTCTCGCGGAACACGGTGTCGCTGGCGTTTCAGGCGCTGGTGGATCAGGGCCTGCTCGAAGCGCGGGAGCGGAGCGGATATTACATCTCGTGTTCCGAGGTCGAGGCGCCGCCGGCCCCCCTGCTGGGCGGGTCCCAGATCGACTGGGCCGAACGGATGGCGGGGCCGAGCGCCGCGTTCGAAGCCGTGCCGCGCCCGGAGCTGTGGCGGGAGGCGCCGTTCCCGTTCATCTACGGGCAGTTCGACCCGGATCTCTTCCCGATCTCCGAGTGGCGCGACGCGTCGCGCCGGGCGATGGGGCGGCGCTGGCTGGAGGACTGGACCGCGGATCGGTACGGCGAGGACGACCCGATGCTGATCGACGAGATCCGGCGGCGGATCCTGCCGCGGCGCGGCGTCGCGGCGGAGCCGGAGGAGATCCTGATCACGCTCGGCGCGCAGAACGCCATCTTCCTCGCCGCCAGCCTCCTGATCCCGCCCGGCGCGGCGGCGGCGATGGAGGATCCCGGCTATCCGGACGCCCGCGCCACCATCGGCGCCCGCGCCGGTCGGCTGATCCTGCAACCGGTCGACGGGGACGGGATCCTGGTGGACGAACGGCTGAAGGGCGCGCGGCTGATCTTCGTCACGCCGAGCCATCAGCACCCGTCGCTGGTCTCGATGTCGCTGGAGCGGCGGCGCGCGTTGCTCGATTTCGCGGAGGCGGAGGACGCGCTGATTCTGGAGGACGATTACGAGCCGGAGGCGATCGCGGTCGGCCCGCAACGCCCGGCGCTCCGCGCGCTCGACCGGAGCGGGCGGGTGCTCTACGCGGGGTCGCTCTCCAAGAGCATGATGCCGGGGCTGCGGCTGGGGTTCCTTGTCGGAGCGCCGGAATTCATCGCCGAGGCGCGCGCGCTCCGGCGGCTGATGTTCCGCCATCCTCCGGGGATGAACCAGCGCGTCGCCGCGCTTTTCATGGCGGCGCGCCATCATGACATGCTGCTTGGCCGGATGCGCCGCGCGCTCCAGGCGCGCCGTCTGGCCACGATTGAGGCGCTCCGCGTTCATGCGCCGGGGTGGCGGTTCACCGGCGCGGACGGGGGCGGCGGGCTCTGGGTCGAGGGGCCGGCGGCGCTCGTTTCGCGCCGGCTCGCCGCGGCCGCGCTCAAGGTCGGGGTGGTGATCGAGCCGGGAGACGTCTTTTTCGGCGCCCCTGCGCCGACGCGGTTTTTCCGGCTCGGGTTTTCGGTGATCTCCGAGGATCGGATCGAGGAGGGGGTCGTCCGTCTCGCGCGCGCCGCGGCGGGACTCGGGATGACATGACGATGGAGCGGGGCGATGGATGAGGTTCAGACCGTTGTGATCGGGGCCGGAGTGGTCGGCCTCGCGCTGGCTCGGGCGCTGGCGCGAAGCGGCCGGGAGGTTCTGATCCTGGAGGCCGAGTCGGCGTTCGGCTCGCATACTTCGGCCCGGAATTCGGAAGTGGTTCACGCGGGGATCTACTACGCGGCGGGCGGCCTGAAGGCGCGGCTCTGCGTCGAGGGACGCCGGCGGCTCTACGCCTATTGCGCGGAGCGCGGCGTCGATATCCGGGCCTGCGGCAAGCTGATCGTCGCGGCGGACGAGGCGGAGGCGGCCACGCTGGACGGAATCGCGATGCGGGCGCGGGCGAACGGGGTCGATGATCTCCAGCGCCTCACCGGAGCCGAGGCGCGGCGCATGGAGCCGGCGCTTCAGGCCGCCGCCGCGCTCTGGTCGCCGTCGACCGGGATCGTCGACAGCCACGGGCTGATGCTCTCCCTCCTCGGCGAGGCGGAGGAGGCGGGGGCGATGCTGGCGCTCCGCGCGCCGGTCGCGGGGATCGAGCGGCGGGGCGAGCGGTTCGAGATCGAGGTGGCGGGCGAGGCGCCGGTCCGTCTGCTCGCGCGGGAGGTGGTGAACGCCGCCGGTCACGGCGCGGCGCGGCTCTCGGGCGCGCTCACGGCGGCGCCGCGGATGTGGATGGCGAAGGGGAGCTACTTCCGGCTCAGCGGCCGGGCGCCTTTCACGCGGCTGGTCTATCCCGCGCCGATCGTCGGCGGGCTCGGCGTGCACCTCTCGCTGGATCTGGGCGGCCAGGCGCGGTTCGGCCCGGACGTGGAGTGGGTCGACCGGCTGAATTACGAGGTCGATCCGGCGCGGGCCGCGGGGTTCTACGCCGCGATCCGCCGATACTGGCCGGATCTGCCCGAGGGCGCGCTGGCGCCGGATTACGCCGGCGTGCGCCCGAAACTCGCCGGGCCGGAGGCGGGGGGCGGCGCGGATTTCCGCATCGATGGGCCGGACGATCACGGCGTCCCGGGGTATCTCGCGCTTTACGGGATCGAGAGCCCGGGCCTGACGTCCTGCCTCGCGCTCGCCGATCACGCCGCCGCGCTGCTCGGCGCGCCGCGCGCCTGAGCGGGAGCCTAGCCGAGAGCGGGGAGGGTGGGCGCCCGCCAGCCGACGGCGCCGTTCGCCTCGCCCGGCGCGGGGGTGTCGGCGGGGAGGAAGAAATCGCTCTGGAGCGGCCCGCCGGGCGTCACCGCGAAGCGCTCGAAATCGCTGACGCCCTCCGCCGCCAGCACCAGATCGTCGAGGCAGCACCAGCCGGTGAAGGCGCGCCCCTTGGCGAGGATCGCCGCCGCGGCCTCGCCCATGATCTCCGGCGTGCGCGACTGCGCCGCCAGCGCCGCGCCGCCGAGCAGGTTTCTCACCGCCGCGGTGTCGATGGGGGTGCGCGGCCAGAGGCAATTGGCCGAGATCCGCCCGTCGAACTCGGCCGCCCAGGAGAGGGTCAGCATCGTCATGCCGTATTTCGCGAGCGTGTAGGCCGGATGCGAGCGAAGCCAGACCGGGTTGAAATCGAGCGGCGGCGCCAGGGTCAGGATATGGGCGTGATCCGAGTTCAGGAGATGCGGCAGGCAGGCCCGGGTCACGACGAAGGTCCCACGGCTGTTGACGCCGGTCATCAGGTCGTAGCGTTTCACTTCGGTCGCCGCGGTCCCGGTCAGCTGGATCGCCGAGGCGTTGTTCACGCAGATGTCGATCCCGCCGAAATGGGCGGCCGCGCGGGTCACGGCGTCCGCGACCTGGGCCTCGTCGCGGATGTCGCAGATGAGCGGGAGCGCCTTTCCGCCGGCCGCCTCGATCGCGGCCGCCGCGGTGTGGATCGTTCCGGGGAGCTTCGGGTGCGGCGCGTCGGTCTTCGCCGCGATGGCGATATTGGCGCCCTCGCGCGCCGCCGCGACCGCGATGGCCTCGCCGATGCCACGGCTGCCGCCGGACATGAACAGTGTGCGTCCCGCCAGCGCGCCCATGACGTTCTCCTCTCAGCTCTTCAGTTGGAAACGATAGGCGCCGTCGGGGGCGAGCCGACGCTCGGCTTCGCCCGTCGCCGCCATATGGTTGAGATGGGCGATCGCCTCGACCATCGCCAGCCCGAACTCGCCATCCTTGATCGGCCGTTTGAAGATCGCGTCGAAACACTCGATCGCGGTGGCGGGCTCGACGAGGCGCTTGCGCAGCCGGCGGATCGCGCCGTGATGGTTCTCGATCAGTTGCCCGAGCCGTTTCGGCAAGCCGGTGAACGGCCGGTTGTGTCCGGGCAGCGCCAGATGCCGCTCCTTGGCGAGGGGCAGGAATTTCTTGCATGAGGCGAGCCATTCGCCCAGCGGGTCCGCCGCCGGCTCCGCGGCGTGAACGCCGATATTGGGCGAAATTCGTGGCAGGATCTGGTCGGCGCTGATCACGATGTCGCCGTCCACGGACCAGAACGTCGCCTGTTCGGGCGCGTGGCCGTCCCCGGTGAAGACGCGCCACGCCCGCCCGCCCATCTCGATCCGGTCGCCGTCCCTCAGCCGCTTGTAGCCGAGCGGGAGCGGCGCGACGATGCGCGAGAAGTTGAGCGGCTCGCGCGCCCGCGCCCAGGCGAGGCGCGCCGCGTCCGCGCCGGCGCGTTTCATGTGGAGCAGGCTCGCCTCGCTGGTCCGGTCTTCATGATCGAAGGTCAGCATCCGCGCGTAGAGCCATGCGGTGCGGGTGGTCAGGAGGCTGGCGCCGTGCTCGGTCTGGAACCAGCCGGCGAGGCCGATATGGTCCGGGTGGTGATGCGTGGCGATCACCCGGCGGACCGGCTTCGCCGCCAGCGGGCCGTTCATCAGGTCGGCCCAGGCCGCCTTTATCTTTCCGGTCTGGAACCCGGTGTCGATGATGGTCCAGCCGTCGCCGTCGTCGAGCGCGTAGACGTTCACATGATCCAGCGTCATCGGCAGCGGCAGCCGGAGCCAGAGGATGCGCTCGGCGACCTCGATCGCCTCTCCGGGGCCGGGGAACGCCTCGCCATGCGGGTAGGCGAGCCCGGCGGGGAGGCGGCGGCTTTCGTCGAGAGGCGGCGGGGCGATGGCGTTGTGGTTCATCCTTCAGTTCGCCAGCGCGTCGGCGGACAGCGCGTAGAGCGGCTCCGCGCCTGCGGTCGCCGCGGCGAGAAGGCCGGGGATCGCCGCCATGACCTGGCGGATCTGGAACGCCGCCAACGGCAGGCGGCCGGGCGCGCCGGCGCCTTTCAGCGCGTAATGCCCGCCGAGAAGCAGCGCCCAGGCCCGGAGATAGGGCGTGGCGCCGGCGAATCTGTCGTTGATGTCGGGCGCGTTCAGCATCCACTCGGTGGCGGCGCGAACCTCGTCATGCGCGGTCAGAACCCGTGTGGCGAGATCCTTCGCCGCGTCGTCCTTCGCGTCAGCGATGGCCTGTTTCGCGAATGTCTCGATCTCCGCGAGCAGGGCGCGCGCCGCCTCGCCGCCGTCGGAAAGCTTGCGCCCGACGAGATCCATCGCCTGCACGCCGTTGGTGCCCTCATAGATCGGGGTGATGCGCGCGTCGCGGGCGAGCTGCGCGGCGCCGGTCTCCTCGATGAAGCCCATGCCGCCATGGACCTGGATGTTGAGATGCGCGACCTCGTTGCCGATATCGGTGGAGAACGCCTTGGCGATCGGGGTGAGGAAGGCGGCGCGCGCGCGCCATGCTCCGCGCGCGCCCTCATCGGCGGCGCGGGCCATGTCGGTGCTGAGCGCGGTGTCGAGGCAGATGGCGCGCGCGGCGCCGGTCAGCGCCTTCATCCGCATCAGCATCCGGCGGATGTCGGCGTGGTCGATGATGGCGCCGGTCCCCTCAACCGGCGTCCTGCCCTGCTTGCGCTCGGCGGCGTAGGCGAGCGCCATTTGCGTCGCGGCCTCGGCGATTCCGAGCCCTTCGGCGGCGACGCCGAGGCGGGCGTTGTTCATCATCGTGAACATGGCCGCCATGCCGTCGCCCGGCTCGCCCACCATCCAGCCGGTCGCGCCCTCATAGGCCATCACCGCGGTCGGCGAGCCGTGAATGCCGAGCTTGTGCTCGAGGCTGACCACCTTCAGCGCGTTGGCGACGCCCGGTTTTCCGTCCGCGTCCGGAATCAGCTTCGGGACCAGAAAGAGCGAGAGGCCCTTGGTTCCCGCCGGCGCGTCCGGCAGACGGGCGAGCACGAGATGGCTCACGTTCTCGGCGAAATCATTGTCGCCCCAGGTGATGAAGATCTTCTGGCCGGTGATGGCGAACGTCCCGTCGTCGTTCGGCTCCGCTTTCGTGCGGAGCGCGCCGACATCGGTGCCCGCCTGCGGCTCGGTGAGGTTCATCGTGCCGGTCCAGGTCCCGTCGATCAGCTTCGGCAGATAGAGCGCCTTCAACGCGTCCGACGCGTGATGCTCCAGCGCCTCGATCTGCCCCTGCGTGAGAAGCGGGCAGAGCGAAAGCGCGAGATTGGCCGCCGCAGTCATCTCGTTCACCGCCGTGCCGAGCGTGAAGGGCAGGCCCATGCCGCCGTGCTCCGGGTCGGCCGAGATGCCGATCCAGCCGCCCTCCGCGAGGGCGCGAAAGCCTTCGGCGAAGCCGGGGGAGGTACGGACCACGCCGTTCTCCAGCCGCGCGGGATGAAGATCGCCCGCGCGCAGGAGCGGCGCGAGCGCGTTCTCCGCCATGCGTCCGGCCTCTTCGAGGATCGCGGCGCGGGTGTCCGGCGTCGCCTCGCTGAAAAGCTCGGTCTCGGCGAGACGGTCCGCGTCGATGACATGGGAAAGGATGAATTCAATCTCCGCGAGGGGGGCGCGATAGGTCATGGCGGCCTCAGGCTGTTTGGGGCGGGCGTGAAGCGCCGGATGTGCGACGGCGCGGCTGTTTCGTCAAGGTTACGTTGACGTTAAAGTCATTATCCGGGCCGGGCAAGCGGCTTGTCCGCGGGGCGGGGCGCCGCTCCGGTTTCGCGGCCTCGCCATCGGCCGCTGGCGGTGCTATCGGAAAATAATGATGACCAGCCCAGAGTCCGCGTTCGCCGCTCGCACCCAGATCTGGCGGGCTCAAGATATCTCCGTCGCCGCGGCGGCGTTGCGGCGGGGCGCGCTCGTCGCCTTTCCGACCGAGACCGTCTACGGCCTCGGCGGAGACGGCGGGTCCGACGAGGCGGTCGCGGCGATCTACGCGGCCAAGGGGCGGCCGGGATACAATCCGCTGATCCTGCATGTGAACGGGGTCGAAGCGGCGCTGGCTCTGGCCGATCTCGGCTCCGGCGCGCGGCTGCTGGCGGAGCGGTTCTGGCCCGGCCCGCTGACGCTGGTGGCGCGCGCGCGGCCGGGCGCGCGCATCTCGGCGCTGGCGCGCGCGGGGCTGCCCACCGTCGCGCTCCGGGCGCCGGCGCATCCCCTGGCGCGGGCGCTTCTCGACGCTTTCGGCGGGCCGCTCGCCGGGCCTTCGGCCAATCCTTCGGGGCGGATCAGCCCGACCACCGCGGCGCATGTGCTCGCCGGGCTCGACGGGCGGATCGCCGGGGTTCTTGACGGCGGGGCGTGTCCGGTCGGCGTCGAGAGCACGATCGTCGGCTTCGATGACGATGCGCCGGTTCTGCTCCGCCCCGGGGGGCTGGCGGCGGAGGAGATCGAGGCGGCGCTCGGCCGCCCGCTCGGCCGGCCCGGGCCGGAGATCGCCTCTCCGGGACAGTTGGCCAGCCATTACGCGCCAAGGGCGCCGGTCCGGCTCGATGCGGCGGCGCCGCGCCCGGGCGAGGCTTTGCTCGGCTTCGGCGGCGCGGCTGGGGCCGCGCTCGATCTTTCGCCATCGGGCGATCTGGGGGAGGCGGCGGCCAACCTCTTTGCGATGCTGCGCGAGCTGGACCAATCCGCCGCGGCCATCGCCGTCTCGCCAATCCCCGGGCACGGGCTCGGCCGGGCGATCAACGACAGATTGCGCCGCGCCGCCGCGCCGCGGCCGGAAGGAGACGCGCCATGACGCTCAGACCCGCAACCGAAGATCTTCTCGCCGGCCTGCGTGAGCTGCTCGGCCCGAAGGGCTGGCGCGCGCCGGGGGACGCGCCGGAGATTTTCGCCGAGGACCGGGACCGCGTCACCGGGCGCGGCGCCTTTGTCGCGCGGCCGGCCGCCACCGCCGAGGTCGCCGAGCTGGTCCGCCGCTGCGCCGCGGCGCAGGTTCCGATCGTTCCGGTCTCCGGCGGCACCGGGCTGGTCTGCGGGCATGTGATGGTGGCCGATCCCCCGCCGATCATGCTTTCTCTTCAGAGGATGGACCGGATCCGCGTGATCGATGTCGCCGACAACGCGCTGATCGCGGAGGCGGGCGCGATCCTGAAAGACATCCAGACGGCGGCGGCGGAGGTGGATCGGCTCTTTCCGCTCTCGCTGGCGTCGGAAGGTTCATGCCGGATCGGCGGCAACCTCTCGACCAATGCGGGCGGCGTGAACACGCTTCGCTACGGCAACGCGCGCGATCTCTGCCTCGGGGTCGAGGCGGTGCTGCCGGACGGGACCGTCTTCAACGGGCTGAAGCGGCTCCGGAAGGACAATATGGGCTATGATCTCCGGCATCTCCTGATCGGCGCGGAAGGCACGCTCGGCGTCATCACGGCGGCGGCGCTGAAGCTTTCTCCGCGCCCGGTCGAGACCGCGACGGCGTGGCTCGCGGTTCCGGACGCGAAGGCGGCGGTCGATCTCCTGCATTTCCTGCGCCCGCGCGTCGGCGACGTGATCTCCGCGTTCGAGCTGGTGGATGTGGTGGGGTTCGACTTTCTCACCGAGGCGGGAATGGGCCGGCCGGCGCCGCTGAATCCGATGCCGAAATGGTCGGTGCTGATCGAGTGCGGCGGCCGGCCCGGCGTCGGCGCGGCGCTGGAGACGGCGCTCATGGCGGCGCTCGAGGCGGGCCTGGTGGAAGACGCCGCGGTGGCGCAATCGGGCGCGCAGGCCGCCGATTTCTGGACCATCCGGGAGACGATCCCGGTGGCGAACCGCGCGGTCGGCGCGGTCTCCAGCCACGATATTTCGGTGCCGGTCGCGCGGTTGCCGGATTTCATCACCCGCGCGACGGCGGCGATCGCCGAATTCGACCCGGAGCTCCGGGTGAACTGTTTCGGCCATGTCGGCGACGGCAACCTGCACTTCAACGTCTACCCGCCGCAAGGACGCGTAAAGGCGGATTACGCCAACCAGAGCGCGGCCGTGAAGCACATCGTTCACGACCTGACGCATGCGACCGAAGGTTCGGTCGGCGCCGAGCATGGCGTCGGGCGGACCAAGGTCGGGGATCTGGTCGAATATGGCGATCCGGGCCTTCTCATGGCGATGCGCGCGATCAAGTCGGCGCTGGACCCGAACGGAATCATGAATCCGGGCGCCGTGCTGGCGGCCTGACGGGGGCGGCCGGGCGCCCGTCTCAGGCCGCCTGGCTCCGCGCCGCGCGCCGGCGCCCCTCGGTCGCCACGGCGACGAGCGCGGGCGAGGCTCTGGGGTCGAGCCGGGAGAGCGCGGCGGCGTAGGCGGCGCGCGCCTCCGCGCGGCTCTGCGCGCCGGCGGCGCCGGGCTCCGCCGCCGCCTCCAGCGCCTGGCCGAGCGTGACCTGGAACGCGGCCAGACGGGTCGGACCGAGCACGGCGAGCCCCGGCGCCGTCGCCTGGCGGCAGAGCTTCACCGCGTCGGCCGCCGCTTCGGCGGCGCCGGCCCCATCGGTCGCGGCCGCCTCCGCCAGGCGCGCGCCGATCAGCGCGGAGATGCTCGCCGCCCAGCCGTCGACGCCGGCCTCCAGCGGGCGCGCCGCCAGCGCCGCCCGCGCCATGGCGGCGGCTTCATGCGCGAAGCGGGCCGCGGTCGACCGATCCGCGAGCGCCGCGAGATCGGTCAACGCGCGGGAGAGGTTGGTGCGAATCGCGGCGCGGCGCGGATCTTCCGCCGCGCCTTCGCCGCCAAGCGCGCTCAGCGCCTCGCGATACGCCAGGACCGCCTTGACCAGAAGCGCGCCGCCGCCGCCCGCGGCCGCCTGCGCCCGGAACGCGTTGCCGAGATTGTTTCGCGCCGCGGCCCAATGCTCCGGCGTCGCATCGCGGCTGTAGACGCTGAGCGCGGCCTCGCCCGCCGCGGCGGCCTCGTCCAGGATTCGCGTCCGCGCCCGCCGCGCCTTGCCGCTGGCCGCCGCGCCGAGCGCGAGGCTGAGTTCCGCCTGCGCCTGCGCCCAGTCGCCGGGCCGCGCGCCGCGCGAGCGGACCGAGAGCGCGGCGCGATACGCCTCCGCCGCTTCGGCGAACAGCGCCGCCGCCGCCGCGCCGCGCTTCCGGCGCGAGAGATTGCCGAGCGCGGTCGCCAGATTGCCCTGCGCCGCGCCCCAGCGGCGGGGCTGTTTCGCGCGGCTGTAGACCTTCAGCGCCGATCGATAGGCGGCGATCGCCTCTCGCAGAAGCGCCGGAGCCGCGTCTCCGCCCTTTCTCAGCGCGAGGTCATGCAGCGTGTTGCCGAGATTGTTCTGGGTCATCGCCCATTTTTCGGGATGTCTCTCGCGCCGCCAGTAATTGAGATTTCGGCGGAAGAGCCGCGCCGCCGCCTCTTCGCCTTCGACGCCGAAGATCCGGCCATGCCGATGCAGCGCGCCGGCCGACGCGTTCCGCAATTCCGCCGCGGCTTCCGGGGTGTAGGGGTCGAGAAAACCGGCCGCCGTCTCGTAATGCCGCTCCGCGCGCTCCGGCTCGCAGGCGAGAAGCGCGACATCCGCGCGCTCCTTGCGGGTCTGGATCCGCGCCGCTCCGCCATGGGCGATCGCCTCCGCCTTCGTCAGCAATCCGTCGCATTCGACGAAGGCGGCCCGGTCCACCGCCGCTTGCGCCGCGAGCATGAGCGGGCGGAGCGAGGCGCGCTCCTGGCCGAGCGCGGCGAGTCGGATGCGGACGTTGTGATATTCCGTGGTCTTGAGGCGCCGCGCCGCGCTCCGCGCGGCCTCGTCGTCGAGGGGGAACAGGCGCAGCGCATGCTCGATCACCGCCGAGGGCGGCGCGAGAGAGGCGGAGGGCGGCGCCGCGGCATGTCCGGGCTCGGTGTCGGAATTCAAGGAGGCACGCATAACCATACTCACGGTGATAGACGAACGGGACACATGCCCCAGTTTCGGCCTTCGTCCGCTTTTGAGCCACCGGATTTCCTGCGGTATTCGTCTCTAATCGCTGCGATCCCGCCGGCGGAGAAGCCGCTCGACGAGCCGATCCCGGGCGGCCGGCGGCGCGGAGGCGCCGAATGCGGGGGCGACCCATCGGCGGAGGAAGTGCCCGGTCAGCGCCAGCCCCTCGGCCAGCCCGGCGGCGTCGGCCGCGCCGCCGGTGAAGAAGGCCGGAAGCGCGAGAAGCTTCGGCGCGTAGGGCGCGCCGGCCGCGGCGCTGATCGCGCGCCCGGTGCGTGGGGAGACCCAGACCAGATCCTCCGTCGCTCCGGTCGCGGCGCAGACGGAGAGATCCAGCGGATAGCCGATCTCGGCCAGCAGCATGACCTCCCAGCCGACATAGCCGGCGGGCCAGTCCGCGTCGCTGCAGATCCGATCCAAGAGGCCGGTGGTGGCGGCGTAGAGCGCGGGGTGGGGCTCGCGCTCGGCGAGATAGGCGCAAAGAAGCGCCGCGATCGCCGCCAGAGCCGCCAGCGCGTCGCCCGAGGCCATCAGCCCCGCCGCGCGCGAGCGCGCCAGCTCCACCCGATAGGCGCCGAGATGCGCGTCGAGCCGAGCGCGCCACTCAAGACTGAGCTGGGCGCCGGGCTGCAGAAGCGGGGCCATGCGCCGGGAGGCGCCGCCCCTGACGATCCCGGCGTGCCGGCCGTGGTCGCGGGTCATCACGTCGAGGATCGCCGCGTCCTCCCCGTGGCGCCGAACGGTCAGGAGGACGCCTTCGTCCCGCCATTCCATCCGTCAGCCTTTCGGCCGGAGGATCATCTGCGTGCAGCGGAAATGCGCCATCGCCCGCCCGGTTCCGGCCGAGGAGACAACCGCGTCCCAGACCTGCGTCGCGCCGCCGAGATGGACCGGCGTCGCCGAGCAGGCGACGATCCCCTCGCGCGCGGTCGAGAGGAAATTCGAGGAGAGATTGATGGTGGTGAACCCCGTCGCTCCTTCGGGCAGGGTCTTCAGCGCGCCGTAGCCGCAGCAGCTGTCGGCGAGAGTGACGACGACGCCGGCGTGAAGATAGCCGTTCCCGGCGAGGAGCGCGGGGCGGATCTCGAGCTCCGCCGTCACCTCATCCGCTTCGACCCGGGTGAGCCGAAGGCCGAGCTCTCCGGGAAAGAAACCCGGGATGCGGGCGTTCCACTCGGCCAGGGTTTTCGGCGTCTCGCGCATGTCGTCGGCCTCCTTGCGGTCAAGTCTACGCGCGCCGCCGCGTCAGTCGAGCCCCTCTTCATCGAGCAGCGTGCGCCCTTTCGGGTCCTCGATCTCGACGATCCAGAGATCGGGGTCGAACCGGCGCTGGCGGGCGAGGGCTTCGTCCGCCTCGGTCTCGGGCGCCGCTTCGGCGAGGGGCGCCCAGACCCGCTCCCCGTCCGCGCCGTAGGCCCGGGTGAAGACGGAGGCGCGGCCATCCATCGTCGCCACCTTCACCGCGACGGCGCCGGCGGTCTTGTCGCCCTTCGCGGTGAGGTAGGCCGGGATCGCCGCCTGCTCCAGCCGCGCAAGATAGGCTGCGACCCAGAATTCTGCGGTGAGGCGTGGCCTCACTCGTCGTTCCCGGATGAAAAATCGAGTCCGATCGCGTCGAACCGCTCCTTCTCGTCGAGCCAGCCGGGCCGCGCCTTCACTTCGAGGAACAGATGCGCGCGCCGCCCGAGCAGCTCCTCGATGTCTTTGCGCGCTTCGGCGCCGATGGCCTTGATCGTCTCGCCGCGCTTGCCGAGGACGATGCCCTTGTGGCCGTCGCGGATCACATAGATCACCTGAACGATCCGGGCGGAGCCGTCCTTCAGTTCGGTCCAGCTCTCGGTCTCGACCGTCAACTGGTAGGGCAGTTCCTGATGCAGGCGGAGCGTCAGCTTCTCGCGGGTGATCTCGGCCGCGATCATGCGTTGCGGCAGATCGGAGATCTCATCCTCGGGATAGAGGAACGGCCCTTCCGGCATCTCCCCCGCCAGCCAGCTTCGCAGCGCCTCGACGCCGTGGCCGCGCGAGGCGGAGATCATGAACGTGGCCTGGAACGGGCGCTTCGCGTTCAGCGCCTCCGTCAGTTGCAGAAGCACCGGCGGCTTCACCCGGTCGATCTTGTTGATGACCAGCGCGACGCGCGCCTCGGGCCGGTTCGAGAGAATGTCGATGATCGCCTCGACGCCTTCGGTCAGCCCCCGGTGCGCCTCGACCAGCAGACAGACGACATCGGCGTCCTCGGCGCCCGCCCAGGCCGCCGCGACCATCGCCCGGTCGAGCCGCCGCCGCGGCCGGAAGAGGCCGGGCGTGTCGATGAAGACGATCTGCGCGCGCCCGCCGCCGGCGGAATCGGGCGCATCCGCCATCGCGACGCCCCGGATCCGGGAGCGCGTGGTCTGGACCTTGTGGGTGACGATCGCGATCTTCGCGCCGACCATCCGGTTCAGCAGCGTCGATTTTCCCGCGTTCGGCTCACCGATCAGCGCGACGAATCCGGCGCGGGTGGATGGCTCTGCCTCAGTCATCGATCTCTCCGATCAGATGGAGGAGCCTTGAAGCCGCCTCCTGTTCCGCGCCGCGTTTCGAGGTCCCCTGCGCGCTGGCGGCGGCGCCGTTCTCCAACGTCGCCTCCACCGTGAAGAGCGGCGCGTGATCCGGGCCGTCCCGCCCCTTCACCTCGTAGCGCGGCGGGCGCATCGCGCGGCTCTGGGCCCATTCCTGCAACCAGGTCTTCGGGTCGCGGGGGGCTTCGTCTCCCTGCGTCTCGATCCGCGCCTTCCAATGGCGGAGAATCATCTTTTGCGCCGCCGGCAGCCCGCCATCAAGATAAACCGCCGCGATCACCGCCTCCATCGCGTCGCCGAGGATCGCGGTCTTCCGGCGCACGCCGCCGCGGTTCTCGGACTTGCCGAGCCGCAACCAGCCGTCGACGCCGATCTCGCGGGCGATGGCCGCGCAGGTCTCTTTCCGCACCAGCTCGTTGAACCGGGGCGCCAGTTCGCCCTCCGCCGCGTTCGGGTAGCGCGCGGCCAGCGCGTCCGCGATCACGAGCCCGAGCACCCGGTCGCCGAGAAACTCCAGCCGCTGGTTGTGCGGGCGGGCGGGGCTGGCCGCGGAGGAATGGGTCAGCGCCTCATCCAGCACCGCAAGGTTCGAGAACCGATGGCCGAGGCGCGATTCGGCCGTATCAGCGTCGACGGCCATGCGCCGTCACCTGATGATGGTCAGGAACCGGCCCCAGCGCCAGTTCCAGATCTCGTAGAACGGCCCGTCGGAGGACAGCGCGATCAACTCCGCTCTCCCGACAAGATTTTCGTACGGCACGAAGCCGACGCCGAGGCGGCTGTCGTTCGAATTGTCCCGATTGTCGCCCATGAAGAAATACTCGCCTTCGGGCACGGTGAAGACGCGGGTGTTGTCGGTGCCCTGCGAGAGGTTCCCGTCCGCGTTCAGGATGACATGCTCGCGGCCGTTCGGCAGAGTCTCGACCCAGATTTCCTTCACGCATTTGATCTCGCCGTCGATCATCGGCTTGTCGATGCAGCGGGTGCGCATCGGGTCGATATCCTCGACGAAGAATCCGTCCTGGCGCATGCCGACCGGCTCGCCGTTGATGTGCAGGACGCCGCCCTGCATCTGCACCGTGTCGCCGGGAAGGCCGACCAGCCGCTTGATGAAGTCCTCTCCCGAGCGCGGATGCTTGAAGACGATCACGTCGCCGCGCTCCGGCTCGCCGCCGAAAATGCGGCCGTCGAACGGGCCAAGTGACCATGGGAAGGAGTACTTCGAATAGCCGTAGGCGTATTTCGAAATGAAGAGGTAGTCGCCGATCAGAAGCGTCGATTTCATCGATCCCGACGGGATCCAGAACGGCTGAAACAGGAAGGTGCGGAAAACCAGCGCGATCAGAATCGCCCAGAATATGGTGCGGATCGTCTCTCCGATTCCGTCTTTTCGTTTTCCGTGTTTCGATCTGGCCATCTGCCGCTCCGGCTGTGAGGCGTTGCTTGTGGCGGGGCGGCGGAGGCGTGTCAATATCGCGGGTCCGCGCTCAATCGGGCTGAATCTGCAGCGCTTCGATCACCACGAACGCCTGCGCATAGGGGGGATCGTCGGTGATGGTGACGTGGATCGCCGCCCTGTGCATCGGCGGAAGCAGCTCCGCGAGCCGGGCCGCGGCGCCGCCGGTCAGCGCCATGGTCGGCTGGCCGGACGGCAGGTTGACGACGCCCATCTCCACCCATGCGACCCCCATGCGGAGCCCGGTGCCGAGCGCCTTGGAGCACGCCTCCTTCGCCGCCCAGCGTTTGGCGTAGCTGGCGGCGCGGGCGCGGCGTTTCTCCGATTTCGCCTGCTCGACCGTGGTGAAGACGCGTTTGACGAACCGGTCCCCGAACCGCTCCAGCGTGCTCTCGATCCGCCGTATGTCGGCCAGGTCGGATCCGATGCCGATGATCATGGCGCCTCCGCCCGCCAGGCGAGGAGGCGGAGCCCCGCGAAGCCGAAGAGCGCCGCCGCCGCGCCCTCGACCCAGCGCCGCGCTCTGGCGTAGATCCGCCGCGCCGCCGGGTGGGCGAAGAGCGCGGAATAGCCGAGATAGACGAAGAGGCCGAGCGCCGAGCAGAGCGCCCAGATCGCCCAGACGTCCGCAGCGCCGGCGCCTGGCCGGACCCCGAGCGCGATCACCGCGCCCCAGGCGAGCAGCGCCTTGGGGTTGACGCCGTTGAGCGTCGCGCCGCGCAGGAGCAGCCGCCCGCCGGAGCGGATGGCCGCCGCGCCCGGCGCGGCTTCCTCCGCCTTGAGCGCGCTCCGCGCGGCGCCCCAGGCGAGCCAGAGAAGAAAGAGCGCTCCGCCGATCTTCAGCGCGAGAAGCGCCGGCGCGAACGCGGCGAGAAGCGGGCCGAACCCGGCCGCCGCCAGCGCGCCCCACCCGGCGAGGCTGAGGCCGAGGCCGGCCGAGAGCGCCGCCGCCGCCCGCCCGCCCGAGGCCATCGCCGTCTTCGCGACGGCCAATGTCGCCGGTCCGGGCGCGGCGGCGAGCGCGAAAAAGGCGAGGGCGGGCGCGAACAGGAAAGCGAACTCGCTCATGGCGCGGCCGCTTCGCGTCGCGCGCGCTCCATGACGTCGCGCATCTTGCGGATCGCGCTGTCGAGGCCGGAGAAAATCGCCTCGCCGATCAGGAAATGGCCGATATTCAGCTCCACCACCGCCGGAAGCGCGGCGATGGGCGGCGTCGTGTCGTAGGTGAGGCCGTGGCCGGCGTGAACCTCAAGGCCGAGCCCCTTCGCGAAGGCGGCCATCTCGGTCAGTTTCGCCAGTTCGGCGTCGCGCATGTCGAGCCGCCCTTCGGCGTCTGCGTCGCAATAGGCGCCGGTGTGAAGCTCGATCACGGGGGCGCCGATTCGCGCCGCCGCCTCGATCTGGCGCGGGTCCGCCGCGACGAAGAGCGAGACGCGCGAGCCCGCCTCGCGGAGCGGCGCGATGAACTCCGCGAGATGCGCCTCGTCCCGCACGACGTCGAGCCCGCCTTCCGTGGTGCGCTCCTCGCGCTTCTCCGGCACGATGCAGGCGGCGTGGGGCTTGTGGCGGAGCGCTATGGCCTGCATCTCGTCGGTCGCGGCCATCTCCAGATTGAGCGGGACCGAGATCGCCGCGAGGATCCTCTCGATGTCGGCGTCCATGATGTGGCGGCGATCCTCACGAAGATGTGCGGTGATCCCGTCGGCGCCGGCGGCCTCCGCGATCATGGCGGCGCGGGTCGGGTCCGGCGTCGCGCCGCCCCGCGCGTTCCTGATGGTCGCGACATGGTCGATATTCACGCCGAGCCGCAACCGGCCGGAAGGGGATTCGCGCATTGACTCGCTCCTTTTACGGGCAGTTTAGGCGGTCATCTCGCGGCTTCCAAGCGCAGCCGCACCGCGTAGGCGCTGACGATATGGCGGCGCGCCGCGGCTTCGGCCGCCGCGCCGTCCCGCGCCGCGATCGCGTCGACGATCAGCCGATGTTCGGCGTTCGAGGTCTCCGCCCGCCCCGGCGCCGAAAAGGTGGTGTCGCCGAGGAGCGAGAGCGAGCGGCGCACCGGCCCCAGCGTCTCGATCAGGTAGCGGTTATGGCTGGAGAGATGCAGCTGGCGGTGGAAGCGTTTGTTCGCCTGGGCCAGCGATTTCGGCGCGGAGACCCGCTCATCGGCGGCGATCATGTCGTAGAGGAGCGCGATTTCGGGCGCCGAGGCGTGATGCGCGGCCAGTCGGGCCGCCAGCCCCTCCATCACCTCCCGGACCGCGTAGAGTTCGCCGACCTGATCATAATCGAGCGAGGCGACGACGGCGCCCCTGCGCGCCTGATGCTGCACGACGCCTTCCGTCTCCAGCCGCCGCAGCGCTTCGCGGACCGGGGTGCGGCTCACGCCGAAACGGGCGGCGAGCTCGGCCTCCAGCAGCCGCGCGCCCGGCGGGTATTCGCCGCCGTCGATGGCGGCGAGGATCCGTTCGTGAAGCTCCTTTTCGTCCGTCTCCGAAACCATCGCCCGCTCCCACCTCTCCATGGGAGACATGCCCGCGCCGGCGGCGGCGCGCAAGGCGCCGCCCGGCGCGGCGGCGGTGGTCAAGTCGGAGGCGAGCCGCTATCAGGAGGCGGCGATTCAGAATAGGCGAGAACGAGGAGGCGCAGGCGCGGCGATGAGTTTCTTCCGCAAGCTGAAGGATCGGCTGCTCAAGTCGTCCTCGCGGCTCGACGACGGGGTGGACGCGCTGGTGGGCGCCGAAGCGCCCGCCGCGCCCGCGCCCGACTCCCCGCCCGAGGCCAAGCCCGTATCTCCATCCCGGCCGGCGCCGGCGCCTGAGGCGGCGAAGCCCGGTCTCGCGCAGCGGCTCGCCGGCGCGGTCGGCGGCCGCGGCGCGGAGCGCGGACGGGTCCTCGACGACGCCATGCTCAACGATCTGGAGGAGCTTCTGATCGGGGCGGACATGGGCGTCGAGACGGCGATGCGGGTCGCGGCGGCGATGGCCGAGGGCCGCTTCGGCAAGCGGCTCGGCGCGGAGGAGATCAAGACCCTCCTGGCGGCGGAGGTGGCGCGCATCCTCGCCCCGGTCGCCCGGCCGCTGCCGCTCTATGGCGTGAAACCGCAGGTGGTGCTGGTGGTCGGCGTCAACGGCTCGGGCAAGACGACGACGATCGGCAAGCTGGCGAGCCAGCTGAGAGGCGCGGGGAAATCGGTGATCATCGCCGCCGGAGACACGTTCCGCGCCGCCGCCGTCGAGCAGTTGCAGGTCTGGGGGGAGCGCGCGGGGGCGCCGGTCATGACGGCGCCCGAAGGGTCCGACCCCGCCTCGCTCGCCTTCGAGGCGATGACGCGGGCCGAGAAGGAGGGCGCGGATATTCTGCTGATCGACACCGCCGGCCGGCTCCAGAATCGCGCCGATCTGATGGCCGAGCTCGAGAAGATCGTGCGCGTGATTCGGAAGAAGGACCCGAAGGCGCCGCACAACACGCTTCTCGTTCTGGACGCGACGACGGGGCAGAACGCCCTCGCGCAGGTGGAGATCTTCCAGAAGATCGCGGCCGTCTCGGGCCTGGTGATGACCAAACTCGACGGAACCGCGCGCGGCGGCGTGCTGGTCGCGCTGGCGGACCGGTTCGGCCTGCCGATCCACGCCATCGGCGTCGGCGAGCAGATCGACGACCTGTCGCCCTTCGATCCGGAGGAGTTCGCCGCCGCGCTCGTCGGGATCGAGCCCGGAATGTAAGATTTATCACGTCAATCTTTCCACAATTATGTCATAATAGCGTGGCTAGTGCGTTTTGCTTGGCTGTTCGGGATGTTGTGGGGCTGGGGCGATGATCAAACGTGACGACGAAACGCCTGAATCCGTTCTGGATCTGGCGCTGGATTCGGTTCCTGCGGGGGCCTGCGCATATGTGCCATATCGGCCGAGAAGCCGGCCGCGCGCGCCTCAGGAGGGCCAGCGTGATTCGGTCGGCTGGGAGCTGACGCGAGATCCCGTCTACGAACGTTGACCGCGGGCGCGCCGACCTGAGCGCGACCTGACCGCTCCGAGCATGGCCGCTTTGCCGTGCGCGGCCGGCGTATTTCCTGTAATCGCGTCTCATCGCGCGCGGACTCGAGCGCGCGACTGGGGGGAATGGCGCGATGTTGGCCGACTGGATCTTGTCGATCGAGGCGACGGAGACGGGCGGGAGGGTCGCGCTCGTGCTCGCGCTCACCTCCGCGGTGGCGCATGCGGTCTTCGGCGCGCTCCAGAAAGGCAGGGGCGTCGACCCCTGGCTGATTCGCGGCGCGATCGACGTCTGGAATTGCGTGCTGGCGCTGCCGCTCGCGCTGCTCCTCGTCCCGCTTCCCTCGCGGGAGCTGGCGCTGGTTCTCGCCGGCGCGTTCGGGATCCACAGCGGCTACAAGCTGCTTCTCGCGGCGGCCTATGCGCGGGGCGCCTTCACGGTGGTCTATCCGGTGGTCCGGGGCGTCAGCCCGCTGGCGACGGTGATTTTCGCCGGGGTGGTCTTCGGCGAGACGTTCCGGCTCGGCCAGTGGAGCGGCGTGCTTCTGCTCTCGCTCGCGATCATGGCGCTGGCGGGGGTCAATCTTCGCCGCATCCGCATCGGCAGGGAGACGCTGGTCAACGCGCTGATTCTCGCGTTCGTCACCGGCGTCTTCACCGCGCTCTACACCACCTATGACGCATGGGGGATTCGCGTGGCGGAGAACCCATTCACCTTCCTGCTCTGGTTCTTCGTCGTCGACGGGCTCTTCTTTCCGGTCCTGTCGTTCACGCTCTGGCGCCGGAGCAAAACGCGGCCGCCGCTCGGGCCGTTGCTGCGGCGCGGATTCATCGCGTCGATAATCGCCTTCGTCAGCTTCGGCTCGGTCATGCTGGCCACCCGGCTCGACAAGGTCGGCGAGGCCGCCGCGCTTCGCGAGACCTCGGTGGTCTTCGCCGCGATCATCGGCTGGGCGTTCCTGAAGGAGGAGGTGGGGCCGATCCGCGCCGGGCTGATGGCGTTGATCGCGCTTGGCGCGGTGCTGGTCGAATTCGGCTGAGCGCGCATCGGCTTTCCGCCGGGGCGGTTTTCGGGTAAGCCCCGCTTCATGAGCGCGAAAGAAATCCACCCCCTCGTTCGTCTCGGCCTCGAATTCGGGCCGCTGGCGATATTCTTTCTCACCTACCGGGCCTATTCGGACCACGACGTGATGATTCTCGGGGAGCTTTATGGCGGCGTCGTGGTGGCGACCATCGCGTTCATCCCGGCGATTCTGGTCTCGCTGGCGATTTCCTGGGCGCTGACGCGGCATCTGCCGCGCACGGCGGTGGTCACCGCGGTGGTGGTGGTGGTCTTTGGCGGGCTGACGATCTGGCTGAACGACGCCACCTTCATCAAGATGAAGCCGACGATCGTGAATCTGATCTTCGCCGCGCTTCTCGGCTGGGGGCTTCTGCGCGGGCGGTCCTACCTGAAATACCTGATGGGCGAGCTTCTGCCGCTGACGGATGAGGGCTGGATGGGCTTCACCCGGCGCTGGGCGCTCTTCTTCGTCTTCATGGCGCTCTTGAACGAGGCGATCTGGCGCGGAACGTCAGAAAGCTTCTGGGTCAACTTCAAGACGTTCGGCAGCCCGGTCGTCACGCTGGCGTTCATCCTGTCGCAGATGAAGTTTCTTCGCCATCACACGCCGCCGGAGCCCTGAGCATCGGACCCCGGGCGTTCAGGGCTCCACGGCTCAGAGCATCGACGGGAGCACCTGATCGGGCGGGCGGTGCCCGTCGGCGAAGGTCTTGATGTTGATGATGACCTTCTCGCCCATCTCGATCCGGCCTTCCTCCGTCGCCGAGCTCATGTGCGGCAGGAGCATCACGTTCGGCTGCGCCATCAGCTTCGGGTTCACCGCCGGCGCGCGCTCGAACACGTCGAGCCCGGCCCCCGCCAGCTCGCCCCGCACCAGCATCCGCGTCAGCGCGTTCTCGTCCACGATCTCGCCGCGCGCGGTGTTGACGATATAGGCCGTCGGCTTCAGCAGCTTCAGCCGCCGCGCGTTCAGGAGGTGATAGGTCGCGGGCGTGTGCGGGCAATTCACGCTGACCACGTCCATCCGCGCCAGCATCTGGTCGAGGCTCTCCCAATAGGTCGCCTCCAGCTCGGCTTCGATGTCGCCATGCAGCCGGCGCCGGTTGTGGTAATGCACCTGCATCCCGAACGCCCGCGCCCGGCGCGCGACCGCCTGACCGATCCGGCCCATGCCGAGAATGCCGAGCCGCTTTCCGCTCACCCGCCGGCCCATCAGCGCGGTCGGCGACCAGCCGGCCCAGTCGCCGGACTGGATCAGCGCGGCGCCCTCGGCGATCCGCCGCGGCACCGCGAGGATCATCGCCATGGTCATGTCCGCGGTGTCCTCGGTCAGCACGCCCGGCGTGTTGGTGACGAGGATGCCGCGCCGGCGCGCGGTCTCGACGTCGATATGATCGAAGCCGGCGCCGTAATTCGCGATCAGTTTCAGGCGTTCGCCGGCCTGGCCGAGGATCTTGTGGTCGATCTCGTCGGTCAGGGTCGGGACCAGCACATCCGCCCGGCGCATCGCGTCGGCGAGTTGGGCGGAATCCATCGGCGTGTCGCTCTCGTTCAGCGTCACGTCGAAAAGCTCTCGCAGGCGCGTCTCCACCGGCTCGGGTAGACGGCGCGTCACGATCACGGAGAGACGGTGCGGCGGGCGATCTTGCATGGGGCGAGCCTTCAGGTTGCGACAAGGGCGTGAAGCCGTGATATTGTATGCGCTGAAGCGGCACAAGAAACCGATCGGGCGACGAGGCGCGGGCATGTTGAGATCGAAGGGCGCGGCGCGTGCGGCGGTGGCGGCGCTTTTGGCGGCGGCGCTGGCGATTGCGGCGCGCGCGGAGACGCTCGGCCCGGAGACGAACCTGCCCCTGCCGCGCTATGTCAGCCTCAAGACCGAGAAGGCGAACGTCCGCCGCGGGCCGGGGCTGACGCACAGGATCGACTGGGTCTTCGTCCGGCGCGGCATGCCGCTCGAGATCGTGGCGGAATACGGCCATTGGCGGAAGGTCCGCGATGTCGACGACGCTGGCGGCTGGGTGCATTTCGCGATGCTGCGCGGCGCGCGCTCCGCCGTCGTCACCGCGCCGCGCGCCGCCCTTCGCGAGGCGCCGGAGCGCGGCGCCCCACTCGCCGCGCTGGCTGAGGCGGGGGTGATCCTCTCGATCGAGAAATGCGAGCCGGACTGGTGCGAAGTCTCCGCCGGCGCCAATGATGGCTGGGTCTTGAAGTCGGAGATCTGGGGCGCGGGCCCGGACGAGGTTTTCGACTAGGCCGGCCGCGCCGCGCATTTTTGGGCGCGGCGGACAAGGGGGCGGCGGGGTCCCGCCCGCATCCGGGGCTCCGCGACTCACGCCGCGCCATCCCGGCGAAGCCGCCTTCCTCAACACGCGCTGAGTCGGGCGCCGATTCTGGTCGATGTCTTCGGCCGCACGCGACCTCATCATGTTTTCGCATCGGGACCCTTCGTTGACGGGATGGCGATTTCGCCCGGCAATTGGATGATTAACTTGAATTAATCGCCAATCGACGCCTGCATACTTATAAAGGATTGCTCCCGCGATTTGACATCTGGCGGGCTCGGTCATTTTATCCGCTTGTGTACTTCCGCCGGACCACGAGCGGAGCACCATCAATAGATTGGGGGTATATATTATGGATCGTCGGAAATTCATTCGCGCGGGCGCGCTGGGCGCGGCCGGCGCCGGCCTCGGCGCGACGCTTGCGGCGCCGGCCATCGCGCAGAGCCTGCCGAAGGTTCAGTGGCGCTGCACGTCGTCCTTTCCCAAATCGCTCGACACGATCTACGGCGGCGCGGAGGATATCGCCCGATACGTCTCGGAAGCGACGGACGGCAATTTCACCATTCAGGTCTACGCCGCCGGCGAACTCGTCCCTGGCCTTCAGGCCGCCGACGCCGTGATCAACGGCACGGTCGAGATGTGCCACACCGCCGCCTATTACTATGTCGGAAAGGATCCGACCTACGCCATGGGCGCGGTCATCCCATTCGGTCTCAACACGCGCGGGATGCGGGCCTGGCTGCATTACGGCGGCGGCTATGAGCTTCTGAACGAATTCTATCACGGCCAGGGAATCCACTATCTCGGCGCCGGCGGCACCGGCACGCAGATGGGCGGCTGGTTCCGCAAGGAGATCAACTCGCTCGACGACATGAAGGGCCTGAAGATGCGGATCGCCGGCCTCGCCGGTCAGATGATGGAGAAGATGGGCGTCGTGCCGCAGCAGATCGCCGGCGGCGATATCTATCCCTCGCTGGAGCGGGGCACCATCGACGCGGCCGAGTGGATCGGCCCTTATGACGATGAGAAACTGGGCTTCTACAAGGTCGCGCCGTATTACTACTATCCCGGCTGGTGGGAAGGAAATCTGGAGCTCAACGCGTTCATCAATCTCGACAAGTGGAACGAGCTGCCGGACGCCTACAAGAGCCTGCTCAAGACCGCCTCGACCGCGGCGTCGCAGCAGATGATGGCCGAATACGACTACAAGAACCCGACCGCGCTCCGGCAGCTGATCAGCAAGGGGGCGAAGCTTCGCCCCTTCCCGCAGGATGTGATGGAGGCGTCGTTCAAGGCCTCGACCGAGGTCTACGCCGACATCACCGCGAAAAACGCGGCCTTCAAGAAGATCTACGATTCGATGATGGCGTTCCGCGCGGAGACCTATCTCTGGCAACAGGTGGCGGAATACACCTACGACACGTTCATGATGGTCAAGCAGCGTGAAGGCGCGCTGAAGATGGGCGGCTGACGCTCCTCGCCCGGACGGCTGAGACGGCTCGCATGGGGATTCCCATGCGGGCCTTTTTTCGTTCAGGGCCTCAATCGAAGGATGGCGGTTGCGAGAGGTCGACCCCGCCCTCTCCACTTTCAGGAACGGACGGCTCGGGCGCGTCGGACCCGCCTCCGAAATCCAGCGGAGGCAGGCCGATGCCGCCGCCCGTGTCCGTCGCCCCGCCGGATGCGCCGTCCCCCGTCGGCAGGCCGAGCCCGCCGCCGGAGGCCGGCGCGATCCGGACCGGCTCGTCCGGAATGGCGAGAGGTTCGGTTTTGTAGTGCATCACCAGATAGGGGAAGGAGATCACCAGCATGATCATCGTGAACTGGATCACGATGAACGGCGCCACGCCCTTGTAGATCTGGGTGGTCCTGATCGCGGGGAGGGTCGCGCCGCTCTTGTCGTCGCGCCACGGCTCCGTCGGGGTCACGGAGCGCAGGTAGAACAGTGAAAACCCGAAGGGCGGCGTCAGAAAACTTGTCTGGAGATTGATCCCGAGGATCACCCCGAACCACACCAGATCGATCCCGAGCGTCTGGGCGATCGGGGCCAGAAGCGGCACGAGGATGAACGCGATCTCGAAGAAGTCGAGAAAGCAGCCGAGGATGAAAATGACGACCGTGACCACGAGCAGGAAGCCGAATTCGCCGCCAGGCAGGCCGAGCATCAGCTCCTCCAGCCAGACATTTCCGTTGACCCCGTAAAATGTCAGGCCGAACACCCGCGCGCCGATCAGGATGAACATGACGAAGGCGGAAAGCGTCGTCGTCGCCTCGATCGACGAGCGGAGCGTCGCAAGGTCGAGCCGCCGTTTGGCCAGCGCCATCACCAGCGCGCCGACCGCCCCCATCGCGCCGCCTTCGGTCGGAGTGGCGACGCCGAGAAAGATCGTCCCCAGCACAAGAAAGATCAGCGCCAGCGGCGGGATCAGCACGATGATCACCTGCTCGGCCAGCTTCGACATCACATGGAGCTTCAGCGCGCGGTTGAGGAGCGCCGCGAAATACACGGTCACGACGGCGAGCGTCGCGGACAGGACCAGCCGGTTCTCGTCGCTCAGCTCGGCGAAGACGGTGTGATGCGCGGCGTAATAAAGCGCGACGACGGCGCCAAACGCCACCAGCAGCGACGTGACGCCATGCCCGAGCGTGCGCTCTTCGGCCGGCAGCGCCGGAACCCAGGCGGGCCGGATCAACGAGAGCACGAAGATCCATGCGCAGTAGATCGAGATGATGATGAGGGCGGGCCAGATCGCGCCGACATACATGTCGCCGACGGAGACGCCGAGCTGGTCGGCCATCACGATCAGCACCAGCGACGGCGGCACGATCTGCGCCAGCGTCCCGGCCGCCGCGATCGAGCCGGTCGCCACCGACGCGTTGTAGCCGAAGCGCTGCATGATCGGCAATGAAATCAGCCCCATCGCGATGACCGAGGCCGCGACGACGCCGGTCGTCGCGGCGAGCAGGGCGCCGACGAGGATGACGGCGTAGGCGAGCCCGCCGCGAATCGGGCCGAACAGCTGCCCGATCGTCTCGAGCAGATCCTCGGCCATGCCGGAGCGTTCCAGAATCAACCCCATGAAGGTGAAAAACGGGATCGCGAGAAGGGTGTCGTTGTTCATGATCCCGAACACCCGTTCGGGCAACGCGCCGAGGAGCGGCCAGAACAGATTGATTTCTCCGGGGGCGATCTCGGAGAGGCCGACGCCGATGACGAAAAATCCCAGGCCTCCCGCCGCCAGGGTGAGCGCGACCGGATAGCCGAGCAGCAACATCCCCATGACGGTGATGAACATGATCGGCGCGAGATTGTGGGCGATGAGATCAAGCACGCCGATCTCCTCCGCCGATCGCGGCGTCGTCGCGATAGCCGGCGACGAGTTCATGCGCCTCCGGCGGCGCGTCCTCCCGGCCGCCGCCGGGCGGGGGGATGTCGCTGCGCAAGACCGCGATCTTCTTGATGATCTCCGAGAGCGCCTGGAAGGTCAGCAGGACAAAACCAAGCAGAATGAATATCTTGGCGGGCCAGAGGATCAACCCGCCCGCGTTCATAGATTGCTCGCCGGTCGCGTAGGAGCGCAGGAAGAACGGCCAGGACAGCCAGCTCATCAGGACGACGAACGGCGTCAGAAAGCAGATATGACAGATGAGGTCGATCCAGTCCCGCGCGCGCTGGGACAGGTGGGCGGAGACGACGTCGATCCGGACATGCTCGTTCTTTTGCAAGGCGGCGGCGGCGGCCATCATGAAGACTGCGCCGTAGAGATACCATTGCAGCTCCAGCCAGGCGTTGGAGGAGATGTTGAAGAACTTCCGGACGGTGGCGTTGACGGCGCTGACCAGGATCGCGACGAGGATCAGCCAGGCGACCCAACTCCCGACCCAGGCTGTCGCTCTGTCGATGGCCCGCGACAGCTTCAGGACGGGTTTCATGGTTGCTCTGCCCCCTGTCAAATATGGCGCAAAGACGAGAATCCCGATTGAAGACGGCGCGCGCCGACTGATGGGGAGCGTCATGGTCCCTGCATACCCCCCTATTTTAAACGAGTTCGAAGGCGCGCCAAGGAGAAAGCGTCCCGAATAGTGATGCGCCCCCTGCGTTTCGACCGGGCGCGGCGGGAGGAGCTTCTGGATTCGCCGGCCGATCCGTGTTTTTCTTCCTCTGCGCCGCAGCCGGCGGCGCGACCAACCAGAGGCCGCCGCAGTTGGCTGTTGACGCGCCTGTTTTCGCTCCAGAGCCCGATCCGGCGCTGATCGCATGCCATGCGTGCGACGCGCTGCTTGTCGAGCCGCCGATGAGGCCGGGCGCGCGGGCGCGCTGTCCGCGCTGCGGAGCGGTGCTGACGACGGAGCGGGCCGGGGCGCTCGACAGCGTGCTGGCGGCGGCGATCTCCACGGTCGTGTTGCTGGCGGCGGCGGTGTTTCTGCCGTTCATCACGATCGAGGCCGCCGGTCGGCACCGGGACGCGGCCGTGTTCGACGCGATCATCGCCGCCGGCGGGGAGGCGTGGCCTCTCGCGGTCGCGGTCGGCGCCATGGTCGTCGCCCTGCCGCTGGCGCGCGCGCTGGCGCTGCTCTGGGTCCTGGCGCCGATCAGGCTCGGCTTCGCGCCCGCCCCGCAGGCCCGCGCCGCGTTTCGGCTGGCGATCGAACTCAGGCCCTGGTCGATGATGGAGATCTTCATCATCGGGGTCGCGGTGGCGCTGGTGAAGATCTCGGGCATGGCGATTGTCGGGCTCGGCGCCGCGTTCTGGCTCTTCGTCGCGCTTGCGGCGGTCGCGCTTTACGAGGACACGGCGCTTTGTCGGCGGACGATCTGGCGGATCCTGTCATGAGCGCGGCGGCGCGCCCGTTTCTGACGGCGCGCGGCTCGCGCCGCGTCGGCTGCGAGATCTGCGGGCTCGCGGCGCCGGCCGGCGCGCATGTGTGCCGGCGGTGCGGCGCGCATCTGCCCCGCGATGGGCGGCGCAGTCTCGCGGCGGTCTGGTTCTGGCTGATCGCGGGGCTCGCGCTTTACATCCCGGCCAATCTTCATCCGATGCTGATCTCCACCTATCTCGGCCGGGTGAGCGGCAGCACCATCGTCGGCGGCGTGGTCGATCTCGCCACGCACGGCGCCTGGGGGGTGGCCGCGATCGTCTTCTTCGCCAGCGTCGTGATTCCGATCACGAAGTTTCTCATCATCGCCCGGCTGGCGTTGATGGCGGGCGGCGGCCCGGCGCTTGGCGCGAAGCGCGCCATCGGCCTTTACGAAGCGGTGGAGTTCATCGGCCGCTGGTCGATGATCGATGTTTTCGTCGTCGCTATTCTCGCCGCGCTGGTGCAAATGGGCTTTCTCGCCCGGCTCGAGCCGGGGCCGGCGGCGGCGCTCTTCGCGCTTTCCGTCGCCTGTACGATGTTTTCGGCGCGCGCGTTTGACCCGCGCCTGATCTGGGACCGGATCGGAGGGCGGCATGGCTGAGTCGAACCCGGGCCCGGTTCCGCCGGATATGGAGCCGACGCCGCGCCGGACGGTCGCGCTGATCTGGGTGTTCCCGCTGATCGCGGTGATCATCGCGCTCGCTCTGCTCTGGCGCGATTACGCCGAGCGCGGGCCCATGATCGAGATCTCCTTCCCGACCGCCGCCGGGCTGAGCGTGGGCGAAACCGCGCTGCGGTACAAGAATGTCGAGGTCGGGCGGCTGGAGGACCTTCGCTTTTCCGACGATCTGACCCGCGTCATCACGCTTTTCCGCATCGACCCGGACATCGCCCGCTATATCGACAGCGAGGCGGAATTCTGGGTGGTGCGCCCCGAAGTCTCCTCCCGCGGGGTCAGCGGTCTCGAGACGGTGATCTCCGGCGTCTATGTCGAGGGCGCGTGGGACGCGGCGCCGGGCGTGGCTCAGCGTGTCTTCATCGGGCTGAACGACCCTCCCCTGACGCCGAGCGACACGCCCGGAAAGCGCGTCCGGCTGCGCAGCCCCGACGGCGGGGCGCTGTCAGTCGGCGCGCCGATCTTCTTCCGCCGGGTCGAGGTCGGGCGGGTCGAATCCAAGCGCCTCACCCCGGATGGCGAGGGCGTCGAGTTCGACGTGTTCATCAATGCGCCGAACGACGCCAGATTGACGGAGGGGACCCGGTTCTGGGTCGTTTCCGGAGTGGACATCAGCTTCGGCGCCGATGGGGCGCAGTTTCGCATCGGATCCCTGTCCTCGCTTTTGCAAGGCGGAGCGGCGTTCCGGGATTTCTCGGACGGGACGGCGGAGCCGGTGGAGGCCGGCCATGTCTATACGCTTTACGACACGCCGCGCGACGCCCGTTCCGAGGTGATGGAGACGGACCCGGGCGAGCAGCTCCTGCTCGATGTCTATTTCGGCCGCTCGGTGCGGGGCCTTTCGACCGGCGCGCCGGTGGAGCATGAGGGCATTCGCGTCGGCCGGGTCTCGGGGATCGCGGCGCAGATCGACGCGGACGCCGGAACCTTCTCGACCCGGACCACAGTCGCGATCGCGCCGTCGCTTCTCGGCCTTGAGGAGGGCGACGTGGCCGGCGCGCTGAGATTCATGGAGCGCGCCGTCGCCGATGGGCTCCGGGCGCAACTGACGCAGGGCAGCCTCCTGACGGGCGAATTGATCGTACGGCTCGTCGATGCGCCGGATTCGCCTCCGGCGACGCTGAGGCGCGGAGATGAGGGGCGCCCGCTGCTCCCGGCGGTCCCCTCCGATCTTGATGAGATCACCGGCTCGGTCCAGGGCGTGCTCCGGCGGGTGGATCAATTGCCGATCGAGGCGATTTTCGACAATGCGGTGATCCTGCTCGAGAACATCAACACGCTGATCGCCTCCGACGGGGTGCGCGCGGCCCCGAAAAGCATGGTGGCCGCGCTGGACGCGGCGACGGCGCTCCTGGCCTCTCCCGGTCTCGCCGCCGCGCCGGATGAGGCGGCGGCGCTTCTGGCGCGGCTGAACGCGCTCCTGGAGTCGGATGAAGTCGCCTCCGCGCGCGCCGATCTGGCCGCGGCGCTGGCCAGCCTGCGCGCTGTCGCGGAGACGCTGGACGCCTCCGACCTTGCGGGAGAGTCCGCCGCCGCCGCCGCCGCGCTTCGCGCCCGGCTGGAGGATCCGGCGCTCGCCGGGCTGGCGGGGCGGCTTGACGAGGCGTCCGCCGCCGCCGCCGCGCTTCTGTCCGCTCCGGCGTTGCAAGCGGCGCCGGAGCGGGCGGTGGCCGCGCTCGACGCGTTGGAGGCGCTCTTGTCCGACCCGGCTCTGCGGGCGACGCCGGAGGCGCTGAACGCCGCGCTCGCGTCGCTCGGGAGCTTGCTGGACGATCCGGCGCTTCGCGCCGCCCCGGCGGAATTGACGGCTGGAGTCGCGTCCGCGCGCGCGCTGGTTCAGGCCCTTGAGCAGGAGAACGCGGCGGCGGAGCTCTCGGGCGCGCTGCGGGCGGCGCGGGCGCTGTTCGACGATCCGGCGCTCAGGCGTTTCTCCGGCGAGGCCGCGGCGACGGCCGCCGCGCTCCGTGAGATCCTCGCCGCGCCGGGCGCGACGGAGCTGCCGGCTTCGGCGACGGCGGCGCTCACCGCCAGCGCCGCGCTGCTGGACCGTCTCCGCGAGGATGATCTCGCCGGAACCGCCGCCGCCGCGCTCAAGAGCCTCGACGCGGCCACCACGGCGGTGAGGCGCGCGACCGAAGGAACGCCGGAGCTGATCCGGCGGCTCTCCACGCTCGCGGCGCGGACGGACGATATCCTCGCCTCCGTCGATGTCGGCTCGGAGCTGAATTACGAGACCGTCGCCGCGATCCGCGAAATCCGCGACGCGGCGCGGGCGATCAGCGATCTCGCCGATCTGGTCGAGCGCCAGCCGAACGCCCTGATCATCGGGAAATGAACATCATGCGCCGTATTTTCACGCTTCTCGCACCCCTCGCCGTCGCCGCGTGCATGGCCGCGCCGGCGCCGTCTCTCTATCTTCTCGAGGCGCCGAAAGGCGCCGCGGCCCCTCCGGCGGAAAGCGGCGGGGCTTCGATCGGGCTGCGCGAGATCGCGTTGCCGCTCTATGCGCGCCGCCTGCAGATCGCCGCGCAGGACGAGAGCGGCGCGATCACCGCGGCGGATGAGCGGCGCTGGGCGGAGGAGCCGCCGCGCGCCGCGACCCGCCTTCTGGCGCGGCGGCTCGCGGCGATCCGGGGCGCGCCCGCCTACGCGGACCCCTGGCCGCAAGGGGCGGCGCCGGACCTGATCGCGACTGTGGATGTCGATCGCTTTCTCGGCGGGCTTGGCGGCGACGTCGATCTGGTCGGTCAGCTCACCATCTCCCGCGCGGACCGGCGCGGCGGCGCGGCGACCACGCCCTTCGCCATCACCGCCCCTGTCGAAGGCGACGACTACGCCGCGCTCACGGCGGCCTACGCCGCCGCGCTGGCTGAACTGGCGCAGCTCATCGCCGGCGCCGCGGACGCATATTGAGCGGAGGCTCGGTCAGCCGCCGCGCCTGAGCGCCTCGATTTCGCTCCTTGCGGCGCCCAGCGCCTCCATCGCCGCCTGAAGCTCGGCCTCCCGTTCGCGGAGCGCGGCGGCCGCCTTCTCCTGCGCGAGCCGCGCCTCGGCGGAGATCCGGTCGCGGTCGGCTTCGGTCGTCAGCAATTCGGCGGCCAGCTCGTCCGCGCGATCGCTGCGAGGAGACGACGCGGAGATGAGGCGCAACCAGAGGGAATGCGCGAGCCAACCGACAAGAAACGCCGCCAGCAGCGCGCCGGCGATGGCGATCGCAATCTCCGCGCGGGTCATCGCGTTCCCTCCTTCGCAAGATTCCTGAACTCGATCCGGCGGTTTTGCGCCCGCCCCGCCTCGGTGGCGTTGTCGGCGATCGGCTCCGCTTCGCCATATCCCTCCGCCGTAAGCATGTTCAGCCGCGCTCCGGCTTGCAGAAGCGCGGCGAGAACCGCTTCCGCCCGCGCCCGGCTGAGCCGGAGATTGCCGGATTCCGAGCCCTGAGAATCGGTGTGGCCGGCGATTTCGATCGGCCCGCCGGCGCAGCGCCCGAGCGTCTCCGCGAGACGGGCGAGCACCGGCGCGCTGGAGGGATCGATGTCGGCCGAGCCCGGCGCGAAGCCGATCGGATCGGCCGCGGCGACGGCGGTCAACTCGCTGGCGCAGCGCGACGCCGGCAACGGCTCCGCCGCCGCCAGCCGCGCGGGCGAGACCGTGATCCGGGTCTTTGCGCTGATGGCGGGCTCCGCGCCTTCGGCGAGCCGCTGCTGAACGGCGGAGATGACGAGCGGGTCCAGAGCCACCCCCTCGATCAGGGCGGCGTCGGCGTCCAGCCGGCCTTCGCCGCTCTCCAGTTGCGAAAGGGCGGCGATCATCGCCATCGCCGCGCCGCGCCAGCCGGGCGGGAACGCGCCGCCATAGGTCAACGCGGTTTCGACCTCGTCGCCGGGCGCCGTCGCGCGGGCGTAGGCCGCGAGGCTCTCCCCGGTCAGCAAATCGGGCGCGGCGCCTGAAATCCGGAGCCGCGCGCCGTCGAGCGAGAGCGTGAGAACCGCGTCCGGCGCTGCGGCGGCGTCCGCGGGCGGCGGCGGGGCGGCGGCGGGCGGTTCGGGCGCGGCGAGGTCGGCGGAGGACAGGCTGGCCAGCCGATAGGACGGCGGCAGCGCCTTCCGCAGATCCGCCGCCGCCTGTTGAAAGGCGCGCCGGGTGGTTGGGGGCCTCGCCGTGAGGCGGGCGCGCTGGCCGATCAGGCTCACTTCGCCCGCCGGGAGCGCCGCGAGCGCGGCGAGCGCCGCCTCCGCCGCCGCGCCCCAGTCCGGAGGCGCCCCGGGGCCGACGGCGCAAGCGGCGGGCGCGCCGCCAAGAGGCGCCGCCAGCGCGATGATCCGCGCGGCCTCGTCGGCGTCGGACGCGGCGCAGGTCGTCAGGCCGGCGGCGCCGGGGCCGGTCTCCGCGCGGATGACGAACGTCGCCGCCGGCGCCGGCGCGGGCGCGAGGTCGGAGCGGACCGTCCAGCCCGCCGCCTCCACCTTCGCCATCGCGGCCTCGATCCGGTCGCGGCCGCCATCGTCGCGGGCGATGCCGGAGAGCGCGAGCCGGCCTGGCGTCAGCTCCACCCGCCCATGGGTCAGGTTCGCGGCGATCTCCGCGGCGGGGCGGGCGATCGCGGCCCAGTCGCGGGGGCCGGGCGCCGCGTCCGCGCGGCTGAGATCGCTGAGCGCGAGCGCCGGCGCCGCGTCGCCGAGCGCCGCCGCCAACGCGGCTTGCGCGCCGGCGCCGGGGGCCGCCCCGATGATCGTGAGATCGCCCGCGCCGCGCATGATCGTGACAGTCGCCTCAGGCGCCGCCGCGCCCGCGCCCGCAGCCGGCCGGATCGTCGCGCCGTTGAGGATGATCGCGCGGAAGGGGCGCGTTGCTCCCGCAGTCTGGGCCAGCAGCGTCAGCGCCTCGGCGCGCGCGATCTCGTTCGGCGCCTCTCCGGTCAGAGTGAGGCGCAGGCCGTCGGCGTCGACGCCCGCCCAGGACCACCCTTCCGCGGAGAGCGCGGCTTCAGCCCGGGCGCGCGCGCCATCTTCGAGCAGCCGCGCGCCATGAAACCCCGCGAGCCCGACTGCGACCGCGGCCGCAAGAAGGATCGGCGCGGCCTTGCGCCACCTGTCAGCCACGCCGCACGCTCCGTTCCGGGCCGGGCGGCCTTCCAGTATTCGCACTCGTCGATGTCACGCGCATGGTCGCGGCTTAGCACGGGTCGGCGCGCCCCGGAAGCGGGTGCGTTTACGGGCCGCGCCGCCGCCGTTATGCTCCGCCGCGAAGCCGGGCGGAGCGGACCATGAAACAGCGGATCGTCATTATCGGCGGCGGACAGGCCGGCGCGGCGATGGCGGCGAAGCTGCGCGCGCTTGGTCATCAAGGGCCGCTGACGCTCGTCTGCGAGGAGCCCGCGCCGCCCTATCAACGCCCGCCGCTTTCCAAGAAATACCTTCTCGGCGAGATGGAGGAGGCGCGGCTCTATCTTCGCCCGGCCGAATATTACGCCGACCAGAAGATCGCGCTGCTCACCGGACTCGCCGCCGCCCGGATCGACCGGACGGCGCGCGAGGTGACGCTCAGCGACGGGCGGACGCTCGCCTATGACCGTCTGGCGCTGACCACGGGCGCGCGTCCACGGCTTTTGCCGGCGACGATCGGCGGCGCGCTTGGCGGCGTCTATCCGGTGCGGACGCTTGGCGATGTCGACGCGATGGCGGCCGAATTTCGCGCCGGCGCGCGCGTGCTGATCGTCGGCGGCGGCTATATCGGGCTGGAGGCGGCGGCGGTGGCGGCGCTTCGCGGGCTCCGCGTCACGCTCATCGAGCTTGCGGACCGGATCCTTCAGCGGGTCGCGGCGCCGGAGACTTCGGCCTATTTCCGCGCGCTCCATCAGCGCCATGGCGTCGCGATCCGGGAAGGGGTCGCGCTCGAGCGGCTTGAGGGCGCTGACCGGGTGACGCGCGCGGCGCTCTCCACGGGGGAGACGCTCGACATCGATTTCGCGTTGGTCGGCGTCGGCGTCCTGCCGAATCAGGAGCTGGCGGCGGCGGCGGGGCTCATGGTTGGCGACGGGATCGAGGTGGACGCGGCGGGGCGGACCTCGGACCCGGCGATCTTCGCCGCCGGCGATTGCGCCTCCTTCCCCTATGGAGGCCAGCGGGTCCGGCTGGAATGCGTGCAGAACGCCATCGACCAGGCCGAGGCGGCGGCGGCGGCGATGCTGGGCGAGGCCGTCTCCTATGCGCCGACGCCGTGGTTCTGGTCCGATCAATACGACGTGAAACTTCAGATCGCCGGGCTGAACCGGGGCTATGAGCGCACGTTTCTCCGCCCGGGGGCGAATGGCGCGCAGTCGGTCTGGTATTACCGCGGCGACCGGTTGATCGCGGTCGATGCGATGAACGATCCGCGCGCCTATATGGTCGGCAAGCGGCTCATCGAAGCGGGGAAAAGCCCGCCGCCCGAGATGGCGTCGGATCCGGCGGTCGAGGTGAAAAGCCTGCTCGCCGTCGCGGGCTGAGGCGGTTCAGGCCTCCAGCATCCGGCGAAGCAGTTCGACGTCCTCAGCCATC
Organism: Paludibacillus litoralis; assembly: GCF_037646705.1. NCBI lineage: Bacteria > Pseudomonadati > Pseudomonadota > Alphaproteobacteria > Rhodobacterales > Paracoccaceae > Paludibacillus > Paludibacillus litoralis. The sequence continues at coordinate 70,101 of NZ_JBBHER010000001.1, forward strand.
TGGCTGTCGGTGTCGGTCAGCGATTCGACCCGCTTGACCGCGTGCATCACCGTCGTGTGGTCGCGGCCGCCGAATTTGCGGCCGATCTCCGGCAGGCTCTTGGAGGTCAGCGTTTTCGCCAGATACATCGCCACCTGACGCGGCCGCGCGATGGCGCGCGCGCGCCTCGGGGAGGTCATGTCCGTGAGGCGCAGGTTATAATGCTCCGCCACCTTGCGCATGATCTCGTCGATCGTGACCTTGCGGTCCGAAGCGCGAAGGAGGTCCGCAAGGCACTCCTGGGCCATGTCGAGCGTGACCTCGCGGCCGACGAGCGAGGCGAACGCGAAGAGCCGCGTCAGCGCGCCTTCGAGCACGCGGACGTTCGACGAAATCCTGTGCGCCAGAAGCTCCAGCACCTTGGGGTCGAACTTGACCGATGGCTCGCGCGCCAGCGCGATCTCGACCTTGGATTGGAGGATGCCGAGCCGAAGCTCGTAATCGGTCGGATGGATGTCGACGACCAGCCCCCATTGCAACCGGGAGCGGATCCGGTCCTCCAGATGTTCGATGTCGCCCGGCGCGCGGTCGCCCGAGATGACGATCTGCTTGCCGCTGTCGATCAGCGCGTTGAATGTGTGAAAGAACTCGATCTGCGTGGAGTTCTTTCCGGCGATGAACTGCACGTCGTCGACCATCAGGACGTCGACTGAACGGAACTGCTCCTTGAAGGCGATGGTGTTGTCTTTCCGGATCGCCTGAATGAAGCGATACATGAACTGTTCCGCGGAAAGATACAGCACGTTGCGCGCCGGCGTGCGCTCGGCGATCCGCCACGAGATCGCGTGCATGAGATGGGTCTTGCCGAGCCCGACCCCGCCGTGAAGGAAGACCGGATTGTACACTACGCTATCGTCTTCCGCGACACGGCGCGACGCCGCGTAGGCCAGCTCGTTCGGGCGCCCGACGATGAATTCGTCAAAGGTGAAGCGCCGCTCCAGCGGGGCGGAGCGGAGCGCTGCGGCGGGTTCGGGCGCGTCGCCATCCGGGCTTCGCGGCGCGCCATTGGGCGGACTGGCGGCGCCGGCGGCCACGACGACCTGCGCGCAGCGCCCGCCCGCCTCGTTGAGCGCGGAGGAAATTTCACCGGCGTAATGCCGGCGGACCCAATCGGCGACGAACTCCGACGGCGCCTCGAGCCGCGCGGTGTCCGCGGCGAGGCCGCAAAAGGTCAGCGGCTTGATCCACCTGCCCCAGGCCGCGGCGCCGATCTCGGTCTTCACGATCCCGCACGCGTCAGCCCACACCCGAGCGTCTTGACTCGTCATCGAAGCACTCCCCGCTGTCTTTCGCGCATGGCGCGCCGGGCCGGGCCGCTGACGCGGCGGGACCCGGACGCATCCCGCGTCAACTTTGCCGCCAGGGGAGACCGCGCGCTTTCCACCCGTTCATGGCGCCGCGCCGGCTTTCGCCATCGAGATCGCCCTCGAATCCCTCGGTGATGTTGAAGCAGGAGAGCGCCCGCCCGGCGGCCGCGGCCGCATGCGCCGTGACGAGCGCCGCCTTCATGGACCGGCCGCCCGAGCGGCAGAGAAAATACGCGGTCTCCGCCCCTGCGCGCTCGATCGCGTCGAGCGCCTCGGCGGCGAAGTCGGGATCGACTCCCATCGACGGGAAGCTCTGCCATTCCAGCAGCGCCGGCTCTCGCCCCGTGGCGGAAAGATCCGGCAGGCCGACGAACGCCCATTCCGCGCGGGTTCTCACGTCAATCAGAATCGCCTTCTCGCCCGAGTTCAACGCGCTCCAAGCCTCCTTTGGATCGACCTCGCCAATGCCTGAAGACGTCATCCCCACCTCCCTTGCGCGAATCTTCCGATGTCCGAGATAAGTAGATAGGCGAAATCCGCCGCTCCATTCAACAATAACTCGACACGATCTCGAGGAATTAAATTGCCAAAAAGGGGGTGATTGTATTGAGCTTCACAAACAAAGCTCATGTGCGTTTATTATTTTAGCAATAACAAACACAGGCGCCACTTGGACTTCTGTCCATATTGGTTGCGTCTGGATCGACGTCCTATTGAATGACCGGAACCATGCCGCCACGCTCCGATTCCTTCAACGGGTACAGAGAGTGAACGTAATTTTCTTGCCGCGAAATAAATCAACGCGTGCGAGATCGCCCTCGCACGCGTTGATTTCGGACGACTCGAACGCTCCCGGCCTACCCTTGGAAGGCGCAGGCGATGCGAGTCAGACGGCGAGCGCCTTCACTCGGGCGGCGAGCCGGGAGACTTTGCGGCTGGCGGTGTTGGCGTGCAGGACGCCCTTGCTGGCGCCGCGCATGATCTCCGGCTGCGCCTCGCGAAGCGCGTTTTTCGCGACCTCGGCGTCGCCGCTCGCGATCGCCTCCTCGACCTTGCGCAAGAAGGTTTTGATGCGGCTCCGGCGCGCGGTGTTCGTCGCGGTGCGGCGCTCAATCTGGCGCACACGCTTCTTGGCGGATGGCGAGTTGGCCATATCGTGATCCCGTTCTTCTATTCTTGAAACGAGTGGCGCGTATACGCGCGGCCCGCCGATCCGTCAAGGCGAGGGCGGGCCGGCGCTCCGGCTCAGCGCTGGCAGGCCGGGCAATGGAATGTCGAACGGCCGGATTGCACGATGCGCCGCACCGGGGCGGAACAGCCCGGCGTGGGGCAGGCCGCGCCCTCCCGGCCGTAGACGCGGAAGGAGTGCTGGAAATATCCAAGCTCCCCGTCCGCCTGACGATAGTCCTTCAACGAGGAGCCGCCGGCGGCGATGGCGTCGGAGATCGTGGCGTTGATCTCCGCCGTCAGGCGCGCGACGTCGGCGGGCCCGATCGCGCCCGCCATGCGTTCGGGAGAGAGCCCGGCGCGGTGCAGCGCCTCGCAGACATAGATGTTGCCGAGCCCGGCGATGATCCGCTGATCGAGCAAGGCCGCCTTGATCGACATTTTCCTCCCCGTGAGCCGCGCCGCCAGATAATCGGCGTGGAACGCGTTGGAGAGCGGCTCGGGCCCCAGCCCGGAGAGCAGGCGGTGATTGGCGATATCGGCCGTCGCCCAGAGATCCATCGCGCCGAAGCGGCGGGCGTCGTTGAAGGTGACGCGCGCGCCCCCCTCCATGTCCAGAACGACATGGTCGTGCTTGGCGCTTCCGCCGGCGCTCTGATGAAACACGCCCTGCTGCGCGCCGGAGACGAGCATGCGCCCCGACATGCCGAGGTGGATGAGCAGCGTCTCGCCCCCGTCCAGATCCGCGAGAATGTATTTCGCGCGGCGGCCGAGGCGCTCCACTCGCCGGCCGGTCAGACGCTCGGCGAATCGCTCCGGGAACGGCCAGCGCAGATCCGGGCGGCGCTGGATCGCCAGGATGATTCGCCGCCCCTCCATCGCCGGCGCGAGGCCGCGCCGGACCGTCTCGACTTCGGGCAATTCAGGCATCCGGATCCGGCATGCGGCCCCCCTTCGGCGCCGCGCCCGGCGCCGGGCGCGGCGTCAGGCGTGGCGGTGGTGCGAAATCGGGGCTATGTAGCGCGTCATGAGCGACAAGAGCGAGAGCCCGAGCGGCGACAAATTGGGTGGCGACGGCGGAACCCGCGCGGCGCCGGACGGCGCGACCACGCATTTCGGGTTTCGCGACGTGCCCGCCGAGGAGAAGGCGGGGCTCGTTCACGGGGTGTTTTCCTCCGTGGCGTCGAAATACGACGTGATGAACGATGTCATGTCCTTCCGCATCCACCGGCTCTGGAAGGAGGCGCTGATCGACTGGATGGCGCCCCGCCCCGGCCTTCGGCTGCTCGACGTCGCGGGCGGAACCGGGGACATCGCCTTCCGGACGCTCGACCGGCTCAAGGGCGACGGGGCGGCGACGATCTGCGACATGACCGCGCCCATGCTCGTTGAAGGCCGCAAGCGGGCGGAGGCGGAAAGCCTCTCGCATGCGCTCAGCTGGGTCTGCGGCGATGCGATGAGGCTTCCGTTCCCCGATCGGAGCTTCGACGTCTACACCATCGCCTTCGGAATCCGGAACGTCACGAGGATCGAGGCGGCTCTGGCGGAAGCGCGCCGGGTGCTGAAGCCGGGCGGCCGGTTCCTGTGCCTGGAGTTCAGCCGTGTCGATCCGCCGCTGATGCGCAAGGCCTATGACCTTTATTCTTTTCAGGTGATTCCCCGCATGGGACACCTGATCGCGAGGGATCGTGAAAGTTACCAGTATCTGGTGGAATCGATTCGGAAATTCCCCGATCAGGACCGGTTCGCCGCGATGATCCGTGAGGCCGGCTTCTCCCGCGTCGCCTACCGGAATCAGACGCTCGGCGTCGCGGCGATCCATTCCGGCTGGCGGCTCTGATGCTGCGGTTTCTGTTGGAGGTCGGGCCGAATCTCTGGCGTCTCGCGCGGGTCGCGGCGACGTTCCGGAAAACCGGCGCGATGGAGCGGGTGCTCGACGCCGCCGGCGCACCGCGCCGCGTGTCGACGCCGCTGATGATCATCACCGCGCCTGGGCTTCTCGTCGGCATGCGGGGCGACCCCTCCCTGCCGCCGGTGGCGCGGGCGATCAACGCGCTCGGCCCCGCCTATATCAAGCTCGGCCAGATCCTTTCGACGCGGCCGGACGTGATCGGGGCGGACCTGGCGGTGGACATGCGGAACCTGCAGGACAAGCTGCCGCCGTTCTCGATGCAGGAGGCGCGCCGCGCCGTCCGCGATGCGCTGGACCGCGAGGTGGAGGAGATCTTCTCGGAGTTCGGGCCGCCGGTCGCCGCGGCCTCGATCGCGCAGGTCCACCCCGCCATCGACCGGGAGACCGGGCGGAAAGTCGCGGTCAAGATTCTCCGCCCCGAGATAGAAAAGCAGTTCCGGAAGGATATCGCGGCGTTCCACATGATCGCGCGGGTCATGGAGTGGGTGACGCCGCAGGCGAAGCGGCTCCGTCCGCGCGCCGTGGTCGCCCATTTCGAGGGGGTGGTGGCGCAGGAGATGGATCTGCGCCTCGAAGCGTCCGCAGCCTCGGAATTCGCCGACAACGTGAAGGACGACCCCGGCTTCAAGGTGCCTGAAATCATCTGGCCGCTCTCCGCGAGGCGGGTGATGACGGCGAGTTGGGTCGAGGGGATCTCGATCGGGGAGCCGGAGGCGCTGGCGGCGGCCGGCCATGATCTGGTCGGCCTTGCGGAGCGGGTCATCCAGATCTTCCTGCTTCAGGCGCTCCGCGACGGATTCTGGCACGCGGACATGCATCAGGGGAACCTGAAGATCGCGGCGAACGGCGATATCCTGGCGCTGGATTTCGGCATCATGGGGCGGCTCGACCGGGTGACGCGGCGCTATTACGCGGAGATTCTGCTCGGCTTCCTCAGGAAGGATTATCACCGCGTCGCGGAAGTTCATTTCGAGGCCGGCTATGTGCCGGCGGATCGGGATGTCGACCAGTTCGCGCAGGCGCTCCGCTCGATCGGCGAGCCGATCTTCGGGCAGGACGCCTCCCGCATCTCGATGGCGCGGCTTCTGGCCCATCTCTTCGAGGTGACGGAGCGCTTCGGCATGGAGACGCAGACGCAGCTGATTCTGCTTCAGCGCTCGATGGTGGTGGTCGAAGGGGTGGCGCGCTCGCTCGATCCGAACGCGAATATCTGGAGCGCGGCCGGCCCCGTGGTGGAGGACTGGATGCGCGACAACCTCGGCCCGAAGGCGATGCTTCGCGATACGGCGGAGACGCTGCGCGCCCTCAGCCGGATCGGCCCGCGCCTGCCCGAGCTGGCGCAGCGGTTGGTGCGGCTGGCCGAGGCGCCGGAGCCGAAACCCGCGCAGCCCCAGAAATCCCGCGCTCTGCTCTGGCTCGCGCTCGGCGCCGCCTTGGGCGCCGGGGCGGTCTGGGCCGCTTTGCAACATTAGGCGCGGACCGGGCGGAGTTTACGCTTGCGTGCGCCGGCGCGCCGGCGTGTCTTGCGTTTCCCGCCGCTGGACCCGATGAAGCAGAAGGTCCAGAAAGTGAGCGATGACCAGCGTCATGCCCAGATGGCCAATGAAGGACGACTGCGTGTAGGGGCCGAAATCCATCATGAAGCTGCGCCCGATGAACGGCGCCAAGATCCCTTGAGCGACGAACCACAAGGCGAGCCCGGCCAGGGCGCCGGTCAGCCACGGCCGCAGACCGAACGCCCGGCGGATGAAGTGGACAAACAACCCGAACCCGAGGCTTCCGATCAGGACATGAACGCCGAACGCCGCGGAATAGGGCGGGCTGGCGCCGGTCAGCCTGGATGTGGCCGCAATAACCAGGTTGGCAGGCTCCAGAGAAAAGCCGAACAAGATCGGAGAGATTGCCCATGCGTAGAGTTCAAATGCGATCTCGCCAAGTAAACCCGATAGAATGATTGAAAGTAAAACTGGCGCTTTGGTCGGCGAATGCGTGTTGGGCATGGCGGCTTTTCCTTGTCGTGTGCGGCCCTCTTCCGTCGGCAGATAGGTCGCGAGAGGCGCATATAAAAGAAGCGCGACGAACACAACTTATCGATTTGCCGTGAATAGCCGCAAACGGCTTGAAGCGGCCGCGCGGACGAACCAGAATAATACGTCTTGAACCTGGGAGATTTCCTCAATGAGCCGACTTTTTGAACCGCTCGCCCTGGGCGGGCTCACGCTTGAGAACCGCGTGATCGTCGCGCCGATGTGCCAATACGCGGTCGAGGACGGGACCGCGGCGGACTGGCACATGGTCCATCTCGGGCATCTCGCGCTCTCCGGCGCCGGGCTTCTCACCTTGGAGGCGACGGCGGTGAGCGCCGAGGGACGGATCTCACCGCGCGATCTCGGGCTCTATTCCGACGAGAACGAAGCCGGGCTGGCGCGGGTGCTTGCGGCGATCCGCTCGATCTCTCCGATTCCGGTTGCGATCCAACTCGGTCACGCCGGGCGCAAAGCCTCCTCTCGCTCCCCGTTCGAGGGCGGCGCGCAGATCCGGCCGGAGGAGGAGGGCGGCTGGCTCGCCGTCGCGCCCTCCGCCATCCCGCATGGCGCCGACGACGCGCCGCCGGCGGCGCTCGACGAAGCCGGTCTCGCGCGGGTGAAGGCGGAGTTTGTGACGGCGGCCGAGAGATCCGCGCGGCTCGGGATCGACGGAATCGAGATCCACATGGCGCATGGCTATCTGCTGCATCAGTTCCTCTCGCCGCTCTCGAACCGGCGCGCGGACGCATACGGCGGCGCGATCGAAGGCCGGATGCGGTATCCCTTGGAGGTGTTCGAGGCGGTGCGGGCCGCGCTTCCGCCGGAGATCCCGGTCTGGGTGCGGGTCTCCGCGACCGACTGGGTCGAGGGCGGGCTCGAGGTCGGGGAGGTCATCACCCTTTGCCAGGCGCTGAAGGCGGCGGGCTGCGCCGCGGTTCACGTGTCGTCCGGCGGGCTCTCCGCGGCTCAGGACATCCCGGTCGGGCCCGGCTACCAGACGCATCTCGCGAAAGCGGTGAAAGAGGCGGTCGGCCTTCCCACGATCGCGGTCGGCTTGATCACCGAGCCGAAGCAGGCCGAGGCGATCATCGCCTCCGGCGAGGCGGACGCGGTGGCGCTCGCCCGCGCCATGCTCTGGGACCCGCGCTGGCCCTGGCGCGCGGCGGTGGCGCTGGGCGCGAAGATCGAGGCGCCGAAGCAATACTGGCGCTCGGCGCCGGCGGGGGTCGAGCCGCCGTTCCGGGGCTTCGCCCACGCTCAGCGATAGGCGGCGCGGCTCAGGCCGCGTTCGCCCGCTCCATCGCGCGCCGGTACGCGGCCACGTCGTCATCCGCGCCGATCTCGACATCGGCGTAGGTGACGACCGCGCCCGCCCCGACGTCCCGCGTGAGCTTCACATCCTGCGCGAGGCCGATCGGCAGGGCCGCCTCCTTCAGCGAGCGGGCGGCGGGCATGAGCTTTCCCCAGACGCAATATCCGCCCTCGCCGTCCAGAATCTCGCCCGCCTTCAGGTCGCGTTTCGCCGTCGCCGCCACGTCGCCGCTGAAGCTCAGGGTCTGGCCGGTCGGCTGGCCGAGAAGAGCGGCCGAGAGGATCGAGATGTTGAGCTCCATGCCGATCAGGTGAAAGGGTTTGTACATTGCGGAATAGCGCCCGCTGGCGTCGGTGTTCATGCCGTATTGCCGGAAACAGCCGGCGGCGTAGTCGTTCGGCGCTTCGAAGACCGCGTAGACCCCCCAGCGCAGATCGCGAAACACCGGCCTTCCGTCGCGCTCCTCCGAGGAGACGACCTCGACCATGCCCTTTCCTTCAAGCACGCCGCCTTCGGCCGCGGGCCGCAGGATATGGGCGAGGGAATCGACCCCGCAAGGCGGAAAGAGCAGCCCGTCCGATGGCGGCGTCAGGCCGCAGGCGTTGGCGATCGCGGCCATCTCCAGCGCCGATTTCGTGCCATCGGTGAAGGAGTTGAACATTTTCGGGTTCATGCCGTCGCGGCGCGCCTGCTCCGGGTCGAACCCCATATACTCCCACACCGTCTCCGGCGTGGACTGATGATAATGCGGGCGATATTTGGTGCCCTTGCCCGCCGCGACCACGCTGAAGCCGCAGGAGCGGGCCCAGTCGACGATCTCGGCGGTCAGCGCCGGCTGGTCGCCATAGGCCATCGAATAGACGACGCCCGCCGCGCGCGCCTCGCGCCCCAGCGCGGCGCCGGCGAGCACGTCGGCCTCGACATTGACCATCACGACATGCTTGCCCGCGCGGATCGCGGCGCGCGCATGGCGAACGCCCGCGTGCGGATTGCCGGTCGCCTCGACCACGACGTCGACATCGTCGGCGGCGATGGCGGCGGCGGAATCGTCGGTGAAGACGGTGGCGCCGATCCGGGCCTCGTCCCAGCCGACCGTGCGGCAGGCGGCGCGGGCGCCGTCGGGGCGAAGATCCGCGATCCGGGCGACGGTCAGGCCGGGCGTCGTCGGAACCTGCGAGAGAAACATCGAGCCGAACTTTCCCGCGCCGATCAGGCAGACCCGGACGGGGGCGTTCGCGGCGGCGGCCTTGCTGAGTTTGCTCTGCAGAAACATCATTTTTCCCTTCAGGTGATCCTGGCCCAACAATGCCGACGCGGGGGCCGCGCGCAAGGTGCGGCGCGCCGGCAATTTCCGGCCGGACGGGAGGGCCCGCCGTGGGGCGCGGTCCTGGCGGCTCCACCGCCTCCCGGTCATGCGCTCCGGCGAGGCCGCTCGAGTCGATTGCGGCTCGAGGATCGCATGACTCTTGCGATCCTCCGCCAAAACGGATGAAAATGCGCCCGCGGCCGCCGGCCGGCCCGAGAACCTTCCCTTCGACGAAAGGATGCGCCTTGACGAGCTTTGATTTTGATCGCCCGATCGCCCGCCTCGGGACCCATTCGGTGAAGTGGGACGGGCTGGTCAGCCGGTTCGGCGCGCATGCCGAGGGGGCGCTGCCGATGTGGGTCGCTGATATGGAGTTCGCGGCGCCGCCGGCGGTGAACGCGGCGCTTCAGGCCGCGGTCGATCATGGCGTTCATGGCTATTTCGGCGATCCGGCCGCCTATCTCGCCGCGATCAAGGGCTGGATGAAGCGGCGCCATGGGTGGGAGATCGAGGAGGACTGGATCCTGACGACCGCCGGAGTCGTCAACGGCGTCAACCTGGCGATTCAGGCCTATTGCCGCCCGGGCGACGGGGTGATCCTGCAGCAGCCGGTCTATCATCCGTTCGCGCCGGCGATCCGCAACAACGGCTGCCACGTCGTCGGCAATCTTCTCGTCCGCCGCGACGGGCGCTACGAGATGGATCTGGAGGCGCTGGGCCGCGCCGTCGACGCCAAGACCCGCGTCATGATCCTTTGCTCGCCCCATAACCCCTCCGGGCGGGTCTGGAGCCGCGAGGAGTTGCAGGCGCTCGCGGAGTTCTGTCTTGAGCGCGACATTCTCATCATCTCCGACGAGATCCACCACGACCTGGTGTTCGACGGGCCGCATACCGTGCTGGCGACCCTCAGCCCGGAGATCGCGGCCCGGACGGTGACCTTCACCTCCGCGTCCAAGAGCTTCAACATCGCGGGCGGGCACACCGGCAACGCCATCATCTCCGATCCGGGGCTCCGCGCCGCGCTTCAGCGCCAGATCGAGCGCTGCGGCCTGCATGGCGGTAACCGGTTCGGCTACCTGATGACGACCGCGGCCTACGCCGAGGGCGACGCGTGGCTCGACGCGCTGCTGGTCTATCTGAAAGGCAACCGCGACTTCATCGACCGGACGGTGGCGGAGCGCATGCCGGGCGTCGCGTCGATGACGCCCGACGCGACCTATCTGAGCTGGCTGGATTTCTCCGGAACCGGCATGGGGGAGGCGGAGGTCGTCGAGCGGCTGGAGAAGCAGGCGCGGGTGATCTGCAATCACGGCTCCAGCTTCGGGCCGGGCGGCGCGGGGTACATGCGGCTGAATTTCGCCTGCCCAAGGGCGATGGTCGAGGACGCGATGGGCCGGATCGCCGGCGCCTTCTCCGACCTGCAATAGGCGCGCGCCGCCTCGCCGTGGGCCTAGACGAGGCCCGCGGCGAGAAAGCCGGCCAGCAGGATCAGCCCGGTGTCCCGGTTGCTGCGGAAAAGCCGCAGGCAGACCGCGACGTCGTCGATATCGAGCCGCCGGATCTGCCACGCGAGATGCGCGCCGAAGGCGGCGACGCCGACAAGCGCGACGTTGAGCGCCGCGCCGTCGAGCGAAAGCGCCGCCGCCGCGCCCGCGCCGAGCGTCGTCAGCGCGACAAAACCGATCAGCCACACATGCGTCCGCTCGGCGAACAGCCTCGCGGTGGATTTGACGCCGATCAGCGCGTCGTCCTCCTTGTCCTGATGCGCGTAGACCGTGTCGTAGTGCAGCGTCCAGGCGATGCCGGCGAGGTAGAGAATCAGCGGCGCGGCCGTCAGCCCGCCAGTATGCGCGGCCCACCCCATCAGCGCGCCCCAGTTGAAGGCGAGGCCGAGAAAAATCTGCGGCCACCATGTCACGCGCTTCATGAAGGGATAGATCGCCACCGGCAGAAGCGCGACGATGCCGAGCCAGATCGCGTAGGAATTGAATGTGAGAAGGATCCCGAAGGCGATCAGCGCCTGCGCGATCATCCAGGCCGCCGCGCCCTTCACGCCGACCTGGCCCGAGGGGATCGGGCGCGAGCGCGTGCGCTCCACCTCGCCGTCGATATTCCGGTCGGTGATGTCGTTCCATGTGCAGCCGGCGCCGCGCATCAGGAACGCGCCGAGCCCCATGGCGGAAAACAGCCAGAAATCCTCGATCCGCCAGCCGGTGGCGGCGATGGCGAGCGCGAGCGACCACCAGCATGGCAACAGAAGCAGCCAGGTCCCGGCCGGCCGGTCCGCCCGCGAAAGCCGGAGCCACGGCCTCAGCCGCCCCGGCATGAATCTGTCGACCCAGTTGCGATCGGTCGCATCGGCGACGCGGCCGTTGGCGTCGAGAGGGGGTGAGGCGGGGCTGGCGTCGTTCGTCCGTTCGGTCATACTCGTCTCATGGCACGGGACGAGATGAAAATCAGGCTCTTTGTGGACGCGCCGCTCGGCTCCGGCGCATCTGTCGCGCTTGATCGGGATCAGGCGCGTTCTCTCGGCGCGGCCATGCGCCGCGGCGCCGGCGGGCAGGCGCTTCTCTTCAACGGCCGCGACGGTGAATGGCGCGCGCGGATCGCGGCCATCGACCGGCGGGGCGCGGAGGCGATCTGCGAGACGCAGACGCGCGCGCAGAAGGAGCCGCCGGATCTCTGGCTGCTCTTCGCGCCGCTGAGGAAGGCGAGGACGGATTCCATCGCCGAGAAGGCGGCGGAGATGGGCGCGCGGCGGCTCTGGCCGGTGTTCACCCGGTTCACGAATTCCGGGCGCGTGGACGCGGCGCGCCTTCGCGCGCGCGGCGTCGAAGCGGCGGAGCAATGCGGGCTGCTGTCCGCGCCGGAGATCGCGCCGCCGGAGCGGCTGGACCGCGTTCTCGACGCCTGGCGCCCGGAGCGGAGGCTCATGTTCTGCGACGAGACGCTCGCCGGGACGGACGCCGCGCTTTCGGGGGCGCCGCGCGGCCCGTGGGCGATTCTGATCGGCCCGGAGGATGGGTTCGCGCCGGAAGAGAGAGAGCGGCTCCGCGCGGCGCCCTTCGCGTGGCCGGTGGCGCTTGGGCCGCGCGTCTTGCGCGCCGACACCGCCGCCGTCGCGGCGATGACGCTCTGGCAGGCGACCTTGGGCGATTGGCGATGAGCTTCGTGCGCCCCGAGGTCGCGCGCGCGGCGCGGCGCTGGCGGGAGACGGCGCTCTGGGTGGCGCTGACGGTGATCGGCGCGGTCTGGCTCACGTCCTCCGGCGGCCTGGCGGGGTGGGGGCTGGCGCTCTGCTGGGGCGCCGCCGGGCTCTGGCTCGCGCGTTCGGCGTTTCTCTCCGCGCTGGCGGCGGGGCGGGCGCCGGCGCCCGGCGTCGTGACGATCGACGAGAGGAGAATCAGCTATTTCGGCCCCTATGAGGGCGGCGTCGTCGCGCTGGACGATATCGGCCGGATCGGCTGCGGACGCGTGGGCGGCGGGCCGGATGCGGTCTGGCGGCTCTGGTCGATCGAGACCGGAGATGAGGTGACGATCCCGGTCGCCGCGGACGGCGCGGAGGCGCTGATCGACGCGTTCGCGGCGCTGCCGGAGTTCGCGCCGGCGCGGGCGCTCTCGGCGTTGAACGCATCCTCCGGCGTCGTCACAATCTGGCGACGCCGACGCGGCGGGACTCTCCCCACACTTGCCGCGGGCGCCGCAGCGGACTAATCGGGGAGCGGTTGGTCGGCGCGGTTCGGCCTGATGCTGAAGGAACGAGCACCATGTCCATACCGCAAGAGGGCGGCGGCCCGATCGAAAATGAGGCGCAGCTCACGGAATATCTCGCTGAGGGCGAGAAGCCGAAGGCCGACTGGCGGATCGGCACCGAACACGAGAAGTTCGGGTACAGCCTGAGCGACCGCAAGCCGCTCCCCTATGAGGGCCCGTGCTCCGTCCGCGCGATGCTCGAAGGGCTCCGCGACACGTTCGGCTGGACGCCGGTGGAGGAGGCCGGACACATCATCGGCCTCACCAAGGACGGCGCCAATGTCAGCCTCGAGCCGGGCGGCCAGCTCGAGCTTTCCGGCGCGCCGCTGGAGACGATCCATCAGACCTGCGACGAGGTGAACGAGCATCTCGCCGAAGTGAAGACCGTGGCGGACCGCATCGGCGCCGGATTCATCGGCCTCGGCGCCTCGCCGGACTGGCGCGCGGACGAGATGCCGATGATGCCGAAGGGCCGGTATCGGCTGATGACCGACTACATGGGCCGGGTGGGCACCCACGGCACGCAAATGATGTACCGGACCTGCACGGTGCAGGTTAATCTCGACTTCGCGTCGGAAGCGGACATGGTGAAGAAATTCCGCGTCGCGCTCGCGTTGCAGCCGATCGCGACGGCGCTCTTCGCCTGCTCGCCGTTCTTCAATGGCGAGAAGACCGGGCATGTGAGCTGGCGCAGCCGGATCTGGCGCGATCTCGACCCGGCCCGGACCGGCATGCTGCCTTTCGTGTTCGAGGATGGGTTCGGCTTCGAGCGCTATGTCGATTACGCGCTCGATGTGCCGATGTATTTTGTCTATCGCGACGGAAAATACATCGACGCGCTTGGCCAGTCCTTCCGGGATTTCCTGAAAGGCCGGCTTCCGGCGCTGCCGGGCGAGATCCCGACCCTTTCCGATTTCGCGGACCATCTGACCACGATCTTTCCCGAAGCCCGGTTGAAGAAGTTCATCGAGATGCGCGGCGCCGACGGCGGCCCGTGGCGGCGGATTTGCGCGCTTCCCGCGCTCTGGGTCGGGCTGATCTATGAGCAGTCCTCGCTCGACGCGGCCTGGGACATCGCCAAAGGCTGGACCGCGCAAGAGCGTGAGGCGTTCCGCGTCGATGTTTCCGTGAAAGGCTTGAAGGCGAAGATCGCCGGGCGCTCCGCGCTCGACATCGCGTCCGAGGTTCTGAAAATTTCCGAGGCCGGGCTGAAGGCGCGCGGGCGCCGCGGCGTCGGCGGCATGGTCGCCGACGAGACGCATTTCCTCGACGCGCTTAAGGAGATCGTCGAGTCCGGGGAGACGCCGGCGGAGGAGATGCTGCGCTGCTTCGATGACGAATGGAAAGGCGATTTCGCCAATCTCTACCGCGACTGCAGCTATTGAGCGGCGGACGCTAAGTCTGGCGCTTCGTCTTCGACGCGAGGCCATGTCCGGGCGAGGCGCAAGCGCCCGTCGTCGGCGGCTCAGTCGACGAAAGCGCGCTCGACCACGTATTCGCCCGGCTTGTTGTTCGCGCCTTCGGTCAGCCCCGCCTCTTCGCAGAGCGCCTTGCAGTCGCGCAGCATGTCCATCGAGCCGCAAATCATCACGCGGTCGGTTGCCGGATCGAGCGCCGGCGCGCCGAGCGCGGCGAAGAGCGAGCCATCGGCGATCCGGGTGGTGATCCTGCCCATCACGGGCGAGGGCTCCCTTGTCGTGGCGGCGATATGAGTCAGGCGCTCGGCGGCCATCTCGCCGACAAGCTCGTTCGCGCGCGCCGCGGAGACGACCTCATGGCCATAGGCGAGCTCCGCAACCTCGCGGCATGTGTGCGTGAGGATCACATGGTCGAATTTTTCGTATGTCTCCGGGTCGCGGATGAGCGAGGCGAAGGGGGCGATCCCGGTGCCGGTGGCCAGCATGTAGAGCCGTTTTCCGGGCGATAGCGCATCGTTGACGAGGGTTCCGGTCGGCTTTTTCCGCATCAGCACCTGGTCGCCGGGGCGGATGTGCTGAAGGACGGAGGTGAGCGGCCCGTTCTCGACCTTGATCGAGAAAAACTCGAGCTCATCCGCCCATGAGGGCGAAGCGATCGAGTAGGCCCGGTAGAGCGGCTTGCCGTTGATCTCCAGTCCGATCATGACGAATTCGCCGGAGCGGAACCGGAAGCTCGCCGGGCGCGCGATGCTGAACGCGAAGAGCCGGTCGGTATAGTGAGTCACCGAAAGCACCGGTTCGCAGAAAACACCCGGCGGGGCCGTCTTGATCAGATCTTCGGGCATCGTCCCGCCCCTCTCGTGATGATTGGCGTGTCGCGGCGGAACCTAGGCGCTGGGCTGGCGAATGCAACCGCCGGCCCCGCGCGGGTTCTTCGTGGAGGCGCGCCTGAAAAGCCCGGCCGCGCCCCTGAAACGGGATCATGAGCGCGCGAAGATGCAAAAGGGCGCCCCGAGGGCGCCCTTTGCGGGATTTGTTCTCGATCAAGCGCTTACTTGATCTTGCCTTCTTTGTACTCGACGTGCTTGCGCACGACCGGATCGTATTTCCGCACCGCCATCTTCTCGGTCATGGTGCGGGAGTTCTTCTTGGTCACATAGAAGTGGCCGGTGCCGGCCGTCGAGTTGAGCCGGATCTTAACGGTTGTCGGTTTCGCCATGTCATCTCTCTTTCGCCACGCAGCCTTCGCCCGCCGCGCGGCGGGGAAATCTTCGACGCTCTGTCTACCGTCCGACGCGCCCGAGTCAAGCGTCCCGGTTCAGATGCGCGGCCGGTCCCCGCGCCGACGGAGGATCAGCAACAGGAAATAGGCCGCCGATACGGCCGCCAGCAGGTGAAACATGCCATGCGGGGGGAGTGCGTCCATCGCGGCGCCGAGGATCGGCGGCGAGAGCAGCGCGCCCAATCCATAGGCGGACATGAACGCGCCGGTGCCACGCGCCAGCTCCGCGCCCGAATACCGCGAGCCGAGCTCGTTGAGCGCGAATGTATAGAGCCCGACCACCAGCCCGCCCCAGAACGCGACGGTGAGCCAGAGCGCCCATGTCGTCCCGGCGAGCGTTGGAAAGAGAAGCGCGGCCGCGCAGGAGACCAGCGCGCAGAACCCGAGCAACCGGCGCCGGTCCAGGCGGTCGCCGAGCCACCCCATCGGGACCTGCATCACCACGTTTCCCGCGGCGATCAGCGCGACCAGCGTCAACGCCGATTGCTCATCCGACCCGATCCGGAGCGCCCAGACGGGAAAGAGCCCCATCGCCCCGGTCTCGATCACGCCGAACAGCGCGACCGCCCAGAGAATCGCGGGATCGGTGCGGAAAAACCGGAACACATCCCGCGTCGAGCCGCCGACCCCCGTCTCCGCCAGGACCGGCCGGTCCCGCCAGGCGAAAAGAACCGGCGCCGTCGCCAGAAGCGAGATCGCCGCGCCGGCGATGAAAGGCGAATGCCCCTCGGGCCCGATCAGTTTCAGGAGCGCCGGCCCGGCGAAGAAGCCGAGCGAGAGAAAAAGCCCGTACACGCCGATCGCCAGGCCGCGCTTTCCCGGCGGCGCCGCGGAGAGGATCCAGATTTCGGAGCAGAAAAAGAGCGACGCGGCGGCGAAACCGAAGAGAAAGCGCAGCCCCATCCAGATCCAGATGTCCGGGACCAGCGGGAAGAGCAGAAGCAGCGCCGCCATCGCAAGCATCGAGATCAGCATCAGCCCCGGCAGCGGGATCCGTTGCAGCGCGAACGGCAGAAACGCGCCGCCGAAGAGGATCGCCGCGGCCGACGCGGCCCCGTTGAGGCCGATGGCGACCCCGGACGCGCCCATCCGCTCCAGCAGGATCGCCAGAAGCGGCAGCGAAAGAGAAAGCCCGAACGCGAAAATGGAGATCGCGGCGATCGCCGCGACCATGCCTCTGATGCGGCCCGGCGCGGCGTCGCCCGGGATCGCCGTCATCAGAGATGGTCCAGATAGGACCGTCCCTGATCGTGGTGGAAGAAGGGCGTCGGGCGCGGCTTGTCGGGGGCTTTCAGCCGGGCTTCAACCTCGGCCAGCACCACCTCGGTGATGAAGGGCAGGTCGAGCGCGCGCGCCTCCGCGAGCGTCAGCCAGCGAAGGTGGCTCAATTCGCCATCCGCGCTCGTGAGATCGTCCGGGTCGCCATGGATCAGCTCCGAATCGGCGAGAAAGAACCGCGCGTCGAAGCGGCGGGTCCGCGCCGGCGGGGTGATCGCCCGGAAGACGAAGCGGAGCTGCGGCGTGGCCGGCCTGAGCCCGGCGGCGAAGAAACTCCGCCAGTCGCCCGGCGCCGAATCGGCGCGCGCCCGAACGCCTTCATCCGGCGCGCCGAGCGCGAGCCCGGTCTCCTCCCAGGTCTCGCGGACGGCCGCGAGCGCGAGAGCGGCCGGGCTCGCCGCCGGATCGGCGCGGGCGCGGAGCCGCTCGTCGTCCTCCGGGCATGCGTCAAACTCGGGGGCCAGCTCCAGATCGGACCTGTCGAGCGCGCCGCCCGGGAAGACGTATTTCGAGGGCATGAAGGCGGCGGCCCGGCCGCGCTGCCCCATCAGGACGCGCGGCGCGCCGGAGTCCTTGCGGATAAGGATCAGGGTCGAGGCGTGGCGTGGGGGAGGGATCTCTGTCATGGGCTGCGATCATCATCAGCGCCGCCCCGCTGTCCAGCGGCAAACGACGCGCCGGGCGGCGAGGCCGGGCCGGACCGTGCGATTTTTCCTTCTAGAGGCCGAAGCCGTGCATTCTCTGGGCCCATTGAAAGGCGACGACGCCGGCCTTCACGCGCGGAAGCAGCACGATGACCAGCGTCAGCGCGATTATCGGCCAGGCGATCGCATTGATCCAGGGGGGCAGCGCGATCCACGTATAGGTCATGAACATCAGAGGCCCGACCAGGTGGCCGGTGATGAGAATGGTCAGCCAGGCCGGCGCATCGTCGGCCCGGTGATGGTGCAGCGCCTCGCCGCAGATATCGCAGTTGTCGCGTATCTTGAGATATCCATCAAAGATCTCACCGCCGCCGCAGTGCGGACACCGGCGGCGCCACCCTTTGAGAAGGGCGGACCCCAGCGGGCGTTCATCCGAATCGTCTTGTTCGATCATGTCTTTCATAGGCGTGAAGATAGGCGCGGGGTCGAATGGATTCGACGGCGCCATGTGTCTTGCGGCGCCATGTCGCGATGGCCTGGCGCGCAGCGCCGGCGACGGAATCCGAAAACGGCTGCGTAAGACCCTTCGAGAGAGACGATGGCGTCTCTTTACTCAGGAGATGAAGATGAAGAAACGTTTTATCACGCTCGCCGGTCTGGGGCTCGCGGCTGTGACCGTCGCGGCGTCTGGCGCCGTATTCGCCGACAAGGCCGGCGGCCATGATCACGGCAAGAACCGCGCCGCCATGATCGACGGGATGTTCGAGCGCGTGGACGCGAACAACGATGGCTTCATCGACGCCGCCGAGATCGAGGCGGCGCGCGCGGCCCGTTTCGGCGCCATGGATGCGAACGACGACGGCGTCATTTCGCTTGAAGAGATGCAGGCCGCGGCGTCGGCGCGCGCGGAGAAACGTGCGGAACGGCGCTTCGCCAAGCTGGACGCCAACGGCGACGGGACCGTCGATCCGGAAGAGATGAACGCCAAGCGTGACAGGCGCGGCGGAAACATGCTTGAGAAGATGGACAAGGACGGAGACGGGCGCATCAGCAAGGATGAAGCCGCGGCGATGAAGATGCATCACCATCGCGGCCACGGGGCGCGCGCCGCGGATTGACGTGAGGAAGGCGGAGGGGGCCGGGGGACGCGTGCGGATGTCTTTTGACGGCGAGACCGAAGAGACGGACGAGGCGCTTCTGGCCCGCTTCGCCGCCGGGGACCGGCTGGCGGCGCGTGAACTCACGCTTCGGCGGACGCCGCGCGTCCTGGCGCTGGCCCGGCGCATGTTGAACGATCCTGCGGAAGCGGAAGACGTGGCGCAGGAGGCGATGATGCGGCTCTGGCGGGTCGCGCCGGACTGGCGGGACGGAGAAGCCCGGGTTTCGACCTGGCTGCACCGGGTCGCCGCCAATCTCTGCATCGACCGGCTGCGAAAGCGCCGCCGGAACGGGCCGCCTCTGGACGAGGTCGCGGAGCCGGTGGATCCGGCCCCGACCGCCGCCGCGCTGATGATGGCGGGGGATCGGGCGGCCGCCGTGACGGCGGCGATCGCCCGCCTGCCGGAGCGGCAGCGACTTGCGATCACGCTTCGGCATTTTGAAGATATGGGCAACCCCGAGATCGCAAGAATTCTGGATATCAGCGTGGAGGCGGTGGAGAGCCTGTTGATGCGGGGGCGAAGGGCGCTGGCGCGCGATCTCGCGGCGCTGGCTGCGGCGGGAGGAGGAGTGTGAACATGAATGAGGATCGGGATATGAAATTCGAAGAATTCGAAACCGGCCTTGCGCGGCATGGCGCCGATCTTTCGCTCTGGCCCGAGCTTGAGCGGCCGGCCGCCGCCCGGCTTCTCGCCCGGTCCGCCGAGGCGCGAGACGCGCAGGCGGCGATGGCGATGCTCGAAGACGGGTTCGAGGCGGCGCGCGCGGCGCCCGACGCGGCGTCGGAGGCGCTCCTCGCGCGGGTGATGGCGGACGCGGCCGATGTCGCGGCTGGATGGGCGTCGCCGCCGCCGCAGCCGACCGTCGGCCCGATGGGGCGGCTCTGGGCCGCGGCGCAGGCGAGAACGCCGTCTTTCAAAGCGCTTCGCCCCGCTTTCGTTTGCGCGGCCTCCGCGGCGTGCGGCCTCTGGCTCGGGCAGTCGGCGCTTGTCGCCGGCGCGGCGCAGACGCTGATCGTGGGCGAGGCCGCCGCCGCCGGGACCTTCGCGCTCGATAATGATGAGGCGCTCGACGACATCGCCTTCGCCTTCCTGCCTGATGAGGGGAGATGGAGATGAGCGGCGATTCGATTTTGGGGATGGCGCCGCGCACCGCGCGCTGGGTGCTGGGTCTGTCGCTCGCCGTGAATTTTCTGGTGCTTGGCGTCGCCGGCGGCGCGCTCTGGCACATGCGCGGGGACGGCCCGCGCGGCGGAGGATTTCAACTCTCCCGTCAGATGGTCGAGGTCGTCGGCCCGGAACGGCGCGACGCGGTGCGCGCGCTGGTCGAGCGGCCACGGAAGGACGACCGGCGCGGAGAGATCCACGCATGGATGGGCGAGGTTGCGGCGCTGATCGACCAGGCGCCTTTCGATCCAGCCGCGGTCGCGGCGAAATTCGAAGCGTTCGCCGATCAGAGGGAGTCGGCGCGCGCGGCGCGCGGCGCGGCGATGCTCGACGCTCTTTCGCTGCTGACGGACGCCGAGCGCGCGGCGCTGGCCGAACGGATGCGGGCGTATCTTGAGCGGCGCGCGAAGCGGGATTGAGACGCGGGGGCGAGCGGAGGTCAGGCCGCGTCGACCCGGACGCGGTCCCGCCCGCCGCGTTTCGCGGCCCGAAGCGCGGCGTCGGCCCTGCCGAGCAGATCCTCCGGCGTCTTGTCTCCGGCGAAGAGGCTGGCGACGCCGACCGAGACGGTGATCCGGACGGGATCGCCGGTCGCGGAGGCGATCGGCGCGCCGGAGATCGCGGCGCGCACCCGCTCCGCCGCCGCCTGCGCCTCCGTCGCGGCGGCGTTTCGCAGGATCACCGCAAACTCCTCTCCGCCGAGCCGGGCGACAAGGTCCGCGCCGCGAAAACCGTCGCGCAGCCGCATCGCGAAAGCGCGAAGCGCTTCGTCGCCGGTTCCGTGTCCGTACGCGTCGTTGACCGCCTTGAATCGGTCGATGTCGAAAACCAGCGCCGCCAGCCGCGCGCCGGATTCCTGCGCGCCGGCGAAGATGCGCGCGAAATGCAGGTCGAAATAGCGCCGGTTGTGCAGGCCGGTCATCGCGTCGACGGCGGCCTGGCGCAGGCCGCCGTCAAGCCAGGCGCGCAACGCGTCGTCGCGCCGCTTGGCGCGAAGCCGGATGGCGAGCCGCGCCGCCAGTTCGTTCGGCTCCACTGGCGCGCTGTCAGTCGCGCCGGCCTCGAACGCGGCGGCCAGCCGACGGCTCCACGCGGTCCTTGTCCTCGCATCGCTCGCGGGCGGGCTGGAAAGATGAATGATGGCCGCGTCCCGCGCCTCGGTTCGGGAGCGAAGGGCGCCGATGATGCTGACCGCGTCCTCGGATTCGGCCAGACCCGCCCCGCCGCCGAAGGCGCCGGCGCGTTCGGCGACGATCACCACGTCCGGCCGGCCTCGTTCAAGGACGCGCATCGCCGCGAAACCTGAAGGCGCCAACGCGATATCGGCCCCGGTGAGAGAGCCGAGCGCGCGCCGGAGCGCGTTCGCGGCGGCGCCGGCCGGCGCGATCAGAAGAATCCGCGGCGCGGAGTCGGGCGCCGTCGGCTCCTCGCTTTCGGGTTCGAGCCCGAGATCGCGCGCGGTCTTCTGGCGCAGCGCCAACTCGTCCGTCATCATTCGGCCTCGGATCAGGTTGCGCGTCCGCGCCAGCAACACCTCCGGCGCCGCGGGCCATGCGAGATGATCGTCGGCGCCGGCGCGGAACGCCTCCCTCGCGCTGATCGACGCGGGGTCGGACACGGTCAGAACCAGGGCCTTCGGCGGCAGGTCCGCGATGGCTCGGGCGAGGCCGCCAGCGTCCTCCCTCCCGAGAACGACGAGGTCCGGCGCCGGCCCGTCAGGGGGCGCCGGCGCGTCGACCACCTCGAAATAAGCGGCGGTCAGCGCGCCAACAAGCACCCGCTTCCGGTCCAGGTCCGAGTCAATGACGAGGATGCGACCCGACATCGGCGTCCTTTCCGCAAAGGGCGAACGTCACTTTCGGCTCCGGCGCGCGTCAGTGCAAGTGTCTGCGCACCGAGGAGAGGAAGCCGGCGAGAGAAACCGGTTTGGTCAGATAGTCGGCGAAGCCGGTGGCGCGGATCCGCTCCTCGTCGCCGGCCATGGCGCAGCCGGTGATCGCGATCACCGGGATGCTCCGCGTGGCGACGTCGCTCTTGATCCGACGGGTCGTCTCCAGCCCGTCCGCGGATTTCAGCCGAATATCCATCAGAATCAGGTCGGGAAGGATCGAGCGGGCGAGCCCGGCGACATCGCCTTCGCCGGTCGATGTCACCGTATCGTAGCCTTCAGACGCGAGAAGATCGTTGAAAAGCCGGAGATTGAGGTCATTGTCCTCGACGATGAGCACTTTTTTCACCATGGCGTTTCTCCTGCCGCGTCGTGACCGCGGGGCATGTCTAGCGCCAGATCTCTTAACGAAACCTTTTCGAAACGCAGAAAGATTGAAGCAATGAATCGAGCGGCGGCGGAAATCATCGCGCTTCGCGCGCTCGCCTGGATCGTGGCGGACGAGACGCTGTCCGGCGCTTTTCTCGCCGCCAGCGGCGCCGACGCAGCGGAGCTTCGGACGCGGGCGGGAGACGCGGAGTTCCTGGCGTTCGTGCTGGACTTCCTGCTGTCGGATGAGCGGGCCGTCCTTGCCTTCTGCGCCGCAAGTGGGGAAAAGCCCGATGCGCCGCTCATCGCCCGCACCGCCTTGCCCGGCGGGGATCTGCCGAACTGGACCTGACCCATGACCGAAAAACGCCCCAACTGGTTCGCCGCGGATCTCGACGAGATTCCGCCGCGCGTTCTTGCGGAGCTGGAATCGGCGCGGGTCGAGCCGGGGCGCCCGCTGATCGCCGTCGACGCGGACGAAGTTCTGGTTCATTTCGCGGAGCATTTCGGCGAATGGCTCGCGGCGCGCGGCTACGCGTTCCGGCTGACCGAATACAAGCTCGACACGGCGATCCGCGACCGGGACGGCGCGCCGCTCGATCGCGACCAGATCTTTCCCCTCGTCTGGAGCTTCATCGAGGGAGAGACCCGCCGCCAGCGAGAGATCGAAGGCGCCGCCGCCGCCTTGTCCCGGCTGTCCGACGTCGCGCAGATCGTGGTTCTGACCAACGCGCCGGCGCAGGTGCGCGCCGACCGGGTGTTCAACCTCGCGGATCTCGGCATGGAGTACCCGGTGGTCATGAACGAGGGCGGCAAGGGGCGCGCGTTGCGCTGGCTGGCGGAGCGCGCGGCGGCGCCGACGGCGTTCATCGACGACAACGCGAATCAGCTCGGCAGCGTCGCCAGACACGCGGTCGGGGCGACGCGGCTGCATCTGGTCGGCTCTGCGCTCCTGAGGCCGATCGTCGGGCCGGCGGAGACCGCCGATCTGCATCCCCGCGACTGGACGGAGGCGGAGGCGCTCATCCGGAACGCGCTCGCCGCCGATTGACGCGCGCCTCGCGGCGCCCCTGCGACGGGTCCTTGCCTCCGCGCGCAGGCGCCGCGATATAAGAGACATGTCTCTTCCACCCGGATTCCTTGATGAGATTCGCGCCCGCGTCAGCCTCGCGGCGGTGATCGGGCGAAAACTCGTCTGGGATCAGCGGAAATCCAACGCGGCCAAAGGCGACTATTGGGCCTGCTGCCCGTTCCACCAGGAAAAAACCTCGTCTTTTCATGTGGATGACCGGAAGGGATTCTACTACTGCTTCGGCTGCCACGCGAAGGGCGACGCCATCTCCTTCCTGAGGGACGGCGAAAACATGAGCTTCATGGAGGCGGTGGAGACGCTGGCGCGCGACGCCGGGCTGGAGATGCCCGCCCGCGACCCGCGCGCCGCCGAACGGGAGGACCGGAGGCTCGGTCTCGTGGAGGTGATGGAGCAGGCGGCGAGCTTCTATCGGCTCCAGCTTCGCGCCGCGAACGGCCGGGAGGCGCGGGAGTATATCCAGCGCCGCGGGCTGGTCGCGGCGACGGTGGAGCGTTTCGGGATCGGCTACGCGCCCAACAGCCGGACGGCGCTTCGCGACCACCTTGCGGGCAAGGGGGTGGCGATTCAGACCATGGACGAGGCCGGTCTGGTTATCGTTCCCGAAGACGGCGGCGCGCCTTACGACCGGTTTCGCGGCCGGGTCATGTTCCCGATTCGCGACGCGCGCGACCGGTGCGTCGCGTTCGGCGGGCGGGCGCTGAGCCCCGACGCGCGGGCGAAATACCTGAATTCGCCGGAGACGCCGCTTTTCGACAAGGGGCGGACGCTCTTCAACCACGGGCCGGCCCGAAGCGCCGCCGGCAAGGCGGGCGCTCTGGTCGTCGCCGAGGGGTACATGGATGTGATCGCGCTGGCGGAGGCCGGGATCGACCATGCGGTCGCGCCGCTCGGCACCGCGATCACCGAGGACCAGTTGCTGCTGATGTGGCGGATCGCGGACGAGCCGGTGATCGCGCTGGACGGCGACCGGGCCGGGCTGAAGGCGGCGGAGCGGCTGATCGACATCGCGCTGCCGCTGCTGGAGGCGGGGCGAAGCCTCCGATTCGCGCTGATGCCCGAGGGGCGGGATCCGGACGACCTGATTCGCGCGGAGGGGCCCGCGGCGATGCGCGCCCTGCTCGACAAGGCCCTGCCGATGGTCGAATTGCTCTGGCGGCGCGAGATCGAGGGCGGCTCCTTCGACAGCCCGGAGCGGCGCGCCGCGCTCGACCGGCGGCTGAAGACCGCGCTGGCGAAGATCAAGGATCGGAATCTGCGCGGGCATTACGTCGACGCGATTCGGGAGCGGCGCGCGCGGCTGTTCGGCGCCGGGCGCGGCGCGCCCGCATTCTCCGCGCGGCCCCGCGGAACGATGGGACCGGCGCGGCGCGGCGCATGGGCCCCGCCGCCGATGCCGACGACGGAGGTGAAAAGCTCCGCCCTCGCCCGCGCCTCGGGGCGTGAAGGAGAGGCTCGCGGGCGCGAGGCGGCGCTTCTTCTCACTCTGATCACCCATCCCGCCCTCGCGGAGCGGCGGATGGAGGCGCTTGAAGACATAGAATTTATTTGTCCAGATCTTGAAACTCTGCGCCGGGGGCTCATATCCGCCTCCGAGGGTGACGACGCGACCAAAGACAGCTCCGCATGGCTCGAGAGGATCGAGCGCGAGATCGGAGAACCCCCGCTGGCGCGTCTTTTGGCCATTCCTCAGGCGCGCGAAGCGAGTTTCGCGGCTGAAGATGTGTCTGAGGAAGTAGCTCGTCAGGGCTTCGATGAAACGTTGGCTCGCCACCGCGCAGTTTTGGCGCGGGCGCGGGAGATCGCGGAAGCGGAGATCGAATTGGGCGCGGACGCCGAAGAAAGCCTTGATCGCCGGATCGAAGCGGTGCTCCGACGTCATTTCCGTGAGGCGTCCCCGCCGTTGCCGGATGGCGACGAGGACGAATCTCATCTCGTGGCGCGGTTGGCGAAGAACGCGGAATCGAAGATATGGATAAAGCAGACACGGCGGCGCAGTTGACGAATCAGCGATTCGCTGTTGATTCGGCTCGCCCGCCCTTTCCCCGCGCGACCCCGCGCCGGGAAAACAGAACGGAGACGCTGATGGCCGCGAAAGACGTCGAGGAAAGTCAGACCGAAGAACAGCGCGAGGCCGAGCAGCGCGACGCGCCGGGCCCGATGCTGGACATGAGCCAGGCTGCGATCAAGAAGATGATCGCTCAGGCGAAGGCGCGCGGCTACATCACCTATGATGAGCTGAACGCCGCTCTGCCGCAGGATCAGGTTTCCTCCGAGCAGATCGAGGACGTGATGTCTCTGCTCTCGGAGATGGGCGTCAATGTCGTCGAAGCGGAGGAAAGCGCGGACAGCGACGAAGAGACCAAACCCGACAAGGCGAGCGGGAGCCGCGAAGTCGCGACGGCGCCGACGCCCGCCGCGGCGGCGCTGGACCGCACCGACGACCCGGTGAGGATGTATCTGCGCGAGATGGGGACGGTCGAACTTCTGTCCCGCGAAGGCGAGATCGCGATCGCAAAGCGGATCGAGGCCGGTCGCTCGACCATGATCGCCGGCCTCTGCGAAAGCCCCCGAACCTTCCGGGCGATCACGGTCTGGCTGGAGGAGCTGGAAGAAGAGCGAATCATGCTCCGCGACGTGATCGATCTCGAGACCACGTTCGGGCAGTCTCTCATCGACGCCGCGGCGGCCTCGGATGAGGAGGTCGTCGTCGAAGGGGCGAAGGGCGCCGCCGGCCAGGACGGGAAGCCGGCGGAAGCCGGGAAGCCGGGCGAGGGGGCGGCCAAATCCGCCGATTCGGAAGGCAAGCCCGCCGGCGACGGCGCGGCCGATTCGGCCGATGACGACGAAGACGAGGATGAACAGACCAATCTGTCGCTGTCGGCGATGGAAAGCGCGCTCAAGCCGCAGGTGCTTGATGTTCTTCGCTCGATCTCGGACGATTACGCCAAGCTCTACAAGATGCAGGTCAGCCGGATCTCGGCCGCGCTGGACGAGACGCGACATTTTTCGTCGGCGCAGGAGCGGGCCTATCAGAAGCTCCGCAGCCATATCGTCGATGAGGTGAATTCGCTTCATCTCCACAACAACCGGATCGAATCGTTGATCGACGAGCTTTACGGCATCAATCGCCGGCTGCTTACGCTCGAGAGCAACATCGTGAAGTTCGCCGACGCGCACCGGGTCAATCGCCGCGAGTTCATCGAGGAATATCGCGGCTCCGAGCTGGATCCGGGCTGGCTCGACCGGGTCGCGACGCTGCGCGGCAAGGGGTGGGCGGCGATGGTCGCGAAGGACCGCGACAAGATCGAGGCGATTCGCGGCGAGGTTGGCGAGATCGGCCAGGCGGTCGGCGTCGACATCAGCGAATTCCGCCGCATCGTCCAGACCGTGCAGAAGGGCGAGAAGGAGGCGCGAATCGCCAAGAAGGAGATGGTCGAGGCGAATCTGCGTCTCGTGATCTCGATCGCCAAGAAATACACCAATCGCGGGCTGCAGTTCCTCGACCTGATTCAGGAGGGCAATATCGGCCTGATGAAGGCGGTCGACAAATTCGAGTACCGCCGCGGCTACAAGTTCTCGACCTATGCGACTTGGTGGATCCGGCAGGCGATCACCCGCTCGATCGCCGATCAGGCCCGCACGATCCGCATCCCGGTCCACATGATCGAGACGATCAACAAGCTGGTCCGCACCGGTCGGCAGATGCTGCACGAGATCGGCCGCGAGCCGACGCCGGAGGAGCTGGCGGCGAAATTGCAGATGCCGCTGGAGAAGGTCCGCAAGGTGATGAAGATCGCCAAGGAGCCGATCAGCCTCGAGACGCCGATCGGCGACGAGGAGGACAGCCAGCTCGGCGATTTCATCGAGGACAAGAACGCGGTGCTGCCGCTGGATGCGGCGATTCAGGGCAACCTGAAAGACACCACGACCCGGGTTCTGGCCTCGCTCACCCCGCGCGAGGAGCGGGTGCTGAGGATGCGGTTCGGCATCGGCATGAACACCGATCACACGCTCGAAGAGGTCGGCCAGCAGTTCTCGGTCACCCGCGAGCGGATCCGGCAGATCGAAGCGAAGGCGCTGCGGAAGCTGAAGCATCCGTCCCGGAGCCGGAAGCTGCGGTCCTTCCTCGAAGGCTGAGGGGGCCGCGCCCCCTCCGTCGGCGCGTCAGGTGATGGCGGGCGCGTCGGCCTTTACGAGGCCGACGTCCTTCCAGATCGTGTCGCGCCGCAGGAAGTTCATCCAGGCGAAGTAGATATCCATCTGCCGGCCCTTCACGCCGGGCAGGGATTGAATGTCGAGCCCGTTCCACGGCGGGAACGGGTTGCGGCGCATGTGCCCGTGGACCTCCACCCGCGTCGTCGGCTTTTGCGAGGGCGAGCGGGCGTGAAAGCCGTAGGTGTCGGCGATGACCAGCGTGTTGGCGCGCACGGCGATCGGGCGCGGCGGCTGATAGCCGAATCGCTCCATCTCGTCGGCGCCGACGCGGAACGAGCCGAAGGAGTGATGCGCGCGCTTGGCCTCCTTCGCGGTCAGGCTCTGCTCGTACTCCCATCGCAGCCGCTCCGGCGTCAGCTTGTGCGAGCCGGGCGCGAACATGAACGGCCCGTCCTCCAGGTCGACATCATGGAGGAAAAGCCAGAACTTCGCCGTGGAATGGAACGTGTCCGCGTGAAGCGCCGTCTGCGGGTCGGCGGGGCCGCGCTGCGGCTCGGCGATGACGGTCTGGATGAAATGGATCGGCGCGCCCGTCCGCCCCGCCACATAGCCGGTGAGGCGGTTCAGCGCCGGATCCTGCGCGGCGGAGACGGTCTCCGGCGCGCGCCGCCGCGCGGCGTGGGTGAGCGGAATCATCCGGGTCACGGTCTGCCCCTGACGCATCTCCCGCGCGGGGTGAAGCTGGCCGAAAACCTCGGCGCAGACGCGCTGGAAGATGGCGTCGGGGAGATAATTCTCCTTGATGACGAATCCGTCGCGGTCATAGGCGGCGCGATCGTCGGCGGGGATGTCTGAAAGCCGGGCGCGGCGAAACCGGGCCATCCGTTCCGCCGCCGCGACGCGGGCGCGGTGCAGCCCCATTTCGTTCAACCTGCGGCTGCCGAGAATCGGATTCGCGAGAAAGGACTTCTCCGCGCCGAAGACCCCGGCCGCCCAGCCGATCGCGTGAATCGGAGTGAGGAGTTTCATGCGCGCCTCGAAAATTCGGACCGGGGCGCAGCTTATGATTTTCCGCGGGGCGGTTCCAGTGCGGCGCGGCGGCGCTGGTGGATGGAAGGAGTCGGCGGAGAGAGCCGCCCCGCTTTCCCCGCCACAGCTTCATCAGACCTTAACCTTTGGTTCCTAATTCGTTCACTACTGGTGGTGTTCGCGGCGGCGTCAACAGCAAAATGTAGTGCGCGTGTCGAAAATAGCCGTTGACCAAAGGAGCTCCTTCAACCAGAGTTTGTGTTCGGGGCCGC
Source organism: Paludibacillus litoralis (assembly GCF_037646705.1). Classification (NCBI taxonomy): domain Bacteria; kingdom Pseudomonadati; phylum Pseudomonadota; class Alphaproteobacteria; order Rhodobacterales; family Paracoccaceae; genus Paludibacillus; species Paludibacillus litoralis. The sequence goes on from NZ_JBBHER010000001.1 coordinate 98,676, forward strand.
GATGACCACACCATCTGGTTAACGGCGGGCCGGAATTTTACTGGATCACCTGGCGCGCTGCGGCGCGCCGGCATGGAGACGCGGCGTCAACGCATCGCCGTGAACGGAAGCGCGCGGCCTGAGAACGGGCGAGCAGGGGACATAGAAATGAAGATCGAACGTCGTTTCACCACCGCTGGGGAGTCGCCCTATGCGAGCATCGAGTTTCGCGAGACGGTGAGCGAGATCCGCAATCCCGACGGATCGGCCGTGTTCAGGCTGGAGGGCGTTCAGACGCCGGCGAAGTGGAGCCAGGTCGCCGCCGACGTGCTGGCGCAGAAATATTTCCGCAAGGCCGGCGTTCCCGCCGCGCTGAAGCGGGTGAAGGAGAAGGGCGTTCCCTCGTTCCTCTGGCGCTCGGTTCCCGATGAGAAGGCGCTCGAGAAGCTGCCGGAGGCCGAGCGCGTCGGCGGCGAGACCGACGCGCGGCAGGTCTTTGACAGGCTGGCCGGCGCCTGGGCCTATTGGGGCTGGAAGGGCGGCTATTTCACCGACGAGTCCGACGCCCGCGCCTATCACGATGAGATGCGCTACATGCTGGCGATGCAGATGGCGGCGCCGAATTCTCCGCAATGGTTCAACACCGGTCTGCATTGGGCTTACGGCATCGACGGGCCGGGCCAGGGGCATTTCTACGTCGATTACCGGACCGGCGAGCTGGTGCGGTCCGAGTCCGCCTATGAGCATCCGCAGCCGCACGCCTGCTTCATCCAGTCGGTGAAGGACGATCTGGTCAACGAAGGCGGGATCATGGATCTCTGGACCCGGGAGGCGCGGCTCTTCAAGTACGGCTCCGGCACCGGCACCAATTTCTCCTCGCTCCGGGCGGCGAACGAGCGCCTCGGCGGCGGCGGCAAATCCTCCGGCCTGATGTCCTTTCTGAAGATCGGCGACCGCGCGGCCGGCGCCATCAAATCGGGCGGCACCACGCGCCGCGCGGCGAAGATGGTGATCTGCGACATGGACCACCCGGATATCGAGGCCTTCATCAACTGGAAGGTGACCGAGGAGCAGAAAGTCGCCTCGCTCGTCGCGGGCTCGAAGATGCATGAGCAGAAGCTCAATCTGATCTTCGACGCGATCCGCGCATGGGACGGCGCGATGGACGACGCGGTCGACCCGAAGAAGAACGCCGGCCTGAGGGCGGCGATCCGGGAAGCGCGGAAATCCGCGATCCCCGACGCCTATGTGAAGCGCGTGCTGCAATACGCGGCGCAGGGCTTCGCGAAGATCGAGTTCCCGACCTATGACACCGACTGGGACTCGGAGGCCTATCTCACCGTCGCCGGGCAGAATTCCAACAATTCCGTCCGCGTCACCGACGCCTTCCTGAAAGCGGTCGAAGAGGACGCGGATTGGGAGTTGATCCGCCGCACCGACGGCGGCGTCGCGAAAACCGTGAAGGCGCGCGATCTCTGGGAGCAGATCGCGCTCGCGGCATGGTCCTGCGCCGATCCGGGCATGCAGTATCACGACACCATCAACGACTGGCACACCTGCCCCGAGGACGGGCCGATCCGGGCGTCGAACCCGTGCTCCGAATACATGTTTCTCGACGACACCGCCTGCAATCTGGCGTCGATGAATCTGCTCACCTTCCTCAAGGACGGCGAATTCGACATCGCGGGCTACGAGCACGCGACCCGTCTCTGGACCCTGACGCTCGAGATCTCGGTGCTGATGGCGCAGTTCCCGAGCAGGGAGATCGCTCAGCGGTCCTATGAGTTCCGGACCCTGGGGCTGGGTTACGCCAATATCGGTGGGCTGCTGATGTCGCTTGGCCACGGCTATGATTCGGTTGAGGGCCGCGCGCTTTGCGGCGCGCTGACCGCGGTGATGACCGGCGTGAGCTACGCGACGTCGGCGGAGATCGCGTCCGAAGTCGGCGCGTTCCCCGGCTACGCGAAAAACGCCGATCACATGCTTCGGGTCATCCGCAACCATCGCCGCGCCGCCTATGGCGAGAACGACGGCTACGAGCAGGTGGCGACGAAGCCGGTCCCGCTCGATCATGCGGGCTGCCCCGATCAGCGGCTGATCGCCGCCGCCCGCGCGGCATGGGACCGGGCGCTGAGCCTCGGCGAGGCGCATGGCTACCGGAACGCGCAGGCGACGGTGATCGCGCCCACCGGCACGATCGGGCTGGTCATGGATTGCGACACCACCGGAATCGAGCCGGATTTCGCGCTGGTGAAATTCAAGAAACTGGCCGGCGGCGGCTATTTCAAGATCATCAACCGCTCGGTGCCGGCGGCGCTCGCGTCGCTCGGCTATGGAGAGAACGCGATCGCGGCGATCATCAATCACGCGGTGGGCAGCGGCACGCTGGTCGGCGCGCCGGGCGTCAACCATGTGACGCTCGCGGAGAAGGGGTTCGACGCCGCGACTCTGGCGAAGATCGAGGAGAGCCTCGCCGCCGCGTTCGATATCCGCTTCGTCTTCAACCAATGGACCCTCGGCGCCGCGTTCTGCGAAGAGAAGCTCGGCCTCGATCCCAAGGCGATGGAGAACCCGACCTTCGATCTTCTGCGCGAGATCGGCTTCTCCAAGGCGGAGATCGACGCCGCGAACAATTTTGTGTGCGGAACGATGACGCTGGAGGGCGCGCCGGGCCTCGACCCCGCTCATATCGGCGTGTTCGACTGCGCCAACCCCTGCGGGCGGACCGGCCGGCGCTATCTGAGCGTCGAAAGCCATATCCACATGATGGCGGCGGCGCAGAGCTTCATCTCCGGAGCGATCTCAAAGACCATCAACATGCCCAACGACGCGTCGGTCGAAGATGTGAAGGCGGCCTACCGGCTCTCCTGGGAGAAGGGCGTCAAGGCGAACGCGCTTTACCGCGACGGATCGAAGCTCTCGCAGCCGCTCGCCGCGCAGATCCTCGACGATGAGGAGGCGGAGGCCGAAGAGCCGGGTTCCGCCCGCATCGCCGCGGTGGCGGAGCGGATCGTCGAGAAGGTGGTGATCCGCGAGACCGCCGCGAAGCGGGGCCGCGAGCGGCTCCCCGACCGGCGGAAATCCTACACCCAGAAGGCGACGGTCGGCGGGCACAAGGTCTATCTCCACACCGGCGAATATGACGATGGCCGCCTCGGCGAGATTTTCATCGACATGCACAAGGAAGGCGCGGCCTTCCGGGCGATGATGAACAATTTCGCCATCGCCATCTCGATGGGGCTGCAATACGGCGTCCCGCTCGAAGAGTTCGTCGACGCCTTCACCTTCACCCGGTTCGAGCCGGCGGGAATTGTTCAGGGCAACGAGAACATCAAGACCGCGACCTCGATCATCGACTACATCTTTCGTGAGCTCGCGATCAGCTATCTCGACCGGACCGACCTCGCGCATGTGGAGCCGGAGGGGATGCGCTTCGACGCCATGGGCAGCGGCGAAGAGGAAGGCAAGCGCAACTTCGCCGAAGCGGGGCAAGACGCGCTGGCGCGGATCGAAGCGATCCGGGCCGCCGCATCCAACGGCTACACCCATGGCCGGATGCCGAAGGACTTCTTCGTCGTGACCGGCGGCCTTCAGCAGACGGCGTCGGCCGCCAGCGGCGGGGCGATGGGGCGGTCCTCGGTGATGGTGAGCGACGTCACGGTCGCCAGCGCCAGCGCCAGCAGTGGGGGCGGAGCCGTCCAACGCCGCGCGGAAGCGCGGATGAAGGGCTACGAGGGAGATCCTTGCGGCGAATGCGGCAACTTCACGCTGGTGCGGAACGGCACCTGCCTGAAATGCGACAATTGCGGCGCCACGACAGGCTGCAGCTGAGATGACGGCCGGGCGCGGCGCCCGCCGCGCCCGGCCGCTTGTGGAGAGGCCGCGGACGAGAGACCGGGCGGCAAGGCGGCCTGACCGCGAATGGGTCGGGAGCGAGGCGACGCCCCCGTCATGCGGCGTTCCCTCGCTCCGCGTCACCGGCTTGGCCGGGGCGGCGATCCGCCCGTCCGAACCGAGCCCAGGCCTGGGCTGCCCGTCGTCCTTCCGAGGCGACGGCGCCGAAACCCGGTCGCGCGATCAGCCGCCGGCGACCGCGCCGCTTTCCAGCATTTTCGCGATCTCGTCGTCGCGGTAGCCATATTCGCGCAAGATCTCGCGGGCGTGTTCGCCGAGCCTCGGCGCCGGTCCGCGCACGCCGCCCGGCGTCTCCGAGAATTTCACCGGCAGGCCGATGGTCTTCATCGCGCCAGCGGATGGATGGTCGACTTCGACCACCATCTCTCGCGCCTGCACCTGCGGATCCTCGTGCATCTCCGAGACCGACAGCACCGGCCCCGCGGGAACGCCGACTTCCTCCAGCGCCTTCAGCCAGTGCGCCGTGCTCTTCGTGCTGAAATACTTGGTCAGCGCGGCGGTCAGCTCCTCCAGATTCGCCATTCGTCCGGAGTTCGCGGAAAAGCGCGGATCCTCGGTCAGATCTTCAGCTCCGAGGAGACGGCAGAGCCGCTCCCAGTTTGCTTGATTGGCGGCGCCGACATTGATCCAGCCATCGGCGGTCCTGAACGCCTGATAGGGCGCGTTCAGCGGATGCGCGGAGCCCATCGGGCCCGGCGGGACGCCGGTCGCGAAGGCGATGGCGGATTGCCAGTAGGTATGGACGACCCCGGCCTCCAGCAGGGATGTGTCCACCTTCTGCCCGAGCCCGGTCTGGAGTTTGCGGGCGTAAGCCGCGGCGACGCCCATCGCGCCGAGAATCCCGGCGGTGATGTCCGTGACCGGAGCGCCGACCTTGACCGGAGGGCGCCCCGGCCCTTCGCCGGTGATCGACATCAGCCCGGACATGCCCTGCGCGATCAGGTCGAAGCCGCCGCGCGTCGCATAGGGGCCGGTGCGCCCGAAGCCGGAGATCGAGCAATAGATCAGGCCCGGATTCTCCTTGCGCAATGTCTCGTATCCGAGGCCGAGCTTCTCCATGACGCCCATCCGGTAATTCTCGATCAGGACGTCCGCGTCACGCAGCATCCGGCGCAGGACGGCGTTGCCTTCCGGGCTTTTCAGATCGAGAACAACGCCGCGCTTGTTCCGGTTCATCATCATGAAGGCGGCCGATTCTCCACCGATTTCGGGCGGCACCGAGCCGCGCGTGTCGTCGCCGGAGGCCTTCTCCACCTTGATGACGTCAGCGCCCATATCGGCCAGCATCAGCCCGCAGACCGGCCCGGCCATGACATGCGCCAACTCGATGACCTTCATCCCGTCGAGGGGGCCCTTCACGCCGCTCATCGGCCGGTCCACTCTGGCTTGCGCTTCGAGAGGAAGGCCTCCATCCCTTCGCGGAAATCCGCGCTGCCGTATGCGAGCGTCACGAGATCGTCGTCCGCCGCCCCGGCGCCCTCCAGCCGGAGCCGCCGCAGCGCCTCCTTCGTCGCGCGAAGGGTGAGGGGCGCGTGCCCCGCGACGGTTCTGGCCAGTTCATCCGCGCGCCGCATCACCGCCTCCGCGTCGTCCAGCACTTCGGAGACGAGCCCGGCGGCCAACGCCTCCTCCGCTTCGACCAGGCGCGCGGTGAAAATGATTTCACGCACCCGCCCCGGCCCGATCAGCGCCGAAAGCCGGGCGAGATTGCCGATGCTGAGGCAATTGCCGAGCGTCCGGGCGATGGGAAAGCCGAATTTGAGCCGGCTGTCGCAGATCCGCAGATCGCATGCGGCCGCGATGGCGCCGCCGCCGCCTGTGCAGGCCCCGGTGATCGCGGCGACCGTCGGGATCGTGCAGGACTCGATCGTCTCGAGGACGCCGTCCATCGTCTTTTCATATGTCAGCGCGTCGTCCGGAGTCGAAAATCCGCGAAATTCCGCCATGTCGGTGCCGGCGGCGAAGGCCCGCCCGCCCGCGCCGGTCATCACGATGGCCTTCACGCCCTCATCCGGCGCACGGCGGCAGATATCGGCCACCTCGCGGTACATCTCGAAGGTGAAGGCGTTCCGCCGGTCCGGCCGGTTGAAGGTGATGCGCCCGACGCCGTCCTCGACGTTCCAGAGGATTGTCTCGCTCATTTGGCGGGCCCACCCGTGTCCGCCTCAAACCCCGCAGCCGTGATGGCGGCGACGGCGCAGGCTTCATCGACATCCGATGTGTCGCCGGTGATCCCGACGGCGCCGATCACCTCCCCGCCGGAGCGGATCAGTACGCCGCCCGGCACCGGCACCAGCGCGCCCTGCGCCAGCCCGTTCATCGCCTGCATGAAATAGGGCTGCTCCTTCGCACGCTCGAAGAGCGCGCGGGATCCGGACCCGATCATGACCGCGCCATAGGCCTTGCCGTGCGCGATTGCGAACCGCATCGGGCTGGCGCCATCGGCCCGTTCGAACGCGATCACGTGCCCGCCGGCGTCCAGAACCGCGATGGAGAGCGGTTTGGAGCCGCGTGACGCGCCTTCGTCAAAGGCTGCGCGAACAATCTTTCGGGCGGATTCGAGGGTGAGTTTCATCGGTAGAAATACTCCACAAGGAACATCGGGATGGCTGGGACATAAGTGCAGATCATCAGCGTCGTCAGCAAGACCCCGACCATCGGCAGATTGGTCTTGGATACGTCCCAGATGTTGGCGCGGGCGATCGAGCAGGCGGTGATCAGCACGCTGGCGACAGGCGGCGTCTGCTGACCGATGGCCAGATTGAGCGTCACGATGAGGCCGAAATGAACCGGGTCGATCCCGACCGCGTTGATCAGCGGAATGACGATCGGAACGACCAGGATGATCGCCGCGGCGGAATGAAGGAAGAAGCCGATGATCAGGAAGAAGATGTTGAGGATCAGAAGGATGACGTATTTGTTGTCGGTGAAGGCGATGAGATCCGCAGCGAGTTGTTGCGGCACCTGAGCCCGGGTCAGGAACCCGCCCATGAGCACCGACGCGGCGACCAGAAGCATGACCACGGCGGTCTGCATGCCGCCGTCCAGCATCGCGGTCTTGAGCTTGCGGAAATCCACCTCGCGATACCACGCGCCGACCACGATGGCGGCCAGCACCGCGAGCCCCGCCGCCTCCGTCGCGGTGACGAAACCGCCGAAGATGCCGCCAAGAATGATGACCGGCAGAGCGAATGTCGGCAGCGCTTCGATGAAGGTGCTGCGCACGCGCCGCAGATTGAACGCCTCTTCCGTCGGCAGATTATAGCGGCGCGCGAAAAAATAGGCGACGGTCATCAGCCCCACTCCGCCCAGCAGGCCGGGCGCGACGCCGGCGACGAACAACTGCTCGATCGAGGCGTTCGCCGACACGCCGTAGAGAATCATCGGGATCGACGGCGGAATGATGATCGCCAGCGATGCGGAGGAGGAGGTGAGCGCCGCCGCGAACTCCTTCTTGTAGCCCCGCTTCTTCATCTCCGGGATCATGATCGAGCCGAGCGCGGCCACATCCGCCACGGCCGAGCCCGAAATCTCCGCGAAGAACAGCGAGACGCCGATATTCACCATCGCCAGCCCGCCGCGCACGAAGCCGATCAGCGCGGAGACGAAATTGATGAGCCTGACGGTGATCCCGCCCGCGTTCATGATCGCGCCCGCGAGCACGAACATCGGAATCGCGATGAGCGAGAAATTCGTGGAGCCGTCATACATGTCGAGCGCCACGCTCACGAGGGCGTTGGGCCCTTCCGTCAGCAGCAGACCGACGACGCCGGCCACCGCCAGCGCGACCGCGATCGGCACGTTGATCAGAATGAGGCCCAGCAGGACAACCAGCAATAACGCGATCACCATCGCGGACGCTCCTTCGCAAGCATGGGCATCATTCCATGGTCTCTTCGTCTTCGTGGTTTTCCAGAGAGATCCCGGCGCGGACGGCGCGGAGGTAGACCGGCGCTGAAAGAAGCTGCGCGACGATGAACAACGCCGCGCCGACCGGGATCACCGATTGGGTCAGTTGCACGGGCACCCATGTCAGAGAAACCAGCGTATCGCCTTCGAGCACTTGAAACACCCGGATCCCGGCCCAGGTCAGCAGGCCGAAAAAGCCGAGCGTCACCGCTTCGCCGAAAAGCGCGGCCGCGATCCGGAACCGGGGCGGCAGCGCGAGCAAGACCGAATCGAACCCGATATGCCGCCGTTTCAGCGCCGCGAGCGCCGAGCAGTAATAGGTGACCCAGGCGAGACCGATCGCCGCGACCTCGTCATACCAACTGAAGGATTCGCCCAGCAGGCGGGAGACGACGGCCACCACCACGACCACGGTCAGCCCGACCATGAGCGCGATGACGACCCATTCAAGCAGCCATTCCAGGCCGTTCCTGACGCGCGTCATGATATGAAATCCGTCCGATTTATCCAGTGAGCGGGGCGCGCGGGCGCGCCCCGCTCACGCGCTTTTACTGAAGATCCAGGACGGTCTTTATCAGCTCGCCGCCGCCTTCGACCGATTCGCTGAACTCGTCATAAATCGGTTGCGACGCCTTGATGAAGGCGGCCTTGTCGGCCTCATTGATCTCCATCTGGTCGGAGAGGGACTTCACGAGGTCGGCGTCCATCTGCGCGGCCGTCTCGTAGACGAAGGCCTGCGTCTCCTGCGCGGTCTCGACCAGAATATCCTGAACGTCCTGCGGCAACGCCTCGAACGCGCGCTTGGAGACGAGGACATAGGCCGGCGTGTAGACGTGGCCGGTCATCGAGAGATATTTCTGCACTTCGCCGAATTTGGCGGACCCGATCTGGGCCAGAGGGTTCTCCTGCCCGTCGATCACGCCGGTCTGGAGGGCGGTGAACACTTCCGAGAACGCCATCGGCGTCGGGTTGGCGCCATAGGCCTTGAACATCTTGACCCGCCATTCACCCTTCGGCGTGCGGAGCTTGATGCCGTCGAGATCGGCGGGCACGTTTATGGGATGCACGTTGTTGGTGATCTGGCGAAAGCCGTTTTCCCAGAGCGCGAGAATGCGGTAGCCCTTCTTCTCGGCCGCCGGCTCGAGGACGCTGTCGAACAGCGCGCCCTCGACCTTCTTCATATGCTCCCGGTCCTTGATGATGTAGGGCATCTCGAACACGCCGAACTCGTTCGAGACGGAGGACATCACCGAGCTCGGCAGCGCGAAGGTCACCTGATCGAGCTTCAGTTTCTGCAGCAGCTCGGCGTCCTTGCCGAGCTGCGATGAGCCGAAGACCTGAACCTCGGCCTTGTCGCCGAGCTTCTCATTGGCGCGGCGCGCGAACTCGTCGGCCGAAACGGAGAAGAGAGAGCCAGGCTCGCCCACATGGCCGAACTTCAGCTTCAGATCGGCGGCCTCGGCGCCGGTCGTCAGACCGGTCGCGAGAGCGAGCGCGCCAAGCGCCGCGAACATCTTTCCGAACGTCATCTTGTCCTCCCTTTTCATCATCTCGGTTCCTCAACACGGCGCCGCGTCTTCACGGTCGCCCGATTTCTACGGGCGCGCCAGCGGATTCGCCGCCAGATAGTCCATGGCGATCTGCGCGCCGCCGGGTTCATAGGCCACGCCCGCGCGGCTGAGCCCCATTTCGACGCCGCAGAGCGTTCCCATCAGCATCAGGTCGTTGAAATCGCCAAGGTGGCCGATTCGGAACACTTTGTCGCCGACCTTGTTCAGCCCGGCGCCGAGCGACATGTCGAATCCGTCCAGAATGGTCTTGCGGAGAGCATCCGCGCCCTTCTCCCCCGGCATCATCACCGCAGTGAGGGCGTTGGAGTATTCCTTCGGGTTCCGGCAGAGAATCTCCAGCCCCCAGCCAACGACGGCGCGGCGCGTGGCCTCGGCGTGGCGGGCGTGGCGGGCGAAGACGTTCTCGAGGCCTTCCTCCGCCAGCATGTCCAACGCCTCGCGGAGGCCGTAGAGCAGCGTCGTCGCGGGAGTGTAGGGGAAGAACCCGGTCTCGTTCGGCCCCACCATGGCGCGCCAGTCCCAATAGGAGCGCCGCCCGCCGCCGGCGTCGGCCGCCGCCATCGCCTTCTCGTTCACCGCGTTGAAGGAGATGCCCGGCGGCAGCATCAGCCCTTTTTGCGAGCCTGAGACCGTCACGTCGACGCCCCATTCGTCCATCCGGAAATCGATCGCGGCGAGGGACGAGATCGTATCGACGATCAGAAGCGCGGGATGATTCGCCGCGTCCATCGCGCGGCGAATCGCGGCGATGTCGGTGGTGACGCCGGTCGCGGTGTCGTTGTGGACGACGCAGACCGCCTTGATCGCATGCCCGCTATCGGCGCGAAGCTGAGCTTCGATCGCGTCGGCGTTGGCGCCGCTCCGCCAGTCCCCTTGCATGAAGATCGGGTCGTATCCGAGCCGTTCGGCCATCTGCCGCCACAGCGTCGCGAACTGGCCGGTTTCATACATCAGCACGCGGTCGCCCTGCTTCAGCGTGTTGACCAGCGCCGCCTCCCACGCGCCGGTGCCGGACGCAGGGTAGATGAAGACGCGATGTTCGGTCTTGAACACCGCCTTCAGGTCATGCAGCAGACCGGCGCCAAGCTCGCCGAAATCCGGTCCCCGATGATCGATGACCGCACGGTCCATCGCCATCCTGACGCGCTCCGGCGTATTGGTGGGCCCCGGGATCTGGAGGAAGTGTCGGCCGGATTTCATCATGTCTCACTCTTCGTCATCGCGCTTGATCTGTCGGCGCTTTCCCCTCTAATGAATTTTGAATTCATAATTCAGTCAAGGGGATTCGTAGTGGGACCCGTGAATATCGAGAAACTCCGGTCCGAGATTGAAGGCGAGGCGTCCGCCGGAGCCTTCGACAGAGGGCGCTACGCGACCGACGCTTCGATCTATCAGATCGTTCCTCGGGCGGTCGTGACGCCAAAGCGCTGGGAGGATGTCGAGGCGACGCTCGCCTTCGCGCGGGAGGCCGGGGTTCCCGTGATGGCGCGGGGCGGCGGCACGTCGCAATCCGGGCAGACGGTGAACGACGCCATCGTCGTCGATTTTTCGAAGCACATGAACCGCGTGCTCGACTATGACGCGGCGGCGGGGCGCGTCACCGTGGAGCCCGGGCTGGTTCTGGACGAGTTGAACCGCAAGCTGAAGAAAGATCGTCTCTGGTTCCCGGTCGACGTCTCCACCGCGTCCCGCGCCACGCTCGGCGGCATGGCCGCGAACAATTCCTGCGGCTCGCGCTCCATTCGCTACGGCAAGATGCGCGACAACACCCTCGCCATCGAGGCGATGCTCGCGAATGGGGAGATCCGCCATTTCGGGCCGGTCGGCCGGCCGGCGGGAGACGCGCTTTTCGATGACATGCTCGCGCTCGGCGCGCGTGAGGCCGAGGAGATCGAGGCCCGATTCCCCAAGGTTCTCCGCCGGGTCGGCGGCTATAACATCGACGCGCTGACGCCGAACGGCGCCGAGGCCAACATGGCGCATCTTCTGGTCGGCTCCGAAGGCACGCTGGCGATCAGCCGGCGGCTTGAGCTCCGCCTGTCGCCGACGCTCGATTCTAAGACCCTCGGCGTCTGTCATTTCCCCAGCTTCTACAAGGCGATGGACGCCGCGCAGCATATCGTCAAGCTCGGTCCGGTGGCGGTGGAGCTGGTCGATCACAACATGATCAGGCTCGGCCGCGACATCCCGCAATTCAAACCCATCGTCGATGAGTTCGTCCGGGGCGCGCCGGCCGCGCTCCTTCTGGTGGAGTTCGCCGAGCCCGACCCCGCCGAGAATCGCCGGCGGCTCGCCGCGCTTGGCGATCTGATGGCGGAGCTCGGCTTTCGCTGGGGCGACCCGGGCAAGGAGGAGGGCGGCGTCGTCGAAGCCGAGGACCCGGCCTTTCAGGCGCGGATCTGGGGGGTGCGCACGCAGGGCCTCAACATCATGATGTCGATGCGGACGGCGGGAAAGCCGGTCTCCTTCGTCGAGGATTGCGCGGTCGACCTGGAGCATCTCGCGGAGTTCACCGACCGCCTGACCCAGGTTTTCCATAAACACGGGACGGATGGCACCTGGTACGCGCATGCCTCGGTCGGCCTTCTTCACGTCCGTCCGGTGCTGAACCTCAAGGAGGAGCTCGGCGCGCGCCAGCTTCGCGCCATCGCGGAGGAAGCCTTCGAGATCGTCGCCGAATACAAGGGCGCCCATTCCGGCGAGCATGGCGACGGCATCGTCCGCTCAGAGTTTCACGAGCGCATGTACGGATCCCGGATCGTGCGCGCCTTCGAGGAGGTGAAAGACCGGTTCGACCCGACCGGCCTGCTCAATCCGGGCAAGATCGTCCGCGCGCCGCGGATGGACGACCGCAGCCTGTTTCGCACGCCCCCCGGCTACGCCGCGGAGCCGCGCGAGACCGCGTTCGACTGGAGCGCATGGCCGGGCGGCCTGACCGGCGCGGTGGAGATGTGCAACAACAACGGCGCCTGCCGGAAGCTCGCAGGCGGGGCCATGTGCCCCAGCTACCGCGCCATGCGGAATGAGCGCGACGTGACCCGGGGCCGGGCGAACACGCTTCGCCTTGCGCTGACCGGGCAACTCGGGCCGGACGCGTTCACTTCGGACGACATGATGGAGACGATGAAGTTCTGCGTCTCCTGCAAATCGTGCAAACGCGAATGCCCGATGTCGGTCGACATGGCGAAGATGAAGGTCGAGGTGCTGGCGGCGCGCGCGAAGAAATACGGCGTTCCTCTCCGCGAGCGGCTGATCGCCTATCTGCCGCGCTACGCGCCCTACGCGGCGCGGGTTCGCTGGCTGTTGAACGGCCGCGACAGGATTCCGGGGATCGCCGCGCTGTCGGAGGCGGCGCTCGGCTTCAGCGCCAAACGCCGGCTTCCGGTCTGGCGCAAGCCCTTCGCGCACAAGAAGTCTACCGGCGACGTGCTGCTCTTCGCGGACACGTTCAACCGGTATTTCGAGCCGGAGAACCTGAACAGCGCCGTGAAGGTTCTGACGCGCGCCGGCTATGACGTCGGGGTCGCGGCCGCGCCCGCCGGCGCGCCGCTCTGCTGCGGGCGGAGCTATCTTTCGGCCGGGCTGGTCGACAAGGCGAAGGCGGAGATGCGGCGCAGCGCCGGGGTCTTCGCCGAGGCGCTCCGGGCGGGCAAGACCATCGTCGGGCTCGAGCCTTCATGCACGCTCACGTTCCGCGACGAAGCGCCGGTTATGATCGGCGACGAATGGACCGAGGAGATGGGGCGAAGCATCCTGACTTTCGAGGAGTTCATCGTCCGGGAGGCGCGCGCGGGCCGCTTCAACGCGCCGCTCGCGCCGATCGCGCCGCGCGCGTTGATCCATGGGCATTGTCATCAGAAGGCGCTTGGCGCGGCGGAGCCGATAGAGGAGGCGCTGGGGCTTATCCCCGGCCTCGCGGTCGAGAAGATCGAATCCTCATGTTGCGGCATGGCCGGCTCGTTCGGCTATCAGGCCGAGACGGAAGGGGTCTCGCGCGCCATGGCGGAGCTATCGCTCGCGCCGGCGGCCCGCGCGGCCCCGGAGGACGCGTTGATCGTGGCGGACGGCACCTCGTGCCGCCACCAGATCGCGGATATCGCCGCGCGCGACGCGGTGCATGTCGCGCGTGTGTTCGCGATGTCGGTCGAAGCGGCGGAGACGCGTGGAGCATGAGCATGATGAAGCGACTCCCGCGCGTGTCCCTTCACGATCAGATCGTCGAGCATCTGCGCGAAGAGATCGTGACCAACGACCTCCAGCCGGGCGAAAGGCTGAACGAGAAGGAGCTCTGCGCCCGATTCGGCGTATCGCGCACTCCGCTCCGCGAGGCGATCAAGGTGTTGTCGAACGAGGGGTTGGTCCGGCTCACGCCGCGTTACGGCGCCAGCATCGCGCCGCTCACCATCGAAGATCTCGATGAGGTCTTCCCGATCATGGGCGCGCTCGAAGCTCTCGCGGGCGAGCTCGCCTGCGCGCATATCGAAGATGCGGAGATCGACGCGATCGACGCGCTGCACCGCCGGATGCTGGGCCATTTCGAGAAACGCGACCTGAGGCCCTATTTCGAGTGCAACCAGAAGATCCACGATTCGATTCTCCTCGCCGCGCGCAACCCGACATTGACGCAAACGCTCCGTGGGCTGGCGGGCCGGGTGCGCCGGGCGCGCTATTTCGCCAATATGTCCGAAGAGCGCTGGAGCGCCGCGGTCGACGAGCATGAGGAGATTCTGGCGGCGCTGAAAGCGCGCGACGCCGGGCGGCTCGGCCCGCTGCTGCGCTCCCATCTCGTGAACAAGCTGGAGACCGTCCACGCCCATCTGGCGCAACGCTAGCCGCGCGGCGACGGCGGGCCGAGCCGGGCCGCGCGGCCGATGTGGTTATCTGTCGATGTGGCGGTAGCGGCCATGGGCGCGGCGCTCGACCACGGGAGCCGGACGCGCGCGATAGACGCGCCGCTCGACGACGACCGGCTGTCTGTACGCCCGATAGTGGCGGCTCTGCGGCGCCGGGCGCCGATAGGCGTAGGCCGGTTGCCGATGGGGCTTGTATGTGGGCCGCTCCGCATAGGTCCGCCGGTCATGCGCCTTGGCGATCGCCGCCACGGTCCCGCCGAGGACGGCGCCGATCAGGACGCCTTTGAGAATATCGTCGTCAGCCTGCGCCGTCGTCGGCGCGGCGGCCATGAGAAGACCGAGCGCCGCGGCGCCGGCGATGAGGGTTCTGAACATGCCCGTCTCCTTCGGTGTCATGCTGTCTCCTACGCGGCCGCGGCGCGGTTCCGTCGCTCGCCGGTGATGGGCGATGGACCCCGCCGCGGCGCGCTGCTATGAGGCGGCCATGGCATTCATGGTGGGCAGCGTGCGAATTACGGGCCCGGCCTCCCGTTGAGGGAGAGCCGGGAATCATGGCGTTCTCGCCCCCGACCAGCAGCCGAACATCAAAAGATCATCAGACGGACAAAACGCCCATGTGCGCCGACCAGACCGCGCCCGCCCAGGCCGACTACAAAGAGACCCTTCTCCTGCCGAAAACGGCGTTCCCGATGCGCGCCGGGCTGCCCGCGCGCGAGCCCGACTGGCTCGCCCGGTGGGAGCGGATCGGCGTTTACGACCGGCTTCGGGAAAAGACCGGCCGCACGCCCTTCACGCTTCACGACGGCCCGCCCTACGCCAACGGCCACCTTCACATCGGCCACGCGCTGAACAAGACGATCAAGGACATGATCGTCCGCTCCCGGCAGATGATGGGCCATGACAGCCGCTATGTCCCCGGCTGGGATTGCCACGGCCTGCCGATCGAATGGAAGATCGAGGAGCAATATCGCGCGAAAGGGCTCGACAAGGACGACGTGCCGATCAACGAACTTCGCGCCGAATGCCGCAAGTTCGCCGCCGAATGGGTCGATATCCAGCGCGAGGAGTTCAAGCGGCTCGGCGTCACCGGGAACTGGGACGACCCGTACCTCACGATGGATTTCCGGGCCGAGGCGGTGATCGCCGAGGAGTTCATGAAATTCGTCATGAACGGCTCGCTCTATCAGGGCTCGAAGCCGGTGATGTGGTCCGTCGTGGAGAAGACCGCGCTGGCCGAGGCCGAGGTCGAGTATCACGAGCACAAAAGCCACACGATCTGGGTGCGGTTTCCGGTGGTCTCCGCGGACCCCGCCGCGGCGGATCTGGCTGGCGCGCAGGTCATCATCTGGACCACGACTCCGTGGACGATCCCGCAGAACCGCGCGATCTGCTTCAATCCGGCGATCGCCTACGGACTCTACAGGATCACCTCCGCGCCGGAGGAGGCGAAAGCCGCGGCGGGCGAGACGCTTCTGCTCGCCGACCGGCTCGCCGCCGAAACTTTCGAGAAGGCCAGGATCCCGGCGGATGGTTGGGAGAGGGTCCGCGATGTCTCCGCGGGCGAGTTGGCCGCGATCGCGTGCGCCCATCCGTTCCGCGGCGCCGAAGGCGCGAATGGCGAGTGGGATTTCGATGTCCCGGTGATCGCCGCGGACCATGTCACCGACGACGCCGGCACCGGCTTCGTTCATACGGCCCCGTCTCACGGCGCGGACGACTACGTCGTCGGCCTGAAGCATGGCCTGCCGATGACATTCAACATTCTGGAGGATGGCTCCTTCCGGGAGGATATCCCGTTTTTCGGCGGCCAGGTGATCTTCGATCAGAAGGGCAAGGAGGGCGGCGCCAATGTCGCCGTCATCAAGAAACTGGCGGAGACCGGCGCGCTGTTCGCCAAGGGCACGCTCCGCCATTCCTACCCGCATTCATGGCGCTCCAAGGCGCCGCTGATCTTCCGGAACACGCCGCAATGGTTCGCCGCCATCGACAAGCCGCTGAATGACGGCATGAACGAGAACGGAGAGACGATCCGCGCGCGGGCGCTCGCCTCGATCGATCATCTCGTGGCCTTCACGCCGCCCAGCGGAAAGAACCGGCTCCGCGCGATGATCGAGTCGCGCCCCGACTGGGTGCTCTCGCGCCAGCGCGCCTGGGGCGTGCCGCTCACCTCCTTCAAGCGCCAGACCGGGCCGGGCGAGGTCGAGGTGCTGAAGAACGCCGAGGTGAACGCCCGCATCGCCGCCGCCTTCCGTGAGGAGGGGGCCGACGCCTGGTTCAGGGAGGGCGCTAAGGAGCGGTTCCTCGGCGGGATCGAGGGCGTCGATCCGGCGGAATGGGAGAAAGAGACCGACATTCTCGACGTCTGGTTCGATTCCGGCTCCACCCACGCCTTCGTGCTTCGCGACCGGGAGGACGGCACGGCGGACGGCATCGCCGATGTCTACATGGAGGGCACGGATCAGCATCGCGGCTGGTTCCATTCCTCCCTTCTTCAGGCCTGCGGCACGCTCGGGCGCGCGCCGTACCGGGCCGTGGTCACGCATGGCTTCACGCTGGACGAGAAGGGCCAGAAGATGTCGAAATCCGTCGGCAACACCATTCTGCCCGAGCAGGTGGTGAAGCAGTACGGCGCCGACATCCTCCGCCTCTGGGTCGCGCAGACCGACTACACCGCCGATCAGCGGATCGGGCCGGAGATCCTGAAAGGCGTCGCGGACAGTTACCGGCGGCTCCGGAATTCGCTGCGGTTCATCCTCGGCAATCTCGCCGATTTCGATGAGGCCGAACGGGTCGCCCCGGCGGAGATGCCGGAGCTGGAGCGGTGGGTGCTGCACCGGCTTTCCGAGCTGGACGCGGTGGTGCGCAAGGGCTACACGGACTACGCCTTCCAGTCGGTTTTTCAGCAGCTCTTCCAGTTCTGCACCGTCGATCTTTCGGCGGTGTATTTCGACATCAGGAAGGACGCGCTTTATTGCGACGCGCCGGATTCTCTCCGGCGGCGGGCCGCTCGAACCGTTCTCGACCTGATCTTCCATCGGCTGACCACCTGGCTCGCGCCGATCCTGGTCTTCACCATGGAGGAGGTGTGGCTGGAGCGGTTCCCGGGGGAGGAAAGCTCCGTTCATCTCATGGATTTCCCCGAGACGCCGGACTGGAGCGACGCGCCCCTCGCCGCGAAATGGGAGACGATCCGGCGCGCGCGCCACGTCGTCACCGGCGCGCTTGAGGTGGAGCGGCGCGAGAAGCGCATCGGCGCCTCGCTGGAGGCGGCGCCGGTGGTGCATGTCGCCGATGACGCGGCGCGCGCCGCGCTGGAGACGGTGGATTTCGCGGATATCTGCATCACCTCGGCGGTTGAGATCCGCGCGGGCGAAGGGCCGGAAGAGGCGTTTCGCCTGGCCGACGTCCCCGGAATCGCGGTGACGCCGGCGCGGGCGGAGGGCGCGAAATGCGCCCGCTGCTGGAAGGTGCTGCCGGATGTGGGCGCGCACGCCCACGCCGATGTCTGCGCGCGGTGCGACGCCGCTCTGGAGTGAAGGCGCGCGGGCGAGGGGAGGCGGCGCGCGCCGCCTACTCCGCCCGCCCGAGGCCGAGAGCCTGCTGCGCGACCCCGGCGAGCAGAAGATAGAGCGACGCCGCCATCAGGCCGAGCGTGCAGATGAACGGCTGATCGAAATGCTCCCAGCACGCCCAGCCGGCGAATGCGACCCAGGCTCCGGAGATCGGCAGGGTGAGCGGGCGCCAGAGCGCGGTTCTCACCGGATGGACGAAGCGGAGCGGCAGAAACTGCGCGACGCTGATCGCGGCGATGATCCCGAATCCGGCCGAATTGGTGAGATCGGTGGCGAAAAGCGCCAGAACGACCATGTTCCAGCACCCGGGAAAGCCCTGAAAGCTGGCGTCCTTCGTCTTCATCCGCGTGTCGGCGAAATAGAGCGCGCCGGAGATGATGATGAGCGCCGCCGCCGGGATCGCCAGCGGGTGATACATCGTCTCCGAGGTCACCAGCGCGACCGCCGGAATGAAGACATAGGTGAGATAGTCGACGATCAGGTCCAGCACCACGCCCGACCAGCGGGCCGCCCGGGACTCCACCTTCAGGCGGCGCGCCATCGGCCCGTCCAGCCCGTCGACCACCAGCGCCGCGCCGAGCCAGCCGAACATCTCCGCCCAGGCGCCCCGCATCGCGGCGAGCATCGCCAGAAAAGCGAGGAAGGCGCCGGACGCGGTGAGAAGATGAACCGAAAAAGCGAGTAGCCGCGCTGTCATTTCGTCGTGGTAAGGGCAGAGCGCCGCGTTGACCAGCATTCTGCGCGCATATGGCCGCCGCGCGCCCGCCTCCGGGGGCTTGCTTCACCGCGCGGAAGAGTGCTCTATCTCTTAGGATAAATCTAGGAGGAATGGGCATGGACGGTCCACTCAGCAATGCGCAGACCCGCGACGTCGAGGCTCTGTTGCACCCTTACACAAATGCGGTGGAGCACCGGAAATCCGGCCCTCTCATCATCGAGACCGGTAAGGGCGTTTACGTTTATGACGACGCCGGCAAGCGGTATATCGAAGGCATGGCCGGCCTCTGGTGCGCCGGGCTGGGCTTCGGCGACGCGGAACTGATCGAGGCCGCCAAGGAGCAACTGGACAAGCTGCCCTATTACCACCTGTTCAGCGGCCGCAGCTTCGAGGCTGCGATTGAACTCGCCGAGAAGATCAAGGAAATCGCGCCGGTTCCGATCTCCAAGGTTATTTATCAGTCGTCGGGCTCCGAGGCGAACGACTCCCAGATCAAGTTGGTCTGGTACTACAACAACGCCCGCGGCAAGCCCGACAAGAAGAAGATCATCAGCCGCAAGCGGGGGTATCACGGGGTCACCATCGTCTCCGGGTCCCTCACCGGGCTGCCCGCCAATCATACGAAGTTCGACCTTCCGGTGGACCGGATCCTCCATACCGGCACCCCGCATTTCTGGCGCGAAGGCCGCGACGGCGAGACCGAGGCGGAATTCACCGCTCGTCTGGCGAGGGAGCTGGAGGAGATGATTCTCCAGGAGGGCCCGGATACGGTCGCGGCCTTCATCGCCGAGCCGGTGATGGGCGCCGGCGGCGTCATCGTCCCGCCCGAAGGATATTTCCCCGCGATTCAGGAAGTGTTGCAGCGATACGACGTACTTTGCATCGATGATGAAGTGATTTGCGGGTTCGGCCGCACCGGGAACTGGTTCGGCGCGGACACCTTCAACATGAAGCCGACGTCGATCTCCATGGCGAAACAGCTGACGGCGGCCTACGCGCCGCTTTCCGCCGTCGCGATCAATCAGGACATGGCCGACGCGATCGAGGCTCAGTCGGGCGAGATCGGGACCTTCGGGCACGGCTTCACCTATGGCGGGCATCCGCTCGGCTGCGCGCTCGGGGTGAAGGCGATCGAGATCTACCAGAAGCGCGACATCGTTGGACATGTTCAGCGTCTCGCGCCGGGGTTTGCCGCGAAGCTGAACAAATTGGCGGAGCATCCCCTGGTCGGCGAGGCGCGCTCCGCCGGCCTGATGGGCGCGCTGGAGCTGTCTCCGGACAAGGCGTCAAAGGCGGTGTTCGGGACGCCGGGCAAGGTGGGCGGCTACCTCGCCAATGAGCTTTTCAAGCAGGGGGTCATCCTTCGGCCCGCTGGCGACACGCTCGTCTTCTGCCCGCCGATGGTGATCACGGAAGATGAAGTTGAAGCCCTTTTCGCGCCGATCGAGTCCGCGCTGGACGCGACTCACGCCTGGGCGAAAGCGGAAGGCCATCTCGGCTGAAAATGGAACATCCCGGCCCGTTTTCGGGCCGGGCTTCCCCTGCGATGAGCGTCGCAAGGCGCCCGCCCCGCCTCTTTCAATCTCCGGCGCTTCGCCCTCGTGCGTCTCGGGATCGGCGCCGATGAAATGGCCGGCGCGCGCGCCAGGGACTCGGGCCGCGACCCGGGAGACGAAGCTCAGGCGTGCAGCGCCTGTCCGAGGGCGGCCATCGCCGCCTCCTGCAGCGCCTCGCCCAGAGTCGGATGCGCGTGAACCGTCGCGGCGATATCTTCAAGGCGCGCCTGCATCTCCAGCGCCAGACCGAACGCCGCCGACAGTTCCGAGACGCCCTTTCCGACGGCCTGAATCCCCAGCACCGCGTGATTGTCGGCCCGCGCCACCACCCGGACGAAACCCTGCTGGGCCTGCATCGTCATGGCGCGGCCATTGGCGCTGAAAGGGAAGACGCCGGTCTTGATCTCGCGCCCGGCGCCGCGGGCCTGATCGGGCGAGAGGCCGACCGAGACGATCTCCGGGTCGGTGAAGCACACCGCGGGAACGGCCTGTTTGTCCCATTCCATCTTCCGCCCCGCGACGATCTGCGCCACCAGCTCCCCCTGCGCCATCGCCCGGTGCGCCAGCATCGGCTCTCCGGTCACATCGCCGATCGCGTAAATTCCACGCATCGCCGTCTCGCAGTGCTGATCGATGCGCAGATACGGCCCGTCCATGTCCAGGGCCAGCTCCTCGCGCCCCCAGCCCTCGGTCACCGGCCTTCGCCCGACCGTCACCAGCACCTTGTCGGCCTTGATGCGGCTTTCCCCCTCGGGGCCGTCGATCTGCAGCACGCCCTTGCCGGTCAACCCGACCGCCTTGGCGTCGTTCAGAACCTTGACGCCGATCTCCTTCAGCCGCCGCATGACGGGGCGGGTCAGATCGGCGTCATATTGCGGCAGGATGCGCTGGGCCGCCTCGATCACCGTCACCTTCGTGCCGAGCTTGGCGAAGGCGGTTCCCAGCTCCAGCCCGATATAGCCGCCGCCGATCACCGCGAGGGTCGCCGGCGCCTCGGTCAGGGCCAGCGCGTCCGTCGATGAGATCACCGGCCCGCCGAAAGGCAGCGCCGCCAGCTCCACCGGGGCGGAGCCGGTGGCGATCACCACGTTCCCGGCATGGATCACCTGGACGCCGGTATCGGTCTCCACCTCGACCGTGCGGCCATCGCGAAATCGCGCCCTGCCGCCCACGCGCTTGACCCCCGCCTTCTTCAGCAACCCGCTGACGCCGACAGTCAGGCGGGTGACGATCCCGTCTTTCCACTCCATCGTACGCGCCAGATCGATCCGCGGTTTCCCCGCGCTGACGCCAAGCGCGTCTCCGGAGGCGCGCTCGGTCACGGCGGCGAACTCCTCCGCCGCATGGATCAGCGCCTTGGAGGGAATGCACCCGACATTGAGGCAGGTTCCGCCCGGGCGCGGCGCGGCGTCGACGATCAGGGTATCGACGCCCAGCTGCGCGGCGCGGATCGCGCAGACATAGCCGCCGGGCCCGGCGCCGATCACCAGAAGCTTGCAGGAAATATCCTTCACCGCCTTATCCCTCGACAAAGATCAGCGCCGGTGTCTCCAGCAGCGTCTTGATCTTCTGCACGAAAACCGCAGCGTCCCAGCCGTCGATCACCCGATGATCGAAGCTCGACGAGAGGTTCATCATCTTGCGCGGCTGAAAGCCCGCGCCATCCCAGACCGGACGAATGGCCATCCTGTTGACGCCGATAATCGCCACTTCGGGGCGGTTGATGATCGGCGTGCTCATGATCCCGCCCAACGCCCCGAGCGACGTGATGGTGATGGTCGAGCCGGAGAGTTCATCCCGCGCGGCCCCGCCCGCCTTCGCCGCCTCGCTGACGCGGTTCAGCTCCGCCGCGCATCCCCAGAGATCGCGCGCCTCGGCATGGCGCACGACCGGCACCATCAGCCCGGCGTCGGTCTGCGCCGCGATGCCGATATGGACGCCGCCGCTCACCATGATAACGCCCGCCTCGTCGTCGTAATGCGCGTTGAGACGCGGCTGCTCGGCGATCGCCCGCACCAGCGCCCGCATGAGAAACGGCAGCAGCGTCAGCTTCGGCTGATCTTCGCGGCGCGCCGCGTTGAGGCTGGCGCGCAGATCCTCCAGCGCGGTCACGTCGACCTCCTCGACATAGGTGATATGCGCGACCTTGGCGGTCGCCTGCGCCATCCTCTCGGCGATCTTGCGGCGTAATCCGATCACCCTGACTTCTTCGACCGAGGTGTTGCGCCGATAGCCCGCCGCCGGCCCCACCATGTCGGGCGCGGCCGCCAGCCGATCGAGATCCTCATGGGTGATCCGCCCGGCCGGGCCGCCGCCGGCGACGCGGCGAAGATCGATCCCCGCCTCGCGCGCCCGCGCCCTCACCGAGGGCGCCGCCATCGGCTTCTCCCCCTCGGGGCGCGGCGGGCGGGCGCCGCGAAGCGCGGGCGCGGGCGATGGCGAAGGCGGGGCGGAACGCCGGGGCGCCGGCTCCTCCGCGCCGCCCCTCTCGGGTGTTTCGGCGGCGGCCTCGGGCGCGGCTTCGGGCGCCGAGATTTGGGGCGCGGCTTCGGCTTCGGTCTCAGCGTCGTCCCCGCCCGCCACCTCCAGCCGGATCAACGGCGCGCCGACAGCCATCTTGTCGCCCGGGGCGCCCCCCAGCCAGAGCACCTTTCCGTCGAAGGGCGACGGGATCTCGACCGTCGCCTTGTCGGTCATCACCTCCGCCAGCACCTGATCCTCGCGCACCAGGTCGCCCACCGCGACGCGCCATTCCGCCAGCTCCACCTCCGCGATGCCCTCGCCTACATCCGGCGCCTTGATCGTATGCTGGCCCATGTCTCAGGCCTCCATCGCCAGGGTGAGCGCCGCGCCGACGCGGGCGGGGCCGGGGAAGTAATCCCACTCCTGCGCATGCGGATAGGGGGTGTCCCAGCCCGCGACCCGGCGGATCGGCGCCTCGAGGTGATAAAAACAATGCTCCGCGACCAGCGCCGCGAGCTCCGCGCCGAAGCCCGAGGTCAGCGTCGCCTCATGCACGATGACGCAGCGCCCGGTCTTGCGCACCGACGCCGTGATCGCATCCAGATCGTAGGGCAGCAGCGTGCGCAGATCGATGATCTCGGCGTCGACGCCGGTGTCCTCGGCGGCGGCCAGCGCCACATGCACCATGGTTCCATAGGCCAGGACGGTCACGTCGCGCCCCTCGCGCCTGACCTTGGCCTTTCCCAGCGGAACGGTGAAATATCCCTCCGGCGCCTCGCCGTCGGGATGTTTGTCCCATCCGGTCACCGGGCGGTCGTAGTGCCCGTCGAACGGACCATTATAGAGGCGCTTGGGTTCGAGAAAGATGACCGGGTCCGGATCCTCGATCGCGGCGATCAGCAGCCCCTTGGCGTCATGGGGATTGCAGGGCACCACCACCTTGAGCCCGGCCACATGGGTAAAGAGGGCCTCCGGGCTCTGGCTGTGGGTCTGCCCGCCGAAGATGCCGCCGCCGGTCGGCATGCGGATCACGATCGGGCAGGTGAAATCTCCATTCGAGCGGTAGCGGATGCGCGCCGCCTCCTGAGTGATCTGGTCATAGGCGGGATACATGTAATCGGCGAACTGGATCTCGACGCAGGGGCGCATCCCGTTGGCCGCCATGCCGATGGCGGCGCCGACGATGCCGCTCTCGTTGATGGGCGCGTCGAAACAGCGGCTGCGGCCGTATTTCTCCTGCAAGCCCTGCGTGGCGCGGAACACGCCGCCGAAATAACCCACGTCCTCGCCGTAGACCACGACGGTGTCGTCCCGCCCCATGGCGACATCCATGGCGTCGCGGATCGCCTGGATCATCGTGAATCGCGCCATGGCTAAACCCCCGTTTCCTGCCGTTGGCGCCGCAGATGCGGCGGCATGTCGGCATAGACCCCCTCGAACATGTCGCGCACCGAGGGGCGGTTGCCGGAATGCAGCGTGCCGTTGGCTTCGGCCGCCTTCTGCGCGGCGATGACCGTGTCGCGCATTTCCGCCTCGAGCTGGATATGGCGGTCCTCGCTCCACGCGCCCTTGCCGATCAGATGCGCCTTGAGCCGGATCACCGGGTCGCCAAGCGGCCAGGCGGCGGATTCCTCTTTCGGGCGATAGGCGCTCGGGTCGTCCGAGGTGGAATGCGCGCCGGCGCGATAGGTCACATATTCGATCAGCGTCGGGCCCAGATTGCGGCGCGCCCGCTCCGCCGCCCACCGCCCGACGGCGTAAACCGCGAGATAGTCGTTGCCATCCACCCGCAGCGACGGAATCCCATAGCCCAGCCCGCGCGCGGCGAAGGTGCCGACCCCGCCCCGCGCGATGCCCTGAAAGGTCGAGATCGCCCACTGATTGTTGACCACGTTCAGCACCACCGGCGCCTTGAACGTCGAGGCGAAGACCAGCGCCGCGTGAAAGTCGCTCTCCGCGGTCGAGCCGTCGCCGATCCAGCCGGCGGCGATGTTCGTCTCCCCCTTGATCGCGGAGGCCATCGCCCAGCCGACGGCCTGAGGAAACTGGGTGGCGAGATTGCCGGAAAGCGTAAAGAACCCGTGTTCGCGCACCGAATAGAGGGTCGGCAATTGCCGGCCTTTGAGCGGGTCTTCGGAATTGGTGTAGATCTGGTTGATCATCGTCTCCAGCGGGTACTCGTCCGCGATCAGCAGGCCCGCCTGCCGATAGGTGGCGAAATTCATGTCGCCTTTCCTGAGGACCTTGCGAAACGCGGTGCTGACCGCCTCCTCGCCGAGATGCTGGATGTAGAATGACGTCTTGCCCTGCCGCTGCGCGATGATCATCCGCGCGTCCAGCGCGCGCAGCAGCATCATGTGGCGAAGCCCCTCGATCAGGTCCGCGTCGCTCAACAGCCCCGCCCATGGGCCGACGGCCTCGCCCGCGCGGTTCAGCACCCGGATGATGGAGAACGCCATATCCCGGATTTCTCTGGGGTCGACATCGACCGGCGGGCGCCCCACCTCCCCGGCGGGCGCGATATGCACGTTGGTGAAATCCGGCGTCCCGCCGGGACGGACCGCCGGTTCAGGAACATGCAGGCTGAGCGGCGAAGACATCACGGTATTCCTTGCGATTTTAAATACGAAAGGACGACGGCTACTGCACCACATAATGGCGGCTATTGCATCACATAATAGCGAATACCACTTTGCGCGGGTTTGGCCAAAGGGCGGTGTGTTTCTGGCGAACGCCGGGCGCCTCGCCGCGGCGACGGCCGAAGCATGGCTTGGGCGGCCCGCGGCCGACGGACCCCGAGCCGCAGCGGGCCGCATTCCCGCCATCCTCCGGCTGGCGCGCGCCCGGGCGATGCGCTCCGCAGCACGATTCAATAGAAAAACAGGCTCTCTTTGTTCTTCCCAAAAGGCAGATTCTCGTTAAACGAGACCCATGGACATCATTCTGATCACCACGATCATCGCGTCCCTGTTTCTGCTGATCGGAGCGGCGGAGCCGGTCGCGGCGCGTTTGCGCCTGCCCTATGCGGTGATCATCGCCTGCCTCGGCATCATCATCGGCGCCGGCGCGATCTTCTTTCTGCGCACGGACCTCACCGACGCGCTGAACCCTGTCGCCGAGGCGATTCTCACGTTGCCGATCCGGTCGAACGTCTTCCTCTATGTCTTCCTGCCGACATTGGTGTTTCAGGTCACGCTCGGGCTCAACCTGCGGCGTATGGTCGATGACTGGGTGCCGATCCTGGTTCTGGCGGTGGTGGCGGTTTTCGTCGCGACGTTCGTCATCGGATATGCGCTGGCCTTCGTCAGCTCGCTGACCCTTGCGGCGGCGCTTCTGGTCGGGGCCATCGTCTCGACGACGGACCCGTCCGCCGTGGTCAGCATGTTCCGCTCGATCTCCGCGCCCCGCCGCCTGGCGCGGATCATTGAAGGCGAGAGCCTGCTGAACGACGCCGCCGCCATCGCCCTCTTTGGCCTGTTCATGGAATATGTCATGGCGGGGGTGCCGGACCCGTCGATCCAGAGCGCGCTGGCGCGGTTCCCCGTCCTGCTTGTCGGGGGGGTTCTGGTCGGCTGGATCGCGGCCCGCATCGCGATCTGGATCATGGCCATTTTCAGCCGGTATGAGCTGGCGGTGGTCTCCGTCTCCATCGCCGTGCCCTATCTGGCCTATATCGTCGCGGAGCAAAGCATAGGCGCGTCCGGCGTGATCGCGGTTGTGGTCGCGGCGATGACGCTCCAGCTGGCCGGGCCGGGGCGGCTGCCGCCGAATATCTGGCAGAACCTGCGCGAGGTCTGGGACCTGCTGGCGCATTGGGCCGGCGCGCTGATCTTCATCCTCGCCGCGCTGCTCATCCCGCGCATGCTGGAATCCCTGCGGCTGGCGGATCTCGGGCTGATCATGGTGGTCGTCGTCGCCGCCTTCGTGGCGCGGGCGATCATCCTTTACGGGTTGTTGCCGCTCCTCACATGGCTTCGGATCTCGCCGGTGGTCGAGCGGCCTTACCGCGTGGCGATCATGTGGGGCGGATTGCGCGGCGCCGTCACCCTGTCGCTGGCGCTGGCGGTCACCGAGAGCCTGCTCGTGCCGGTCGAGGTCAAGCGGCAGGTGGCGATTCTCGCCACCGGCTTCACGCTGTTCACGCTGCTGATACAGGGCGCGACCCTCCGCTGGGTGATCGGGCTTCTGAAGCTCGACAAGCTCGTCCCGCTCGACAAGGCGCTCTACGATCAGGTGATCGCGGTGGCGTTGCAGACGGTGCGCGAAGATCTGGCCAAGGTGACCGAGAATTACGAGCTGACCAAGGAAACCGTGCGCGCCGAAGCCAAGCGCTTCGGCGAGCGCCTCGACCGCGCCGTCAAGGCGGCCGACGGCAAGAGCGGGATCCTTGATCGCGACCGGGTGACGCTCGGGCTGATCGCGCTGGCGAGCGCGGAGCGCGACACCATCATCGCGCGATTCCGCGACCGGACGATCTCATCGACCTTGTCCGAGCGCCTGCTGTCGCAGGCTGACGCCTTGATCGAGGCGACCCGTCACGGCGGACGCACGGGCTACAAGCGGGCGTCTCGCGACAGTCTCGGCTTCGGGCGTTGGCTGCGGCCGGCGATCTTTCTGCATGATCGGCTGCGCATCTCGACGCCGCTGGCGCGGATCACCGCGACGCGGTTCGGGCTCCTGCTGTCTCAACGGCTGACGCTGCGCGACCTTCCCGATTTCATCAATGGGCGCATCCGGCGCATCCATGGCCGCCGCGTGGCCGACCTTCTGCAAGAAATGCTCAGCCGGCGCATCGAACTGGTCGAACAGGCGCTGGAGGGGCTGCGCCTGCAATATCCCGGCTACGCCGAAGAAATGGAGCGGCGGTTCATCCGCCGCACCGCGATGCGGCTGGAAGAGCGCGAATACGCGACGCTTCTTGAAGACGGGCTCATCGGCGAAGAGGTCTATAGCGCCCTGATGCGCGGCGTCGCCGCGCGCCGCGATCTCGCCGAGAAGACGCCGCTGCCGGATCTGGCCATGCGCAAAGCCGAGATCGTGCGCCAGTTTCCGTTGTTTTCCGGCATGAGCGACGCCGCGTTGAGGCGGTTGGCCCGGGTGCTGAAGACGCGCTATGTCGACGCGGGCGAGACGATCATACGCCGCGGCGTCATTGCGCGCAGCGTCTATTTCGTCAGTTCCGGCGCGGTCGAGCTGAAGACCGCGGGGCAAACCTGGCGCCTCGGCCGCGGCGAGATGTTCGGCCAGATGCGGATGCTCCTGAAAAAGCCGCCCCGCACCCAGGCGCGCGCCATCGCTCCGACGACCTTGCTCGTGCTGGACGAGGCGCGGTTCCTGAAAATGGTGAAGCGCAACAAGGCGCTGCGGGCGGCGATCCGCGAAAGCGCCGAGCGGCGCGGCGTTCCGCTCGAACAGCTGACAGCCGGAGAGAACATCGACCTTTGAGCCGGCTCCGGCCGCGGCCTGGGCCGCCCCGTCAGAAACGGCGCGCGAGGGCCTCGATCGCGGCCCAGAGGCTCAGGCTGAGCGCCGCGAGAACCATGAGCGACGCGAACATCAGATCGGTCTGGCCGCGCCCGCTCGACATCAGCATCAGATGCCCGAGCCCGCGCGACGCGCCGACCCATTCCCCGATCACCACCGCCAGCGGCGCGTAAACGGCCGCCAGCCGCAGCCCCGAGGCCAGCGCCGGCAGCGCATGCGGGATCTGCAGATGGATGAGCCTGCGCACGGGGCCGGCGCCGGACACCTGCGCCAGATCGGCCAGGCCGGGCGGCAAGCGCATCAATCCATCGAAAAACGCCGAAGCGATCGGGAAATAGGTGACCAGCGCCACCATCACGATCTTCGACGGCGCGCCGTAGCCGAGCCACAGCGTGATCACCGGCGCGAGGGCGAAGACCGGCACCGCCTGCGCGAAGATCAGGACAGGGCGCAGGAACAGCCTCGCCGCGGGCGAAAGCGCGAGATTGAGCGCCGTGGCCACACCGAGGACCACCCCGAGCGCCAGCCCCTGCACGAGATTGACGGCCGAGAATCCGGCTTGCGCCAGCAGCAGCGCCGCGTTGGCGTGAAGGGCGCGGCCGACATCGAGCGGGCCGGGCAGGATGAAATCTGGCGCGCCGGTGAGCCACACCACCAGATGCCACCCCAGAAGCGCCGTCGCCGCCGACAGGAACGCGCGGCCCGCCCGCCGCCGCATCGCCCCAGCTTTCACGCCGCTCATGCCGCGATCCGCGAATCCTCGGCCGCGGCCCGGATCAGCCCGCGCAGAAGAGCCGCCTGCGCGGCGATGGTCTCGGGCGAATCGACCGGGCGCGGCGGCGGCGCCGACGGAATGTCGAGCGCGCGGGCGCCTTCGGCCCCGCCGATGAGCCAAGCGGCGTCGGCCAGGCGCATCGCCTCCTGCGGATCATGGGTGATCATCAGCACCGAGCGCCCGGTCAGCAGACCGGCGGCGAGATCCTGCATCGCGTGGCGCGTCACCGGGTCGAGCGCGGAAAAGGGCTCATCGAGCACGACGATGGGCCGGTCTTCGTAGAGCGTGCGCGCCAGCGCCACCCGTTGCCGCTGCCCGGTCGAAAGCGTGTCGGGCCTGCGCCCGGCGAGCGGGAGCAGGCCGACCGCGTCCAGAAGCGCGCGGGCTCGGTCGAGATCCGGGCGCGCGCCGCGCAGCCGGGCGCCGATGGTGACATTCGCCAATGCGCTGGCCCATGGCAGCAACTGATCGTCCTGCGCCATCACGCCGACGCGCCCCGCCAGCGGCGCGCCGTCATCGGCGCGCACCTCTCCCTCGAGCCGCGCGCCGGTCGGAAGCCCGGCGACGAGGCGCGCCAGCGTCGTCTTGCCCACGCCGGAGGGCCCGAGGAGCACCGTCCATCGCCCGGCCGCCACGGTGAGGCGAAAGCCGGGCAGCAGGACCGCGTCGCCAAGACGCAGCGCGCCCTGCAGGATGACGCCCGGGGCGGTCATGGGCCGCCAGGCGGCGGGGCGAGCGCCATGTCCCAAAAGCCGATCTCCAGACGGGTCGCCATCTTGAACCGCTCGGCCAGCTCCGCCGCGCGCGGCAGGCCGGCCCAGTCGTCTCCGAGACGGCGGACGAGCGCTCCGTCGATCAGCGCTCCCACATCGCGGCACAAGGTCTGGAACTCCGCGCCGCCATAGACCTGGAACCAGGCGGCGTAGGGCCCGCCGGAGCCCGCCAGCCGCGCCCCGATCTCGCCATAACCCAGCACGCAGGGCGCGAGCGCGGCCATCAGGTCGAGAAAATCGCCCGAATAGCCGGCCTCCAGCACGTAGCGGGTATAGGCGAGGTTCGCCGGCAGTTCCGGCGTCGCCTCGAGCGCGTCCTTTCCAACGCCCCGCGCCGCGCATGTCTCGATATGAAGCGGCATCTCGACATGAACGAGGGCGTGAACCGTGGCGCTGGCGGCCGTCATTTCCCGAAGGTCGCCGGCCTTCACCGCGGCCAGCGCCCAGGCGCGGGCGAAATGGATCAGAAAGACATAGTCCTGTCGCAGGTAGTTTATGAACTGCGCCTCGGGCAGGGCGCCATCGGCCAGTCGTTCGACAAACGCGTGGCGGGTGTAGGCGTCCCAGTCGGGCTGCGCCCCCTCGCGCCAAAGCGCGAAGGTTCGCCCGTAATCCGGCGCGCTCATTGCGTCGCCTCCGCGGTCACGTCGACCGCAAGCTCGGAGATGGCGCGGCGATCTTCGATGACGCCTCGCGCGGCGAGGAACGCTTCGAAGCGGGTGTAGCGCCCGGCGTCCAGCGCGGCGGGGCGGAGCGCGAAGCGGGGCCAGGTGTCTTTCCAGGCGCGCGCGTTCAGGTCGGTCTGCAATTCACGGTCGGTGGCGGCGAAGAGGCGCCAGGCCTCTTCGGGATTGTTGACGATGAAGCCGCCCGCGCGTTCGGTGGCATCGAGGAAGCGGGCGATCACGGCGGCGTCCATCGTGTCGGGGTTGGCCACATAGATCAGCTCATCGTAGCTCGGAACGCCCTCGGCCTCCGGATAGAAGCAGCGCCCTTCATGGCCCTCCAGCGCCATCTGGTTCAATTCGAAATTGCGAAAGGCGCCGATCACGGCGTCGACCTGCCCCGACATCAACGCCGGCGAGATCGACCAGCCGATATTGATCTGCTCAACGGCGTCGGGGGCCATATCGTGATGCGCCAGCATCGCATCGAGCAGCACTTCCTGCACGCCCGCCACCGCGAATCCGACCTTGCGGCCCGCCAGATCCGGGATCGACCGCACCGGGCCGTCGGCCATCGCCACGAGACAGGTCAGCGGCGTCTCGATCAGGGTGCCCACCCGGCGCAGCGGCAGACCGTTATGGCGGCTCAGGTGCAATTCAGGCTGGTATGAGACCGCGATGTCCACCCGCCCCGCGGCGGCCATGCGCGGCGGATCGTTGGGGCCCGCCGGGGTCACCAGCTCGACCTCGAGCCCGGCGTCGGCGAAATAGCCGAGCTCCTCGGCCAGGACGATCGGCCCGTGATCGGGATTCACGAACCAGTCCAGCATGACGGTCAGCCGGTCCTGGGCCGCCGCGGACGA
Organism: Paludibacillus litoralis; assembly: GCF_037646705.1. Taxonomy (NCBI): domain Bacteria; kingdom Pseudomonadati; phylum Pseudomonadota; class Alphaproteobacteria; order Rhodobacterales; family Paracoccaceae; genus Paludibacillus; species Paludibacillus litoralis. Next base: position 129,772 of record NZ_JBBHER010000001.1, read on the forward strand.
GGCGCAGAGCGCGAGGGCCGCAATCGAGGCGAATAAGCGTTTCATCGGATACTCCGGTGCGAGAGAGGGGATGTGTCGAAGCTGTTCGGCCCGTCGGGCACGCTCAGAAGGGCGATTTGGCCGGGCCAGCGCGTCCGCAGCAGCCCGGCGCCGTTATGCGCGCGCAGCCCGGTGCGGCAGGCCAGCACGACCCGCGCGACGCCAGACGCCACGTTCAGGTCGCCGAGGGCCTCGGTCGGCAGATGCAGCGCGTCGGACCGGAACGGGGCGGGCGCCTCGGTGCGCAGGTCGATCACCAGATCCCCGGCGCGGATCGCGGAAGCCGCGATGAAAGGGAAAGACGCGGCGGGTTCGGGCGCGTCGTCGAAGCGGAAATCCGCCATCCGCCAGCGCTGCGCGTCGAAAACCAGCATCTGCCCCAGCGGCGAGGGCGACAGCCCGAGAAGCGCCGAAAGCGCCATCTGGGCTTGAACCGCGCCCATCGTGGCGACGACGGGGCCGAGCACGCCGGCTGTGGCGCAGGTCGGCGCAGAGCCCGGCAGGTCGGGAAAGATCGCCCGCAACGAGGGCGCGGAGGCGCAGACGCCCGCCACGTAGCCCTGAAGCGCGAGCGCCGAGGCGGTGATGAGCGGCTTGCCCGCCGCGAGACAGGCGTCCGAGAGGGTGAGGCTCGCCGCGAACGTATCCGCGCAATCGAGCACGAGATCGGCGGCGCCGACCAGTCCCGGCGCGATATCAGGGTCGAGCCACGTCTCCAGGGGGCGCGCCCGCACATCCGGATTGATGGCGCGGATCGCGTCCGCCGCAGCCTGCGCCTTGGGCCGGCCGACATCCGCCATGCGATAGATCGGCTGCCGGTGCAGGTTGCCTTCCTCGACGTGATCTCCGTCGAGAATCGTGAGATCGCCCACGCCGGCGCCGGCGAGGTATTGCATCACAGGCGAGCCCAGCGCGCCTGCGCCCACCACCAGAACCCGCGCGGCGCGGAGCCGGTCCTGCCCTTCGGCGCCGACCTGCGGCAGGATGGTCTGCCGGGCGTAACGGCTCATCTGCAGACCTCCAGCCATGCGCGCATCCGCTCGTCCGGGGCGCTGTGGAGCGTGATGTCGGTCACCGCCGCCACGAGATCGGCCCCGGCGGCGAAGACCCCCGGCGCGCGCTCGACCGTCAGGCCGCCGATGGCGCAAAGCGGCACGTCGCCGATCAGGCGCTTCCATTCGGTCACGCGGTCGAGCCCCTGTTCGCGCCACTTCATTTTTTTCAGGATCGTCGGATAAACCGGGCCGAGCGCCACGTAATCGGGCGCGAGCGTCAGCGCCCGGTCAAGTTCGGCGTGGTCATGGGTGGAGACGCCAAGGCGCAGCCCGGCGCGGCGAATGGCCTTGATGTCCGCGGCGTCGAGATCCTCCTGACCGAGATGCAGCCAATCAGCGCCCGCATCGATGGCGATCCGCCAGTGGTCGTTGACCACCAGCGCGGCGCCATGCTGTCGCGCCAGCGCCAGCGCCCGGCCGATCTCGTCGCGGAGCGCCGGATCAGGTCGGTCCTTGATGCGCAACTGCACCAGGCGCACCCCCGCCGCCAGCGCGCGCGCCACCCACTCGGCGCTGTCGAAAACGGGATAGAAGCGCGGGATGCGGGGCGTCATAGCCAGGCCTTTCCGATCAGGGGCGTCGAAGGCGCGGCCATGTCGCGCGCCGGCATCGGGCCGGAATTGGCGGCGAGCCGGCCCGCCTCGGCCGCCAGCGCGAAGGCGCGGGCCATGGCGGCGGGATCGTCGGCCTGCGCCACGGCCGTGTTCAGCAGCACCGCGTCATAGCCCATCTCCATGGCCTGCGCGGCGTGACTGGGCATTCCGAGACCCGCGTCGACCACCAGCGCCAGATCTGGAAACGCCGCCCGAAGGCTACGCAGCGCGTAGGGATTGGCCAGCCCGCGTCCGGACCCGATCGGGGCGCCCCAGGGCATCAGCACGCGGCAGCCGGCCTCGACCAGCCGCGCCGCGATCACCTGATCCTCGGTCGTATAGGGAAAGACCTTGAAGCCATCGGCGCACAGGACCTCTGCGGCCTCAACCAGTTCGAACGGATCGGGCTGAAGCGTGTCGTCATGGCCGATCACCTCCAGCTTGATCCAGTCGGTTTCGAAGTATTCGCGCGCCATCTGCGCGGTCGTGATCGCCTCGCGCGCGCTGTGGCATCCGGCGGTGTTGGGCAGGACGCGCACGCCAAGCGAGCGCACCAGATCCCAGAACGCCTTCCCGTCGCCGCGTTCGCGGCGCAGCGAGACCGTGGCGACCGCGGCGCCCGAGCTGCGGAACGCCGCCTCGAGCACCGCGGGGGACGGGTATCTCGACGTGCCGAGCATCAGCGGGCCGGCCAGCGTGACGCCGTAAAAATCGCGCATCGTCAGCCCCCCTGCATCGCGGCGAGGACTTCCAGCCGGTCGCCCTCCGCCACGGGCGTGTCCGGCCGGGCCGAGGCGGGTATGAAGCGCCCGTTCAACGCCGTGGCCACACGCGCGCCGCCCCAGCCGAGCTGCTCCAGCGCGATATCGAGGGTCGCGGCGTCGATCTCGCGGGGGGCGCCGTTGACGTCAATCATCATGGAAAAGATCTCCCTTTTCTGAGGTGGCGACATACGCCGCGGCCTGGCGCGCCAGCGCGGGCGCCATCAGATAGCCGTGGCGGAACAGCCCGTTGAGATGCAGCACGCGCCCGCGCCGCACGATGCGCGGGACATTGTCGGGAAAGGCGGGGCGCAGGTCGGCGCCGAACTCGACGATTTCCGCCTCGCCGAAGCGCGGATCGAGCGCATAAGCCGCCGAAAGCAGCTCCAGCGCCGATCGGGCGGTGACCGGACCGCGCGCGGCGCTTTCGATCTGGGTGGCGCCGAGCATGAACACCCCGCCGCCGCGGGGGACGATGTAGAGCGGATGACGCGGATGCAGCAGGCGCACCGGGCGCGTCAGTTCAATCTCGGGCGAGCGCAGCACCACCATTTCGCCGCGCACCGGCCGCAGATTCGGCAGATCGGCCCGCGCCGCGATCCCGCGGCAGTCGATCACCAGGCCGGGCAGGTCGGAGGGGTCGGCTTCGGCGCGCCACACCGTCACGCCCTCCGCCGCCAGCGCCGCCGTGAGGTCCGCCAGCGCGCGCCGCGGGACGAGATGCGCCTCGTCCTCGAAGAACAGCCCGCGCCGGCGCCGCCCGCCCAGATGCGGCTCCAGATCGGCGATTTCCTCCGCCGCCACCGTGCGGTGGCCGGTGGTGCGGGCGGCGAAACGGTCGAGGTCGACATGGTCTCGTTCAAGCGTGAGCACCAGGGTGCCGGCGCGCCGCACCGTTGTGACCGCGCTCCAAGCCGCAGCGGCGGCGGCGCCATGGGCGACCACGGCGGGCTCGCTCTCCGCGCCCTCGCAATGCGGCGCCAGCATGCCGCCCGCCCACCACGAACAGCCATGCGGCCCCGGCGGGCCGGCGCGGTCGAGGATCTGCGGCCGGACGCCATGCGCCAGCAAGGCCCGCGCCGCCCAGAGCCCGGCCACGCCGGCGCCGAGAATGGTGACCTCAGACATCGCGCCAGACCTCGTGGAAGTGATGCACCGGTCCGTGGCCCTGACCGATGGCGAGCCCATCCGCCGCTGCGATCGCGCCCTGGAGATACCGATGCGCGGCGCGCACCGCTTCAGACAGGCCACACCCGCGCGCAAGGCCCGCCGCGATCGCCGCTGAGAGGGTGCAGCCGGTCCCATGGGTGTTGCGCGTGGCGCGGCGCGGCGCGGTGAGCCGCTCTTCCCGCTCCGGCAGCACGAGAAGATCGATGCAATCGGGCCCGGAGCCGTGCCCGCCCTTCATCAATACGGCGCCCGCGCCCAGGCCGATCAGCGCGCGGCCCTGATCACGCATTTCGGCCTCGTCGCGGGCCTCGGCGCGGTCGAGCAGCCGGGCGGCCTCCGGCAGATTGGGGGTGAGCAGGGCGGCGCGCGGCAGCATCAGGCTGCGCAGCGCGTCGGTCGCGTCCTCGGGCAGCAGCATATCGCCCGATTTGGCCACCATCACCGGATCGAGCACCACCGGAACGTCGCGCCCGGCGAGTTCCCCGGCGGCCGCGGCGATCGCCTCGGGGCCGCCCAGCATGCCGACCTTGACCGCGCCGATGGCGAGATCGTCGAACACCGCCTTGATCTGGGCGCGGATCATCGCGGGGCTGACCGCCTCGATCATGGCCACGGCGCAGGTGTTCTGCGCGGTGATCGCGGTGATCGCGGTCGCGCCATAGACCCCGAGCGCGGAGAACGTCTTGAGATCGGCCTGAACGCCCGCTCCGCCGCCGCTGTCCGAGCCCGCGATGCTCAACGCCTGATACGCCACTACGTCCACCCTCCGTGTCAGATCGGATCGTGGGCGGCGAGTTGCGGGAGTTGCAGCCTCGGCTGCGAAGTCACCGTTCCCTCCGCCGGTATGACCCGGATCAGGTTCGATGGGTCGGCTTGCGCCTCTCAGCCGGTATCCGGCACCCCAACGGTTATGAAGAGAGGCTATTTTTGTTACGGCGCTCTGTCAATGGAGGCGCCTACGCGCGGCTGGCTTTCGGCGCCGGCGCCGCGATCGGAATGCGGCCATGGCGGCCGGTCAATATGTGTTAATATGGAGGGTCCGCGGCGCGTTGAAAGGATCTGATTCGGAATGGTGGACGGATCTCTTTCCATAGGCTGCGCGGATCTGTTGATCCGGAGCGTCACCGGCTACGCAATCCTTGCGCTCGATCGCGACGGGGTGGTCGCGAGCTGGAACGCGGGCGCTGAACGGCTGTATGGCTACCGGTCCGAGGAGATCGTCGGCGCCCATCTCTCTCGTTTCTACGCGCCTGAGGATCGCGCGGCGGGCTCGCCCGACGCAGCGCTCGCCAGCGCGTCGACCAGCGGTCTGTTCGAGGCCGAAGGGTGGCGCGTCCGGAAGGACGGCGCGCGCTTCTGGGCCAATGTCGCGATCGAACCCATACGCGATGAGAGCGGCGTCCTCGCGGGGTTCGCCATGATCGCGCGCGATTCCACGGAGCAGATGAAGACCGAGGAGGAGTTGCGAAAGAGCGAGGAGCGCTTTCGCCTGCTCGTGCAGGGCGTGACGGATTACGCGATCTACATGCTCGACCCCGAGGGCCGGGTCTCGAGCTGGAACGCCGGCGCGGAGCGCTTCAAGGGCTATTCGGAGCGCGAAATCATCGGACAGGATTTCTCCCGGTTCTATCCGCCCGAGGACCGGGCGGCCGGCGTCCCGCAGAAGGCCTTGTCGACAGCGGCGTCGGAAGGGCGGTTCGAGGCCGAAGGCTGGCGGCTGCGGAAGGATGGATCGCGCTTCTGGGCGCATGTCGTGATCGACCCGATCCGCAGCGAGGGCGGCGTGTTGCTCGGCTACACCAAGATCACCCGCGACCTGACGGAGAGGAAGATCGCCGAGGAAGCGCTCGAGCAGTCGCGAGAGCAACTCCATCAGGCGCAGAAGATGGACGCCATCGGCCAGCTCACCGGAGGCGTGGCGCACGATTTCAACAATCTGCTCGCGGCGATCATGGGCGGGCTCAGGCTGGCGCAACGCCGTCAGGAGAACGGCGAGGACGGGGCCGGGTTCATCAACAGCGCGATCGAGGCGGCTGAACGCGGCGCGGCGCTGACCCAGCGGATGCTGGCTTTCGCGCGCAAGCAGAAACTGAAACTCGAGCCGACCGACATCCTCGGCTCCCTGAACGAGACGACGGAGCTGCTCCAGCGTACGATCGGCCAAGGCATAACCATCCGGACCGACTTTCCGCGCGCGCTTGACCCCGTGCTGACCGATCGCGTGCAGCTCGAGCTTGCGGTCATGAACCTGGCGGTCAACGCCCGCGACGCGATGCCGAAGGGCGGCGAGATCATTTTTCGCGCGCGCGCGGTCGAACCGAACGCTGAGGGAGAGACGTTCATTCGCCTGTCGATCGAGGATCAGGGAGAGGGCATGGACAAGGAAACCCTCACCCGCGCCACCGAGCCGTTTTTCACGACCAAGGATATCGGAAAGGGAACAGGGTTGGGCCTTTCCATGGTGAAGGGGATCGTCGAGCAATCCGGGGGGCGTCTGGTTCTTCGCAGCGAGATCCAGCGCGGGACGACGGCGGAGATCTGGCTGCCGGTCGCGGCCCCGAGCGCCGAAAGCGCGCCCGAAAAAGGCGGCGAGGCGCCCGTGAACGGCGCGAAATTGCGCATTCTCGTGGTGGACGACGAACCGATCGTTCTGCTGAACACGGTCCTGACCCTCACCGACATGGGGCATGTCGCGCTGGAGGCCCATTCCGGCGGCGTGGCGTTGGAGATTCTTGAGAGGGAAGATGTCGATCTCCTGATCACCGACTTCGCCATGCCGAAAATGATGGGAGCGGAACTGATCGAACGGGCGAGGGCCGTGAAGCCCGATCTCAAGGTGATCATCGCTTCGGGATATTCCGACCTGCCGGAAGGCGCGGCCGTCGAGGCGCACCGACTGCCGAAACCCTTCACGGAACAGGATCTCGCGAAGGCGATCGCCGCGGTGGGCGATCAACATGCGGCTCACGTCGACGCGCGCGCCCATTCCGGCCTCTGAAAGCCGGGCCGTTCGCGGTATGGATCAATCGGAATCCAAACTGAGGAGCGACCCAATCTAGCCACAGCGCTCCTGGCGTTCGCAGTCGTCGCGGCGCCGGGAGCGCCGCCGTCTTGCGCCATACAGCCTGGCGCGCGCCATTTGTCATCAAAGTTGTTGACAAAATTGCTGACAAAAATCAGGCTGCTTTCAACGATAAGGAAACGCGCGTGAAACCCGATCATCAAGCTCTGGAAAACCTGACGAAAGGCGCGCCGACGAAGGCGAACGCGTCGGACGTTCAAAAGCTCGTGGACCAATTGCGTGTGAAACTCGCCCAGCACGAGATCGCGCCGGGAACGAAGCTCAAGGAACAGGAACTCGCGCGCGAGTTCGGGGTTTCGCGCGCCAAGGTGCGCGAGGCGCTCGCCGCGCTGGAGCTGCGCGGCCTGGTCGAGCGCACGCCGAACCGAGGCGCCGTCGCCCGGCGGCTGGAGCTCAGTCAGGTTTTCGAGATTTACGATGTGAGAGAGGTTCTGGAAGGTCTCGCCGTCCGGAGATCCGTGGAGAATGGGAACCTCGACATCTGGGCGGGGTTCCTGGCCGAATCCGCCGGCGATTTCGAGGAGCGGGTGCTCGCCGGCGAGCTTCACCTCTATGAAAAGCTGTTCCAGCGCTTCCGCGATGCGGTGATCGAGGCGGCGGCCAATCCTGTTTTGACCGATATGCTCGACAGCGTTCGCGACCAGACCCAGGTCACGTTGCGCCGCGTCGTCGTGCTGCCCGGCCGCGCCGAACAAGGGCTGCGCAACCTTCGCCTCGTGCTCGAAGCGATGACGGCCGGGGACGCCGCAGGAGCGGAGCGCCTCAGGCGCAACGGCATCCGGGAGGCGATCGAGGCGCTGAAGCGTTATCAGAGGTTCGTGCTATGACCGGTCCGGCGGCCGCTCCCCCGCCGCCGCGCGTGCGCCGCGCGGATCTGGAGCGCTGGGCCGCGGCGATGTTGGGCGCGGCCGGAATCCCGGAGGACGACGCCGCGCTGGCGGCGCGAACCCTCGTCAGATGCGATATGCGCGGCTTTCGCACCCATGGTCTCGCGCGGCTCTGCGATTACCTCAAGAAGATCGCCGCCGGAGAGATCGCGCGAGAAGCGCCGAACCCGCCGCCGCCGTCGGCTCCGGTCTTCACCTATCAGGCCGGCGGAATCCTCGGGCAGGTCGCGGGCCCGCGGGCGGTGGATCAGGCGCTGGCTCTGGCCGCCGAGCATCCGGTCGTGGCGTGCCAGATCCAGAACTCGGCCCATCTCGGGGCGCTTGGGGTCAATCTTCTCCGCGCCGCCGACGCCGGCTGCGCCGCGCTCATGTTCCAGGCGACGCCGCCGGTCATCGGCGCGCCCGGGGCCAAGCGGCCGATGATCGGCAACAATCCGCTTGCGATGGTCGCGCCGCGCCCCGGCCGGCCGGCCTTCGTCGTCGATATGGCGTGCTGCGTGGCGGCGCGCGGCAACATCCTGCTCGCGGCCCGAAACGGCGAGCCGATCCCGGAAGGCTGGGCGCTCGATCGCGAGGGCGAGCCGACGACCGACGCGGAAGCGGCGCTGCTCGGATCGCTTCTTCCGGCCGGAGGCCACAAGGGGCTCGCGCTCGCGATGATGGTCGAGATTCTTGCGGGCAGCCTCGCAGGCGCGACCTTTCGCGACAGTCTCAACCCCGCCGGCGGCGTCGCCAGCGGCGGCGGGCGCCTCAATGCGCTGGTTCTCGTGTTCAACCCGGACCTGCTGCAGGGCCGGGCGGCCTATGAAGAGCATATCGCCGCCTGGACCGCGCATTATGGCGCGGCGGGCGGCCCCTCCGCGCGCATCCCCGGCGAGCGCGCCCATGAGGCGGAGCAGGCGGCGGAGCGCGATGGCGTGCCGCTCCCGCCCGCCATCATCGACGAGCTGAAGGCCGCCGGGGCCGGCGCGAACATTCCTTTTCCCGCAATCGAACGCGGACATGGTCCGGACCAGCAATAAACGAGGAAACGTAATGACCCGTGCGATCGTGCTTCACCCCGACGACAACGTCGCCACCCTGATCGATCAGGCCTCAAAAGGCGCCTCAGCGGAACTGCGCGGGGAGCGCACGGGCGCCGTCGAGCTTCGGGACGACATTCCCTATGGCCACAAATGCGCGGTCGTCGCGCTGTCCGTGGGGGACGACATCCTCAAATACGGTCAGGTCATCGGCAGGGCGACCGCGGATATCGCGATCGGCGATCACGTCCACACCCACAACGTCGAGGCGCTCCGCGCCCGCGGCGACCGGTAAGGCGCGCCCGATGTCATTCCTTGGATATGAGCGGCCTGACGGCCAGGTCGGACTTCGCAACCATGTCGGCGTCGTTTCGGTGATGGACAACTGCAACCCCGTCACGCGTGCGGTCGCGAACGCGGTGGAGGGGGCGCTGCCGGTCACCACGCTTTTCGTGCGCGGCCAGCTCGGGCGCGATCTGGACATCGCCTATGACACGCTCGCGGGGCTCGCGCGCAACCCGAATATCGCGGCGATCGTCCTGATCGGGCTCGAACCGGTGACGACCGAAGAGGTGGCGTCGCGCATCCGGTCCTGCGGCAAACCGCTGGAGGTCGTGAACATCCAGCTCGTCGGCGGCACCATCGAGGCGACGGCGCACGGCGTCCGGCATGCGGCGCGGCTGATGCGCGAGGCGAGCCGTCAGAGGCGGACGAGCCAGCCGCTCTCGAAACTCACCATCGGAGTCGAGTGCGGCGGCTCCGACACCACCTCCGGCCTGGCCTCCAATCCGTCGATCGGCGTCGTCGCGGACAAGGTGGTCGCCGGCGGCGGCAAGGTGGTGATTTCGGAGACGTCCGAGTTTTTCGGCGCCGAGCACCTCTTCGCCGAGCGCGCCGAAACAGAGGATGTCGGACAGCGGTTTCTCGACGCCATCCACGACTTCGAGCAGGAGGTGATGGCGCGCGGGATCGATCTCAGGGGCTCCAATCCCACGAAGGACAACATTCGCGGCGGGTTGACGACGATCGAGGAAAAGGCCCTCGGCGCGATGTCCAAGGCCGGAACCTCCCCGCTCGTCGGCGTGCTCGAATACGGCGAAGCGCCGGTGACGGCGGGGCTCCATTTCATGGCGACGCCCGCGCCTGCGGTGGAGTCGTTGACCGGGCTCGCGGCCGGCGGATGTCAACTCATCCTCTTCTCCACGGGGGTCGGCAATCCGATCGGCGGCATGGTCGCGACCACGCTGAAGGTGTCGGGCAACCGGAACACGGTGGCCACGTTCAGCGACAACATCGATTTCGACGTGTCCGACGTCATCGAAAGCGGAACGCCGCTCCGCGAGGCTGGCGGGCGGCTCTTCGACTTCGCGATGGAGGTCGCCTCCGGCGCCCTCACCTGTTCGGAAGTGCTGGATGTGCGTGAAACCGCGATCAGCCGTTTCGAACCCTCGATGTGACCTCGACCCTCCCGCCGCGCCCGCCGGGGGCGACGGCGGGAGTAAAAAAAGCACCCGGCGGCAAAAAAAGGGAGACGTGCACCATGAAGGCAATGATCACGCCAAGAGCCGGACGCCGCGCGCTCGCGCTTTCCACGCTCATCGCTGTCGGACTCGCGAGCGGCGCAAGCGCCCAGGAGAAGGAAATCGGGTTCCGTTGCGCGCCGTTCGGCTCGATCATGTACACTGTCGGCAACGCCATTCAGGATCTGACCCAGAAACGCCATCCGACGCTCCGGGTGACGAATGCGGAAGGTCCGGGTTCGACCGCCATCACGGTGAATCTGATGACGGGCGGCGAATGGGTGAACACGATCGGCTGTACGAGCCTGCTCGACTACACCTACGCGGAACAGGGTATCGAGCCGTTCTTCGCCGAGAAACATCCCGAGGTCCGTACCGACGTCAAGGTGCTGTTCAACGGCTTTTATGGCGCGATCGGCGTGCTGACCACGGATCCCTCGATCGAGTCCGCGACCGATCTTGATGGCGAACCCCTGGCGCTCGGCCGCCGCGCGCAGGCGCATTGGGGCGGGCTGCCGGCGCTGTTCTTCGAGAAGGGCATGCCGGACACGCGCCCTGATATGGAGTTCATGGGAACCGCTCCCTCGCACGAGGCGCTGGCGGAGAACCGGACCAAGGCGATCATCTCGCAGATCGTCATTTCGCCGGACGGAAAACAGGCCTTCAAGCCGGGTGTCGTGAACCAACTCTTCGCGTCCGGGCGCGACATCTATCTGGTCGGCTTTCCGGATGCGGCGTTCCAGAAGGCGGTGGAGGAGGGCATGCGCTTCCGGCCGATCAAGGTCTCCGGCGATCAGATCCCGGAGGCGGTGGGCGACCGGAGCGTGAACTGGATCTTCGCGCCCGCCGCGATCTCGGTCCACAAGGACTTCCCCGAGGAGGACGCCTACGAGCTTACCAAGTTCATGATCGAAAACGCGGACGCGTTGCCGGACTACGCCGCGACGTTCCGCGTCATCGCCTCCGGCGAAGGGCTCCTCGGCGACTGGCGGGCCGATGACCTGCATCCCGGCGCGCTCCGCGCGTATCGGGACGCGGGTCTGATCGAATAGCGACCCGGAGCTTGCGCGGGAGCCGCTCCCGCGCTTCCCCGCACAGGGATAGAGCCATGAACTGGATATCTGTCTTCGCGTCGGGCGCCGCGCTTCTGGCGGCTCTCTATCACCTCGGGTTCGCATTCGAGCGGCCGTTCACCGAGGGCGAGCATGCGATCATCCATGTCGGCTTCGCCGCCCTCATCGTGGGCGTCGATCAGGCCCGGCGGCGGCGGGGCGCATTTCGCGCCCTCGCCATCGCGTGCCTCGTCGCGGCGCTGGCCGCGAGCGTCTATTTCTTTCAGATCAGCGAAGAGCTCGAGCTTCGTTTCGGAATAGGGCTGACCACGCCTCAGGTGGTCGCGGGAATCGCCATCATCGTCGCCGTCATCATCCTGTGCTGGATGGAATGGGGGGTCATAATCGCCTCCCTCGCCGTGATCGGGCTGTCCTATTTCTTCTTCGGCGACAACATCCCCGGCGCGATGCGCGCCGCGTCGCACCCCTCGTTCGAATACGCCATGACCTTCCTGATATCCTCGGGAGGAACCGGTCTCTACGGGCAGGTGACGCCGATCTCCGCCAACATCATCTTTCTCTTCATGATCTTCGGGGCGCTTCTCGCCTCCACCGGCGTCACGCGCCTGTTCATGGAGCTCGGCAACTGGATGGGGCGGCTCCTGAAGGGCGGCGCGGCGGTGACGAGCGTCATCTCGAGCGCGCTCCTCGGGACGGTGACGGGAGCGACCGTCGCCAATGTGGCGATCACCGGCGTTTTCACGATCCCGACGATGAAGCGCCAGGGCTTTCGCGCCGAGGACGCCGCCGCGATGGAGTCCGTCGCGTCTTGCGGCGGGCAGGTCCTGCCGCCGGTCATGGGCGCCGGCGCGTTCATCATGGCTGCGTTTCTTGGCGTCAGCTACGTGGACATCGCGTTGCAGGCGCTTGTCCCGGCGCTTCTCTTTTTCGGTTCGGTCCTGCTCGTGATCGCGTTCATCGTTCGAAAGTCCGGCCATATCGAAGAATGCGACCCGCCCGACTTCAGGTGCATTCGCGGCGAGATACTTCCCTTTCTCGCGCCGATGGCGACGTTGGTCTATTTCCTGATGAACGGCTACTCGGCGACGACCGCGGTCGTGTTCGCCATCGCCGCGATCGTCGTCTCGACGCTCCTCAGGCCCTCCACCTGGCGTTCGAAAACGGGATTCGTGACCTCGCTCCGGACAATCCTTGATGGATTGGTCTCGGGCGCGCAGCAGGGCGCGGGGCTGGCGATCGTCATCGTGGTCATATCGCTTGTCGCGCAATCCCTGATCACGACCGCGCTTGGCCCGAAATTCGCCAGCGCGCTCTCGGGGCTCGCGGGCGGGTACACGTTCCTGGCGCTCCTGCTGATCATGCTGGCGTCGCTCATTCTGGGCTGCGGGCTGCCTACCGTCGCCGCCTACACGATGGTGGCGATCATGATGATCCCCGCCCTGAGCGCGCTCGGGGTGGATCCGCTCGCCGCCCACATGTTCGTCTATTATTTCGCCGTCTACGCCGCGGTGACGCCGCCCGTCGCGACCGCGGTGATCGTCGCGTCGAGGATCGCGGAAACGAGTTTCTGGGGCGCCGCATGGGCGTCGATGAGGCTGATGGCGGGGCCGATCATCCTGCCGTTTCTCTTCATCTATCATGGCGACATCCTCACGTTCCCGCTGAACATGGGCGCGCTGCTGCCGATCTTCGCCTGGCTTGTCGCGACCGTCAGCCTCCAGATCGTCACCGTCCGCCATTTCGTCGGCCCCGCGTCGGCGCTCGACATCGCGGCGGCGGGGGCGTCGGCGGCTTTCGCCTTCGCCTGGATCGTGGCGGGCGCCATGCCGCTGCTCGCCGTCGCTGTCCTCCTGCTCGCATTCGTCACGACCTTGCAGTTGAGACGCCGGTCGCGGGCCGCCGCGCCACGCTCCGGCGCCGCATGATGACCCGTGCGGGGTCCCCCGCACCCAACCCGAGAACCGCGCAATCAAAGGAGAGCGCCATGATCAGACCAACCGCAGCGCCCAGAACCGGACTCCCACTTCGCCTTGGGAGGGTCGCGCGATGACTGAGTTTCTCGGCTATCGACGCGATGACGGGTCTGTCGGGATCCGGAACCATGTGGTGGTCCTCTCCGCCATGGACACCGCCAGCCCGACCGCGCATCGCATCGCATCGAGCGTCCGCGGCGCCGTGCCGATCTCGATCTCATTCGGGCGCGGGCAGATCGGTTTCGACTACGAGATGACCGTGCGGGCGCTGGCGGGCCTCGGCGCCAACCCGAACGTCGCGGCGGTCCTCGTGGTCAGCCTCGAGCCGACCTCCGCCGAGCGGGTGGCGGCCCCCATCGCGGCGACCGGAAAGCCCGTGGAGATCGTCACGCTGATGGGCGACGGCGGCGCGATCAACGCGACGGCGCGCGGCGTGCGCTGGGTCGCCGAACAGACATTCGCCGCGTCCCGGAAGCGGCGCGAACCTTGCCCGATTTCCTCTCTGATCGTCGGGGTGGAGTGCGGCGGGTCCGACACCACCTCGGGGCTCGCATCGAATCCGGCCGTCGGCGCGATGGCGGATCTTCTGGTCGACGCCGGCGGATCCGTCATCCTGTCCGAGACGTCGGAATGGATGGGCGGCGAGCATCTCCTCGCCGAGCGCGCCGTGGATTCCGATGTCGCGAAACGGATCATCGAGGCTGTTGAGCGGGTGGAGCAAGACGCGCATGAGCGCGGCGTCGATATCCGGGGCCAGCAACCGACCGCCGACAACATGCGCGGCGGATTGACGACGATCGAGGAGAAATCGCTCGGCGCCATCCTCAAGGGCGGGACGCGGCCGGTGGCGGACTTCCTGGAGTATTGCGAGCGGCCCCGGAAGCCGGGGTTGAACCTGATGGACACCGCCGCGCCGGCCGCCGAGTCCATCACCGCGCTGTCCGCCGGCGGTTGCCAGATGATCCTGTTCTCGACGGGGCAGTGCAACCAGCTCGGGGCGCCGCTCTCGCCCACGCTGAAAGTCAGCGGGAACGCCACCACGCTTTCGCGCATGGCCGACCACATCGACGTCGACGTCGGAGTTCTGCTGAGCGGCGACATAAGCCTGCAGGACGCTGGCGCGCTCGTCATGGGGGCCGCGATGGAGGTCGCGAGCGGAGGGCTCACCCGCGCCGAGATCTTCGGTGAAGAAGTCACCACGGTCAGCCGATTCGAGCGCTCGCTCTGAAACGCGGACCTGCTCGACCACACTCAAAAGGGAGAAACAAACGCATGAAGATTCACACCATCGCCGCCGCCCTGCTCTTTGGCGCGGCCCTCGCCGCGCCCGCCGTTGCGGATGACGGTTTTCCGAACCGGCCGATCACCATGGTCGTGCCCTTCGGCCCCGGCGGCGGCAGCGACCTCATCGCCCGCACCGTGGACAAATTCGCCGCCGACGAGTTCGGCGCCAACTTCACCTTTGAATACCGGCCGGGCGCCGGCGGCCATATCGGCGCCAACGTGGTCGCCACCGCCGAGCCGGACGGCTACACCATCGGCACCTATAACGTGCCTCAGATCGCTCTCGGGCCGATAACCGGCGTCGCGCAATACACCCTCGAAGACTTCACCTTCCTCGGACAGGTGGCCGGAGACCCCGTCGCGATCGCGACTGCGCCCGACAGCGGCTACGAGACGCTCGCGGACTTCATCGCGGCCGCGAAAGCCAACCCCCGGAAGCTGACGCTCGGCACCGCGGATCAATTCGGCGGCTCCCATCTCCTCGCGCTGCAGATCGCGGACGCCAGTGAAATCGACATCACCGTCGTGCCCTTCCCCGGCGGCTCGCAGCTCGTCGCGGCGGTGCTTGGCGGCCATGTCGATGCGGGCGTCGCGGGCCTGCCGCCCTTCCTCGGCTCGAAAGATGGAACGCAGTTCCTCGCCCTCGCCGGCGCCGAGCGCGACGACGCGTTGCCGGATGTGCCGACGCTCAAGGAGCAGGGTGTCGATCTCGTCATGCGCACCGGCCGCATCTTCATCGCGCCGGCCGGCCTCGAAGACGCTGTCGCGGCGCGCCTGCGCGCCGGGTTCAAGGCGATTTACGACAATCCGAATCTCCAGGCGGAACTGAAGAAGGTCGGACAGTCGCCGAACTGGATGTCCGGTGACGAATTGGAGGAATCGCTCCTCGGCTACGAAAACGCCGCGGCCCGCTTGTTCAAAGAAGCGCAGGCGAAGTGATCGCATAGCGAGGGACGTGCAATGGAAAGTCTCGCCTATCTCTCGGACGGTTTCGCCGCGACCCTCGCGCCCCGGATCGTTCTGGTGATGCTCGCCGCCATCGTCGGCGGCATCGTCATCGGAACGCTCCCCGGCCTGACCTCGGTGATGGCGATCTCGCTGATGTTGCCGATCGCCTACAGCCTCGACCCTGTCACGGGGCTCGCCATGCTCGGGGCGATCTACTCCGCCGCGATCTACGGCGGCGCCAATTCGGCGATTCTGCTCAACACGCCCGGCACGCCCTCCTCCCTCGCGACCACGTTCGACGGCTATCCGATGACGTTGCAGGGCCGCGCGGACGACGCGCTCTACGCGTCGCTGATCGCCTCGGTTGTCGGCGGCCTCGTCGGCACCGTCATCCTGATCGCGAGCTTCGGCCCTCTCGCCCGGATCTCGCTCGCGTTCGGCCCTCCGGAGTATTTCTGGCTCGCGATCCTCGGGCTTCTCACCATCGCGGCGATGTCCTCCGGCAACATGGTGAAAGGCGTCTTCTCGGGGGCGCTCGGCATGCTGCTGGCGACGATCGGACTCGATCCCTCCATCGGCCTGCCGCGGTTCACCTTCGGCTATTCGCCGCTGATCGAGGGGATCGGAATGGTGCCGGCGCTCCTTGGCATTTTCTCTTTCTCGCAAGCTCTCAAGCTGCTCGAGGACCGCTCCTCCTACATCGTGGAGTACAAGCCCCGGCGGCGCGTGATCCGGTCCCTCATTCCGGTCTTCGTGAAGAGGTGGTGGCTCATCCTGCGCTCGTCGCTCATCGGCACCGGCGTCGGCGTCCTGCCCGGCGCCGGGGGCGTCATCGCATCGTTGATCGCCTACAATGAGGCGCGGCGCTGGGATCGCGATCCATCGCGCTACGGCAAAGGCGCGATCGAGGGGCTGATCGCCTCCGAAAGCGCCAACAACGCGCAGGTCTCGGGCTCGCTCGTTCCGATGATGGGCCTCGGGATCCCCGGCAGCGCCAACGCGGCCATCATCCTCGGCGCGCTTCTGGCCTTCGGCATCCAGCCCGGCGTCGGCCTCCTCCGCGACAGCGGCGACGTCGCCTACGCGTTCATGGCCTCGTTGATCGTCGCCAACGTCCTCATGCTCTTTGTCGGCGCCGTGATGATCCGGGCGACCGTGCGGGTGTTGCTCGTGCCGTCGTCCTTCATCTCGCCAACAATCATCGTGTTCTGCGTCATCGGGGCCTACGCGGCCTCCTACGGCCTCTATTCCGTCGTCGTGATGGCCGGCGCCGGCTTCCTGGCCTACCTCCTGTCGAAGGCGGACATTCCGCTTGGCCCGATGGGGCTCGGGCTGGTGCTCGGCCCGATCGCCGAGCAGGGCTTCGGCCTCTCGCTGATGATCGGGCGCTCGGCGGACAATCTGCTCGACGTCTTCGTGTTCCGCCCGATCTCCATCGTGTTGATTCTGCTCTGCGCCGCGACGGTGGTGACCGCATTCATCCTCGAGCGCCGCGAGAAAATGAAAACGGCCATGGGAGCGGGGTGAGATCATGCGTGTGACATACGCCTCGGGCGTTTATCTGATCGCGATCGCCGCGGTCGGCGTTTTCTGGGCCCAGACCGCGGACCTCATGTACCCCGCGGGCGTGTTCCCGAGGATGATTCTGGCCGTGATCGGCCTCACCGCGATCATCGCCCTCGTTCGGGAGATCCGCGAGCCGACCGCGACGAAGGTTCTGAATCGCGGCTTCATCTTCGCGCTCTGCGTTTCGGCGTCCGTCGCCGTCTATATCGCCGCGGTCCCGACGATCGGCTTCTATACGGCCAGCGCCGTCTACCTTGCGCTTCTCTACCCGATAACCATGCGAATAAAGGACGGTCAGACGCTCACGCTACGCTCGGTCGGGGTGGCCATCCTCACGACCGCAGGCGTGGTCACGGCGCTCTACGTGGTCTTTTCGGCGATGCTGAAGGTCAACGTGCCGACATTGTTTTAGGTTCGCGACCCGAGCGAGCGGAGGTCTGCGGCCCGGCGGGGAGATCGCCCGTTCGCCGGTCCCTTATGACGAGGATGCATGTCGCAACCAGGGCGAGCGGGCGTTCCGCTCGCTGACGGCTCGGCGGCGCGTCGCAATCCGCTGCGACACGCTCATGTGGGACGTCCCGTTCAGGCGTCGCCGGTCGCCGCCGTGGGGCGGCTTATGAGCTTGGGAAAATCGAAAGCTCGAAAGTCCAATGGGCATTGGACCTTGAGCTTTGCTTTGGTGCCCAGGAGAAGACTCGAACTTCCACGTCCTTGCGGACACCAGCACCTGAAGCTGGCGCGTCTACCAATTCCGCCACCTGGGCTTTGGGGCGAGACGGTCGTTTACGCTGGGCGCGAAAAGGTGTCAACGGGCCTTGGCGTCCTCGTGGGGGGGAAGCCTCGGTCGCGGCTTGTCGCGTCCGCGCGCCTGGCGCGTCTTTCGCCCGAGCCGATCGCGCGGCCGGGGGGAGGCGCGTCAACACGTCGGCGCATCGGCTCTTGAGCCGGGGCGCCGGGGCGGCCTAAAAGGGGCGGCGAAACGCCTCTGACGGGAGAGTGAGATGGCCCCCCCTATCGTGACCATTTTCGGCGGATCAGGCTTCGTCGGCCGCTATGTCGCGCGCCGGATGGCGCGGCGCGGCTGGCGCGTGCGCGTGGCTGTGCGCCGGCCGAACGAGGCGATCTTCGTTCGGCCCTACGGGGAGGTCGGCCAGGTCGAGCCGATCCTGGCGAATATTCGCGACGAAGCCTCGACCCGCCGGGCGATCGAGGGGGCGACGGCGGTGATCAACTGCGTCGGCATCCTCTATCAGAACCGCCGCCAGCGCTTCGAGGCCGTGCAGGCCGATGGCGCGGCCCGGATTGCGCGGCTCGCGGCGGAATGCGGCGCGGCGCGGCTGGTTCATGTCTCGGCGATCGGCGCCGATCCCGAATCGGACAGCGCCTATGCGCGGACGAAGGCCGCGGGCGAGGCCGCGGTGGCGGCGGCGTTCCCGGACGCGACGATCCTCCGCCCGTCGGTCGTCTTCGGGCGCGAGGACCAGTTCTTCAACCGCTTCGCCGCGATGGCGAGATTCACCCTCGTCCTGCCTCTGGTCGGGGCGGGGACGCGGTTCCAGCCGGTCTATGTAGACGATGTCGCGGAGGCGGCCTGCCGTGCGGCGGTGGGCGACGCGGCGCCGGGGCTTTATGAGCTTGGCGGGCCGCGGGTCTACACGTTCCGTGAGCTCATCGAGATCCTGCTGAAGAAAGTGCGCCGCCGCCGGCTTGTGCTGCCAATCCCGTTCTTCGCCGCGAAAATCGTCGCGGGCCTGCTCGACGCCGTGCAGGCGGTCACATTCGGGCTTGTCCCCAACCGGCAGATCACCAGCGACCAGGTTAAGCTGTTGCGCGTCGACAATGTCGTATCGGATGGGGCGCGGACGCTGGAGGACATGGGCGTCTCGCCGACCAGCGTTGAGAGCGTGATCGGCGATTATCTCTATTCCTACCGGCCGAACGGCCAGTTCGACGCCATCATGGAATCGGCGGAGCGGCTGAAGACCTGAGCGCGGCCCGCAAGACTGGCGCCGCCGCAGAAACCCGGCGCGGCGTCAGCCGTACACGATCATGAGAAGCGCCGCGCCGAGCGCGAACCGGTAGAGGACGAAAACCGTCATCGACCACGTCTGAAGCATCTTCATGAAAAGCGCGATGGCGGCCAGCGCGGCGAGAAACGAGAGAAACGCCGCCAGCGCCGCGTCGGTCGTGAGCGCCGGGTCGCCGGATTGCGCAAGCTCCAGCCCGACCAGACAGCCGGCGGCGATGATCACCGGGATCGACATCAGCATGGAGATCCGCGCCGCGTCCGGCCGCCGGTAGCCAAGCGCCCGCGCGCCGGTGATGGTGACGCCGGAGCGGCTCATCCCCGGAATGAGCGCGGCGATCTGAACGAGACCGAGAAGCAGCGCGTCCCGAAGGCGCCACTGGCCGGCGTCGAGGCGTTGGGCGCCGTAGCGGTCGGCCAGCCAGAGAAGGGCGCCGCCGATGAGCGTCGCCCAGGCGATGACCGAAAGAGAGCGCAGCGCCTCCGTCGCGCCGAGCGCGGACAGCAGGCCGCCGACGAGGACCGCCGGGATCGTGGCGACGATCAGCATCAGTGCGAGCGCGGCGTCCGGGGTCTTGGCGTCGCCGCGAAGAAGCCGGAAACCGCCTCGCGCCGCCGCGCCCACGTCGGCCCGGAAATAGAGCATCACCGCCGCGAGCGTGCCGATATGCACCGAAACGTCGAGCGCGAGCCCCTGGTCGGCGACGCCGGTGAGCAATGGGTAAAGCGCAAGATGGCCGGATGACGAGATCGGCAGAAATTCCGTCACGCCCTGGATCAACGCGAGGATGACGAGATGAAGCAGAGGCATGGAGGGATCCGGCGACAGAAGGGGGCGAAGTGATTCGCGAGGCCCGCAGGTTAGGCCGGGCGTTGGCGCGGGTGAAGGAGCGCATATAGGTCAATAAGCGTTCCCTAAATTATAAAAAGGATCGGAAATGTGAACGTCATCTGCATAAAAAACGCCAGATAGGTCATACATACTGACTTTTTATCGACCAAGGCCTGCTATAAGCAACTCCCCCGCAGGGATGCATGAGCAACCGAGGAGCAGAGGGAATGGCGCAACGAATGCTGAAATTCGTCGATGTGGCGCGCGAGACTCCCGAAAAGCGCGCCGCCGGAACGCGGAGCGCCGATTTTGATGAAATCTACCGCGAATACGCGCGGGAGAAGGCGGCCGAGCAGGCCGCGCGCTGTTCGCAATGCGGCGTCCCGTTCTGTCAGTCGCATTGCCCGCTGCACAACAACATTCCCGATTGGCTGAAATTGACGGCGGAGGGGCGTCTTCGCGAGGCGTATGAGCTCAGCCAGTCCACCAACACCTTTCCCGAGATCTGCGGCCGGATCTGCCCTCAGGACCGTCTCTGCGAAGGCAATTGCGTGATCGAGAAGGCCGGCCACGGCACGGTCACCATCGGCGCCATCGAGAAATACCTCACCGACCTCGCCTTCGAGGAAGGCTGGGTCGACGCGATCTCGCCGCCGGTGGAGCGCCCTGAAAGCATCGGGATCATCGGCGCCGGGCCGGGCGGCCTCGCGGCGGCGGACCGGCTGCGGCGGGCGGGGTTTCAGGTCGTGGTCTATGACCGCTACGACCGCGCGGGCGGGCTGATGATGTACGGCATCCCCGGCTTCAAGCTGGAGAAGTCGGTGGTGATGCAGCGGAACGCGCAGCTCGCCGATGGCGGGGTGGAGTTCCGGTTGGGCGTCGATGTCGGCGGCGATATTCCGTTCGACGAGATTCGGAGCCGCCACGCGGCCGTCATCATCGCCACCGGAGTCTACAAGAGCCGCGATGTCGGCGGGGCGGGGGCGGGGCTGGACGGCTTGGCGCAGGCCATCGATTATCTGACCGCGTCGAACCGCAAGAGCTTCGGAGACGCCGTCCCCGCGTTCGATTCCGGCGAGCTTGACGCCGCCGGCAAGGATGTCGTGGTGATCGGCGGCGGCGACACGGCGATGGATTGCGTGCGCACCGCCGTGCGCCAGGGCGCGAAATCGGTCAAATGCCTCTATCGGCGGGACCGGGCGAACATGCCCGGCTCTCAACGCGAGGTCGTGAACGCCGAGGAGGAAGGCGTCGAGTTCGTGTGGCGGACGGCCCCGAAAGGGTTCGTCGGCCATGAAAGCGTCTCGGGCGTGCGGATCATCCATATCCGGCTCGGCGCGCCGGACGCCACCGGCCGGCAGACCCCGGAGGAGATCGAGGGCTCCGAAGAGACGCTGAAAGCGGATCTCGTGATCAAGGCGCTCGGCTTCGAGCCGGAAGAGTTGCCCCGGCTCTGGGGCGTCGAAGATCTCAAGGTGACGCGCCAGGGCACGATCAGAACCCATTTCCGAACCCACCAGACCTCGCTCCCGGGCGTCTACGCGGTCGGCGACATCGCGCGGAGCGCCTCGCTCGTGGTCTGGGCGATCCGGGATGGGCGCGAGGCGGCGGACGCCATCATCGCCGAGATCGACGCCGCCAGGATCGCGGCCGAATGAAAGACACGCCCGACCCGCGCGCCGGCGATCCGCCGAAAATGACCACGAAAGAGGTCTTTGCGCTGATCGCGCCACAAACATGAGGAAGTCCATGACCCATGACGCCGCCTGGGCGAAGGCCCATGAAGCCGCCCGCGCAGACCTCGCGGCGAGAGGCATGTTTCGCGAAGAGGACGAGCGCTCCTCCTGCGGCGTCGGCCTTGTCGTCGCCATGGACGGCGCCCCGCGCCGTTCGGTGGTGGAGATCGGCGTCGCCGCGCTGAAATCGGTCTGGCATCGCGGCGCGATCGACGCCGACGGCAAGACCGGCGACGGCGCCGGCATCCATGTCCAGATTCCGAAGGCGTTCTTCACCGATCAGATCCGGCGCACCGGCCATGAGCCGGAAGCGGGCGAGGCCATCGCCATCGGCATGATCTTTACGCCGCGGAGCGATTTCGGCGCGCAAGAGACCTGCCGCACGATCATGGAGACCGAAGTCCTGCGACTGGGCTACAATATTTACGGTTGGCGCCAGGTGCCGGTCGATATCGCCTGCCTCGGCGAGAAGGCGAACGCCACCCGCCCCGAAATCGAGCAGATCATCATCGCCAACCGCAAGGGCGTGGATGAGGAGACGTTCGAGCGCGAGCTCTACGTCATCCGCCGGCGGGCGGAGAAGGCGGTCGCCGCCGCGCAGATCTCGGGGTTTTATGTGTGTTCGCTCTCGTGCCGCTCCGTCATCTACAAGGGGATGATGCTGGCGCAGGATGTCGCGGTCTTCTATCCCGATCTTCAGGATCCGCGTTTCGAGAGCGCGTTCGCGATCTACCATCAGCGGTACTCCACCAACACCTTCCCGCAATGGTGGCTGGCGCAGCCGTTTCGCATGTTGGCCCATAACGGGGAGATCAACACGCTGAAGGGCAACCGCAACTGGATGCGGAGCCACGAGATTCGCATGGCGTCGGCCGCTTTCGGCGACATGGCCGAGGAGATCAAGCCGATCATCCCGGCGGGCGCTTCCGACAGCGCCGCCCTCGACGGCGTGTTCGAGGTGATGGTCCGCGCCGGGCGGAGCGCGCCGATGGCGAAAACGATGCTGGCGCCCGAGGCCTGGTCCAAGGCGACGACCGGCATGCCGGAAGAATGGCGCGCGATGTACGCCTACTCCAACTCGGTGATCGAGCCCTGGGACGGGCCGGCCGCGCTCGCCGCGACGGATGGGCGCTGGGTGATGGCCGGCGCGGACCGGAACGGCCTCCGCCCCATCCGCTATGTGGTGACCGGCGACGGGCTGCTGATCGCGGGGTCGGAGACCGGAATGGCCCCGTTCGACGAGGCGACCGTCCGTGAGAAGGGCGCGCTCGGCCCCGGCCAGATGATCGCCGTCGACATGGCCGAAGCGCGGCTCATGCGCGATGTCGAACTGAAGGACGAACTGGCCGCCATGGAGCCTTTCGCCGAATGGACCGCCGGGATCACCGATCTCGAATCCATCGTCGCGGATCAGGCCGAGCCGCGGATTTTCGACGCTGGTCAGCTCAGGCGCCGGCAGATCGCGGCCGGCTACTCGATCGAGGAGCTGGAGGCGATCCTGCATCCGATGGCGGAGGACGCGAAAGAGGCGATCGGCTCGATGGGCGACGACACGCCCGTCGCGGTGCTGTCGAACCGCTACCGGCCGCTTTCGCATTTCTTCCGGCAGAATTTCAGCCAGGTGACGAACCCGCCGATCGACAGCCTCCGCGAGCACCGGGTGATGAGCCTCAAGACCCGGTTCGGCAATCTCACCAACGTGCTCGATCAATCCTCGGCCCAGACCGAGATCGTCACGCTGGAGAGCCCGGTGGTCTCGACCGGCCAGTTCATGGCGATGAAGGCCGCCTTTGGCGACCAGGTGGCGGAGATCGACTGCCTGTTTCCGGTCGACGGGCCGGAGGACGCGCTCGCCCAGGGGCTGGAGCGGATCCGCTATGAAGCGGAGCGGGCCGTGCGCGGCGGGGCGATGCATCTCATCCTGACCGATGAGCGGATCGACGCCGAGAACATCGGCATGCCGATGATCCTCGCCGCCTCCGCCGTTCACAGTTGGCTGGTGCGGCAGGGTCTGCGGACCTTCACCTCGCTCAACGTGCGCGCGGCCGAATGCCTCGATCCGCATTATTTCGCCGTCCTGGTCGGCGCCGGCGCGACCACGGTGAACGCGTATCTGGCGCAGGAATCGCTGGCGGCGCGGGTCGACAAGGGGTTGCTCGACATGTCGGTGGAAACTGCGGTCGAACGCTATTGCGAAGCGGTCGATCAGGGTCTCCTGAAGATCATGTCGAAAATGGGAATCTCCGTCGTCTCCTCCTATCGGGGCGGGCTCAATTTCGAGGCGGTCGGCCTCTCGCGCGCCATGGTGGCGGAATATTTCCCCGGCATGCCGTCGCGGATCTCCGGAATCGGAATCTCCGGCATCCAGAAGAAGACCGCGGAGATTCACGCGCTGGCGTTCCGCTCCGGGGCCGAGGCGTTGCCGATCGGCGGGATCTACAAATCCCGGCGCAAGGGCGAGACCCACGCCTGGGGCGCGGACGCGCTCCATCTCCTGCAATCGGCGGTCGACACCGGATCCTACGAGCGGTTCAAGGCCTATTCCGGGACGATGCGGGCGCAGCCCCCGATCCATCTGCGCGATCTGCTCGATTTCAAGCCGCTCGGCGCGCCTGCGCCGCTCGACGAGGTCGAGAGCATCACCTCGATCCGGAAGCGCTTCGTCACTCCGGGCATGAGCCTCGGCGCGCTCAGCCCCGAGGCGCACAAGACGCTGAACATCGCGATGAACCGGATCGGCGCCAAATCCGACAGCGGCGAGGGCGGCGAGGACCCGAAGCATTTCCAGCCCGAGCCGAACGGCGACAATCCCTCCGCCAGAATCAAGCAGGTGGCCTCCGGCCGCTTCGGTGTGACGGCGGAATACCTGAACAACTGCGCCGAGCTCGAAATCAAGATCGCGCAGGGCGCGAAACCGGGCGAGGGCGGGCAGCTTCCCGGCTTCAAGGTGACGGAGATGATCGCGAAGCTGCGGCTCTCCACGCCGGGGGTCACGCTGATCTCGCCGCCGCCGCATCATGACATCTATTCGATCGAGGATCTGGCGCAGCTCATCTACGACCTGAAGCAGATCAACCCCGAGGCGAAGGTCTGCGTGAAGCTGGTCGCCGCCACCGGCATCGGCGCCATCGCCGCCGGCGTCGTCAAGGCGAAGGCGGACGTGATCCTGATCGCGGGCCATAATGGCGGCACCGGCGCCAGCCCGCAGACGTCGATCAAATACGCCGGCCTGCCGTGGGAGATGGGGCTCAGCGAGGCGCATCAGGTGCTTTCGCTCAACAAGCTCCGCGACCGGGTCTCGCTCCGCACCGATGGCGGGCTGCGGACCGGGCGCGACATCGTGATCGCGGCGATGATGGGGGCGGAGGAGTTCGGCATCGGCACCGCCGCGCTGGTCGCGATGGGCTGCATCATGGTGCGCCAATGCCAGTCGAACACCTGCCCGGTCGGCGTCTGCGTGCAGGATCCGCGTCTCCGCGCGAAGTTCACCGGCACCGCGGACAAGGTGGTGAACCTCTTCACCTTCCTCGCCACCGAGATCCGCGAAATTCTGGCCGGGCTCGGCGTCCGCTCCATGGAGGAGATCATCGGCCGCGCCGACCTTCTGGCGCAGGTCAGCCGCGGCGCCGCGCATCTCGACGACCTGGATCTCAACCCGATGCTGGTGCGCGTCGACGAGGGGGCGTCGCTCTCCTATCCGATGGGCAAGAAGCGGAACGAGGTTCCCGACACGCTCGACGCGCAGATCGTCGCCGATGCGCAGCCCTTCTTCCGCGACGGTGAGAAGATGCAGCTGAATTACACCGTGCGAAACACGCTCCGCACGGTCGGCGCGCGCGTCTCCTCGCATATCGTCCGCCGGTTCGGGATGCGAAACGAGCTGCAGGCCGATCATCTGACGGTGCGGCTGAACGGCTCGGCCGGGCAGAGCCTCGGCGCGTTCGCGGCGCCCGGGCTGAAGATCGAGGTGCATGGGGACGCGAACGATTATGTCGGCAAGGGGCTTTCGGGCGGCGTCATCGCCATTCGGCCTCCGCTCGGCAGCCCGCTCACGCCGCATGAGAACACCATCATCGGCAACACCGTGCTTTACGGCGCGACGGCGGGGCGGCTCTTCGCCAATGGCCGCGCGGGCGAGAGGTTCGGCGTGCGGAACTCCGGCGCGATCGCGGTGATCGAAGGGTGCGGCTCCAACGGCTGCGAATACATGACCGGCGGCGTCGCGGTGATCCTCGGTCGGCTCGGCGACAATTTCGGCGCCGGCATGACCGGCGGCATGGCGTTCGTCTACGACCCGGCCAACGGCTTCGAAAGCCGGGCGAACCCGGAAAGCATCGTCTGGCGGCGGATCGGCTCCGCATATTGGGAGGCGGAGCTGAAGGCGCTCATCGAGGAGCACGCGCGCGAGACCGCGAGCCCGCGGGCGGCGGAGCTTCTCCGCGAATGGGACGTGGCGCTGGGCCGGTTCTGGCAGATCTGCCCGAAGGAGATGCTGAATCGTCTGGCGCATCCGCTTTCGGACGAGCTGGAGGCCGGCGCCGCCTGAGGCCGCCGCGATTGTCGGCGCGGCGCTTCTCGGGTATGTCGCGGCCATGCGGCCCGATGGATGCACCTCCGCGCTTCGCGCGACACCGAGCCGGCGCGGCGGGCTCCGGCGGTGAGGTCCGTGCGCCGATGGGCGCGCAAGGCGCGGCGGCGCGCGTTCCGTCTCGTGTTGGCGTTGACGCTTTTCGCGGTCTGCTGGGTGGTCGCCTATCGCTGGGTCAATCCGCCGATCACCTATCTCATCGCGGCCGAATGGATCCGGCTAGGCGACGTCAGCCGCGACTGGCGCGATCTCGACGAGATCTCCCCGGACCTGGCCCGCGCGGTGATGGGCGGAGAGGACGCGCGTTTCTGCGCCCATTACGGCTTTGACGTCGAGGCGATCCGGAAGGCGCTGTCGGAGAAGAAGCGCCGGCGCGGCGCCTCCACCATCACCCAGCAGGTGGCGAAGAACGCGTTCCTCTGGCCGGACTCGAACTGGGTGCGCAAGGGGCTCGAGGCGGGCTTCACCGTTCTGATCGAGATGAGCTGGCCGAAGGCGCGGATCATGGAGGTCTATCTCAACATCGCCGAGATGGGGCCGGGCGTGTTCGGGGCCGAGGCGGCGGCGCGTCACTGGTTCGGGAAATCGGCCGCCGATCTCAGCCTGCGCGAGGCGGCGCGGATCGCCGCGATCCTGCCGAACCCGCGTGAGCGGAGCGCCGCCCGGCCCTCCGGCTATGTTCAGCGCCGCGCCGGCGCGATCGCGCGCGGCGCCGACACGCTCCGCGCCGAAGGACGGGCGGCCTGTGTCTCGCGCGGCGGTTGATTTCCTCGCCCCGAGGGGGCACTGAGGCGGAAGTCGCAGCATCGAGTCAGGATCCCATGCGCCGCCTTTTTCATCTCCCGCTTTCCCCTTTCTGCCGCAAGGTGCGCCTCGCGCTCGGCGAAAAACGGATCGAGGTGGAACTGGTGGAGGAGCGCCCCTGGGAGCGGCGGATCGATTTTCTCCGGCTCAACCCCGCCGCCTCGGTGCCGGTCTTCATCACCATGGAAGGCGCGGTGATCTCCGATTCGAATGCGATCTGCGAATATCTGGAGGAGACCGGCCCGGCGCCGCGGCTTCTCCCGTCCGACCCGATCGACCGGGCCGAGGCGCGCCGGCTCGTCGCCTGGTTCGACGACAAGTTCCACCGCGAGGTGACGGTGAATCTGGTCTACGAGCGGGTGAACAAGCGGCTGAAAAAGACCGGCTACCCCGACAGCGCCTTCGTCAAGGCGGGCGCGAAGAACGTAAAGCACCATCTCGAATATATCGGCTGGCTGATCGAGGGCCGGAAATGGCTCGCGGGCGACGAGCTTTCGCTCGCGGATTTCGCCGCCGCCGCGCATCTCTCCTGCATCGACTATTGCGGCGATTGCCCCTGGGATATCGCCCCGGCCGCGAAGGACTGGTACGCGCGGGTGAAATCGCGCCCGGCGTTCCGGCCGCTTCTCGCCGACCACATCCCCGGCTTTCCGCCGAAGCCGCATTACGCCGATCTCGACTTCTGACCATGGCCGATCTTCGCGCCGCGCTGGAGGAGCGAGCCCGCGCGGAGGGCTTCGCCGCCATCGGCGTCACCCGCCCCGACGCGATGATCGAGGAGACCGAGCCCGCGCTGGCGGGGTTCCTCGCCGCGGGCCGCCATGGCGAGATGGGCTGGATGGCGGAGCGGACCGCGTGGCGCGGGAGCCCGGCCGCGCTCTGGCCCGCGGCGCGCTCGGTCATCATGCTGGCGGAGGATTACGGGCCGTCGAGCGACCCGCTCGCGCTGCTCGACCGGAAGGATCGGGGCGCGATCTCGGTCTATGCGCGCGGGCGCGACTACCATGACGTGGTGAAGAAGCGGCTGAAACGTCTCGGGCGCTGGCTGGTCGCGGAGACCGGGGCGGAGATCAAGGTTTTCGTCGACACCGCGCCAGTGATGGAGAAGCCGCTCGCGGAAGCCGCCGGGCTCGGCTGGCGCGGCAAGCACACCAATCTCGTCAGCCGGGAGTTCGGCTCCTGGGTCTTCCTCGGCGCGATCTTCACCACGCTGGATCTCCCGCCCGACGCGCGCCATGAGGACCGCTGCGGCGGCTGTCGGCGCTGCCTCGACATCTGCCCGACGGCGGCGTTCCCCGCGCCCTATCAACTCGATGCGCGGCGCTGCATCTCCTATCTCACGATCGAGTTGAAAGGCCCGATCCCGCGGGAGATGCGCCCGCTGATCGGGAACCGGATCTATGGCTGCGACGATTGCCTCGCGATCTGCCCGTGGAACAAGTTCGCGCGCCTCGCGAGCGAGATTCGCTATCGGGAGAACCCGGCGCTGACCGCGCCGGCGCTCGCCGAGCTGTCCGCGCTGGACGACGCCGCGTTCCGGGCGCTGTTCTCCGGCTCCCCGGTGAAGCGGATCGGCCGGGCGCGGTTCATCCGGAACGTTCTCGTCGCCATCGGCAATTCGGGCGACCCGGCGCTGGCGCCGGCGGCGCAGGCCCGGCTCGCGGACGAGGCGCCGCTGGTCAGGGGCGCGGCGGTCTGGGCGCTGTCGCGGCTGCTCGGGCGGGACGAACTCGCCGCGCTCCGCCGCCCCGAGGCGGATCCGGAGGTTTTGGAGGAATGGGAGGCGGCGCTGCAGGCTCCGCTATTCTGAGAGAAACATCGCCACCGCCTGCGCGCGGTTCCGGACATTCAGCTTTTCGTAAAGATTGCGAAGGTGGAACTTCACCGTGTTCACGCTGACGCCGAGCTCGTCCGCGAGCTGATTGTTCGAGGCGCCCCGCGCGAGCGCCGCGAGCATTTCCTGCTCGCGCTTGGTCAGCGCCTCCATCGGAGGCTGGCGCCGGGCGGCGGCGGGAAAGTCGCGGCCGCCGGCGGCCGCGGTGGCGATCGCCTGCAGGAGCCGTTCGGGCGGCTCCGATTTGTGCACGAGGCCGGCCGCCCCCTCCCGAATCGCGGCGCGGAGCGCCATGTCGGACATCTCCCCGGTGTAGATCACCACTTTCGGCGGGTTCGCCATGGAGGAGATCCGCTGCAGCAGGCTCTTGCCGTCGCCGCCCCTCGGCATCACCCAGCCCGAAACCGCGACATCGACAGGCGCCGCCACGCCGCGCGACGCGTAATCGGCGAGGAACACGTCGCCATCCGGCGCCGACATCACCAGTTCGAACCGCCCATCCTCGCGCAGCATCTGGTCAAGCCCGCGATGCACCAGCGGGTTCTTGTCGATCACCGCGACGGTGATCGGCTGCGGACGGCGCTGGGAAAGGGAGATCGGGCTCATGGGCGACGTTATGGCAGGGGAACGCAACCCTGCCAAGCGAGGCGTATCGGCGCTCCCGCGATGTCGGGACGGAGGGATGCGAATCAGATCGGCCGGTGGAGCGCGGCGATCCTGGCGCGCAGCTCCGCGGCCAGGGCGACGCGCTCATCGGGAGTGAGGAAGGCGCCGAGCTCGATCTTGCGTCCCGCGCCGCGGAGCGTCAGGTAATGCTCGACATTCCTCGTGTCGACGAGGCTGATGTCGACCCAGTAGGGGTTGGCCGCCCAGCGGCGGATCCGGCCGCGCGGCTCCCGCCGCTCGACCGCGATCACATCGGGCCAGAGCCGCAACTCCTCCGTCAGCCGACCGTTCCGATAGCTGAGCCTGATCAGCGCCCAGAGAGCGAGGAGCGCGGCGCCGACATAGGGCGTGAGCGTCAGCGCCGCCGCCGGCGTGCCCGAGAGCGCGAGGATCGGCAGGGCCATCATCACGGCGCAGAACCACATCAGCTGGCGGAATCCTTTAGGCGGCAGCGAGCGATGCGGCCAGAGCGTCACCGACCAGGCCGGCGGATCCGTCCGCTGGAACGGGTCGGCGCCGGACAAACGAGACGCGGCCGGGAGGTCCCCCCCGGCCGCGGTCAATCTTTCGCTATCGGTCGCCATCAGGCGCGACGCTCCATTCAGTGGCGCGCCTTGTCCCACATGTCGGGAGTCGGCAGCGTTACGAACGTATGGGCGGGCGGCGGGTTGGACAGGGTCCATTCCAGCGTGTCCGCGTGCTCGCCCCAATAGGCGTGCTCGGAGATCTTCGCGCCCCTCGTCACCGTATACCACATGATTCCGACGAAGAAGAGCAGCGACGCGCCGGAGATGAACGCGCCCCAGCTGGAGACATAGTTCCAGAGCGCGAACTGCTCGGGATAGTCGATATAGCGCCGCGGCATGCCCTGGCGGCCGAGGAAGTGCTGCGGGAAGAAGGTGAGGTTGGCGCCGATGAACAGCATCCAGAACTGCAGCTTGCCCGCCAGCTCGGGATACTGCCGGCCCGACATCTTGCCAATCCAGTAGTAGTATCCCGCGAAGGCCGCGAACACCGCTCCGAGGCTCATCACATAGTGGAAATGGGCCACCACGTAATAGGTGTCGTGATAGACGCGGTCGATGCCGGCCTGGCTGACGACGATGCCGGTGACGCCGCCGACCGTGAACAGGAAGATGAAGCCGAAGGCGTAGAGCATCGGCGTCTTGAACTCGATCGAGCCGCCCCACATCGTCGCGATCCAGGAGAAGATCTTGATCCCGGTCGGGACCGCGATCGTCATCGACGCGAGCATGAAATAGGCCTGCGAGTTCGCGCTCATGCCGACGGTGTACATGTGGTGGGCCCAGACGAGGAACCCGAGCAGGCCGATGGCGATCAGCGCCCAGACCATGCCGAGATAGCCGAAGATCGGCTTCTTGGCGAAGGTCGAGACGACATGGGAGATGATGCCGAAGCCCGGCATGACGATGATGTAGACCTCGGGGTGGCCGAAGAACCAGAGAATATGCTGGTAGAGGATCGGGTCGCCGCCGCCGGAGGCGTCAAAGAACGTGGTGCCGAAGTTCCGGTCGGTCAGCAGCATGGTGATCGCGCCCGCAAGCACGGGAAGCGCGAAGAGGATCATGAACGCGGTGATTACGATCGACCAGGCGAAGAGCGGCACCTTGAAGAGGGTCATGCCCGGCGCGCGCATGTTCAGGAAGGTCGTGATCATGTTGATCGCGCCGAGGATCGACGAGGCGCCGGAGAGATGGATCGCGAAGATCATCAGATCCATCGCATAGCCGGGCTCCTGCGTCGAAAGCGGCGCGTAGAGCACCCAGCCGACGGCGACGCCATCCTGCCCGGAGCCTCCCGGCACGAACAGCGAGAGCACGGCGAGCGACGCCCCGGCGATGAAGAGCCAGAACGAGAGGTTGTTCAGGCGCGGGAACGCCATGTCAGGCGCGCCGATCATCAACGGCATGAAATAGTTGCCGAAACCGCCGAACAGCATCGGGATCACCACGAAGAACATCATGAGGACGCCATGATAGGTGATCATCAGGTTCCAGAGATGCCCGTTCGGCGTGCAGTCGGCCGCCGCCAGCCCCTCCATGCACATGTACTGGACGCCCGGGTCCATCAGCTCGAGCCGCATAAACATCGTGAACCCGACCGAGACGAGGCCGAGCGCCGCCGTGGCGAGCATGTAGAGAACGCCGATATCCTTGTGGTTCGTGGACATGAACCACCGGGTGAAAAATCCCATTTCGTGATGGTGCGCGTCGTGCGCGGCGGCGTCAGCCATTTGCAGTCTCCCAGACCCTCGGTCCGCGCCGCGATCCTTACGACGCTCTCACCCTCGCAATACCGGGATTGGCGCTCCGCCTCAACCGTTTGAATCGTCGCGACCTGCGGCTTCACGTCGCCATTGTGAATCGGTCTCCGACCGATCGGGAACGGGCGCCTCGCCCGCCGTCCCGAGGGGGCGCCGCGCGCGCCGGCGTCCTGGCGTAAGGGCCCGCCCGCCGCCTCTCACGTCAGGTGGGCGCCCCGGTGAGGCGGCGCGCAATCCGCCGGATCGCGGAATGCGCGCCAGGCCTCAGTTCGACGCGGGCAGCGTGGCGATATAGGCGGCGATATCCTCGCGGTCGTCCTCCTTGCGCAGCTTGAACGCCATCTTGGAGCGCGCCTTTTTGTTGTCGAGATATTCGGCGAGGAACTTTTTCGGGTCTTCGAGATAGTCCTCGATCTCGTCCGGGGTCCAGACGAGGCCTTTCTCGCCAGCGGCGACGATATCGTCGCCATAGCGGAAATCATCGTAGGTTCCCGCCTGGCGGCCGATGATTCCATAGAGATTCGGGCCGGTCTTGCCGCCTTTCAGAATGACCTCGTCGCCATTCGATATGGTGTGGCAAGCCTTGCATCTCTTCGACACGAGCTTCTCGCCGTTGGCGACGTCGCCGTCGGCGTATACGCTTCCGGCGAACAGCATGGCTGCGATCATTGTGAGTGCGCGAAGCATGATTTCTCTCTCCTAAGGTTTCCGGTCAAACACAGAAGCAAAACTTCGCCTCAGCGCCTGATCGACTTCAGACATACTCGCCGGCGCGCCGAGATCAACGAGACTTGTCGCCCCATAGTCGCGCAGGCCGCAGGGAACGATTGCATCATAATGAGAGAGATCGGGTTCAACGTTGAGCGCGATTCCGTGAAACGCGACCCAGCGTCGCAGCCGGACGCCGATCGCGGCGATTTTCGCTTCGGCGGGCCGTCCGTCGGGGCCCGGCGGGAGGTCGGGGCGGGTCACCCAGATCCCGACGCGGCCGGCGCGGCGCTCGCCCTTCACCCCGAATTCCGCGATTGCGCGGATCGTCCATTCCTCAAGATTGCGAACATATGCGCGCACGTCGCGCCCCCGCGCGCCGACGTTCAGAATCGCGTAGATCACGCGCTGGCCCGGCCCGTGATAGGTGAACTCGCCGCCGCGCCCGGTCCGATGGACCGGAAACCGATCGGGCTGCAGGAGATCCTCGGTCCGCGCGCTGGTCCCCCCGGTGATGAGGGGCGGATGCTCGAGCAGCCAGACGCATTCCTCCGCCCGCCCGGCGAGAATCTCCTCCACCCGCCGCTCCTGCCAGGAGACCGCCTCGGTGTAATCCACCGGCGCGTCGCTGATCCGCCATTCCACCATGGGCCGACCTAAAGCCCGGACGAAGGGCGGGGCAAGGCGAAAGACGCATTTCTCCCCTTCACATCGCGCGAACCCGGTGCTATTCCCCGCGCGCTGTCATGAAATGCGGTCGTGGCGGAATTGGTAGACGCGCAGCGTTGAGGTCGCTGTGGGGTAACTCCCGTGGAAGTTCGAGTCTTCTCGACCGCACCATCTTTCTTGTCTGGCTGCGAAGCCCGGCCACCCTTGTGAAGGGGAGAGTCGGCTCTTGCGGGTTGACGACAGCTTCCCCGCGCATGCCAGCGAGCGCCCTCGAAACGCGGATCTCGGCGCGGCCCGCTTGAGAGCAGGGGGCGCGTTTTTCATATATTCCAATGTGTTGGCTGAAAGCCGCGCGACGGCGCGCTGACGTCGCGTGCGCGCCTCGCATCGCCCGCACCGACGGGCGCGCATCTGGCGGCGATCGCGTGTTCAAGTGGTGTGGAACATTAGGATTGATATTACAGATATCTACTAGTATGTCTCAGGCGGCAATCATTCCTGCAGGATCCGCATCATGATCACTTCCGCTCAAATGCGCGCGGCGCGGGCTCTGCTCGGTATCGATCAAAAGACTCTGGCGGAGCGTTCGGGCCTGTCGGTCCCGACCATCCAGCGAATGGAGGCGAGCCCCGGCAATGTGCGCGGCGTCGTGAGCAGCCTCACGCAAGTGGTCGAGGCGCTTGACCGCGCCGGAATTGAACTGATCGGCGACGGCGCCGCCAGCCCCGCGGGTGGACGCGGCGTCCGGTTGAAGGCGCCCTCCACGCCCTCCGATTCCACCCCCCAATCCCCGACGGCGACCGCCGACAGATAGCCGACGATCCCGCCGACCTAATTCTTGATCAAGGTGCGGCCGAGACATGCGAGACACGACTTCCCAGAATGGCGACGGGCCCAGCTTCGTCGAACTTTTCACGCCCAAGTTTGTGACCGTGCTGCGCGAGGGCTACAGCCTCGCGCATCTCCGGGCCGACGCCATCGCCGGGTTGACGGTCGCCATCGTCGCGCTGCCGCTGTCCATGGCGATCGCGATCGCCTCGGGCGCCACGCCGGCGCAGGGGCTCTATACGGCGATCGTCGGCGGGTTTCTGGTCTCGCTCCTCGGCGGCTCGCGCTTCCAGATCGGCGGGCCGGCCGGGGCCTTCATCGTGCTGGTCGCCGCGACCGTGGCGCAACATGGAATGGACGGGCTGATCCTCGCCACCTTCCTGTCGGGGCTCATGTTCGTCGCCGCGGGGTATCTCCGCCTCGGCACCTTCATCAAGTTCGTCCCGTTTCCGGTGACCGTCGGCTTCACGGCCGGAATCGCGGTGATCATCGCCGCCAGCCAGATCAAGGATCTGCTTGGATTCTCGCTCGACCATGAACCGGGCGAGCTGCTGGAGAAGGTCCCCGCGCTCTGGGACGCGCGCGCGACCTGGACGCCCGCGGCCGTCGGGGTGTCGCTCGCGACCGTGGCGCTGATCCTCGGGGTGCGCAAGCTGCGCCCGAACTGGCCCAACATGCTGATCGCCGTCACCGCCGGCGCCGCGGCGACAGCCCTGCTGAACCTGCCGGTCGAGACCATCGGCACCCGATTCGGCGGCATCCCGTCGAGCCTGCCCTGGCCGGAGCTTCCCACGTT
Organism: Paludibacillus litoralis; assembly: GCF_037646705.1. Classification (NCBI taxonomy): domain Bacteria; kingdom Pseudomonadati; phylum Pseudomonadota; class Alphaproteobacteria; order Rhodobacterales; family Paracoccaceae; genus Paludibacillus; species Paludibacillus litoralis. Next base: position 164,516 of record NZ_JBBHER010000001.1, read on the forward strand.
CACCCTGGAGAAGATTCTGGCGGTTCTTCCGGCGGCGGTGTCGTTCACGCTGCTGGGGGCGATCGAATCGCTCCTCTCCGCGGTGGTGGCCGACGGCATGACCGGGCGCAGGCATCGCTCGAACTGCGAGCTGGTGGCGCAGGGCGCGGCCAATATCGGCGCCGCGCTTTTCGGCGGGTTCTGCGTGACCGGCACGATCGCGCGCACGGCGACAAATGTGCGCTCGGGGGCTCACGGCCCGGTCGCCGGCATGCTGCATGCGGCGTTCCTGCTGCTCTTCATGCTGGTCGCGGCGCCGCTTGCGGCCTACATTCCTCTGGCGGCGCTCGCCGGCGTTCTGGTCGTCGTCGCCTGGAACATGATCGAGAAACCCGCCATCGCGGTTCTCCTCCGCTCCGGGTGGGGCGAGGCGATCCTGCTGGCCGCAACCTTCTCTCTCACCATCTTCGTCGGCCTCACCGAGGCGATCGTGGTGGGTTTCGCGCTCGGCTCGGCGATTTTCATTCAACGCATGAGCCGCGCGACGGCGGTTGCGACGCACACGCCCTTCGTCGGCCGCGACCGTGCCGACACCGCCGCGCCGCGCCCGCCCTATGATGAAGACGCGGCCACGAATCCGGATGTGGTGGTCTATCGCATCACCGGCGCGCTTTTCTTCGGGGCGACCGCCTCCATCGGCTCGGTTCTCGACCGCATCCAGGACAGCTACAAGGTCCTGATCGTGGACTTCTCGGCGGTTCCGTTCCTCGATTCCAGCGGAGCGAACATGATCGAAGGTCTCGCGCACAAGGCGCATAAAAGCGGTGTGGCGCTGTGGCTGACCGGCGCCAACCGGGACATGCGCCGCGCGTTTCTCCGGCATGGTCTGAAGAAGCCCCTGGTGCGCTACGCCTCGACGGCGGACGCGGCGATTCTGGCGGCGAGAAAAGAGGCGTCGACCGGAACCGGCTTCGCATGATGAGCGGACCGCGCGCCGAATAGCGCGCGCTCCGGAAGCGTCCGACATTAGGCGCCGGCCCCGATCCATCGGCGCCGCCAGCGAGGGATTCGTCCCCGCCGGGTTCAGCCCAAGGCCGAGCCGGGGCCGGAACCATTGCGCGCCCACTCACGTTCACATGACACCAGCCCCGCAGAACCACCCAGGCCGCGGGCGACGCAAGCAAGGAGATTGAACATGAATTCGGACGAACTCTCGGGCAAGTGGAAGCAGATCAAGGGCGCCGCCCAGAAGCAATGGGGCGAGCTCACCAATGACGACCTCGACGTGGTCGAGGGCGACAGGAAGAAGCTGGTCGGCAAGATTCAGGAACGCTACGGCAAGGCCAAGGCCGACGCGGAACGTGAAGTCGACAACTGGCTCTCCAAGAGCTGACGACGCTTCAGACGCGCAGGCGCCGCCGCCCCTTCGGGGGCGGCGGTTCGCGTCGTCCAAAGATGGCGGCGGCGGCGCCATGGAAGCGCGTCCGCCGCGCGATCATGCGCGACATAAGGCCGTCATCGGGGAGGCGCGGCTTGAAATCCGCTTCGCCGGTTCCGAGGTCAAGACGATATAGCCGCAACATCTTTCAGGAGATATTTCAATGCTCTATGTCGATATGCCTTCAGCCCGACAGGTTGGCGAGCTCAATCAGGTCCGCTCGGACGCCTGTGTCTCGATCTATTTGAAGACCACCCCGCTGACGCAGGCGATCGGCGAAAGCCGGACGCGCCTCGGCAATCTGGTCAAGACCGCCATCGCGCAGGTGGAGGAAGGGGACCTCGCCAAGCGGCGCGTCTGGCCCCTGCGGGAGCATTTCGATCATCTGCTGGAGGATGACGAATTCTGGGCGCATCAGGCGAACAGTCTCGCCATTCTGGCGACCCCCGATAAGATCCGGACCTATCGCCTCGCGAACAGCTTCACCGACATGGTCGAGGTCTCGGACCGCTTCCATCTGAAGCCGCTGCTGCGCGCGATCACCTTTCCCCATTCCGCGCATGTCCTCGCCGTATCGGAGAACGGCGCGCGGCTGATCGAGGTGTCGTCGGACTTGCCGGCCACCGAAATCCGCGTGCCGGACATGCCGAAGGACGCCGCCAGCGCGGTGGGCCAGGCCTCGATCAACCAGAGCGGGGCGGGGCGGCGCGTTCACGGGCTGGAAGGGCAAAAGGTGCGTCTCGGCCAATATGTCCGCAAGGTCGACGCCGCGCTGCGCCCGATTCTGGCGAATTCGGACATGCCGGTCATCCTCGCCTCGACCCAGCCGCTCGACGCGCTGTTCCGGTCGCTCACGTCGATCGATCTGCTGCCCCAGACCATTGAGGCCAGCCCCGATCGCATGACCGAGGCGGAACTGGCCACCGCGGCCCGGCCGGTGCTGGACGCCTATTACGAGAGCCGGATCGAGGCGTTTCGCGCCCTGTTCGAGCAGCGCGCGGGCCAGAGGCGGGCGACCAGCGATCTCTCCGACGCGGCCCGGGCGGCGACATTCGGCGGAATCGAAAGTCTGGCCGTCGATTTCGATTCGGTGACGAACGGGGTGATTGACGAGGAGACTGGCGAGATCACCTTCAATGACGGCGGAGACGCCGCCAATTACGGCGTGGTCGATGAGATCGCGGGGCGCGCGCTCCGGTCCGGCGCGCGGGTCATGGCGGTCCGCAAGGCCGACATTCCCGATGGGAAGGAACTGGCGGCGATCCTGCGCTATCCGATCTGAAGCGCCCGCCCCGGTTGGCTCATGGCCTCCTGAAACCGCGTCGCCCGCCCCCCGATCCTGCCCGAACGGGGGCGGGCGACGCGTCAGCCTAAAACGCGACGCCGTCGACACCTTTCAGGCTCAGGATTTCACGCGCCTCGTCGGGGGTCGCGACGCTTGATCCCAGCCCCTCGATGATCTGGCGCACCGCGCGAACCTGCACGGCGTTGCTCTCGGCCAGGCGCCCGGGCCCGGCCCAGAGCGAATCCTCCAGCCCTACGCGGACATGCCCGCCCATGGCGGCAGCGATGGCGGCGATATTCAGCTGGTTGCGCCCCGCGCCGAGCACCGACCAGCGGTACTGGTCGCCGAAGAGCCGGTCGGCGGTCCGTTTCATGTGCGCCACGTCTTCGGGATGCGCGCCGATTCCGCCCATCAGCCCGAACACCGTCTGGATGAAGAGCGGCGGCTTCACGATGCCGGCGTCCATGAAGTGTTTGAGATTGTAGAGATGCGAGGTGTCGTAGCACTCGAATTCGAACCGGGTGCCATTCTCGCTCAGCGTGGTGATGATATGCTCGATGTCGCCGAAGGTGTTGCGGAACACGATGTCGCGATTCGACAGATATGTCCGCTCCCAGTCGTGCTGGAGATCGTTCGCGAACCGCCCCAGCATCGGAAAGAGCCCGAAATTCATCGTGCCCATGTTGAGCGAGGCGAGCTCCGGCTTCCACGTCGCGGCGGGCTGGATCCGCTCTTCGATCGACATGGTCGGCGCGCCGCCGGTGGTGATGTTCACGACGCAGTCGGCGCGCTGCTTGATGATCCGCAGGAACGGCTCGAACGCGCCCGGCGTCTGGTCGGGCCGGCCGTCTTCGGGGTTGCGGGCGTGCAGGTGGACGATGGCCGCGCCCGCCTCGTAGGCGCCGACGGCGGCGTCGGCGATCTGTTCGGGCGTGACCGGCAGATGGGGGGACATCGATGGGGTGTGGATCGCGCCGGTCACAGCGCAGGTGATGATCGTCTTCTGTTTGCCAGCCATGGTTAGTCTCCTGATTGCCGTATTCGCAGATGCGCGTCGAGCGCCGCCAATTCTCCGTCGCGCCATGCCTGCCGCTCGCGGATCGCGGCGGCGTCGCTCAGGCCGGGGAACGCCCGCGCCACGAGCGCCGCGGCGTCGGCCGAGAACGCCTCCGCGCCCGCCGCATCGTCAGCCAGCCGCCCCATCGCCGCGCCGTAGCGCGCGATATAATCCGGCGCTCCGCCCGGCGCGTTCAGCGCGATCGTCTCGAGCGGGCCCATGAAGGCCCACCTCCGCCCAAGCCCGTGACGCACCGTATCGTCCAACCCTTGAACGTCAACAATCCCCTCGGCGACAAGCCGCAGCGATTCGGCCACCAACGCGGCCTGCAGGCGGTTGAGCACGAAGCCGTCGATCTCGCGGGTGAGGCGGACCGGAACCTGCCCCGCGCGGCGGTAGAGCGCCTCGGCCCGGTCCATCGTCTCCGGCGCCGTCGCGGGCGACGGGCAGAGCTCGACCACGGGCACGAGATGCGGCGGGTTCACGGGATGCGCGACGATGCAGCGCGCGGCCCCCGGCAGATCGCCCGCGAAGAGCGACGGCACCAGCGCGGAGCTCGACGAGGCGAGGATCGTGTCCGGTTCGGCTGCGGCGTCGAGGCGCCGAAAGAGGGCGCGCTTGACCTCGAGCAATTCCGGCCCGTTCTCCTGCGCGAGCGCCGCGCCGGCGAGCGCCGCCTCGAGCGTCGGAGCGGACGTGATGCGCGCGCCGATCGCCTCCGCGTCGGGGATATCGGCCTCGCGCAGCATGGCCGCGATGTCGGCGCGCAGCCGGTCGCGCACCTCCGCCTCCGGGTCCCAGGCGGCGACGTCCATCCCCGCCCGGGCGAAGACCAGGGCCCAGGCCCGCCCGATGAGGCCGGCGCCGATAATTGCGATCTTGGTCATGCGCACCCCTTTTAAAGCCAGAGCACCTTGCGGCGCAGGTCGATGTCCTCGGCCAGATCGCGCGACGGGCCCTCGTGGAACACCTTCCCGGTCTCCAACGCGACGGTCCGGTCCGAAAGTCCGAGAGCGAGGTCGAGATTGTGATCCACGATCACGATCGAGAGCCGTTCGCGGAGCCGGTCGAAGCTGACGAATAGCTGCTCGACGATGGCGGGCGCCAGTCCCTCGAACGGCTCGTCCAGCAGCAAGAGCCGGGTGTCGCCCGACAGGGCGCGCGCGACCGCGGCCATCTGTTGCTCGCCGCCCGACAGCTTGTCGGCGTCCGTCTCCATCCGGTCGGCGAGGCGGGGGAAGAATTCGAGGATCTCATCCTCGGTCCAATGCGTCCCGGCCCCGGTCTGACGGCGGATGCGCCCGAGCTCCAGATTCTGGCGCAAGGTCATGCCGGCGAACAGCCCGCGCCCCTGCGGCACATAGCCGACGCCGACCCGCGCGATCGCCGCGGAATCCAGACCCGCGAGTTGCGTCCCGGCGAGATCGATGGAGCCCGACGTCACCGGCGCGATGCCGACGATGGCTTTCAGCAGGGTCGACTTGCCCGCGCCGTTGCGGCCGAGAAGCGCCAGGATCTCGCCTTCGCGGACGTCGAAGCTGACATCCTGCAGGATATGGCTCTTGCCGTAATGCACGTTCACATTCGCGACCGTCGCCAGCGCCGTGTCGCCGACCGTGTGGTGGGCCATGGCGGCCACCTTGGTCGTGCCCGAGCCGATGTAGATTTCGCGCACCCGGTCGTCGACGCGCACCTCCTCGACCGAGCCGTCGAGCAGGACCTTGCCCTCGTTCATCACCGTCACATGGTCCGAGAGCCGGAACACCCGGTCGATATCGTGCTCGACCAGCAGCACCGGCAGGGACGCGGACACCTGCTTCAGCATGTTGCCGACCCGCTCGCGCTCCGCCGCCGAGAGGCCGGCCAGCGGCTCGTCGGCCAGCAGAATCCGCGGGCGCGAGGCCAGCGCCAGCGCCAGATCCAGCAGACGTTGACCGCCATAGGACAGCGACGAGGCGCGGGCGCCGTCCATCCCCGCCAGCCCGGCCCAGCGCAGCATCTGGCCGGTCTCGTCGTCGATCTCGTCGAACCCGGCCGCCGCGCGCCACGGGTTCATCCGCGCGGCGTGGCTGACCTGAACCGCAAGGCGCACGTTCTCGCGCACGGTCAGATCGGGGAACAGGCTGGTGATCTGAAACGACCGGCCGACGCCCATCTGCGCCGCCCGGTCGGGGGAGAGGCCGGCCAGGCCGACCCCGCCCAGCGTGACGGCGCCCTCATCGGGCGGGATCATCCCCATCAGCAGATTGAAGGTCGTGGTCTTGCCGGCGCCGTTTGGCCCGATGAGCGCGTGAAGCGTCCGGTCCATCACCTTGAGGTCCACGGCGTCGACCGCCCGGAACGCGCCGAAGGATTTGCCGATCCCCCGCGCCTCCAGCACCGGGCCGCTTTCGGGCGCGCGCCGCAGCATCGGCGGGAGCGGGAGAACCTCGGCCTTGCGGGCGGCCATGGCGGCGTCGGTCTCCGGGCCGGGAAAGAAGCGCTCGAGGAACTGGCGGCCCAGGCCGACCAGACCCTCGCGCGCGAAAAACACGAACCCCATGAAGATCAGGCCGAACCACAGCAGCCAGTTGTCCGTGTAGATCGACAGATATTCCCGAAAGAGGATGTAGAAGAGCGCGCCGAGCGCCGGCCCCAGAAATCCCCGCATGCCGCCGATGACGACCATGGCCAGCAACTCGCCCGAGAACACGATCGACATCGGCTCGGCCGAGGTGAGGCGATTCTTGAACACGAGGAGCGATCCGGCCAGCCCCGTGACCATGGCCGAGGCGACGAAGGCCGCCAGCTTGTAGCGCGCCACGTCGTATCCCAGCGCGATGGCGCGGGTCTGGTTCTCGCGGATCGCCTCCAGCACGGTGCCGAGCGGGGCGTTCACCAGGCGCCAGAGCGCGAAAACCACCGCGAGCGTGATCGCGGCGACGACGTAGTAGAAGGTCCAGCCGTCATTGAAATCCAGCGGCCCCCAGATCGGGCGCTGGATTCCTCCGAGGCCGTTCTCGCCTCCCGTCAGGCTGGTCCAGCGGAACGCCACCGTGAAGGCGAGGGCGGAGAGCGCCAGCGTCATCAGAGAGAAATAGATGCCGCTTCGGCGCAGCATCAGCATGCCGAATCCCGCCGACACCACAGCGATGAGCAGCATGGACGCCACGATCGGCGCCACGAACGGCGCGCCGGGCAGGGCCAGCGCGACCAGCCCCGCCGCATAGGCGCCGAGCCCGAACCATGCGCCATGCCCGAACGACACGAGGCCGGTGTAGCCCACCAGCAGGTTGAGCCCCATCGCGGCCAGCGCGTAGATCACGATCTCGGCCGCCGATGTGGTGGTCAGCCCAATCGGAATCAGCACGAAGGGCAGGGCGGCCAGCGCGACCGCGGCGATCAGAAGAGGGTGTGGGCGCCGCATGTCGTTACTCGAACCTGAGGATGCGCTCGCCCATCAGCCCGCGCGGCCGGACGAGAAGCACGATGAACATCAGCAGATAGATCGACGCCAGCGACCATGACGACAGATCGATCGCCACCATGAAGCCCTTGACCAGCCCGACCAGCATCGCCGACCAGACGACGCCCCAGAACGATCCCAGCCCGCCGATCACCACGACGACGAACGCCGCGACCAGAACATCGAGCCCCATCGCCGGATGAACCGGCTGGATCGGCGCCATGAGGATGCCCGCCAACCCCGCCAGCCCGATTCCGATCGCCGCGACGGCGGAGAGATAGGGTCTGAGCGAAATGCCGAGGGTTCCAAGGATGTCGGGGTCCTGGATGCCCGCGCGCACGATGCGCCCGAACGCGGTGCGGTTGAGCAGCCACCAGAGCGCCGCGACGGCGATGATCGCGACCACGATGGTGAAGATGCGGTAGCGCGAATAGATGAAGTCGCCCATGAACACCTGCCCGCGCAGAAGATCGGGGATGTTGTAGGCGAGAGGCGCCGACCCGAAGATCCAGCGCAGGCTCTGCTCCAGAACCATCGCCAGCCCAAATGTCAGCAGCAGCGAATAGAGCGGATCGATCCGGTAGAATCGGCTGAAGAGCAGCCGCTCGACGATCACTCCCAGCCCCGCGACCAGCAACGGCCCGACGATGACCGCGCCGAGGAACCCGATATGGGGCGCCAGCACGATCACCATGTAGGCGCCGACCGCAAAGAAGGCGCCATGGGCGAGGTTCACGATCCCGCCCAGCGAAAAGATCAGCGACAGCCCGAGGGCGATCAGCAGGTAATAGAAGCCGTCCAGAAGGCCGTTCAGGATCTGTGACAGAAACAGCGCCGCTTCCATGTGCGTCCTCAGCTTGGTCGAATCGGCTCGGACGCGAGGCGGTGTCCCCTCGCGCCCGGCGGCGGCGGCGTCTGGATCAGGCCCCGAACGTGCAGGTTCCGCCCACCGCGTCCTTGATCAGCAGCTCAAGCGGCTGGTCCGGCCGAAGCACCGGCGCCGACGTGGTGAAGATGTCCCACTCGTTCTCGACCTCGGATTCCGGGAGCGCCGTGATCGCGTAGACGTCCTGCAGAAGCTGGTGGTTCTCCGGGTGGAAATAGCCCTGACGGTTCTTCATCACGTCGAACTTGGCGTCGCCTTCCATATACGCGATCAGCGCGTCGGGATCGGTCCCGCCCACATCGTTCATGGCCTTGGCCAGGATCTTGAGCGCGATGTAATCGGACCAGGCCTGGTTCTCAGGCGGTTTGCCGTATTTGTCGGTGAACGCCTTGGCGAACGCCTGGCTTTCCTCGGTGTCGATGCGGTGGTTCCAGACGCTCGGCCATGTCCCGCGGAAGTTTTGCGCGCCCGCGGCCCACGCCGCCGCGGTGTCGAAGCCGAAGCCGCCGATCGGGTAATCCAGCCCGAATTCGCCATATTGCTTGAGGAAGCCGGTGATCTGCGTCCCCGCGAGGTTCAGCGCCACCACGTCCGGTTTGGCGCTGCGGATCTTCAGCATGATCGCCGAGAAATCCGTGGCGTCGGTGGGGAGCAGATCGTCACCGACGACTTCGCCGTTGTTGCGCTTCAGAAACCCTTTCGCCCCTTCCAGAAGGTCGTGGCCGAAGGCGTAGTCCGCGGTGGGAAGATACCATTTCTTGCCATCCACCAGACCCGCGTCGAGGAAGTAGAAGCCCTCGCCGTTGAGGTACATCGCGTTCTGGGTCTCGACGTGGAACATGTGCCGCTTGCAGTCCGAGCCTCTCAGAAAGTCGGAATTGCCGCCGGTGTTGATGAACACCGTGCCGGTCCGCTCCGCGACCTGGCCGATCGCCAGCGTCGACGCGGACGAGATCTCGCCGGTGATCGCGGCAACCTTGTCGCGTTCGATCATCCGCTCGGCCTTGGTCGTGGCGGTCTGTGGGTTCACCGAATCTTCCTTGATGACCTGAATCTGGCGCCCCATGACGCCGCCATCGGCGTTGATGTGCTCGACCGCCAGATCGACTCCCATCACCGCATAATCCCCGAACGGGCCGAGGAAGCCGGTTCGCGGCGTCAGATGTCCCAGCACGATCGGGCCGTCCTGCGCCCGCAGGATCGCCGGCGCGGCCAGCGCCCCCACGACCATCGCCCCGCCCGAACGCAGCACGGCCCGGCGATTCATGTTTCGTATCACAGCCATCTTTATTCCTCCCTGGCGACGTCGGGTCCGTCCCGATCACTCTGTTAACTGGGATCACAGTTGCGGCCGGCCCGGACTTCTGTCAAGGGTTTGTTATCGTTCGGTCGCGACCGCTTGATGGGGGCAGGAAAATAGCTCTAAGATCACAGATGGTTGAAAATGAGTTGACTCTCATCGACGGCGTCTCGCTCACGACGAATGTCTACGACGTCGTCTCGGAGATGCTGCTGTCGGGCGCGTTGAAGCCGGGCGATCAGATCCCGTTGCGGCGGCTCGCCGAGCAATTGGGCGTGTCGGTGATGCCGATCCGGCAAGCCATCGGCCGGCTCGCCGCGCGCGGCGCGCTCCGGGTCGAGCCGAAGCGCGCGGCGGCGGTGCCGATCCTGCGCCGGGCCGAATTTCTCGATCTTACGCGCAATCGCATCCACCTTGAAAGCTGGGCCGCGTCGCTGGCCGCCCGAAACGGCATGGACCCCGTGCTGCTGGGCGCCGCCGAGCAGGCGTTTCGCAGCGCCTTGTCGCATGACGACGCGCAGAAGGCGGTGCGCGCCAACAAGGCGTTCCATTTCCACATCTACGCCGCGGCCGGCTCCCCGGTGCTTCTGGAGCTGGTGACGATCATGTGGCTGAAGGCCGGCCCCATCATCAACCTCGACGTCGGCGAGCAATCGCGGCGCACGCGCCGCGCCGCGTCGCTGGAGGCGCACGCCCGCCTCGTCGCGGCCATCCTGCGCGGGGACGAGGACGTCGCCGCGGAAGCGCTCGCCCAGGACATTCGCACCGCGGCGGACTTCATCCTGTCGCGCAATATTCTTCTCGATTAAGAGGTGACGGACATGGATCTCGGTCTTGATGGAAGCAAGGTCCTGGTGACCGGCGGCGCCGCCGGAATCGGGCGCGCGATCGTGGACGCCTTTCTTTCGGAGGGCGCGGCGGTCGCGGTCTGCGACATCGATTCGGACGCGCTGAAGACCTTGCCGGAGGGCGTGTTCCACCGCCGGGTGGATGTCGCGGACGCGGATGAGTTGCGTGGGTTCATCGAAGCCGCGATCGAGCGGCTCGGCGGCCTCGACTGCCTCGTGAACAACGCCGGAATCGCCGGCCCCACCGCCGCGGTCGACGAGATCGACCTCGCCGACTGGGAGCGAACGCTTGCGATCTGCCTGACGAGCCAGTTCATCGGCGTCTCGGCCGCTCTCGGCGCGCTCCGGCGCAGCCCGAACGCGTCGATCGTGAACCTCTCTTCGGTCGCGGGGCGCGTCGGCTTTCCGCGCCGCACGCCCTATGCGGCGGCGAAATGGGGCGTCGTCGGCCTCACGAAATCCCTGTCGATCGAGCTGGGGCCGGACCGGATCCGCGTCAACGCCATCATGCCGGGCCTCGTCGCGGGCGACCGCCAGCGCCGGGTGCTTGAGGCGCGGGCGCAGAGCCGCGGCTGCAGCTTCGCCGAGGTCGAGGCGGAGGCGTTCTCGCTGACCTCGATCGCCGAATACGTGACGCCGCGGCAGATCGCCGATCAGGTGCTGTTCATCGCCAGCGAACGCGGCCGCACCATCTCGGGACAGGCGATCTCGATCTGCGGCGACACGCGCGCCCTGGCCTGAGAGCAAACCTCTCCGGATCCGAGGCGCCGGGACCGCGACGGGCCGGCGTCTCGGCGCCGGGCGCTCATGCCATCGTCATCGCCCCCTGTTCATTTCCGAAGATACTTGATCAGCGCGGCTATCGCCAAGCCGATAAGCACAAGCAGCAGAATGCAGAAGATCCAGCCGAAGCCCATGCCGAGCCCCATCCCGTAGCCCACTTCGCTTCCGTACATCATGACGTTCTCCAATGAATGTCGTTGTGGAAGGCGCCCCGCGTCCGAACCCTGCGGGTCGGTCGGAGAGGCGCCGCGCGGGGCGCCCGTTGCGGGCGCCCATCTCAGGTCAGGCCGAAGCCGCGACCGCGAACTCGGTCATCATTCCCGAGGCGAGATGCGGCATGTGATGGCAATGCAGCATCCAGCGCGCGGCCTCGCCGGCGTCGAGCGCGACATCGACCATCGACATCGGCGGCGCGTAAACGGTGTCCCGCACCGCGCCCGACACCGCGCGGCCGTTCAGCCCGACGACCTGGAACGCGTGGCCATGAAGATGCATCGGGTGGCCCATCATCGACATGTTGTGGAACGACAGCACGACACGCTCGCCGCTCCGCTCGCCGCTCCGCGCGACGACCGGGCGATGCCGGCCCCAGACGGCGCCGTCGATCGTCCACACATAGGGCTGCATCGAGCCGCCCAGCATCAACACCCGGCGGCGGTCCACCGGCCGATCCGGCAGGGCGTCCAGCGCGCTCAGGCGCGCCTCCTGCGCGAGATCGGTGTCGAAGGCCGGCGCCTCGGTCTCCGCCAACGCCGGGAGCCGGCGGATCTCGGCGCCTTTGGTGGCGAGGATCAGGCCGGTCCGCTCGCGCGCGCCTTCCCGCAATGCGAGGATCGGCCAGGCGCCGCCCTCGTTCGGCAGGTCGATCTCGAGATCGAGCCGCTGCCCCATCGCCAGCCCGAACCGGCCGCCCGAAAGCGGCTGGACCGCGTGCCCATCCACCGCGACGAGCCGGGCCTGCGCCGCCCCGGTCTCGATCCAGAACACCGTGGCCGCGGCGGCGTTGATGACCCGGAGCCGGATGCGCCCGCCCCGCTCGACCCGCACCACCTCGGGGTCCGACAGGGTCCGGTCGTTGGCGAGATAGGCGTCCCAGTCATGATCGTTCAGATCCATGGCCATACCCATCATGCCGCCCGCGCCGCCCATGCCGCCCATGGGCATGTTCCGCATCGGCATGTCCCCCATGGCGCCATGGCCCATCCCCGCGCCCATGCCGCGCATCGGCATGCCGGCCCCCGGGGCCGCGCCGGCGCCATGTCCCGCGTGGATTTCGGCCAGAACCTCCTCGGGGGATTTGAACGAGAAGTCGTGCAGGAACAGCGTGACCTCCTGCCGGTCGGCGGTCAGGTCGTCCGGCGCCCGAACGATCAGCGGCGCGGCGAGCAGGCGCATCTCCTGGATCGGCACATGGCTGTGCATCCAGTGCGTGCCCGGCCGGGCCTCGAAATCATAGGATCGGGTCTCTCCCGGCGCCAGAAGCGGCATCGGGATGTCCGGCACGCCGTCCTGCGCGTTGGGCGGAATTTGGCCATGCCAGTGGATGATCGCGCCAACATCGAGGTCGTTGGTCAGATCGACCCGGAACCTCTGTCCGGGGTCGAGAATCAGGCCCTGCCCACTGGGGCCGGCCAGACCGAAGACCGTGGCCGCGCGCCCGTCGATATCCAGCGTGCGGGTCGCGGCGGACAGGGCGAGAGGCGCCGCCGCCTGCGCCATGGCGGCGCGCGGAAGCTGTGCGGAGGCAAGCGCCGCCGCGCTTGCGGCGAGAAAGCCGCGTCGCGAAAAGGTGTTCATTATCGTCTCCTCGGGACGTTCCGTCCCGTCAAAATCACCGATGGAGCGCCGCGGGCCTCGGCCCGTGCGCGATCAGAGGAGACGTGATTTTGGGGGGCGCTCGTTCAGCGCGGGCGCCCGGCCGGCGTGGGTCGCCTCGGGCGGCGGGCCAAGGCTGACGGGCTCGTATCCGCGCCCGGCGCCCGCGTCCGGCGCCGTCAGGAAGGCGGAAAGCCCCGCGCAGACGAACACGCACATGGCGGAATCGGCTGATTCACACGGCTGTTCGACGTTGCAGGGAAGCGCGCAACCGGCCGACGCCTGCATCATTCCGCCGGCGTGAGCCGCATGGTCCGGCGCGACGCTCATGCGCGCCGCATGCGCGGAGGCGACCGTCGCGGCCAAGGCGATCGCGAGGATGGCGAGCATGGAGATGATCCGTGAGACCATGCGATGAAGATTAGGCGCCGCTTGGACGAATGTCCATCGCCGGAGGCGGCGCGCCCCCTGGCGAATCATCACCTCGGCGTGACGCAAAACGGGGGGCTCCGGGTCGCCGGAGCCCCCCGTATCGCCGAAAATCATTTGCAATACTGTCCCGGTCGAAACGCCCGCCGGCCCCGCGTCACGGCTCGTGCGGGGCGGCGTCAGGCGCTGGCCCCGGTCGGCGCGGGAGGGGCGCATCCTCCACCGGCAAATGGATAGACGCCTCGATTCCCGATGAAGCGCCGGGACGCGGTGATGTCAGAACCAGCGGGCTTTCGATACGGTCGGCGATGGCGGCGACGATGGCGAGGCCCAGCCCGCCGCCATCGGCGCTTGCGCCCCCGCGCTCGAACCGGGCTGTCAGACGGGCCAGAGTTTCAGGGGGGAGGACGGGCCCCTCGTTTGCGACGGTCAACCGCCCGCCAGGCGTCAAAGTCACCTCGATCGGGGCGGCGTCGGCGCCGTGACGCACAGCGTTCTCCACCAGATTCCGACACAGGATCGCGAAGGCGTCGGGATCGAGATTTGACATCACCGGCGCCTTCGGCAGCGTCAGCGCGATGCGGTCGGACGCTCCGGTTCGCGCGATATCCTCGATCACGACGCGCGCGACGGGGCTGAGATCCGCAGGCCGATCCAGACGAAGCCGTCCGCCCTCGGCTCTTGCGAGTTGCATGAGGCGTTCGGACAGGCGCGTCAGCCGCTTGAGGGTGGCCTCGATGTCGGCCGCGCGCGCCCCGGCGGCCGGGTCGCGGGTTTCCGACCGCAGGCGCTGCGCTTGCGCGATGGCGCCGGCCAGAGGCGTGCGCAGCTCATGCGCGGCGTTTGCGGCGAAGCTGCGCTCGGCGTCGAAGGTGGCCTTGAGCCGGGTGAGCAGCCGGTTCAGAGTGATCGCGACAGGCGCGATCTCGGACGGGATGTCTCCGCTTGGAACAGGGGACAGATCCCGCGCGTTGCGCGCATCGAGCCGATCGCGAAAGCGCCGTAGCGGGGCGAAGCTCGCCCTGATGACGAGAACGATGGACAGAAGCGCAAGGGGCGCCACGATCAGCAGGGGCAGCCCCAGGCCCAACCGGATCTCGCGCGCGACGGCGGCGCGGCGCTCCAGCGGCTCGGCGACCGTGATCCTGATCGTCCCCTGCAGCGCATCGTCGTTGTAGAGCCGGTGGGCCGCCGTGCGGCGGAAGCCCGGCCCGTCATAGGCGGGGAACACCGCAGGGTCCGCTTCGTGCGATTGCAGCAGAACGAGCCCATCGGCGTCGCGAACGATATAGGTGAAGAACTCGTCATGCGCGCGGATCACGCCAAGCCGTTGCGTGACGCCGTCATCCTCGCGCCCGACGATCTCCACGACGACCAGCGGCAGGAGGCGCTGCGCGGTTTCCTGCAATGCGGAATCGAAGACCTCGTCCATCTCGTCCCGCAGGATCACGGACGTCACGGAGGCGGCGGCGATCCACAGAACCGTCAGCAGAACGCCGAGGGACAGGCCCAGCCGCGCCTGCAGGCTCCGTGGCGGCCTCATGGTGTCCCCAGCCGATAGCCGAGGCCGCGTTCGGTCTCGATGAACTTTGGCCCCAGCTTCTTGCGCAGGCGGCTGACATGGACCTCGATGGTGTTGCTCTCCACCTCCGAGTCGAAGGCGTAGAGCTTCTCCTCCAGCTGCGGCTTGGACAGAAGCTGCCCGGGGCGGGACAGGAACGCTTCGAAGAGCGCCCATTCGCGAGCGGTCAGCTGAACCGGTTTTCCGTCGCGGCGGACGCTGCGTGCGGCGAGGTCGATCTCAAGTGCCCCGTGGGTGACGATCGGATTCGGGTTGCCGGAGTAGCGCCGGGCGACCGAGCCGATCCGCGCGGAAAGCTCGGCAAGGTCGAACGGCTTCACGAGGTAGTCGTCGGCGCCCGCGTTGAGCCCCTCGATCCGGTCCGAAATCTGGTCGAGCGCGGTGAGGATGATCACCGGCGTCACGTCGCCCTGCGCGCGCAGGCTCTTCAGGAAGCCGATGCCGCGGCCATCGGGCAGCATCAGATCGAGCAGCGCCAGATCGTAGGCGGCGCCCGCCATGGCGTCCTTCGCCTCATCGAGCCGCGTGACCCAGTCGACCGAGTGGCCGTCGCCCGCGATCTGGTCCCGCACGGCGGCGCCCAGCACGGTGTCGTCCTCGATCAGCAGGATGCGCATCTCTGGTCCCGTTCCTTTCGCGATGACCCTCCATGATCCGTCCGGCTGACGCAAACCTGACGGCGCCAGGGCCCGCGCGTCAGGCTCCTGTCAGCTTCGCCCGGCATGAGATGCGTCAGGATCAACGCGGCAAGGAGTTTGGCTCATGAAGAAGACATTGACAATTCTCGGCTTTCTCGCGGTCTTCTCGGCCGGGGCGGCGTCGGCTGACGACGACTGCTTCGTGCCGATGGCGGACTGGCAGCCGCGGGACGCCGTGGCGCGGCTGGCCGAAGAGAACGGCTGGAAGGTTCGCCGCATCAAGATCGACGACGGCTGTTATGAGATCGACGGCCATGACGCCGAGGGGCGCCCGATCGAGGTGACGGTTCATCCCGGCACGCTGCAGGTGATCGAATTCGAATACGAGGACGATGATGACGATCGCCCCCGCAGGGATCGGGGTGTGAAAAGCAATGACTGATGCGGCGCGCCAGGCGAGCACGGTTCGCCTGGCTCCGGGCCGTCGCTCCACCCGCTGGCGCTCGGCCGGCGGCGACGCCCTGCGTTTGATCGGCCCCTTGCTGGCCGCGACGCCATGCGTTCTGGCGGGCGTTCTCGGCCTCGCCGCTTACGCGCCCTATGGCGCGGATGCGGCCATCGGGGTCGGCGTCGGGGCCGCGGCGCTCGTCGCCATGAGCGAGGCCCTGATCCTCGCGGCGCGCCCGCGCCTGCTGGAGCCGTTGTTTGGCGGGCTCGACCGCATGTATCGGGCGCACAAGTGGCTGGGCGTATCCGCATTGATCCTGATGATCCTGCACGACCAGTTCGAGCCCGATTTCGGGCGCGCGGTCCGGGAGACGGGCCTGGGCGAGCTGGCCGGCGACGCAGGCGGGCTCGCCTTCAATGCGCTGCTTGCGCTGATCGCGATCAGCTGGTTCCGGCGGCTGCCATTCATCCGGCTGGAGATTCCCTATCAGCTCTGGCGGTTCAGCCATCGCTTCATGGGCGCCCTGTTCGCCGTCGTCGTGTTTCACCAGTTCTTCGTCGATACGCCGACCGGGGCCGGGCCGTCGCTCTCGGCGCTTCTGAACACGTTCGGCGCGGCGGGGGTGATCGCCTGGATTCATACCGAATTCGTCGCGCCGCGCCTGCGGCGGAGGGAGTTCACGGTCAGCGAGGTCAGCCGGCTTGGAGACACCACCGCGGTGACTTTGACGCCCAAGGGGCGGGCCATGCGCTGGCGGCCGGGGCAATTCGCCTTTTTCAGCGCGCCTGAGGCGGGATTGTCCGAGCCGCATCCCTTCACGATCGTCGGCGCCCCGCGCCCCGACGGCGCGCTGACGCTGGCCATCCGCGCGCTCGGCGGCTGGACCCGGCGCCTGCCCGGCGCCTTGCGGGCCGGGATGAGCGTGCGGGTCGAAGGGCCCTATGGCCGGTTCGACTTCCGCGAGGGCGGCGCGCGCCAGATCTGGCTCGCCGGCGGCGTCGGCGTCACGCCGTTCCTCGCATGGGCGGAGAGCCTGACCGAGGCGGAGCGGCGCGACATTCACCTCGTTTATTGCGTCCGCGCGCCCGAAGACGCGATCGGGGTGGAGACCCTGAAGGCGGCGGCCGCGCGCAATCCGCGGTTCAGCTTCAAGGTGGTTCCGACCGCGCGCGACGGTCGCCTGACCGCCGAGCGTCTGATCGAAACGGCGCCGTTCGCGGTCGGAAAGGCCGACCTCTGGTTCTGCGGCCCGCCGGGTCTGAAGGCTGGGGTCCTCAAAGGGCTGAAGGCGTTGGGCCAGACGCCGCGCCGGGTGCGTTTCGAGCATTTCGAATTTGCTTGAGGCGCGGCCCTTCCTGACGGCGAGCCGAAGCGGGACTGTCCGCGCTGTCAGGCCTCTCTCGGGCCGGATTCCCAGATTGGTCTCGGCGAATGAAAGGAAAACCCCGCCATGCGAGAGATCGACTCAAGGGCGCGAGCGGGCTCGGCCCCGCCGGTGTTGAAGCGCGCCCTGGGGGCGAGCCATTCGACGGCGATCCGCCGGATCGGCGCTTTCAAGGACGCGATCTCGCCCCGCGGCCCCGCCGAGGCTCCGGCGAAGAAGGCGCGCGACGCCGCGTCTTCGGCGACGCCAGCCGCCGCGCGCCCTCTCACGAGAGGCATTGCCGCCGTCAAGGCGAGGGCTCATGCTGGCAGACCCCGACATTCTTGTCCGGCAACCGGGTCGACGATGTGAGAAATCTGTTCGCCGCGGATCGCATGATGGCGCTGACCATCCTGACCGTCCTCGGGATGCTCATGGCCGTTCTCGGTCTATGGCCGCTGCGGGGCGTCGGCGCCGAGCTTTTCTCTCTCGCCGGTCTGGCGCTCGTATATCTGGCCGGGGGGCTGCCGGCGACATGGCGGGCGCTCGTCGCGCTCTGGGAAGATCATATTCTCGATATCGATCTGTTGATGGTCGTCGCGGCCATAGCGGCGGCGGTCGTCGGCGCGCCCTTCGAAGGCGCGGTGCTGCTCACCCTTTTCAGCGTCTCGACAACTCTGGAGGGCCGGGCGCTTGGGCGGGCGCGGCGCGCCGTCGAGGCCTTGATGGCGCTTCGTCCCGAGACGGCGTTGCGAAAGGCGCCCGATGGCGTCGTCACGGAGATTCCGGCCGCGGAGCTGAAGACGGGCGACATCGTCGTGTTGCGGCCGGGCGCGCGCGTGCCCGCCGACGCGGTGATCGTCAGCGGCCGCGGCTCGCTCGACGAGGCGAACATCACCGGCGAGTCCATGCCCGTCACCAAGCAGCGGGGCGCGCAGGTTTTCGAAGCGACGGTGAATATCGACGGCGTGCTTGAGGCGGCCGTCACCAAGACGGTCGAGGAAAGCACCGTCGCGCGGATGATCGCCCTCGTGACCGAGGCGCAGGCCGCGAAGGCCCCGTCCGAACGCTTCAGCGCGTGGTTCGGGCGGCGATACACGATCGCGGTCATGGTCGGCGCCATTCTCGCCTTCGCGGTCTTCATCTGGCTTGGGCGCGACTGGCATGAGGCGCTCTACCGGGCCGCGACCCTGCTGGTGGCGGCGAGCCCCTGCGCGATCGTCATCTCGGTGCCCGCCGCGATCCTCTCCGCGCTTTCGGCCGCCGCGCGGGGGGGCGTGTTGTTCAAGGGCGGGGCCGCGCTCGAAACGCTCGCGGCGGTCGACACCTTCGCGTTCGACAAGACGGGAACGCTGACCACCGGCAAGGCGTCCGTCACCAGGCTGGTCGCGCTTGACGGCGATGAGCGGGGCTTCCTGTCCCTGCTGGCCGGCCTCGAGGCGCAGTCGGAGCATCCCAGCGGCGCGGCCATCCGGCGGGAGGCGACCATCCGCGGGAGCGAACCCGTCGAGGCGAGGAACGTGATCAACTGGCCAAGCGAGGGGATCGTCGGCGACGCGGATGGCGGCAGGCTCTGGGCGGGCAATCCGCGCATGGCGGCGCGGATGGGGGCCTCGATCGACCACGCGGCGGTGAGGGCGCTGGCGGAGAATACGCAGACCGTCATCTACTTCGGGCAGGGCGCCATGCTGCTCGGGGCCGTCAGCATCGCCGATCAGGCCCGCGCGAGCTCCGGACCTGCGCTCGCCGCGCTTCGGGAAGGCGGCGTCCGGAAGATCATCATGATGACCGGCGATCGCCGCCCGGTCGCGTTGCGGATTGGCGGCGAACTCGGCCTTCACGCCGACGAGATCCACGCCGACATGCTCCCCGAGGACAAGGTCCGCATGATCGGCGCGCTCGCGGCCAAGGGCAAGGTCGCGTTCGTCGGGGATGGCGTCAACGACGCGGCGGCGCTGGCGCGCGCGGATGTGGGGATCGCGATGGGCGCGGCGGGATCGGAGGTCGCGCTTCAGGCCGCCGACGTCGCGCTGCTGTCGGAGGACATCGGGCGGCTCGCGGAGGCGCATCGACTGGCGCGCCGAACCGCTGCGATCATCCGGCAGAACCTGATCTTCGCCATGGGCGCCATGGTCGTGC
Organism: Paludibacillus litoralis; assembly: GCF_037646705.1. Lineage (NCBI taxonomy): Bacteria > Pseudomonadati > Pseudomonadota > Alphaproteobacteria > Rhodobacterales > Paracoccaceae > Paludibacillus > Paludibacillus litoralis. The sequence continues at coordinate 183,951 of NZ_JBBHER010000001.1, forward strand.
TGGTGATTGGCGGATTGTTCTTCGATCTGCCCCTGCCGCTGGCCGTGGTCGGCCACGAAGGCGGCACGGTTCTGGTGGTGCTCAATGGCTTGCGCATGCTCCGGGCCTCCGTTCTGCATGGCGGAGCGAAGAAGCCCGACGCGGCCGGCGCGTCCATTCTCCCGGACCCGAGCCGGCCCGACCCGCCGCGGTCCTACTGGAGAAAGATACAGAGGCGCGGGGGCTGACTTCTCCGCGCCGCCCGGTCCCGGCGTTTGATGGGATGGAGCGATTGCGCCGGTTTTCGCTCAACCAGACGCGCGCGCCGCATCGCTGTTCGGCCCTGAACGGCCTCCGCCCGGATCGGAGAACGGGACAAAGGATGCGGGAGCGCCGCCCGCAAGTTGCGGATGCCGCGCCAGATCGGCAGGGCCGACATCGTTCACGACTTGCGCACATATGCGTTCCGGGGGGCGAAACCGTCGCCGGATCGCTTGAAAGGCGCGGAATGGACCCCGTAAGCTGATCGGCGGATGCGGCGATCGACATGAACAAGGCTGCAGTCGCAGATCGCCCGTCAGGATGCTCGCAAATAGAAGGATCCAGGCGCATATTGAGCTTTCGGCCCATCTCCAGCAGTTCGCCGTGCGGGCTTTGCGGTCGCCGTTCGGCGGCTTTTCTCGATCTGCGAAAGAGGCCGCCGGTAAAACCGCCGCGCCTGAAAGATCAAATCCGCTCGAAGAGAACGGCGGAGCAAGAAGATATGCCTGAACCGAGGGGCGCGAGAACTGTCGACGCTCGCGCCTATCCGCTATATGTTCGGCGCCGCATCCGGCGCGGAGGGCGGTGGGCGCCTGCGTGGGTGTTTTCGGAGCGATGAATGGCGATCTGGCGGCAAGTGCTGATCCTTCTGATTCTGGCCGGGCTCGGCTATGGGGGCCTGCTCGGCTACGAGCGCTATTATGGCGCCGGGGAAGCGACGGAGGCTGGCGCCGAGCGGGCCCGGCGCGCCGCTTCGGTGGAGACTGCGATCGCGGAAATCATGACGCTGGAGCGCACCGTGGAGGCTGTGGGGACCACCCGCGCCCGGCGGTCGGTGAAAATCACGCCGCTCGCTTCCGGCCGTCTGGTGGAGCTGGCGATCGACCCGGGCGACCGGGTCGAGGCGGGCGCGGTGCTCGCCCGCCTCGACGACGAGATCGAGCGCGCCGATCTTGTCGAAGCGGAGGCGCTGGCCGAGGAGCAGCGGAACGCGGTGGCGCGCGCCCGACGGCTTCGCGAGAGCAAGGCTGTCGCCGCGATCGTGCTCGAGAAGGCCGTGGCCGGGCTCGCGGTGGCGGAGGCGGCGCTGGAGCGGGCGCAGCGGCGACTGGAGGACCGGGTGATCCGCGCGCCATTCGCCGGGCAAGTCGGCTTCACCGATGTCGATCTCGGCGCGCGGGTGAACGAGGGCGACGAACTGACCCGGCTTGACGACCTGACCGAGATCGAGGTGCAGTTCTCCTTGCCGGAGACGCTCTTCGCCGAGATCGCGAAAGGCATGCCGATCTCCGCCATCAGCGCCGCCTTCCCCGGCCGGACGTTCACGGGCGAGGTGGCCGCGATCGACAGTCGGATCGATCCGGTCGGGCGGTCTTTCAAGGTCCGCGCGACGATTCCCAATCCGGCGGGCGAGCTTCCGGCGGGGATGTTCATGTCGCTGTCGCTGACGTTGTCGGCGGAGCCGGCGCTGGTCGTTCCCGAAGAGGCCATCGTCGCGCAGGCGGCGGACACCTTCGTGTTCGTCGTCGCGGACGGCAAGGCTGTGCGCCGCGCGGTGAAGACCGGGCTTCGCAAGGAGGGGGTGATCGCCGTGACCGAGGGGCTCGCCCCCGGTGAAGCGGTGGTGACGCGGGGGCTTCAGAGCGTCAGGGACGGCGCGCCGGTCCGGGTGCTCGCGACCGCCGGCCAGGCGCTGAAGTCATGACGCTTTCGGATATCTCGGTTCGCCGCCCGGTTCTGGCGGCGGTGGCGAGCCTGCTGATCCTTGTTTTTGGCGTCGCCGCGCTTCAGGATCTGCCGATCCGGGAGTTGCCCGATGTCGACACGGCGGTCGTCACCGTCACCACGACCTATCAGGGCGCGGCGTCGGAAGTGGTCGACACCGACATCACCGAGACGATCGAGGGCGCCGTCACGACCATCGCCGGGATCCGCTCGATCAGTTCCGAGAGCCGTCAGGGCCGCAGCCGGACCGTGATCGAGTTCGAAACCGGCCGCGATGTCGATATCGCCGCGAACGATGTTCGCGACGCCGTCGGCAGGGTGCTCTCGCGGCTGCCCGAGGAGGCGGACCAGCCGCAAGTGGTGAAAAGCGACGCCGACGGCGATCCGGTGATGCGCCTCGCCGTCACCTCCAGCCGGATGACCGCGGCGGAGATCACCGACTATATCGAGCGCTACATCACCGACCGGCTTTCCACGATAGACGGCGTCTCCACCATCAGCATCTACGGCGGCCGCCCGTTCGCGGTCCGGATCTGGCTGGACCGGCGGGCGCTGGCGGCGCGGAACCTGACCGTGGCGGATGTCGAAGCGACGCTCAGGCGCAACAATCTCGAACTGCCGGCTGGCGAAGTGAAATCGGTGGAGCGTCAGCTGACCGTGCGGCTGAACAGCCGGCTGGGCTCGCTCGAGGATTTCCGCGATGTCGTCATCGACCGGGTCGCGGGATATCCGGTCCGTCTCGGCGATGTCGCGCGGGTCGTGGCGGGCGTAGAGGATGAGACCACCATCGTCCGCTCCGATGGCGAGGAGGCTGTCGGCATCGCGGTGCTGCGCCAGAGTCAGGCGAACACGCTGGCGATCTCGGAGGCGGTTCGCGCAGAAATCGAGGAAATCGCCCCCACGCTTCCGGAGGGCATGGCGATCTCCATCGGCTCCGACGACGCGATCTTCGTCGGCGCGTCGATCAACGAAGTGAGCAAGGCGCTGATGATCTCGCTCGGGCTGGTGGTCATGGTGATCCTGGTCTTTCTCCGCTCGCTCCGGGCGACGCTGGTGCCGGCGATCACCATTCCGGTCGCGCTGGTCGGCTGCTTCATCCTGATCGGAGCTTTCGGGTTTTCAATCAACACGCTGACGCTTCTCGCGCTCCTGTTGGCCATCGGTCTCGTGGTCGACGACGCCATCGTGGTGCTGGAGAATATCCAGAGGCGGATCGAAGATGGGGAGAGCCCGCTCGCCGCGAGTTTCCGGGGCGCGCGTCAGGTGACCTTCGCGGTGATGGCGACGTCGCTCACGCTGATCGCCGTTTTCGTGCCGCTTTCCTTTCTTCCCGGTCAGGTCGGCCGCCTTTTCGTCGAGTTCGGTTTCGTCATGGCCAGCGCGGTGGCGATCTCCACGTTTGTGGCGCTGACCGCGTGCCCTGCGCTCTCGTCGAAGATCCTCTCGGCGCGAAAGCCGCGCGGCGGGGGCGCGGCCGCCCCGCGCAAGGGCCCGTTCATCCGCCTCTACCGGCGCGCGCTCCGCGCCGCGGTGCGTGCGCCGCTGGTCGTGATCGCCATCACTGTGGTTGTGACGCTCGGCGCGATTCCGATCTACGAGACGCTGCCGCGCGAGTTGACGCCGCCCGAGGATCGCGGCGTCGGCTTTGTGCCGCTGACGGCCCCGCAAGGGTCCACGCTTGAGCATACCGACATTGCGGCGCGGCAGGTCGAGGAGATCCTGAAACCGTTTCGTGAAAGCGGCGAGATCGCGTCCGTCTTCACCTTTTCCGGCAGCTTCGGCCGCGCCTACCGCTCATTTGTCGTATTCCGCCTTGCGCCATGGGAGGAGCGCGAGCGCAACATCGCCGATATCGTCCGGGACATCGCGCCGGAGATGAGCCAGGTGACGGTCGCGCGCGGCTTTCCGGTCACGCCGGCGGGGCTCGGGCTTCGCGGCTCCTCGACGCCGGTCAGGATCGTCATCGGCGGCCCGGATTTCGAGAGCGTGAAGGAGTGGGCGGCGGCGATGCTGGACGCGGCCAAGGAGAATCCCCGCCTGATCAACCCGGAGCTGGATTTCGAAGAGAACCTGCCTCAACTCGACATCACCATCGATCGGCGCCGGGCCGACGATCTCGGCATTTCGGCGGAAACCATCGCGTTGACGCTGCAGACCATGCTCGCCTCGCGCGAAGTGACCGGGTTCGTCAGCCGTGGGCGCGAATACCCGGTGCTGTTGCAGGCGGGAGACGACGACCGGCGCGCGCCGTCGGATATCACCAATATCTTCGTTCGCTCCGGCGACGGCGTGACGCTGGTCCCGCTCGGCGCGCTGGTGACGCTGGCCGAGACCGCGGCCGCGCCGTCGCTTCGCCGGTACGACCGGCTGCCCTCGATCCAGCTCTCGGCCGCGCTGGCGGAGGGTTACGATCTCGGCGCCGCGCTGACGTATCTGGACGACGCGGCGCGGGATATCCTGCCGGCGGAGGCGCAGCTCGGCTATGAGGGGCAATCGCGCGCCTTCAAGGACACGTCCGCCGGCGCGGGGTTCGTCTTCGGGCTGGCGCTGCTTGTCGTCTTCCTGGTGCTGGCGGCGCAGTTCGAAAGCTTCATCCACCCGATCGCGATCATGCTGACCGTGCCGATCGGCCTCGCGGGCGCGATCTACGCGATGGCGCTCGGCGGGCTGTCTCTCAACATCTACAGTCAGATCGGCGTGATCCTGTTGATCGGGCTCGTGGCCAAGAACGGCATCCTGATCGTCGAATTCGCGAACCAGCTTCGGGACGAAGGGCTCGATGTGCGCGAGGCGGTGATCGAGGCGTCGGCGCTGCGCGCCCGGCCGATCGTGATGACGGCGATCTCCACGATTCTGGGCGCGCTGCCGCTGGTGCTGGCGAGCGGCGCCGGCGCGGAAAGCCGGATCGCCATCGGCAGCGTCATCGTCGCCGGTCTGGCGCTGGCGACGACGTTGATGCTGTTCGTGACGCCGGTGCTCTACGACATTTTCGCGCGCTTCACGACGCCGCGCGGGATGGCGGAGAAAATCCTCGCGCGGGAAATCGGCGGCCCGGCGATCGGGGAGTGACGGCGCGGCCGACGCCGGAGCGCCGCTCCGGCGGAGCCCGGCGGGATCGCGCGCCTTCGCCCGGAGCGCGGTCCGTTCGCTTTCAGCCGGTGCTGACTTTCTTCGGCCCCCGGGCCGTGCTGAATTCGGGCGGATCGAAAGCGGTGACGGGCGGCGCCGAGTTGATCGGCCCGCGCACGCGCACAAGGCATGTGTGCGCGATCGGCCCCTGGCCCAGCCGCGATGTGCCGACATCGAGCGTCAGCACGTTCGGGTTGCCGTGCTTGTCGCGCCCGTCGGGGTCCGGGTCGTACCATGAGCCTGTCGGGAGCCGGACGACGCCCCGCATGATGAGCGGGTTCAGCCGCGCGGCGGCGAGGCAGCGGCCGCGCGCGTTATAGAGCTCGACCACGTCGTTATCCGCGATGCCGCGCTCGGCGGCGTCCGCGGGGTTGATGTCCATGACCTCGCGCCCGTCCACCTTGGCGGCGCGGCTATGGGCGGAGGCGTCGAGCTGACTGTGCAGTTTCCGCGCCGGCTGATCCGAAATCAGATGGAGCGCTCCGGCGCCTTCGCCGTCGGCGGCGGCGTCGGCGGATCCCAGCCACTCATGCGGCTCCAGCCACGTCGGATGCCCGGGGCAATCGTCGAGGCCGAAGCCGTCGATCACCTCGGAGAAGATCTCGATCTTGCCTGACGGCGTGATCAGCGGCGCGGCGTCCGGGTCGGCGCGGAACGCCTCGAACATCACGACCGGGGCCGCCTCGGCGGCGAGATCGATCATGCCTTCGGCCCAGAAGTCGTCGAACTCCGGCAGGGTGACGCCGCACGCCTGCATCTTCGGGCGGCTTTCCTCGTAAAGCCGGCGCAGCCAGCCGGCGGCGTCCAATCCTTCCGTGAAGGTCTCCTCGACGCCGAGCCGGGCGGCCAGCGCCGAGAAGATGGCGTAATCGTCGCGCGCCTCGCCGATCGGCGGCGCGGCCTGCTTCATCGCCACCAGATGCCCCTCGCGCGTGCCGGAGCCGATGTCGTCGCGCTCCAGCGCGATGGTGGCGGGAAAGACGATGTCCGCGCGTTTCGCCGCCGCGGTCCAGTATTGCTCGTTGATGATGATGGTGTCCGGCTTGCGCCAGGCGCGAGCGAAGCGGTTCAGGTCCTGATGGTGGTGCCACGGATTGCCGCCCGCCCAATAGATCAGGTGGATATCGGGATAGGTGTGGCGGGCGCCGTCGAAATCATATTCGCCGCCCGGATTGAGCAGCATGTCGGAGATGCGGGCGACCGGGATGGCGGTTTTGACGGCGTTGAAACCCTGCGGCAGGGTCGGGCCGGGCAGGAGCGCGTCGTTGCTGCCAAGCTGGTTGGTCGCGCCATAGCCGAAGGCGAAGCCGCCGCCGGGCAGGCCGATCTGGCCCAGCATCGCCGCCAGAGTGACCTGCATCCAGCAGGCCTGCTCGCCATGAGACGCGCGCTGGAGCGCCCATGTCATGTTGATCATGGTCCGGTTCGCGGCCATGTCGCGGGCGAGGGCGGCGATCGTCGCCGCCGGCACGGCGGAGATCGCCTCCGCCCATTCGGGGGTTTTCGCCCCGGAGCCGTCGGCGCCGGTCAGATACCGCGCGAACGTGTCGAAACCGGTGCAATAACGCTCCAGGAACGCGGTGTCGTGCAGGTTCTCCTGCAACAAGGTGTAGGCCAGCGCCAGCATCACCGCGGTGTCGGTGTTCGGGCGCGCCGGGATCCACTCGACGCCCTCGGCTTCGAGATTGTCGCCCACCGGGCCGATGGTCACCATCCGCGCGCCGGCGTCCCGGATCGCCTTGAGGCCGGGCCGCATCCGGTGGCGGGCGACGCCGCCGGCGGAAATCTGCCCGCTTTTCCATGGCGCGCCGCCGAACCCGACGAAGAGCGTGGTGTGCTTCGCCATCACGTCCCATGAGGTGTGGCTCACCATGAATTCGCTCATCTCGGCGATGACATGAGGCAGGATCACCCGCGCCGCGGCGTAGCTGTAATTGTGCAGATGGCGCACATAGCCGCCGGCGGCGTTCAGGAATCTGTGCACCTGGCTCTGGGCGTGATGAAAGCGCCCCGCGCTCGACCAGCCGTAGGATCCGCCGAAAATCGCCTCATTGCCATGCGTGCGCCGAACCCGGTCGATCTCGGCCGCGGCGAGATCGAGCGCCTCATCCCATTCGACCTCGACGAACGGCTCGCGCCCGCGGAGCTCGGGCGCGGCGCCGGGGCCCTGTTCGAGCCAGCTGCGCCGGATCGCCGGCCGCCGCACGCGGAGCGCCTGAAGCCCGTCCTCGCCTTGATCGAGCCCGATCATGTTCGGATCCGGATCGCCGGAGAACGGCGTCAGGCGCGGCTTGCCGTCCGGTCCCGGCGTCACCTCGCGAATGCCCCAATGGGTTGACGTGTAATGGGTCATGGAGGCGCTCCTTCTGGTTATCCGAGGTCGGCGAGGCGCTTCACCCGCGCGTTCGAGGCGGATCTCACCCAGCGGCCAGACGTATACGGGATTGGTATATCCATAACCTGGCCTTGGGAATAGCCGTCGGGGGCGGGACGCGCGTCTCTCTCATGGTCCCGCCCCGGCGCGGCGTCCGCTCATCAGTCCTGCGCGTAGGATCCCCTCACCACCTCGGCCACGATCCGCGCCGTCGCGGAGGACAGGGTCCAGCCGAGATGGCCGTGGCCGGTGTTGTAGAAGACGCCTTTCGCGCGCCCGGAGCCGACCCGCGGCAGCATCGAGGGCAGCATCGGGCGGAGCCCCGCCCAGGGCGTCGCGTGTTCGGTGGAGACGCCGGGGAAATACGTCTCGCTCCATTTCGTCAGCGGCTCGATCCGGTCGGCGCGGATATCGCGGTTGAGCCCGTTGAACTCCGCGGTGCCGGCGATGCGGAGGCGGTTCTCTCCGAGCCGGCTGGCGACGATCTTGGCGCGATCGTCGAGCAGGCTGACCCAGGGCGCCGCGGCGCGGCTCCGCTCGTCGGGGAGGTCGATGGTGATCGAATAGCCCTTCACCGGATAGATGTTCACCTTGTCCCCGAGCGCGCGCGCGATCTCCGGGCTGGAGACGCCGGCGCAGACCACCACGCCGTCGAACCGGAAATCCTCGCCGGCTTCGGAGGTGAACCGCAGCATGTCGCCGTCGCGCCCGGCGTAGGCGACCGGCGTGCCGAAGCGGAACGTCGCGCCCTGGCGCGCGCAGACCTCGGCCAGCCGCATGGTGAAGCTGTGGATGTCGCCGGTGCTGTCGGACGGGGTGAAGAATCCGCCGACGAAGTCGCCCGAGAGCGCAGGCTCGATCTGGCGCAACTCGTGCCCCGCCAGTTCGCGCCGCTCCAGCCCGCCTTCGGCGAGCAATTCATTGACCTTCCTCCCGTGGGCGAAATCCGCCTCGGTCGAGTAGAAATGCATGATGCCGCGCTTTTCGAGATCGAAATCGATGCCCTCCCGCTCGGCGGTCTCGTAGAGCGCTTCGCGCGATTTCAGCGCGAGGCGCACGGTCTCGATGGTGTTGGCGCGATAATTCGGGATCTGGGCGATGAACGCCGCCATCCATTTCAGCTTCCGCCATTCGGGGCGCGGGCTGACCAGAAGCGGCGCATCGCGGCGGAACATCCACTTCAACCCTTTCAGGACCATGCTCCACTGGGTCCAGGTCTCGGCGTTGGATGCGGAGAGCTGGGCGCCGTTGGCGAAGCTGGTCTCCATCGCCGCGTAGCGCCGGCGGTCGAACACCGTCACTTCGAAGCCGAGCCGGGACAGCTCGTAAGCGGTCGTGACCCCGGCCACGCCGGCGCCGATCACTGCGATATGAGTCATGTTGAACGCTCCTCGGGCGTATGCGGCCCATCGCCGCCACGCCCCCTCCGTCTTTTTGCCTGAGAGTTTGCCCCTTGCGGCGCGCCGCGCGGGGGTGCTCCTTCGGCGGGCCGCATTCGGCCACTCTTCGGAGTTCCGACGTCGCGCCGGTCCCTGGCGCCTGAGAGATTCCGGGGCGGTTGCTCCTTCGGCGGCGGGGCATGACCCGCACTCTCCCGTCACGACGTATACACGCCGCCCGGATAGGGGGAGCGCCTGCGTTTCGCAATAGATATCCGGAGCCTGCGGCGGATAGAGTCCGATTGTGACTTTAAAGCAAGAGGGTCCGAAGTGAAACCCGATCTCCAACTTCTGATCGTCGAGGGCGATCCGCCCGAGCTTGCGCTTGGCGCGAAGCGCGGCGCGGGCGCGACCGGCGCGCGCAGGCTCGCCCGGGCGCTCTCCGTCATCGCCCCCGACTCGCGTTTCGCCTATGTCGAGCCCTGGTTTTCGGACCATGATCCGGCGGCGGTCGACCTCGCGGCGTTCGATGGCGTGGCGATCGCGGGCTCGGGGCGCGCGCCGGATGCGGGGGAGGCGGGGGCGGGGCCGGTCGCCGCCTTCTGCGCCCGCGCCTTTCGGGCCGGGCGGCCGGTTTTCGGCTCCGGGCGCGGCATGTTGTCGGGCGCGGCGCTTCTTGGCGCGGCCGTCGGGCCAGGGCCGGAAAGCGGCGTCGCTCGCGGGATCCGGCCGCTGGAGCATCCGCTGACAGGCGGGCGGCGGCGCCGGTTCGACGCGCCCATGCGGGGCGGCGAGGCGGTGGCGCGGCCGCCTTCGGGCGCGGAGATCGCGGCGGTCGACGCCGCCGGCGCGCCGGTCGCGTTGGCGTATGATGTGGGCGGGGTCCGGTTCTGGGGCTGCCGGTATCAGCCGGAGGCGACGCTTTTCGACCTTGCGTTCTGGCTGAAGCGCCAGGCCCCCCGCGCCGCGCGCGAAATCGCGCTGGCGGCGCAGGATCCGGTGGCGCATGCGCGGCTGATCGTGAAGCATCGGATCAACGCGGACCTTCTCGATCCCGCCTATCGGACCACCGAACTCGCCAACTGGCTGGAGTCTCTCGGCTGAGGCGGCGGCCCGCCCCATTCGCCCTTCATCTTGACCTTGGCCTGCCGGGTGGGTACGCGATCCGCACGGTAAACCAGAGGAAACGCGCCATGCCCAAGCCCTCCATTCTCATCCTGCCCGGCGACGGGATCGGCCCCGAAGTGATGACCGAGGTCCGCCGCGTGATCGGCTGGCTGGAGACGGAAAAGGGGATCGGCTTCGATGTGAGCGAGGATCTGGTGGGCGGCGCCGCCTACGACGCCTACGGCACCCCGCTTCATGACGACACGATGGCGCGCGCGCAGGCGGTGGACGCGGTTCTCCTCGGCGCGGTCGGCGGCCCGAAATATGAATCGCTGGATTTCTCTCTGCAACCGGAGCGCGGGCTCCTGCGGCTTCGCAAGGAGATGGATCTATTCGCCAATCTCCGCCCCGCGGTTTGCTTCGACGCGCTCGCCGAAGCCTCCTCGCTCAAGCATGATGTGATCGCCGGGCTCGACATCATGATCGTGCGGGAGCTGACCTCCGGCCTCTATTTCGGCGAGCCCCGCGGCATCTTCACCGAAGGCAATGAGCGGGTCGGGATCAACACCCAGCGCTACACCACGTCCGAGATCCAGCGCGTCGCGCGCGCGGCGTTCGAACTGGCGCGGAAGCGCCGGGGCAAGCTCTGCTCGATGGAGAAGGCGAACGTGATGGAGTCCGGCGTGCTCTGGCGCGACGAAGTCCAGAAGATCGCCGATGCGGAATATCCGGATATCGAGACCAGCCACATGTACGCCGACGCCGGCGCGATGCAGCTTGTCCGCGCGCCCAAGCAGTTCGACGTGATCGTCACCGACAACCTTTTTGGCGACATCCTCTCCGATGTCGCGGCGATGCTGACCGGATCGCTCGGCATGTTGCCTTCGGCCTCGCTCGGCGCGCCGATGGCGAGCGGACGGCCGAAAGCGCTCTATGAGCCGGTGCACGGCTCCGCGCCCGATATTGCGGGGCGCGGCGTGGCGAACCCTCTCGCCTGCATCCTCTCCTTCGCGATGGCGCTTCGCTATTCCTTCGACATGAGCGATGTCGCCGAACTGATCGAGAACGCGGTCGAGGCGGCGCTCGCCGACGGGCTCCGCACGCCCGATCTGATGACGGTCGAAGGCGGCGTGAAGGTCGGCACGGCGGAGATGACCGACGCGATCCTGGCGAAGATGAGCGCGGCCTGACGGCGATGGCCCCACGGCTGGTCCGCGGCCTTCCTGAAGAACACAGGCGGGCCGCGGCGCGGCTTTATCTGGAGGCGTTCGCCGCCAAGCTCGGCCCGGTCATCGGGCGGGGCGAAAGGGCGGAAGCCTATCTTGCGGCCACGATCCGCCCCGGAAACGCGCTCGTCGCGCTGGACGACGCGGGGAACCTGCTCGGGCTCGCCGGATTTCGCGACGAAACAGGCGGTTTCCTCGGCGGCGGCCTGAGCGAGATCCAGCGCGTTTACGGCTGGTTCGGCGGATTCTGGCGCGGCCTCATTCTTTCGATCTTCGACCGCGAACCCGAGCCGGGCGAATTGATGATGGACGGGGTCGTCGTCGCCCCGGCGGCGCGCGGGCGCGGCGTTGGCGGCGCGCTGATCGAGGCGGTCGCGGCGCTCGCCCCCGAACAGGCCGCGCTTTATGTCCGGCTCGACGTGGCGAACACAAATTCCCGCGCCCGGGCGCTCTATGAGCGCCGAGGCTTTGTGGCGACGCGCGAAAGCGGCTCGCCGCTTCTCAAGCCGTTCTTCGGCTTCAGCCGCGCGGTGACGATGCTGCGCCCGGTCGGGCCCGTCTAGACCCTGCGGGCGCTGCGCGTGCCGCTCGATGACAGAGACGCGCGGGCTACGCGTTGAGCCCGCCATGCGCGGTCGGCGCGTCGAGCGCGGCGAAGCCGTAATGGCGCAGCCAGCGCAGGTCGCTGTCGAAAAACGCCCGGAGATCCGGGACGCCGTATTTCAGCATCGCGAGGCGATCGATCCCCATGCCGAAGGCGAAGCCCTGCCATTCGTCGGGGTCGATCCCGCCGGAGCGGAGCACGTGCGGGTGGATCATTCCGGAGCCGAGCACCTCCATCCAGTCGTCGCCTTCGCCGATCCGGAGCTGCCCGCCCGCCCATGAGCACTGGATGTCGACCTCCGCCGAGGGTTCGGTGAACGGGAAATGGGAGGCGCGGAACCGGGTTCTCACCGACGTGCCGAAGAATGCGGTGAAGAATTCCTCAAGGCACCATTTCAGATTCGCCATCGAGATGTCGCGGTCGATGGCCAGCCCCTCGAGTTGGTGGAACATCGGCGTATGGGTCTGGTCGTAATCGGCGCGATAGACGCGGCCGGGGCAGATGAAGCGCGCCGGCGCGCCGCCCTCCAGCATGCCGCGGATCTGGACCGGCGAGGTGTGCGTCCGCAGCACATGCGGCGGGCGCTCATCGCCCTCGGCGCGGGTCATGTAGAACGTGTCCATCTCGGTCCGGGTCGGGTGCTCCGGCGGGATGTTGAGCGCGTCGAAATTGTGCCAGTCCGTCTCGATCTGCGGGCCCTCCGCCACGGAGAAGCCAAGCTCGGCGAAGATTACGGTCACCTCTTCGGTTACCTGGCTGACCGGGTGGATCGTGCCGCGGGGCGCGGGGCGCGGGGCGAGGGTGACGTCCAGCCATTCCGTCTGAAGCCGTTCCGCCAGCGCGGCGTCCGCCAGCCCGGCCTTCGCGGCGGCGAGCGCGGCCGTGATCTCGTCCTTCAGCGCGTTGAGCGCGGGTCCCGCGCTTTTTCGCTCTTCCGGGGACATCGCGCCGAGCGCCCGCATCGCGAGGCTGATCTCGCCCTTCTTGCCGAGCGCGGCGAGGCGCGCCGCTTCAAGCGCAGATTCGTCCGTGGCGGCGGCGATCTGGCCAAGATATTTTTCGCGAAGCGCGGTCAGCCGGTCCATTTGGCCCTCATATGATGCGTCGCGGCCGGGTTAACCGGCGACGACGGGCCGCGCAAGGGCGCGGCCCGCCATTCGTCAGACGTCGACTTCGGTGATGAATTTGACCCGCTGATAGGCCTCGAGTCCCTCGATCCCGCCTTCGGAGCCATAGCCGCTCTCGTTGACGCCGCCGAACGGGGTCTCGACGGTCGAGATCCCCGGATTGTTGACGCCGACCATCCCCGCTTCAAGCTCGGCCGCCATCGTGCGCGCGACGCCGCCGTTCGAGGTCCAGACATAGGAGGCGAGGCCGAACGGAAGCGAGTTCGCCCGCTCCAGCACGTCGTCGACGCCGGTGAACGATGTGATCGGCGCCAGCGGGCCGAACGGCTCCTCGTTCATGATCATCGCGTCGTCGGGCACATCCGTCAGCACCGTCGGCGCGAAGAAGGAGCCGACATTGCCGATCCGCGCGCCGCCGGTCCTGATCGTGGCGCCATGGTCGACGGCGTCCTTGATGAAACGGTCCATCACTTCGATCCGCCGCTCGGCGATCAGCGGCCCCATCTCGACGCCCTCATCCATGCCGTTGCCGATCTTGACCGCCTTGGCGACCTCGGTGAACCCCTCCACGAACTGCGAATAGACCTTCTCCTGCACATAGAAGCGCGTCGGAGAGATGCAGACCTGGCCGGCGTTGCGGAACTTGAAACCAGCCATGGTCTTGATCGCGCGGTCGACATCGGCGTCGTCGAAAACGATCACCGGGGCGTGGCCGCCGAGCTCCATCGTGCAGCGCTTCATCGTGTCCGCGGCGAGTTTCTGGAGGTGTTTGCCGACAGGGATGGAGCCGGTGAAAGACAGCTTCTTGCAGACCGGCGACGCCAGAATATGGCGGGAGACGGTGTCGGGCACGCCGAAGACGACATTGAGAACGCCGTCCGGCAGGCCCGCATCCTGAAGCGCGCGGGCGATGGCGACGGCGGTTCCGGGCGTCTCCTCCGAGGGTTTGATGATGATCGAACAGCCGGCGCCGAGCGCTCCGGCGATCTTCCGGATCGTGTTGGTGCCGGGGAAGTTCCAGGCGACGAAAGCGGCGACGGGGCCGACCGGCTCCTTGGTCGCGATCTGCCTTGCGCCGGGCATGCGGGCGGGGATGACGCGGCCATAGGCGCGCTTTCCCTCCTCGCCATACCAGCGGAAGAGATCGATGACGAAGCCGACTTCCGCCTTCGATTCGCCGAAAGGCTTGCCCTGCTCGCGCGTGAGCGTCTCCGCGACCGCGTCGATCCGGTCTTCGAGGATCCGCGCCGCGCCCTCCATCACCTTCTGCCGGGCGAGAGGGGTGGTCTTGCGCCAAGTCTCGAACCCTTTCGCGGCCGCGGCCAGCGCCATGTCCAACTCGGCGGCCGATGCGTGCGGGCAGACGCCAAGCACTTCGCCGGTGGCCGGGTTGACGATGTCTTCGCCCCCGCCCTCGCCGCCGCCTTTGCCGCGCCAGGCGCCGTCGATCAGCATCTCAATTGTCTCGTAAGCCATGGCCAGCATCTCCTTTAACGAATCGGTCGTCCGGACCTTACCTTGCGGGCCGGAAAAGAAAACGCCCGCCACGGAGATGCGTGGCGGGCGTTCAAATCTTCTGGTCCGCCGGCCGGGTTTCGGGCGGGCGCGACCGGGGCGGCGCGGCCTACGCCTTGCGCCGCGCGACGAACCCGAGGCCGCCGATGACGAAGGCCAGCAGCGGCAGCGTCGCCGGAAGCGGGACCGCGGCCACGGGCGAGCGCTCGGTGAAGACCCGGATATAATCGCCGGGCGTGTTCGCGCGCCAGTTCACATAGATGCGCGAGCCGGCGACCGTCACATGGTCGTCATTCTCAAGCCCGCGAAGAGTGGGATTTCTGTAAGTGACGTCGTTGTTGGCGAGAAAATCGCTCGCGCTCAACGTCCCCCTCGACGTGGCGACGCCGATGATGTCGGCGTCGAAGTCCACATAGCCCTTCTGGCGGTTGAGCTTCAGCGGATCGAAGAAGACGTAATGGGACGCGATCATTTCGCCGGCGAGCATGTCCCGGCCGATATCCACGTTCAGCGTGTCCGCAAGGACGATGTTCTGGTCCTCGTTGAAAGCGTAGAGGTTCGCGGTGTTGAATGTGTTGTTGCCGACGGTGTTGTTCGGGTTCGACTCCGAAAACGGCACCGTCAGGTTGATGAATGTCCCGGTGGCGTTGCCTGAATAACTGGTTACTTCGCCGCCGACGATGACCGCGGAGGCGCCCCCGGCGTAGGCCAGCCCGAGCGCGCAAAGGCCCGCGAATATATAGCGATTGGACATGATTTCCCCAGTCTTTTACAAACATCCACAAATTTTCAGATAAGGCCGGATCACGGATTTGTCAACCGAATGGCCCATGTTTGTGTGATCTGGCGCGCCTTTCATCAAGAGTCTACGCCACGTGTTCTGATTGTAAGGCTCGCTATATTGTCATTAAATTGAATTATATTGATGTATTGCAACTTAAGATTGTTTGCGTATTGCGGCGCCGCGCCGATCCGGCCTCCCCCGCGGCGGGCGTTGGCCAGACTTCGCCCCACGCCACATAAAGAGACGCCCGCCACGGAGATGCGTGGCGGGCGTCTGAACTTCCGGGCGCGTCGGCCAGTTTCAGGCGAGCGCGGCCTTCGCCTGATCGACGATCACGCCGAAGGCTGCGGGCTCGCGCACCGCGAGATCGGCGAGCACCTTGCGGTCCACTTCGATCCCGGCGACGGCGAGGCCGTTGATGAACCGCGAATAGGTCAGGCTCTCGTCATGGGCGCGGACGGCGGCGTTGATCCGCTGAATCCAGAGGGCGCGGAAATTGCGCTTCCGCACCTTGCGGTCGCGGGTCGCGTATTCCTGCGCCTTGTCGACCGCCTGTTTGGCGACGCGGATGACGTTCTTGCGCCGGCCGTAATAACCGGCGGCGGCCTTGCGGATCTTGGCGTGGCGGGCGTGCGTGGTGACGCCGCGTTTGGTTCGTGACATGTCTCAGCGCTCCCGGGTCAGCCGTAGGGCATGAATTTCTTGACGATCCGCGCATCGGCCTCGGACAGGGTCCTGGTGCCGCGCGCGTTGCGGAGAAACTTGTTCGTCCGCTTGATCATCCCATGACGTTTGCCCGCGTGTTGACCGCGGACAAGCCCGGTCGCCGTGAGCTTGAATCGCTTCTTGGCGCTTGATTTCGTCTTCATCTTGGGCATTTCGATCTCCTCTCGTGTGAAGAGCGTTCAGGAACCGCTCGGCAGCCCTTTGGCCGGCGGTCCCGCTCAGATCGCGGTCTATATGGGAATGCGTGAGAAGGCGCAAGCGACGGTCGGCGCTCAGCGCCGCGCCGCATACGGCATGAGATTGTTCGTGAACTCCGCGTCCGGCGGCGTGGCGATCTTGACCGCGCGCCGTCCGTCCACGACCCCCAGCGCGCCGGCGGCGAGGTCGGGCGCTCCGGCGACGCCCTTCGGGGTGTCGATCCGGAGCCTGACCTGCATCCGCGTCTCCGACGGCAACGGCAGCACCACGCCCGGCGTGAGTTCGCCAATTTCGCTGACGGTCAGGGTCAATTCGTGGAGAACGCCGATCAGCCGGTATTCCGCCATCTGCGCGGCCGCGAGCATGGTCGATGTCCAGATCGCGTCCGGCGCCGACGATTCGCCGATGAGAGGGCGTTTCGACGCGGCCGCCTTCTCCACCGCCCGGTACATGTCGAGAACCCCGAGCGGCGTCACGAACGAGAAGACCGAAGGCTCCATCTCGCCGCCCAGCCCGAGCGTGAGCCGGAACGCCAATGTGTCCAGATCGTCGGGCGCTTCGGCCAGAGATGTCGCCTTTCGGGCGAAGCGGACGAAATCAACCGCGAGACCGCCTTCCGGGCGGGGGCCGGGCGCGACGGCGCGCTCGAAGCAATCGATGACGTCCTCGGCGAATCCGGCGATCAGCGCCTCGTCGATCGCGGTCGGCATCCGGCCCGGAGAGACCGCCGCGCCGGGGGCGCCGGTCAGCGCTTCGACCACGCGATGCACCAAGGGCGCGCTCAGCGTCAGAACGCCGCCTAGCTGGCCGGCGCGCGTCTCCGCCACGCCGTAAAGCGCCGGCTCCTCGGCGTCTCCCAGCGCCGCCGCGAGCTTCATCATCTTTGGAGCCGCAATGGTGACGGAGACCGGCCCCCCAAGCGATACGCGGAGCCGCTCCTCCAGCAGCCGGGCGAAGAGATCGCTGACGAATCCACTGTCGCGCAGCGGCGGCCGGCTGCTCCGCGCCACGCCGATTTTCCGCCTGATCGTCGCATGGGGAACTGCGCCCGTCATCTTTCACTCCCGCGGTTGTCTGCGGCCCGATCTATCGAGCCTCCACCTTGCGATTCCTTTAATTAAAGCCGCCGAAACGCTTTCTTAGGCGGAAGGCGACGATAAGGGCGCGAAGACAGAGCACGGAGGCCGCGATGGCGGATGGCAAGAACGATCTGCGCCCGATCATCAAGCGAAAGAAGATCGCCGTGAGCGGCGGCCATCATGGCGGCGCCTGGAAGGTCGCCTATGCGGATTTCGTGACCGCGATGATGGCGTTCTTTCTTCTCATGTGGCTGCTGAACGCGACGACCGAGAGCCAGCGCAAGGGAATTGCGGATTATTTCGCGCCGAGCATTCCGATTTCGCCGATCTCCGGCGGCGGCGACGGCGTTCTGGTGGGCGATACGATGTTTTCACGCGACACGCTGGCGCGCGACGGCGTCGGCGGGGCGCGCGTCACCGCCAATGAGGGAGAAAAGGACAAGATCGGCGCGGCGTTGACCGATTCGGAGGCGCCGCTGGCCGAACTCGAATCGCTTCTCCTGGGCAAATCCGGCGAGAGCGACGTCGCGGACGATCTTCTGAGCCATATCGTCACCCGCATCACCGACGAGGGGTTGGTGATCGATATCTTCGCCAAGGAGGGCCAGCCGCTGTTTCTGGTCGGCTCTGATCAACCGACGTCGAAAATGCAGGCGATTCTGGCGATGGTCGGGGAGGTGATCGACCTCGTCTCCAACGGCGTCGCGATCAGCGGCCACACGGACGCGGCGCCGTTCGCAGAGACCGGACCTGACGCGACGAGCGACAATTGGCGCCTTTCATCGGCGCGCGCCGACGCGGCGCGAAGGGCGCTCCTGGCCGCGGATGTGGAGCCGAGCCGGTTTCGGCGCGTCACGGGCGAGGCGGACCGCGATCTCGCCCTGCCGAGCGCGCCGCTGGACCCGAGAAACCGGCGCGTGACGGTGACGTTGCTCCGCTCCGACCGGTAACGCCGGTTTGGTTCAAATTACGGACACCGCTTTACGAAAGCTAAAGAAACCCGAGCGCAGATTGAGCAAGGGCCAGCATGGCCCGGCTCTATGCGGCGCCCGACCCGGCGCCAGGGGCCCCTGCGCCACGCGCCATTACGGCGCTTCATCGAAGAAGGAACGGCGATGACGCTTTCATCCTCACTGAACGCCGGCGTAGCCGGGCTCAACGTGAATTCGAGCAAGCTGGGCACGATCTCCGACAATATCGCGAATTCGCAGACCGCGGGCTACAAACGGGCCGACACGCAGTTCTCTTCGCTTGTCGTCACCGAATCGGGGGGCGGCAAATATGCGGCGGGGGGCGTTCGGGCGACGTCCTTTCGTCAGGTGGACGCGCGCGGCGGGCTGATCACGTCGGAGAACCCCACCGACCTCGCCATCGGCGGACGGGGGCTTCTGCCGGTGACGCCGGTCTCTTCGCTGAACAGCGCGGATGGCGCGCTTCCGGTGCAGTTCGTCACCACCGGCTCGTTCCGGCCGGATGAGAACGGCGTCCTGACCTCCGCGTCGGGGCAGGTTCTTCTCGGGTGGCCGGCGGACCGCGACGGCACGATCCTGGCCTTCCCGCGCGACAACACCAATGGGCTGGAGCCGGTGCAGATCAGCAACGGCGCGCTGGTCGGCTCGCCGACCTCGAAGATCGGGCTCGGCGTCAATCTGCCGGCGCAGGAGAGCCGGGCCGGCGCGAGCGGCGCGGCGCTCCCGCTGTCGATCGAGTATTTCGACAATCTGAGCGCGACGCAGTCGCTCGATTTCACCTTCACGCCGACGATCCCGCCGACGGGCGCCTCGAACCAATGGACGGTCGAGATCAGCGACTCGCAGAGCGATCCCCTCTCGAATCCTATCGAGAGCTTCCTCGTCGATTTTGACACCACGTTCGCCGCGGGCGGGTCTATCGATAATGTCGCCACCCTGACCGGTACTGGAACCTATGACTCAAATACGGGGATTTACAGCTTCATGACCGGAGGCGGGCCGATCGAACTGGATATCGGCAAGCCGGGCGGCAATTCGGGGCTGACGCAGCTCGCGTCCGAATTCGGCCCCACCGGCATAACCAAGGACGGGTCCACAGCAGGGTCTCTTTCCAGCATCGACGTCGATGAGAACGGTTTCGTTCGCGGCGTGTTCGAAGGCGGTTTCGTCCGCACGCTTTATCAGGTCCCGGTCGCCGACTTCCCCAATCTGAACGGAATGCGCGCGACCGACGGCCAGGCGTTCCTCGCCTCTCCGGATAGCGGCGCGATGTTCCTCTGGGACGCGGGGGATGGCCCGACCGGCGCCGTGGTCAGTTTCGCGCAGGAGGGGTCGACCTCGGACATCGCCGCGGAGCTCACCTCGCTCATCACCACGCAGCGCGCCTATTCGTCCAACGCGACGGTGATCCGGACGGTCGACGAGATGTTGCAGGAAACCACGAATATCAAACGCTGAGGCGCGGGCCGAGCCAGACTGACGGCGGTGGTCCGCTCATGGGAAGGATAAAACGATGACCCTCTCTCTGGCCCTGTCCAACGCCGTCAGCGGCATTCGCGCGACGACGCTGCAGACAGAGCTGATTTCGAACAACATCTCCAATGCGCTGACCGAGGGCTATGGCAGGCGCGAGGCCGCGCTTTCCGTCGCGGCGGTCGGCGGGGTGGGGGGCGGCGTTCGAACCGACGCCGTCGTCCGGGCGTCCGCGCCCGGGGTGCAGGCGGCGTTCCGGATCTCCGCCGCCGGCGCCGGCGACGCCGACGCGCGCGCGGCGGCGATGGCGCGGATCGCGGATGCGGTTGGCGAGCCAGGCGAGGTCGGGGCGTTGGCGACGGCGGCCGACCGGCTCGACTCGGCCATCGCCGCCGCCGCCGACACGCCTGAAAGCGGCGCGCTTCTGGCCGATGTGGTCTTCGCCTCGAACGGCTACGCCGCGGCGATCAACCGGATCGCGGCCGAGACGATGGCGCTCCGCACCGAGGCGGACAGCTCGATCGCCTCGCAGGTGCGCACGCTCAACGACACGCTGACCAAGGTCCAGTCCCTGAACGCGGAGATAAAGGGGCGCTCCATCGGCGGCGGCGACATTTCCGCGCTGGAGGATCAGCGCGACCGGCTGATCAGGAACGTCTCCGGGATGATCCCGATCAAGGTCGTGCCGCGGGAGTTCGGAACGGTCGCGCTCTTTGCGAAGAACGGCGCGCAGCTTCTGGACGGAAAGGTGTTCGAGCTGGGCTTTGAGCCGACCGCGCTGGTGACCCCGGAGAAGTCCCTGGGGAACGGCGCGCTGTCAGGCCTGACGATCAACGGCATTCCGGTCCCGATCGGCTCCGGCAATGGGCGGGGGCTGCTCGATGGCGGCTCGCTCAGCGCGACCTTCGAGCTCCGCGACAACGTGATCCCGGAGATTTCCGCGACTCTCGACGATCTCGCGGCGGATCTCATCACCCGGACGCAAGGCCTCGCCGCGGACCCGACGCTCGGGCCGGGGGACGCCGGGCTCTTCACCGATGACGGCGCCGCGTTCGACCCGGCGGATCTCGTAGGCGTTTCCCTCCGGCTCTCGATCAATCCCGAGGTCGATCCGGCGGAGAACGGCGAGGTCTTTCGGATCCGCGACGGCATTGGCGCGGCGACGCCCGGCGATGTCGGCGCCTCCGGCGTTCTTCGCGGGCTTCAGGATGCGCTTGGCGGCCTTGTCGCCGCGCCGGCGGGATCCGGGATCACCGGGCGGCGCGACGCGGCGGGATTCGCGATGGAGTTCAGCGGCTCCGCCCTTTCGGCCGCTTCGGCGGCGGATGGCGAAGCCGCGTTCCTGCGCGGCCAGAACGATGAGCTCAGCGATGCGCTCGTCGCCCGGACCGGCGTCGACTCCGATCAGGAGCTGGCGCGCCTTCTGGTGGTCGAGCAGGCGTTCGCCGCAAACGCGCGCGTCGTGCAGGTTGTCGATGACCTTCTCGAAATTCTGACCAGACTCTGACCGTCCTGATTCCGAAGGGAACGAGCGCATGAATGTCACTGGAAGCCCCGATCTGGTGTCGCACAGCCGGGTCACCCGCACTCTGGCCCAGGTCCAGAAGGACTTCACGCGGGTCTCGGAGGAATTGACCACCGGCGTGAAGTCCGACGTGGTGGCGGCGACGGGCGGCGACCCGGCGCAGCTTTACGCGTTGGAGCGGAATATCGCGCTGAACGAGAAGCAAGGCATTGTGATCGAACTCGCGATCAGCCGCTCAAGCGTCACGCAAGACGTGCTCGAGCGGCTGGAGGCGGCGACCGGAGCGGTCGGCGTCCGGCTGGCGGCGGCGGTGTCGATCGGCGATCTGCGCGGCGCGGAGATCGAGGCGGGACGGGCGCGGGGCGCCTTCGAAGAGGCGGTCTCGGCGCTCAACAGCCGGTTCGGCGAGCGCTCCCTGTTCGCGGGCGCGGCGACGGATGGGCCGGCGCTCGCGCCCGCGGACGCCATCCTCGCGGAGATCAAGGCGCGGGTCGCGCCCGCGGCGACCGCGGCTGACGCGATTGCGGCGGTCGAAGACTATTTCTCCGACCCGGCCGGGTTTGCGGCGACAGGGTATCTCGGGTCGACCACGGACGCCTCGGCCGCGGAAATCGCGCCGGGTCAGCGGATCGATTTCGCGGTGCGCGCCGATCAGGCGGAGGTCGTCGCGGCGCTCAGCGCGCTCGCGATTGGCGTCATCGGCGCCGAAGGCGGGTTCGCCGGAGCGACTCAGGCCGCCCGGCTGGAGGTCATGGGAGGGGCCGCCACGCGCGGGCTCGCCGCGAGCGACGGCGTCGTCGCGCTTCGGGCCAGGACCGGCGTCGCGGAGGAGCAGCTCGACATCGCGAAGGTTCGCACCGAATCCGAGCGCACCTTTCTGCAGATCGCGCGCAATCGGGTGATCGCCAGCGATCCTTTTGAGGCTGGCGTCGCGTTCAATGCGCTGGAGACCCAATTGCAGACGATCTTCTCGGTGACGGCGCGGCTCTCTTCGCTCAACCTCGCGAGCTACCTGCGATGATCCGCCTCGGGCCGATATGGGCGGCCGCCGCATTCATCGCCGCCGCCCTTCTGGCGTCCCCGGCCGTGAACGCGGATGTGAGGATCAAGGATCTGGTCGAATTCGACGGGGTGCGCGGCAACGATCTCGTCGGCTACGGGCTTGTCGTCGGCCTGCCGGGAACCGGGGACGGGATCCGCAATTCGCCGTTCACCGAGGAGGCGCTGGCGAATCTGCTGGAGCGGCTCGGCATCAATGTGAACGGTGAGCAGTTCCGGCCGAAAAACGTGGCGGCGGTGCTGGTGACGGCGGAATTGCCGCCTTTCGCGCGGGCGGGGCGCCGGATCGACGTTTCCGTCTCGGCGATCGGCGACGCGAAATCGCTGCGGGGAGGCACGCTGATCATGACGCCGCTGAACGCGGCTGACGGCAGCATCTACGCCGTGGCCCAGGGGCCGGTGCTGGCGGGCGGCGTCACCGTGGAGGGGGACGCCGCCTCGATCACGCGCGGCGTGCCCACCGGCGGCGTAATCCCGGACGGCGCGCGCGTCGAGCTCGAGATCGGCTTCGAGCTCGCGTCGCTTGACGATCTTCGGCTCGCGCTCCGCGACCCGGATTTCACCACCGCCTCGCGTATCGCCAAGGCGATCAATCGCGGCCTTGGAGGCAATGTCGCGCGCATGCTGGATTCGGGCACGGTGATCATCGATTCATCGCAAATCGCGATTGCGGGCGCGGCGGAGACCATCGCCCGGATCGAGAATCTCCGCGTCGACAAGCAACAGAAGGCGCGGGTGGTGATCGATCAGCGTTCGGGCACGGTCGTCCTCGGAGACGACGTGCGCATCAGCCGCGTCGCCATTTCTCAGGGCGATCTGACGCTCCGCGTCCGCGAAACCCCGGTGGTCTCGCAGCCGAGCCCGTTCGGAGACGGCGAGACGGTGGTGGTGCCGCGCACCGAAGTCGGGATCGAGGAGCGGGTCGACCAGGTGGCGCTCATCCCGGAATCGGTCTCGCTCGCCAATCTGGTGGTCGGGCTGAACGCGCTCGGCGTCTCCACCCGGCAGATGATCGATATCCTGAGCGCGGTGAAGGCCGCGGGCGCGCTGAACGCGGAGTTCGTGCTGCAGTAGCTCTGATAGGCGCCGGCGGCGGGCGATGGACACAGGGGGCGCTTCGGCGTCCCCTTCGCCGTTCTGCGTTCTGGCTGCGTTCTGGGCGAGAACGGCGCCCAATGGCGAGCCGGGCGCCCGCGCGCCTTCTTCGACTGGAGGGCTGGCGCGGGCGTCCGGCTGATGTTCCGAAGGAACCGGCTTTCGCGAGGGAGCGCGCCGGGAGGCGGGGCCGACGAGTTTCAGCGTGTCAGCGCCGGAGATCGGCGCGGCGGGGGCGGAGACGGGATGGCGCTGCGCCGCTCCCGTTCATCCGGTCCCGCGTCACTCTTCGGCGGTCTCCGTGACGATCATCTTGAGCGCGCCGGCGTTGCGAAGGTTGATGATCGCGGCGACGATTTCGGCCTGCGCCTCCTCACCCTCTCTTCGGGTGGCCGCCGGCAGCGCCTCCAGATCTTCGCGCAGCCGCTCGGCCAGCCTCTTGGAGACGTTGTCCAGGATGAATTCGGTTGTGCGCCGGGTGCGCTCGCCGCCCGATTTGAGGGCGCGGAGCAGCACCGCCTCGTCCACGGTCTTGGTGATCAGGCTGACATCGCGCGGATTGATCCGGTCGGCGATGTGCTCGAATGTGAACATCACCTTCCGCACCGCTTCGGCGAGCGACGGCGCGGCGCTCTCCATCGCCTCCAGCAGACGGTCGCGAACCGGGCCCGAGACGTGGTTCATCACGCCCGCGATCAGATCCGCCGGCTCCTGCCTGCCGCCGCGCGAGAGCGCCGTGGGCAGGAAATCGCGGGCGATGACCTCGCCGATGCGCGCCGCGACAGCGGGATCGGCGGCCGCGGCCGGGCCCATGCGGATGACGATATCCTCCGCCTCGGATTGCTCGAAGCGCTCCAGCACTTTCGCGGCCTTCTCCGAGGTCAGCCGTGAGAGCGCGATGGCGGCGACCTGCGGGTGCTCCGATTTGAGCCACGCGGCGATGCGCGCGTCGCTGATGTCGCCAAGCAGGCTCCAGACCGTGCGCCCGGCGACGTCGAGGTCGCTCATGATCTGGTTGACCTGGTTCTTGTCCAGAACTTCGGCCAGGAAGCGCCGCGCCTCGGCCGCGCCGCCGCCGACGGAGCGGGTGTCTTCGATCTTGTGCAGGAACTCGGCGATGACGCGCTCGACCACGTCCGCCGGCACCTCGCGAAGGTTGCTGACCGTGCGCGCGAAGCGTCTGAGCCGCGCTTCGCCGAGGCCGGCGAGAAGCCGGGATGCGACTTCGGGGCCAAGCGCGACCAGAACGATGGCGGCTTTCTCCGCCGGCTCGAGCTGCTCCGCGCGATAGAGCCCCTGCCGCCCGGTCGTGGTCGTCAGCGCGCCTTCGGACGTCTTGGCGACGCTTGTGGGCGCAACCGGCGCGAGCGCCGTTTCCGTATCGGTCATGTTCCGTACCCTCTGACAAGCGCGCCAGCCAGCAGCGTCCAGCCGTCGGCGAGCACGAAAAAGGCGAGTTTGAACGGCAATGAGACAATCGCCGGCGGCACCATCATCATCCCCATCGCCATCAGGATCGAAGCGACGACGAGGTCGATGATGAGAAACGGGATGAAGATGAGAAAGCCGATCTCGAACGCGCGCTTGACTTCGCTGAGAAGAAAGCTCGGCACGAGAAGCGAGAGCGGCGTCGCGGCGTCCGGGTCGGGAGGGCCGGCGTCGACCGCGGCCGCCTGCGGCGCCGCTTCGCGCAGCGCCTCGATCGTGTTCGGGTCGACCCGCCCCTCCATGAAGACGCGGAAGGGGGCCATCGTCTCGCTGAAGGCGGCCTCCGCGGTGATCTCGCCGGCCAGAAGCGGCTGGACGCCCTGCTCCCATGCGACGTTGAAGACCGGGGCCATGACGAAATAGGTCAGAAACAGCGCGAGGCTGACGATCATCATGTTCGGCGGCGCCTGTTGCACGCCGACCGCCTGACGCAGGATCGAGAGCACGGTGACCATGAATGGAAAGCAGGTGATCATGATCGCGATGCCAGGCGCGAGGCTGAGAACCGTCAACAGCATGAAGAGCTGGACGATCTGAAGCGTCAACGCGCCTTCGCCGCCAAGATCGATGCTGACGGCCTGCGCCGAGGCGTCGCTCGCGAAGCCGAAAACGGCGGCGAGGGTGAGCGCGACGGCGATCCGGCGAAGCATGATCACCGGGTTCAGAGCGATTGCGAGAGATCGGCGACTTCGGTGAGCCGAACGCCGAGACGTCCGGTCTCGCCGTCGATTTCCTGCAATTCGCCGCGGGCGATGACGCGGTCGCCGATCAGGATCTCCACCGGATCCTCGATCTTGCTGTCAAGTTCGAGCACGCTGTCGCGGCGCAGCCCGACAAGCTCGCTCAGGAGCGGGCGCGCCTTTCCGACGGAGATGATGACCTCGATCGGAACGCTGAGAACCGCCTTGCGCCGCCTGTCGGGGGCCGTCTCCGGCGCGTTGGGGTCCGCGACGGGAATGAGGCCGCCGACCTGCGGCGCGAATGAGGCGGTCCCGTCGTCTCCGGCGGCTTTCGTTGCGGTTTGCGTGGGGGCGTCGGTCATCGATCTTGCTCCGGTTCTTCTGTCTCTTGGTGCGGGGCGGCGGCGATATGGGCGTCGAGGACGGTGAGCGCGCGTTCGATCGCGGCCCCGGTGTCGACAAGGTCGAAGCCATCGCTCCAGCGAATGCGCGCTTCGGTCTCGCGCAGACCGGCGTTGGCGGAGATTTCGGCGTCGGCGCCGCGCCGCCCGATGGCGGCCGCGATCTGCTCGACCTTGTCGGGCGCCACCTCGATGAGAAGTCTGGATTCCGGCGCCGCGGCGAAGGCGGCGTCGAGGGCGGCGACGATCTCGGGGGCCAGATTGAAATCCGCGAGGCGCGGCGCGACGGCGCGCAAGAAGACCGAGACGATCGCCGTCGCCTCCGCCGCCGCGCGCCGCGCGTCGGCGGCCCGGTTCGCCCGCATGTCTTCGAGCGCGGCCGCAATGGCGTCGAGCCGCGCCTCAAGCTCGCGCCCGATCCGCGCCTCGGTCTGCGCGACGCCATCGGCGAATCCGTCCGCGCGGGCCCGCCCGCGGACGCGCGCAAGAACGACCTCCGCCACGGCCTCGGGCGTCTTGGTCGCGCGCGCCGGCGCGGCGGCGGAGGCGGTGTTGAAGTCGGTGTATCTGAAAGCGCGCGCGTTCATGCTCCAGCCCCCTGTGTGGATTGATCGTCAAGCCAGAGTCCAAGCAGGCGGATCGCTTCCTCCGGCTTCTCGGCCACCGCGCTTTCAAGCAGCGCGCGGCGGTCGACATTCAACGCCTCGGCGTCGATCATCTCTCCCGAGGGAATGGCGAGCGCCTCGCCCAGCGCGTCGCCGGTCAGGAGAGGATAGTCGTTGTCGCCGGCCGGCTCCGGCCCCGACACCGAGAGAATCGGTCGGACGACGAAGAGCCCCAGCATCAGCGCGACCAGGCCCAGCGTCAGGATCTGGATCAGCGACATCGCGTTCGCGGCCAGAATGTCGATAAATCCGGATTCGGCCACGGCGCCGAGTTGCGGCTGGTCGGTGAACTCCATGCTCTGGATCGTCACCCGGTCGCCGCGCGCTTCGTCGAAGCCGACGGCGTTCTCGACCAGTTCGCGCAGCGCGGCGATCTCCTCCGGCGGGCGGGGCGCCCATTCGCCGTTTTCGCCACGGATGCCGTCGACCATCACCGCGACGGTGATGCGGCTGACGTCTCCGGGCGGGCGTATGGTTTCGCGGACGGTCTCGGAGACCTCGAAATTCACCCGCTCGCGGGTGCGGGCGGCGTCGCGCTTGGAGCTGTCGCCGCCGCCTTCGACATCGCCGTCGGCGAGATTGGAGGCGACGGTCACCGCCCCGGCCTCGCCATTGGAGGAATCGGTGCTCTCCTCCGTATCGGTATGGATCGCGACCCGGCTCGTCGGGTCGAGGAGCCGCTCGCGCAGGGTTTCGCTTTCGCGCTGGGTGGAGAGCGAGACCTCGACGACGGCGGCGCCCGCGCCGACGCGGGCTTCAAGGAGCCGGGTGACGCTTTCCTTCATCTCCTTTTCGCGCGAGGGGCCGTCATTTCCGGCGATTGCTTCGTTCGCGTCGTCGCCCGAGCGCAGGATGACGCCGTGCTCCTGGTCGATCACCGCGACGTTGTGCGTGGAGAGCCCCGAGACTGCGGATGCGACGAGATAGCGGATCGCCTCCGCCTGATTGACGCTGATCGCGCCGTTCGATGTCGAGACCGTCACCGACGCGGTGACCGGTTTCTCCTTCTCGAAGGGGCGCCGTTTGCTCTGCGCGATGTGAACCCGCGCGCGAATGACGCGATGCGACGCGAGGATGGTCCGGGCGAGCTCGCCCTCCTTCGCGCGCCAATAGGCGGCGTCGAACATCTCGGCGGTCGTGCCGAACCCCGAGAGCCCGTCGAGAATTTCGTATCCGGCGGCGCCGGCGGCCGGCAGGCCCTGGCCCGCGAGGGTGATCCGGATGCGGTCCCGCGAATCGGAAGGCACGAAGATCGAATCGCCGCGCACCTCATAGGTGACGCCCTGTCGCTCCAGCCCTTCGATCACGCCGCTCGCCGCGACGCTGTCCAGGCCGGAATAGAGCAGCGCCATCGTCGGGGTGGAGACGATGCGGATGAAAAGCCCAAGCGCGAGGATGAGCGCCGCCGCGCCGACGGCGAGCATGGCTTTGCGCCGAGGCTCCATCGCGCCCCAGGATAATGTCAGTCTGGATAGAATCGTGTTCACGTCGCGATCGTTCCTGTCGCTCGCCGTTCTGGGAGCGGGGGAACGTTGCGCATCAGCAGCCTAATTTTCGGTTATCAGACGCGGTCTCCGGCGATCTTTCTTGCGGCGCCGGCCGGAGTTCACGGAGAAAAATCGACGCGGCGCCGCGCTCAGGCCGGGCGGCGCGGCGAGATGAGCGCGCCAAGGCGCTGGAGCGCGAGAACATAGCCCTGAACGCCGAATCCGGCGATCACCCCGTCGGCCCGGAGCGAGACGTAGGAGTGATGGCGGAACGCCTCGCGTTTATGAACATTGGTGATGTGAATCTCGAACACCGGCGGGTCGAACGCGTTGAGCGCGTCGAGAATCGCGACGGATGTGTGCGTGAAGGCGGCGGGATTGATGACGATGCCGGCGGCCGTCTCTCTCGCTTCGTGGATCCAGTCGATGATCCGATGCTCTGCGTTCGACTGGTGAAAGCGCAGCTCGAGACCGAGCTTGTCGGCCGCCTTTCGGCAGGCGGCCTCGACATCGGCGAGCGTCTCATAGCCGTAGACGTCGGGCTGGCGTTTGCCGAGCAGGTTCAGATTCGGACCGTTGAGGACGAAGACGAGATTGGACATCGGGCGCGTTCCGGTTGGCGTGCGGCCGGCTCTTCCGGCGGAGCCGAGGCGCATGGGGACGATCAGACATCTCTCTCTACCTGGGTTTGCCGTGCGAATACAACGCTCAAGCGCTATCCTTGCCGGCCCTGTCGAGCCAGGGCGACCGGGGGTTGATTGCATTGATATGTGATTGTATAACATCTCAATCATCCATTTTGAAAGCCGCCTCCGTGACGTCATTCACCTCATTCCTGGTTGCGCCGGCCTTTGCGCTGGCGTGCGCCGTCTCCGCTGCGGCCGCGCCGCGCGTCGCCGTTGATATTCCGCCGATCCATTCCCTTGTGGCGCGGGTGATGGTCGGGGTGGGCGCGCCCGCCCTGATCACGCCGCCCGGCGCCACGCCGCACGGGCGCGCGATGAAGCCCTCGGAGGCGGCGGCGCTGGACGGGGCGGATCTCGTCTTCTGGGTGGGGGAGGCGCTTTCACCGGGCCTCGGACGGCTGATCGGGAACCTCAGCCCCGGCGTCGTGGTCAAGCTGATGGAGGCGCAAGGCGTGACGCTGCTGCCCTATCGCGAGGGCGCGGGCTTCGCTGCGCATGGGGCGTCCCGGCATGACGATGGACATGGACATGACCATGACCATGACCATGGGCATGGAGACGGCCGAAATGACCCGCATATCTGGCTGGACCCGGTGAACGGCGAGGCCATCCTCGCCGCCGCCGCGGCCGCTCTCTCCAAGACAGACCCGGAGAACGCCGCGCTTTACGCCGCCAACGCCGCCGCCGGAAAACAGGAGCTTGAGGCGCTCAGGGGAGATATCGACGCGGCGTTGGCCCCGGTCCGGGGGCGCTCGTTCGTCGTCCTTCACGATGCGTTTCACTATTTCGAAGCGCGTTTCGCGTTCGAGGCGGCGGGCGCGCTTTCACCGCCTGACGCGTCCGCGCCGGGGCCGGCCTGGGTTCAGGAGTTCCGCGACCTGATCGGGGCGCGCGGCGTCGTCTGCGCGTTCATCGAGCCGCAGATGAATCCCAAACTGTTGATGGCGGCGGTCGAGGGGACGCCTGCGCGCGTCGGCGTCCTCGATCCGCTGGGCGTCGATCTCGCGCCGGGGCCGGAGCTTTATCCGGCGCTTCTGGGGAATCTGGCCCGAAGCCTCGCCGATTGTCTGGCGGAATAGCCGGCCGGCCGGGTCAGGGCGTCGTGGCGCTGATCCGGCTCCAGTGGCGGGCGAAAGCGTCGGAGTCGAAAAGGGAGGCCAGACCGACCGCGGCGACGCGGGTGGTCGTCTCGTCGATCGACGAGATCTCGAACGTCTTCCCGACCAGGTGCGCCTCGACGGCGCCGCCGCCCGTGAGCGCGACCCGGCCCTTGAAGCGATAAAGGCCGGGCGGAGGCGCGTTCAGAAGCGCCAGCAGCCCGGCCCGGTCCACCCGCCCGCCCGCGCTCGACCAGGAGCGGTAGACGGCGTCGTGATGGTGGGCGCCGCCACCTGGCGCCGGCGTCGCGCCGGCGGCGTCGAGCACGAGATCCGCCGGAATCTCGGCCCGCGGCGCGTCGAGCGCCGGCGCCGACGAATGCTCGCGGATCGCGGCCAGCGCCTCATCCAGCGGCGCGAGGTCCGTCTTCGTGACGAGGATGAGATCGGCGCCCCGGAGCTGCTCCGCTACCTGGCCGCCGATCATCGGGTCGCGGAGGAGCGCGGCGATGTTTGCGGCGTCCGCCATCGCGACGACGCCGCAATAGCGCATCTCCGGCTCGGCATGGGCCGCGGCGGCGATCTTCTGCGGGTCGGCGACGCCGGAGGCTTCGATCAGCAGGCAATCGGGCCGCGGGCGCCGGTCGAGCGCGTCGGAGAGCGCATAGAGAAGCTCGGTCCCCATCGTGCAGCAAATGCAGCCGTTGGAGAGCGTCAGCGTGTCCTCGTCCGCGCTTTCAAGCAGGTCGGCGTCGATGTTCAATTCGCCGAAATCGTTGACCATCACCATCAGCCGCCGCCCGCCGGCGTTGCGAAGGAGATGGTTCACGAGGCTGGTCTTGCCCGAGCCGAGATAGCCCGAGACGACCGTGACGGGGAGGGGGCTCAGTTCAGGAATACCCTGCCTCCGCTCACCACGCCGAGAACGGCGACATCCTTGAGCGCCATCGGCTCCACCGCAGTCGGATCGTCGGCGAGGACGGCGAAATCCGCAATCTTTCCGGCTTCGATCGAGCCGATTTCATGGTCCAGCTTCAGCGTGTAGGCGGCGCCGAGCGTGATCGCATGAAGCGCTTCCGAGACCTCGATCCGCTGCGCCGGGCCGAGGCAGCGCCCCGACATCGTGATCCGGTTGACCGCGCACCAGGCGGTGAAGAGCGGAGCGAGCGGCGTCACCGGCGCGTCCGAATGGATGGCGAGCGGCACGCCCTCGTCCAGCGCGGTGCGGCAGGCGTCCATCCGTCTGGCGCGATCCTCGCCGATGCTTTTTTCGACATGCATGTCGCCGAAATACCAGATGTGATTGGCGAAGAGATTCGCGCAGAGGCCGAGCGCCTTCATCCGCTTGAACAGCGCCCGGTCGAGCATCTGGCCGTGCTGCAGCGTGTGGCGGTGATCGGGCCAGTTGTGCAGCGCGAGCGCCTTCTCGATGGCGTCGATCGCGACGACGGACGCCTCGTCGCCATTGGTGTGGATATGCATCTGCACGCCGGCCTGATGCAGGCTCAGGATCAACTCCTCCGCCTGTTCCGGCGCGATCACCCAGATCCCGTTCGGCGCGCCGTTGACGTGATACGGCCAGCGCAAGCGCGCGGTGTAGCCCTGGATCGAGCCGTCGAGAACCAGCTTCACTCCGCCGAGGCGAAGCATGTCGGTGGCCTTCTCGCGGAGCGCGAGCGCCCGCGGCGCGACCTCCTTCGGCGGCATCATCGCGGCCCCGAGCATCGGCACGATCCGAAGCGGGAAATCCGCGGCGCCGGTGGTGTCGAGAAGGGTGGGAATATCCTTCTCGGGCAATTCGGCGTGAAGATCGGTCATCGTCGTCGTGCCGGTCTGCCGGGCGATGGCGGCGAAGGCGCGGATGCAGTCCGGGCTGGCGGAGAGCGAGCGGAAATCCACGCCGACGCGGCGCATCAGCGGGAACATCGCCGCCATTTCCTGCAATTCGCCGTTCAGCTCCCCGTCAGGGCCTTTCGCGACGCCGACGGCGTTGGTCTCGCGGGTGTAGCCCGCCATCGCGAGCGCAGGGGAGTTCGCGGTCAGGAGATGGAAGTTCGAATGCTGGACGACGATCGGGCGGGTGGCGGAGACCGCGTCGAGATGGCTCCGGTTCAGCCGCTCGACCGGCAGGAAGATCGGGTCGAAGCCCCATGCGAACAGCGGCTTGTCGTCGGGCTCTCCGGCGGCGGACATCGCCGCTTCCGCCTTTTTCAGGCCTTCGATCACCTCTTCGATCGTGGTGAGCCCGGGCCAGAGTTCGCCTTCGGCGTCGAGCCGGTCGTGAAAGCCGACATAGGGGTAATTCCACATCGCGCCCGCCATCAGATGAGCGTGCCCTTCGATGAGGCCGGGCATGAGCACCGCGTTCGCGAAGCGATCGTCATCCACGCCGCCGCCCCACTGCTCGGCGCAATTGGCGCCGCCGACGGCGAGGATCCGGCCGTCCCGGACCGCGACATGCGTCGCCTCGGGGCGATTGGGATCCATGGTGATGATCTTTTTCGCGCGATAGACAATCGTGTCGGACATGTCGGCGTCTCCCTCAGCTTCGAGGCATCTTAACCACATCGTCGTGGGGGCCGATGGCGCCAGTTAACTCGATTCTCCTGGGCCTGTCGATAAAAGGAGTGGACAGGCGATCAACGCGGCTGGTTTGGTGGGCGCATAAGGATGTGGCTGGTTTTGCGGCCGCACAAGACTGCAACAGGGAGTTGATCGGATGAAACTGTCTCGATTTATCGGCGGGCTTGCGATGGCGGCCTCCGTCGCCTTCGCGCCTTCCGGCCAAGCCGAAGAGACTGCGGGCGGCACGCTTATCATCGTCTCGACGCAGGTTCCGCGCCACCTGAACGGCGCGGTCCAGTCCGGCACGGCGACGGCGGTGCCTTCGACGCAGATTTTCGCGTCGCTGCTTCGGTACGACGACGAGTGGAATCCCGAGCCCTATCTCGCGAAAAGCTGGGAGGTCTCGGATGACGGGCTCTCGGCCACCTTCCATCTGGTGGAGGGCGCGACCTTTCATGACGGCGAGCCGATCACCTCTGAGGATGTCGCCTTCTCGATCATGACGATCAAGGAGAACCATCCCTTCAAAACGATGTTCGCGCCGGTGGAGGCGGTGGAGACGCCAGACCCGCTCACCGCGGTCTTCAGGCTCTCGCAGCCGCACCCGGCGCTGCTTCTCGCGCTGTCGCCCGCGCTGGCGCCGATCATTCCCAAACATGTCTTTGACGACGGTCAGGATATGAAAAGCCATCCGATGAACCAGATGCCGGTCGGCTCGGGGCCGTTCATGGTGAAGGAGTTCACGGCGAGCGAGGCCGTGATTCTGGAGAAGAACCCGAATTTCTTCCGCAAGGGCTATCCGAAGCTTGACGAGATCATCATCCGGATCATCAAGGATCCGAGCGCCGTTCTGATCGCGATGGAGAACGGCGAGGCCGACATGTTCCCGTTCGTGAGCAGCTCGACCGGGATCAGGCGCATGAAGGAGGCCGAGCGGATCGCGGTGACCGACCGGGGGTATGAGGGGATCGGCCCGATCAACTGGCTGGCGTTCAACACGCGCAAGGAAAAGCTCTCCGATCCGCGGGTGCGCCAGGCGATCGGCTACGCCGTCGACCGCGAGTTCATCACCAAGGCGCTGATGCGCGGCTACGCCAAGACGCAGAGCAGCCCGATCGTCGAATCCTCGCCGTTCTTCGACCCGATGATCCCGCGCTATGACGTCGATCTCGACAAGGCGAAGGCGCTGCTGGCCGAAGCAGGTTACGGCGACGGGTTCGAACTGATGGTGGATTACCTGCCCGGAGTGGACGAGCAGCAGAAGAATATCGCCGAATATCTGAAGTCGCAGCTGAAGAAGGTCGGAATCGACGTCACCGTCCGCGCCTCCCCCGACTTCCCGACATGGGCGAAGCATCTCTCCAACGATGATTTCGAGATGTCGATGGATGCGGTCTTCAACTGGGGCGACCCGGTGATCGGCGTGCACCGGACCTATCTCTCCACCAATATCGTGCCGGGGGTGATCTGGTCCAACACGCAGGGCTACAAGAACCTGAAGGTCGACGAGATCCTGGACGCCGCGGCGGTGGAGATGGACCTGGAGAAGCGCAAGGCGCTCTACGCCGAGTTTCAGCGGATCGTGGCGGAGGACCTGCCGATCTACTGGATCAATCTGCTGCCCTATCACACCGCCTATGACGATCGGCTCGGCAACCCGCCGATGACGATCTGGGGGCCGATGTCGCCGCTGGACGAAGTCTACTGGAAAGAGCCGAAAGAGTGATCTTCATGCGCCGGCCGGCGATTTTCCGGCCGGCGCGTCATCTGCGCGACTGATGGGAGATAAGGTCGAGTGACGGCGTTCATCATCAGACGACTTCTTTACGGCGCGCTCCTGCTGCTCGGCGTCGTGATCCTGAATTTTTTCCTGATCCGCCTCGCCCCCGGCGACCCGGCCGAGGTGATCGCCGGCGACATGGGCGGCGCGACGGCGGAGATGCTGGCCTCGATCCGGGCCGAATACGGGCTCGATCAGCCGCTCCTGACGCAGCTTTTCGCGTATCTGGGCGGGATCCTCAGAGGCGATCTCGGCCAGTCCTATTTCTTCAACCAGCCGGTTACGACGCTGATCGGCGCGCGGATCGGGCCGACCATCCTGCTCGTCGTCGCGGCGCAGGTCGTCGCCATCACGGTCGGAACGGCGATGGGCGTTTTCGCCGCGCGAAAGCCGAATGGCGTCTTCTCCGGCGTGGTCACGGTGATCGCGACGATCGGCTACGCGGTTCCGGTGTTCTGGCTCGGCATCATGCTGCTGATCCTGCTTGCGTCGATCATCCCGGCCTTCCCTGTCGCCGGAATGGAGGATGTGCGTCTGAGAGACGCGACATGGCTGGCGCAGATGGTGGACATCCTGCATCATCTTTTCCTTCCCGCCCTTTCGCTCGCGGTGATCTTCCTCGCGATCTACGCGAGACTGGCCCGCGCCTCGATGATCGACGTGCTCGGGGCGGACTACATCCGCACCGCGCGCGCCAAGGGCGCGTCTGAGCGGTCGGTGTTGTTCCATCATGCGCTGCGCAATGCGGCGCTGCCGATCATCACGGTCGCGGGGCTTCAATTCGGGGCGCTGATTTCCGGGGCGGTCCTGGTCGAGACGGTGTTCAACTGGCCCGGCCTCGGCACCCTCGCCTTCGATGCGATTCTCAGGCGGGACTACACGACGATCCTCGGCATTCTTTTCTTCGCCGCGATCATGGTGGTGATCGCCAATCTCGTGACCGATCTCTGTTATCGGCTCGCCGACCCGCGCCTACGGGAGAAGTTGTGATGACGACCGGGGTTCGAACCGAGCCGCAAGGCGTCGAGGCGCAAAGCCCGATGATGGACGCATGGCGGATGTTCCGGCGGAACGGGCCGGCGATGGCCGGTCTCGCCGTCCTGCTGATCATCATCCTCGCCACGATCTACGGCACGTTCTTCTATGGCGGCGACCCCTACGATATCGTCTGGGCGCCGCATGAGCCGCCGGGCGCGACGGCGGAATTCCCGCTCGGCACCGATTATCTCGGCCGGGACCTGCTCGCGGGGCTTCTGACCGGAGGCGGGCCGACCCTGATCGTCGGCGCGACGGCGGCGCTCATCACCATGGTGATCGGGGTCGCGGTCGGAGCGATTTCCGGCTTTTTTGGCGGCGCGGTCGACAATCTCCTGATGCGCTTCACCGAGTTCTTCCAGGTGCTGCCGGCGCTCCTCTTCGCCATGGTTCTGGTGACGCTGTTCTCGCCCTCCCTGACCACGATCGCCGTTTCGATCGGGGTCGTTTCGTGGCCGACGACGGCGCGGTTGGCGCGGGCGGAGTTCCTCAGGATCAAGCGGCTCGAATACGTCACCGCCGCGAGCGCGATCGGGGCGAAGAACGGGCGGATCATGTGGCGCGTGATCCTGCCGAACGCGTTGCCGCCATTGATCGTTTCGGCGACGCTGACCGTCGGCATCGCGATCCTTTTCGAGGCCGGGCTGTCCTTCCTCGGGCTCGGGGACCCGAACACCATGAGCTGGGGGCTGATGATCGGCGCGAATCGCGGCTATATCCTGACCGCATGGTGGCCGGTCACCTTCCCCGGCATCGCCATCTTCCTCACCGTTTTCGCCGTCTCGCTGATCGGCGACGGGCTGAACGACGCGTTCAACCCCAAACTCCGGGTCCGTTGAGATGGCGTTGCTCGATATCGAGGGGCTCCGGGTCGAGTTTGCGACCCGATATGGGCCGGTCACCGCGCTTGACGGCGTCTCGCTGCATGTGAACGCGGGCGAGACGCTGGGCGTCGTTGGCGAATCCGGTTGCGGCAAGTCGATCACCGCGCTCTCCGCGATGGGGTTGATCCCGTCGCCGCCCGGGCGCGTCGCCGCCGGCTCCATCCGTCTCGATGGAGAGGAGCTGGTTGGCGCGTCGGATCACCGGCTCCGGCAGCTTCGCGGCGCCGAGATCGCGATGATCTTCCAGGAGCCGATGACCTCTCTCAATCCGGTCTTCACCGCCGGGGATCAGATCGCGGAAGCGATCATGCTGCATCAGCATGTCGGGCGCGACGCGGCCAAGAAGGCCGCCGTCGCCTTGCTCGACCGGGTCGGCATTCCGGAGGCGAAACGGCGCGCGGACGATTTCCCGCACCAGCTTTCGGGCGGGATGCGCCAGCGGGTGATGATCGCGATGGCGGTCTCGTGCCAGCCGAAGGTGCTGATCGCGGATGAGCCGACCACCGCCCTCGACGTCACGGTGCAGGCGCAGATTTTCGATCTGCTGAACGACATCCAGCGCGATCTCGGCACCGCGATCGTCCTGATCACCCACGATATGGGCGCGATCGCGGAAATGGCGGATCGGGTCGCGGTGATGTACGCCGGCCGGGTGATCGAGGAGGGCGTGGCCGACGCCGTTCTCGATGAGCCCAAACACCCCTATTCGCGCGGGTTGATCGCCTGCATTCCGGCGCTTGGCAAGGATGACGAAGACACGCCCCCGCCGCTGGCCGAGATCCCCGGAGTCGTCCCGCCGCTGCATCTGCTCGGCGACGGCTGCGCCTTCGCGGATCGGTGCGCCAATCGGTTCGAGCGGTGCGACCGGGAAAGGCCGCTTCTGCGCGGCGACCCGGCGCATCCGGCGGCCTGCCACGCCGTGGAGGAGGGGCGGATATGAGCGTGATCCTGGAGGCGCGGGGTCTGACGGTGCGCTTCGCGCTGCCGCAGCGCAGGTTATTTGCGCCCCGTCAGCATCTGGAGGCGGTGAGAGAGGTCGATTTCACGCTGGAGGCGGGGCGCACGCTCGGCATCGTCGGAGAGAGCGGCTCGGGCAAGACCACGACCGCGATGGCGGCGATCCGTCTGACCGGGCCGGCGACCGGGGAGGTGCTGTTCGAGGGGGAGGATCTTTTCGCCCTCGACGCGGAGGACATGCGGAAACGGCGCAAGGATATCCAGCTCATCTTTCAGGATCCGTATTCCTCTCTCAACCCGCGCGACCGGGTGAACCATATCGTGCGCGAGCCGCTCGATCTGCTGAATATCGGCGATTCCGCCAGCCGCGACGCGCGCGTCGCGGAGTTGTTCGGCCTCGTCGGGCTTCGGCGCGATCAGCTCAATCTCTTTCCGCACCAGTTCTCGGGCGGGCAGCGCCAGCGCATCTCCATCGCCAGGGCGCTGGCGACGAACCCGAAACTGATCGTCTGCGATGAGCCGGTCTCTGCGCTCGATGTGGCGATACAGGCGCAGATCCTGAATCTGCTGGTGAAGCTGCAGGACGAGCTCGGGCTCAGCTATCTTTTCATCTCTCACGATCTCGGCGTGGTGCGGCAGGTCTGCCACGACATTGCGGTGATGTATCTGGGCCGGATCGTCGAGCGGGCGCCGAGGGCCGAGTTGTTCCGCATGCCGCGCCATCCCTACACGGAGGCGCTGCTCGGGGCCGCGCCGTCGTTGACGCGGCGGAAGTCGCAGGGATATGTCCGGCCCGCGAAGCTGAAAGGCGACCCGCCGAGCCCGATCAATCCGCCGCCGGGCTGCGCTTTCGCGGCCCGTTGCCCGAAAGCGCAACCGATTTGCCACGAGCTCCGTCCGGTGCTGGAGCCGCATGGGGCGGCGGAAGTCGCCTGCCACTTTCCAGCGGGGAGCTGAGCCGCGCCCCCGCCGCGCCATGATGACTGGCGGGAGCCCCCCGGCCGGGACGCGTTCGCGCGCGCCGCAGGGGCGGCCTCACGCAGTGAGGAGGCGATCAGGCGCGAGCGCGCGCCGAAGCGGTTCCGGCGTGCTTTCGCGCTTGAGAAGCGCGGCGGTCAGCCTGGCGAGCGCGGGCGCCGTCTGAACGCCGTATCCGCCTTGTCCCGCCAGCCAGAAGAAGCCGGGCGTGTCGGGGGCGAAGCCGACGGCGGGGGTGCGGTCGCGGGTGAAGCTGCGCAGACCGGCCCAGCTTCGCTCCACCCGCGTGACCGGCGCGGTCACCGCCTGCTCGTAGCGGTGCAACCCTTCGGCGAGAACCAGATCGTCGGGCCAGGCGTCCTGCGCCTCGACCGGGTCTTCGTCGGCGGGGGAGACCATCAGTTTTCCCGCCTCCGGCTTGGCGTACCAGGTTTCGGCCGCGGTCCCGAACAGCGGCCAGTTCCAGATATCGGCGCCGTCCGGCGCCGGGATGATGGCGGCGGAGCGGCGCATCGGCGTCACGCCGAGCGGGCGGGCGCCCGCCATGGCCGCGACGCCGTCCGCCCAGGCGCCGGCGGCGTTGACGAGGATCGGGGCGCGGAAGGTCTCGGTTTCGGTTCGGACCTCCCAGACCCCATCCGCGCGGCGGATCGCTCCCGCCCGGGCGCCGGTCGCGATGCGCCCGCCGCGGCGGCGGAGCAGCTTCGCATAGCCCTGCAACATCCGGTCCACGTCGATATCGCGGGCGTCGCGTTCAATGGCCGCCGCCGCTATGCGCTCGGGGCGGAGGATCGGCACGAGCTCCACCGCTTCTGCGGGGGAGAGCCAGTCCAGGCCCTCGGCTCCGGCGGCGTAGGCGTCAAGTTCGCCCACCTCGTCCTCCGCCGCGATCAGCATCTGGCCGCGGGGCGAAAGCAGGCTGCTCTCCGCCACGCCGTCCGGCTCGATGAAGAGCGGCTCCGCCATCGCGTTCAGCGCGCGGAGGGTCTCGTTGCCGTAATTGCGGATGAAGATCGCGGCCGAGCGTCCGGTCGAATGCGTTCCGATGGCGCCTTCCGCCTCCAGCACGACGACGCGAAAGTCGGCCGCCATCTCCGCCGCGGCGCTGATCCCGGCGACGCCGCCGCCGATCACGATGGCGTCGGGCGCGTCCATCAGCCTGCGGCGCCCTCGAGCGCCTTGGTCAGATTCGGGCCGAGATCGTCGGAGATGTACCCGCCCTCCTGCACCAGGAGAACCGGCGTTCCGACCCTGCGAATGGCGCTGGTGATTCGCTCGAATCCGGGCGTCGTCACCGCAAAGCCCTTCAGCGGGTCGTTGACGTGGGCGTCGAGGCCGAGGCCGACGATGATCACGTCGGCGCCGAAGCTGCGCACCCGCGCCAGCGCCGCGTGGAGCGTCTCGAGGAAGAGCGCGTCGTCCGCGCCCCGCGGCAATGGCAGGTTGAGATTGGCGCCGAGACCGGCGCCTTCGCCGCGTTCGTGGGCGTGGCCCCAGAAGAAGGGGTAGAACCGCGCGGGGTCCGCGTGGATCGACACCGTCAACACATCGGCGCGGCGATAGAAGATCCCCTGCGTGCCGTTGCCGTGATGAACGTCGACATCGACGATGGCGGGCCTGAGCCCGGCGGCGCGGAAATACTCCGCCGCGATCGCCGCGTTGTTCAGGAAGCAGAAGCCGCCAGCCATGTCTCCGAACGCGTGATGCCCGGGCGGGCGGCTCAGCGCGTAGACGGCGCGCTCCCCATCCAGCACCAGTTCGGCGGCGTGGAGCGCGGTCTGCGCCGACCAGTAGGCCGCCGCCCATGTGCCGGCCGCAATCGGGCAGGCGGTGTCGGCCTGATGATAGCCGGCCTGACCGACGGCGGATTTCGGATAGCTCGCGGTTCGGCGATCCGGGTGAACGTTCGGGATCACCTCGTCCCCGGCGCCTTCGATGCGCTGCCAGCGGGGATAGATGCCTTCGAGAAACGCGAGATACTCCGCGCTGTGGATGGCGGCGATGGGGCCGAGCCCGCGATCTTCCGGCGCGGTGAACGTGCAACCGGCCGCCTCCGCCGCCTGATGCAGGATACGAATTCTCGTCGGCTGCTCCGGATTGGGGGAGACGACGCCGTTCGCCATGAAATGCTTCGGGTCGTGGCGCCATTGGCGTTGGTCGAATACAGCTTTCATAGGGCCCTCGATCTCCCGATCCTGGCCGCGTCGAACGGCGAGGAGGCGACTTCAAACTGCGCCGCGAATCCCATCAGATGACGGATCGCGCGCGCTGCGGCATGTTCAGCATAAACCATGAGGTTCAGAAAGCACGCAACCGGACGCGCGTGAAAGTTTCCCCGCCGGGGGGCGGGCCGATCGTGATGGCGGCGCGCGCGCGTCAGGGGCGCGGGTCAGCCGTCGTCATTGAAGAAGTCATGGAGAGATTGCGCCATTTTCTCTGAAATGCCCTCGACGGACATCAGATCGGCGAGGCCCGCGCGCGCCACCGCCTTCGCCGAGCCGAAATGCGCGAGAAGCGCGCGTTTTCGCGCCGGGCCGACGCCGGGCGCGTCGTCCAGCGGTGAGCGGCTCATGGACTTCTTGCGCTTGGCGCGGTGAGCGCCGATGACGAAGCGGTGCGCCTCGTCGCGAAGGCGCTGGATGAAATACAGCGTCGGGTCGCGGTGCGGCAGGGCGAAGGGGCGCCCGCCCTCGGGGCGGTGGAACTCCTCCTTGCCGGCGTCGCGGTCGACGCCCTTGGCGACGCCGATCATGGCGACGTCGGCGACGCCCAGCTCCTCCATGATGCTCTTGACCGCGCTCACCTGTCCGGCGCCGCCGTCGATCAGGATGAGATCCGGCCATTCTGGCGTCTCGCGGTCAGGATCTTCACGCAGGAGCCGCTGAAAGCGGCGCGTCAGAACCTCTTTCATCATGCCGAAATCGTCGCCGGGCGTGAGGGAGGCGTCCTTGATGTTGAATTTCCGGTAGGCCTTGCGCTCGAAACCGTCCGGGCCGGCGACGATCATCGCGCCGACCGCATGCGCGCCCTGGATATGAGAGTTGTCGTAGACCTCGATCCGGCGCGGCGGCGCCTCCAGCCCGAAGGCTTCGGCGACCCCGGCCAGAAGCCGGGTCTGCGCCGCGCTCTCGGCCATGCGCCGGGCGAGCGCCTCCCGCGCGTTGGTCAGCGCATGTTCGACGAGCATGCGCTTCTCGCCGCGTTGCGGGCGCGCAAGAGTCACCTTGCGTCCGGCGGCGAGGCTGAGCGCCTCCTCGACCAGATCGCGATCCTCCGGCTCGCAGCTTGTCAGGACCAGCCGCGCCGGCGTTTTCCCGCCATAAAACTGGGCGAGGAAGGCGGCGAGGATTTCCTCCTCCGGCGCATCGGAGCCGGTGCGCGGAAAATAGGCGCGATTTCCCCAGTTCTGATGCGAGCGGAAGAAGAACACCTGAACGCAGGCCTGCCCGCCATCGGCGTGAACGGCGACGACATCGGCCTCCTCCACCGTTGCGGGATTGATCCCCTGCGCTTGCTGGACCCGGGTGAGCGCGGCGATCCGGTCGCGGTAGACCGCCGCTTGCTCAAACTCCATCTCCGCGGCGGCGGCGCGCATCTGTTCGGCCAGACCTTGCTGAACGGTCGTGGATTTTCCCTCGAGAAAGCGGACCGCGTCCGCGACCAGAGCCGCGTAGTCCTTCTTGCTGATCAACCCGACGCAAGGAGCGGAGCAACGTTTGATCTGGTGGAGAAGGCAGGGCCGGGTCCGGCTTTCGAATACGGAATCGGAGCAGGTTCGGAGCAGGAACGCCTTTTGCACCTGATTCAGAGTCCAATTCACCGCGCCGGCGGAGGCGAAGGGGCCGAAATAGCGGCCCGGCTGGGTCTTCGCGCCGCGGTGCTTCACGATCCTCGGAAAGTCGTGATCGCCGGTGATGAGGATATGCGCGAAGCTCTTGTCGTCGCGGAGGATCACATTGTAGCGCGGCTTCAGCTGTTTGATGAGATTGGCTTCGAGAAGCAGCGCCTCGGTTTCGGTCGGCGTGGTGACGAACATCATCGATGCGGTGGCGAGGATCATTCGCTGAATCCGCGCGCTGTTTCCCTGAAGGCGCGCATAGTTGGTCACGCGCGCGCGCAGCGAGCGGGCCTTGCCGACGTAGAGCACCTCGCCTTTCCTTCCCAGCATCCGGTAGACGCCGGGCCGCGTCGGCAGGCGCGGAAGATAGGCGCGGATCACATCCGGGCCGGTCGCGGCGTCGCCGCCCCTGGGGGACGCGTCCTCTTCGAAGCCGAGTCGGGCGCCAGTTTCAGGTGTGTCGGTCATGGGCGCAGTCTATCCGATCTTGTCATCCGTGCGGCGTGAGGGCGACGAAACGACGCCCGCGCCACACGGTCCGGCCGAATCCTCGGCCAGTGCGCGCCTGCCTCAATTTCCCCCCCGGATCAACGATTTTCATATCCCCCGTTTCTGTGGATAACTCTGTCCATAATATCGGCGCGAACGCGATTCATGAAGCAATCGTAACGGTTTTGTCATGTTGCCCAAAAAAGGGGCGGCGGCGTTAACTATTTGGATTTGCTGTTCTTTCTGAACGTCGAGTCGCCAAATGCGATAGCGCTTTCGGGATCGGTTGCGAATCGCCGCCCGCGATCTGGAAAGTGGAAAAGCTGGGCCGCCCGGGCGCAAAACAAGGGTTTCAGACGTCTCTGAGGCGGAAGCCCTAAGTCACTCGACGCCAAGCACATCCGGGGTTTTCCAGCCGAGGTGTTGGCCGCCGTCGACGGCGATCATCTGCCCGGTCAACGCGGGGGACGCGAGGATGAAGCGGAGCGTCGCGACGATATCATCGGGTCCGGCGCCGCGGCCGAGAAGGGTCGCGGCGCGCTGCGCGGCGAAATGGGGCGCGGACTGGCGCACGCCGCGCAAGGTGGGGCCGGGGCCGATTCCCATGACCCGAATCTGGGGCGCCAGCGCTTGCGCCGCCATCCGGGTGAACGCCCAAAGTCCCATCTTGGCGATCGAATAGGACATGAACATCGGCGTCGGCTTCAGCACGCGCTGGTCGATCATGTTGACGATGACGGCCGAGGCGAGAGGCTCGCCCGCCTGATCCCGCCCCGGCGGGGGGGCCTGAGCCGCGAAAAGCTGGGAGAGGCGAACCGGGGCGCGGAGATTGCTCTCCAGCGCGCGGTCCCATCCCGCGCGACTCATGCCGGTGAGGTCATCGAACTCGAAGATCGAGGCGTTGTTGACGAGACAGGTCAGCGGCGCGCCAAGCGCGGCGGCGGCCTCGTCGATCAGCTTCTCGGTTTCGGCCTCCGCCGTCAGATCCGCCCGGAGCGCCGCGCCTTTCCGGCCGGTCGCGCGGATCTCGGCGAGGGTCGCCTCGGCCTCGCTTTCGGCCTCGAGGTAACTGATCGCGACATTCCACCCGTCCGCCGCCAGCGCCAGCGCCATGGCGCGGCCGAGGCGTTTCGCGCCGCCGGTGATAAGTGCGGCCCCTGGCGTCATCATCGATCTCCGCGATTGTTGCGGCGCGCCGCTCACATTCTCGGTCCGAGCGCGAAAACGCAATAAACAACGTAGGCCGCCATGAAGACCAGCCCCCAGGCCCGGCCGATGCTGGCCCGCGTCATGATGAAGGGCGCCAGCGCCAGCGCGGTCGCGAGCATGATCCAGAGGTCGAGTTCGAAAAACCCGGCGGGCGTCGGCAGGTCTCCCACCAGGGCGGAGACGCCGAACACGCCAAGGATGTTGAACATGTTGGAGCCGACGACATTTCCGATCGCGACATCGGCATGGCGGCGCACGGCGGCCATCACCGTTGTCGCCAGCTCCGGCAACGATGTTCCGACAGCGACGAGCGTAAGACCGATCGCCGTCTCGGAAATGCCGAAAGAGGTCGCCATCGACCGCGCGCCTTCGATCAGAAGATGAGCGCCGATCGGCAGGCC
Source organism: Paludibacillus litoralis (assembly GCF_037646705.1). Taxonomy (NCBI): domain Bacteria; kingdom Pseudomonadati; phylum Pseudomonadota; class Alphaproteobacteria; order Rhodobacterales; family Paracoccaceae; genus Paludibacillus; species Paludibacillus litoralis. The sequence goes on from NZ_JBBHER010000001.1 coordinate 227,927, forward strand.
GATCACGCCGATGGCGATGCTGAGGGCGATCATCGGCGCGGACATGCAATCGGGCGCGTCCGCCTCGAGATCCAGCTCGATCCTCCCATTTTGCGCCAGGAAATACGTGTCGCAAAGTACGGCGGCGAGCAGGAGGAGGAACGCGATCCCGGTCCAGGTGTAAAGACCGCCAAAGCCGCAAGCCGTGATCAGCGCCAGCGACGCGACGATCATCATCAGGAAGTTCCTGAGCACCCCTTTCTGGCTCACCGCGACCGGCGTGATGAGCGCGGGGATGCCGAGCACGAGAAGGACGTTGGCGATGTTGGACCCGACGATGTTGCCATAGACGAGGTCCGTGGCGCCGATGAGCGTCGCCTCGATCGAGACCAGCATTTCCGGCGCCGAGGTCCCGAAGGCGACGACCGTGAGGCTGACGACCAGCGCCGACACGCCGAGCCGAAGGCTGAGCGCCACCGCGCCCTTGACCAGCGAATCTCCGGTGAAGACGAGGAGCGCGAGCCCGGCGACGACGAAGGAAAGATCAATCACCATCGGCGGGGCGCCGCATCATGTTGAACCAGGGGGCCTGCGGTCATGGTGTTGGCGCGTCACCGCAAGAGCAGCGGTCGCCGCGCGCCGCCCAGGCCCCGCACGACGGACAGCGCACAAGATCTTCAGCTTCGTGAATCTTCTTATCCTTCTTCCTGCGCCGGAACACAGGTCTGGTTGCGCTGGATGCGCCCAGCCGGGCGACGACGAAAACTCCGAAGAGGACGGCGATAAAGATGAGAATCTTCGTCAACATCTCTCAGAGCCCGAACCGCGCGTAAAGGGCGCGCTCTTCGATCAGGCCGGCGGCGCCGTGAAGCGCATCCTCGACCCCGGGGCCGCCGAGCTTCTGAAAAAGGCTGCGGCGCGGGGCGATCACCCTGAATCTGACCGTATCGCCGAATCTGGCTTTCATGGTCGGGACGAGATGACCGATCCCGTCGATCAGGCCGACGGCCTGCGCTTCGGCGCCCACCCAGACCTCTCCGGTGAAGAGGTCGGCGTCGGCCAGCTTTCCGTCGCGGCGGGTTTTGACCTGCCGGATGAAATTCTCGTGGATCACCGTTTGCAGACGCTTGATTCGCGCCACGTCTTCGGCCCGCTCCGGCCGAAACGGGTCGAGTATGGATTTGGAGCGGCCCGCGGTGTGGACGCGCCGCTCGACCCCGTGTCTTTCAAGCAGGGTCTGGAAGCCGAATCCGGCGTAGATCACGCCGATCGAGCCGACGATGGAGTTGTCGTCGGCGAAGATCTCGTCGCCCGCCGTCGCCAGCCAATATCCGCCCGAAGCCGCCACATCCTCGCAGAAGGCGTAAACGGGCGTGGATTTCTCCTCCGCCAATCGCCTGATCCGCGCGGCGATCAACGCGCTCTGGGTCGGCGATCCGCCGGGGGAATTGATCGAAATCGCCACTGCGGCGAGCCGCTTTGGCGCGAAGGCGCGGGCGATGAGCGGCGCCAGCGCGGCGTCGCTCAGGCCGCGCCCGAACCCGGCCGCGCCAATGGCGCCGTTGAGGCGTAGCACGCTCACCACCGGCGAACGTCTGAAAAGGCTTGCGATTCCGTCGCCGAGAGCGTTCAACATGGATGCCTATTTAGGCGCGATACGGCGCGCGAACAACTAGCTGAGCAGGTTTTACGCGCCAGCCGGCGTCGGGGGATGGCGAGACGAGATGCGGGACATGACCGGGGCGGCCAATTTGATGGGCGAGCGCGAAGTGCTTCGCTACAAACTCGAAGAACTTCGCCGCCGGCATCGCTCGCTGGATGAAGCCGTGGCCGCGCTGGAGGTGACGGTGGCGGGGCGGGACTCGCTGGATCTTCGCCGGCTGAAAAAGCAGAAGCTGGCGCTGAAGGATGAAATCTCCCAACTCGAAGACGAACTCACCCCCGACATCATCGCCTGAACCGCGCTTGTCGCGCTCTCGCGCACGTCTATAGTGCGCGGGATTTTCAGCATGACCATTCGGGAGACAAGCATGACGGGAGACGCCCCCCTCGTCGGCATCGTGATGGGGAGCCAGTCCGACTGGCCGACGATGCGCCATGCCGCCGACGCGCTGGCCGCGCTTGGCGTCGCGCACGAGACGCGGATCGTCTCCGCGCACCGGACGCCGGACCGGATGTTCGCCTACGCCGAGGCGGCGGCGGGCCGGGGGCTTCGCGTCGTCATCGCGGGGGCGGGGGGCGCGGCGCATCTTCCCGGCATGATCGCGGCGAAGACGCGGCTTCCGGTTCTCGCCGTGCCGGTGCTCTCGAAGGCGCTGTCGGGGTGGGACAGTCTCCTCTCCATCGTGCAGATGCCGAAAGGCGTGCCGGTGGGAACGCTGGCGATCGGCGAGGCGGGCGCCGCGAACGCCGGGCTGCTCGCGGCCGCGATCCTCGCCACGACGGATCCGGCGCTGGCGACGCGGCTGGAGGCCTGGCGCGCGGCGCAGACGGACGCGGTTGCGGAGGCCCCGAAAGATGAATGAGATCGTCGGGCCCGGCGGAACGGTCGGCATTCTCGGCGGCGGCCAGTTGGGCCGGATGCTCGCCATCGCCGCGGCGCAACTGGGGCTGCGCGCGCATGTCTACGCCCCGGAGGCCGAGCCGCCCGCCGCCGATATCGCGCGGTTCACGCGCGGCGGATGGGACGATGCGGGCGCGCTCGCGGCCTTTGCGCGCTCGGTCGATGTCGTGACCTATGAATTCGAAAACGTTCCGGCGGCGGTGGTGGATGCGCTTGAGCCGCTTGTTCCCGTCAGGCCGGGCCGGAGGGCCCTGGCTGTGGCGCAGGACCGTGTGGTGGAGAAGACGTTTCTGAACGACGCCGGCGTCTCCACGGCGCCCTTTGCGGCGGTGGATGACGCGCGGAGCCTTGAGGCGGCGCTGGCCGCGATCGGCGCGCCGGCGATTCTGAAAACCCGCCGCTTCGGCTACGACGGCAAGGGCCAGGCGCGGATCATGACGGAAGACGCCGCGGCCGCCGCCATGGCGGAGATGAACGGAGCGCCGGCGATCCTGGAGGGGTTCATCCCCTTTCGCCGAGAGATCAGCGTGATCGCGGCGCGGGGCGCCGATGGGGCCGTCGCCGCGTTCGACCCGGGCGAGAACGCGCATGAGGCGGGCATCCTGCGGCGCACGACGGTCCCGGCCCGCTGCGGCGAGGCGACGGCGGAGGCGGCCAAGGCGATCGCCATGCGCATTCTCGCCGCCCTCGACTATGTCGGGGTGATCGGCGTCGAGTTTTTCGAGACGGAGGAAGGCGCTCTTCTGGTCAACGAGATCGCGCCCCGCGTTCATAACACCGGCCACTGGACCATCGAGGCGACCGCGACCGATCAGTTTCGCCAGCATATCAAGGCGGTCTGCCTCTGGCCGCTGGGCGACCCGACGCGCCATGCCGACGCGGAGATGGTCAACCTGATCGGCGGTGAAGCCGCCGACTGGGCGCGCCTCTCCTCCGAACCCGGCGCTGCGCTTCACCTTTATGGCAAGGCCGAAGCGCGGCCGGGCCGCAAGATGGGGCATGTGACGCGTCTTCGAGGAATCGCCGCCCCGTCTCCCCCTTCTGTTGCGTAGATATGCCTGAGCTTTCCGGTAGCGCTCGGGGTCGCGATGGCGGAGGAGCGGGGACGCGGAGAGCGCGGAACGGTGATATCGACCGGCTCCGTTTCGTGGGGGCGCTCGGAATCGTGTGGTTCCATATCGGCGCGCCGGGGGCTTCCGTTGGCCACGCCGCGCTACTCATGTTCATGATGCTCCTTGTCTATTTCAGCGCTGGGCGGCCGTTGGCCGAGCGCGCGCATCGGCTGCTCATGCCCTGGCTGATCTGGTCGGTGATCTATGGCGCGCTCAAGGTGGCCGACGCGATAGTGAGCGGTCATCCGCTATCAAGCGAGTTCGATTGGTGGATGTTGGCGACGGGCCCTTCGCTTCATCTCTGGTTTCTGCCGTTCAGCTTCGCGTTCGTCGTACTTTCCCGAGTTCTGGAGTCCAGCGCCGCGCAGATGGTTGCGGTTGTCGTCGGGATTGTCGCGCTCTGGGCGGCTGACGCCGTGAAGCTCCCGCCTCCCTTGGCGGAATGGGTGTTCGTCGCGCCCGCCGCGTTGACTGGCCTGGCGATGCGCTGGTGGCCGCCGTCGATCGTTCTGGGGATCGTGGTTGCGGCTACGATGATCTTGGCGTCGCTCGGTCCCAATTCGATGGTCGCGTGGAAGCTCTGCTTCGCGGCCCTCATTGTTCTCGTCGCTCTCCGGGGGGCTCGGGAGGGAACTCCCCGCTCCGCCTGGCTGGGTTCGCTGTCTCTTGGGATATATCTGGTCCATCCGGCGATTGCGGCGATGGCAATGCGCGTTGGTCTCGAGAACCGGCCATTCTATCTTGTCGTCGTCGGCGGCACGGTTGCGGTGGCGATACTCATCCGTCGCCATGCTCCGTGGCTGGCCTGAGCCGATCACCCCGCGTCGAAAACGTCGTCCACCGGGGTCTGGAGCGCGATGGCCAGCGTGTTGGTCTGCGCCGCCATGGCGACGACCTCGAGGAATTCTCCGTATTGCGCGTCGGTCATGCCTTTGGCGCGCGCGGCGGCGGTATGTGAATGCGCGCAGTAAGAGCAGTTATTGGCGATGGACACCGCGAGATAGACCAGCTCTTTCGTGAGGGGGGCGAGCCCACCCTCGCGCTCCGTCGCCATCACCGCCTTGAGGCGATTCCACGTCGCGCTCAGGGTGGGCGGATCGTTGGCGAGCGCGCGCCAGATATTGTTCACGAAGTCCGACCCGCGGGTTGCGCGGATATCGGCGAAGACGGCCGCGGCCTCCGGGCTCAGCTCGTCATCGGCCAGCAACTTTACGGTCGCCATGGAGCGCCCGCCTCAGCGGCGGCGCGGCGGGCGCCGCTCCCTGACCTTCACTGGGATCGGCTGCGGCGAGCGTTCACCCAACTGATCCAGCCAATCCGTAAGCGCGCCTATGATGTCGGACCATTTCAACGTGGCTCTCCCTTCACTCGAACGCACGACGCCATCGCGCCGTGAAGACAATGTGGGGTGTTTGAGCCGCGGAAGAAAGCGCCATTCGCAAAGAACGTTGAAAAAAGCTTCCCTGAAACCCGGGAGAACGACAGCGTTCCAACGCTCACTGGAGCGTCGCCTCGCCCATTTCCAGAAACTTCCGGCGCCGTCGCTTGCGGAGCTCTTGCGGGTCCCGGACGGACAGGGTCTTGAGCTCTTCTCCGATCGCGCGGCCGACAGCTTCGATCGCCGCGGCGGGAGCGCGCTGCGCGCCTCCCATCGGCTCCTTGATCACCCGGTCGACGACGCCGAGCTTGCGAAGGTCCTGCGCTGTCAGGCGCAGCGCCGCGGCCGCTTCGCGCATTTTCGCGGCGTCCTTCCAGAGGATGGAGGCGCAGCCTTCTGGTGTGATGACCGAATAGATCGAATGCTCGAGCATCATCACCCGGTCCCCGGTCGCGAGCGCGACCGCGCCGCCGGAGCCGCCTTCCCCGATCACCACGGCGATGAGCGGCGCGCCGAGACGGAGGCACATTTCGGTGGAGCGGGCGATCGCCTCCGCCTGTCCGCGCTCCTCGGCGCCCTTGCCGGGATAGGCGCCGGGCGTGTCGATCAGCGTGATGACGGGCAGGCGAAATCGATCCGCGAGCGCCATCAGGCGCGCGGCCTTCCGATAGCCCTCCGGGCGGGCCATGCCGAAGTTCCGCTCGATCCGCGCCTTGGTGTCGGCGCCTTTCTCCTGCCCGATCACCATCACCGGCTGATCGTCGAAGCGGGCGAGCCCGCCGATCACGGCGCGATCCTCGGCGAAATTCCGGTCTCCCGCCAGGGGCGTGAACTCGGTGAAGAGGGCGTCGACATAGGCCAGCGCGTGCGGACGGCTCGGATGTCTGGCGATCTGGCATTTTTGCCAGGGCGTCAGATTCGAGTAGAGCTCCTTCAGCAGCCGGTCCGCTTTGGCGTCGAGCTGCTTCGCTTCGGCTTCGGTGTCGACGCCGTCGCCCTGATGAGCGAGGGATCGGAGTTCGACCGCCTTGCCTTCTAGATCGGCGAGGCCCTTTTCAAATTCGAGGTAGCTCTGCATCCACTGCTCCAGCATCTGCGCATGCTGGAGATATCCATCGGCCGGGACGATTGCAATCGGCGCCCCGCCGGGGCGGGTCAGCCCGCCCCCGAGACGAGATCGGCCTGCGCGACGATCACCCGCGCCTGGCGCGATGACGCGAGGTCGATCAGCTTCCCGTCCAGCACCGCCGCGCCCTGGCCCGATTCCTCGGCGGCCTGCATGGCGGCGAGGATGCGCCGCGCCTGCTCGACCTTCTCGGCGGAGGGCGTGAAGATGGCGTTGGCCAACGCCACCTGTTTCGGATGGATCGCCCATTTGCCGACGCAGCCCAGCGTCGCGGAGCGCCGCGCCTGAGCCAGAAAGCCGGCCTCGTCCGAGAAATCGCCGAACGGCCCATCCACCGGCAAGAGCCCGTGCTGGCGGCAGGCGGCGACCATGCGGGCGATCGGATAGTGCCACGGGTCGGCCGGGGTCGCGGCGCGGACGTCGCCGGGGGCGCCGTTCGCGAGCATGACGTAATCGTCCTGGGTGCCGCCGATGCCGGTCACAGTCATGCCCATCGAAGCGGCGTAATCCGCGACGCCGAAGCTCATCGACTGCATGCGCGGCGATGAAGCCGCGATCTCGTCCACGTTCTGAACGCCGGCGGCGGATTCGATGAGCACCTCGAAGCCGATCCGTTTCGTCTTGCGGGCCGCCATCTCCGCCGCCGTCACCACGGCGTCCACGGCGTAGACGTCCTTTTCGTTGCCGACTTTCGGAATCATGATCGCGTCCAGCCGGTCGCCGGTCTCCTCGATCAGCGCGGTCACGTCATGGTGCCAGAATTCGGAATCGAGCGCGTTGATCCGGACCGAGAGCGTCTTGGTCCCCCAGTCGATGTTGTTCACGGCCTCGATCACCGCCTTTCGCGCCGCAGGCTTGTCGGCCGGCGCCACGCTGTCCTCAAGATCGAGATTGACGACGTCGGCGGCGGAGACGGCCATTTTCGGGAACAGTTCCGGGCGCGAGCCGGGGCCGAAGAGCTGGCAGCGATTCAGGCGGGCGGGGCCGGCGGGCTGGACGTTGAAGCTCATCGAGGCTCTTTTCTTTAGGTAAGATTCGGTCGGATGAAGGCGTCCATGGCGTATAATGTTGCGCCGCCACATGTCAAACGCCAGCGTCCAGAGCTAGATGAGCGGGTCATACGCCCATTGAAGAAGCGCCTGACGCTGCCGCGGCCTGCAGAAGACGTCCCCCGGGTCGCAATTCGCGCGAATCTGCCCCGCGTGCCGGGCGAACCCTCTCCATCTTCCGATCTGGATCCGGTCGATATCGTCCAGCCGCCGCCCGAGATGGTAGCGGCAATACCATTGGAACCAGCCTCGCGGATCGGGGCCGTAGATCCAGCCCTTTTCCCGCCAGACTCCGAGCGATTGGCGGCTTTTGACGCCGAAATAATTCAGCTCCGGGTTCGGCTTGCGGCTGAGTTTCGCGTCCTGAAACCATTCGGCCGGAAACTCTCCGGCGCAGTCGGTGAGGTAGCGGCCTTCGAAAACCCCCATTTCGAGCATCTCGCGCGGAGAAAGATGCGGCTTGAAATTCGCGGCGAAGCGCTCGCCGGCCGGGGCCGCCAGTTCGTAGCGGTAGCCGCTCTGCATCCGGTCGTTGACCACGATCTCGGTTCGGTCGGTCATCGCGCGCTCAAGGCCTCCATCCGAACTCTCCCGGCGTCGGGTGACGCCAGCCAAGGTAGCGAGGCGCCGCGGAACCTGAAAGAGCGGTCTGATGAATCGGGTTCGATCGCGCTCGGCCGCCGACATGCTGCTGGCCGCGAGGCCGCTGACCGCGCATACTGATCGGCCATATCTCATTGAGGAGCCGGATCGAGCATGACCCCTTTCGCAATCGCGGGTGTTCAGATGCATGTCTCCGCGCTCCACTCGAATGTCGACGCCATGCGCCAGCGTCTCGACGTTCTGATGGCGCGCTTTCCCTGGGTGCAGATGGCTCTTTTCAGCGAGCTGGCGCCTCTTGGGCCGCTGGACCGGTTCGCGCAGCCGTTCCCGAACGAGACGATCGCGCAATTTCAGGCGGATGCGCGCCGTCACGGGATCTGGTTGATTCCGGGCTCAATGTTCGAACGAGGCGCGGACGGGCTTGTCCGCAATGTCTCGGTCGTCATCGATCCGGCGGGCGAGATCGTCGCCAGATACGCCAAGATGTTCCCGTTCAAGCCCTATGAGGCGGGGATCGAGGCGGGACGGGATTTCTGCGTCTTCGACGTGCCCGAGGTCGGGCGGTTCGGCCTCTCGATCTGCTATGACATCTGGTTCCCCGAGACGACGCGCCATCTGACGGCGCAGGGGGTCGAGGTGCTGCTGCATCCGGTCCTGACCGGCACGACCGACCGCGACGCCGAGATCGCCATCGCCCGCGCCACCGCGGCGCAGTTCCAGTGCTACGTGTTCGACGTCAACGGGCTCGGCGCAGGCGGCGTCGGCCGGAGCCTCGTCGTGGATCCGGCCGCGACCGTGCTTCATCAGTCCGCGGGGCAGGAGGACCTGTTTCCGATCGAGATCGATCTCGCCCGTGTGCGCCGCCAGCGCGAGACCGGGCTGAAAGGCCTCGGGCAGGTGTTGAAAAGCTTTCGTGACCGTTCGGCGGAGTTTCCGGTCTATGATCGCGCCGCGGGGGCGGACGCGTATCTTCACACGCTCGGGCCGCTGGAGATTCCGGCCAAGGGCTCGCGCGCGGGAATGGCGGCCCCGGATCCGCGCGCGGCGGCGGGCCCATATCGCGCGCCGCCGGCGGCGCCGAAGGGCGGCCCCGGCTGACGCAAGTGGAAGTCGGCGGCCTTGTCGTCGCTTGAGGAGAGTTCGATGTCCCAGAACACGCCTGAATCCGGACTTCCATCCATCGGCGACTATTACAGCGCCACCCAGCTTCGCGCGGATCGCTGGAGCACGCTGCGGGAGACGACGGAGTCGCTCTCACGACATGGGCACGCGGGGCTTCGGGGGGCGAAGCTGGTCGCGGAGGCGGAGGCGATCCTGGCTGCGCTCGCGCCGATCGAGCGATATTGGGCTTTTCCCGGCTACGCCGCGTTCTCACATCTGAAAAAGATGCTGGCGACCCGCGCGATCGGCGAGCTTTCTTTCGCGACGCGGCGGGTCGCGCGGGCGCTCTCCACCGGCGCCTATCGGCGGCGGGCGGTCCCGCTGACGACAGGCGACACGGATACCGACGATCTCGATGGAGACGTGAGCCTCTCGCCGGGCGCGCGGGCGCTCGGCCGGCCCTATTTCGAAGTGCTGATCGTCGACAATGTGACCGAGCCGCAAGAGCGGTGGCTGCGCGCCAGCCTGCTGGACATGCGCCGCCCGGAGGACAGTTTCATCTATGAGCCGGTCGTCGTGCCGAGCCTTGAAGACGCGCTGATCGGCATTCTCTTCAACCATAATGTGCAGGCCGTCGTCGTGCGGCCCGGATTGAGGTTGAAGTCTCTGAACAAGCTGCCGATCCTGAAAAGCTATCTGAACCGGGTCGGCGACGACGAGGACGTCGATGGACTGGAGCCGAGCCATTACGGCCCGGAAGCGTGCCGTCTGATCGCCAAGGTGCGGCCGGAGCTGGACACGTATCTGGTGACGGATCGTTCGGTGGAGGATATCGCGGGGCTGGATCTGGGGCTCTGCCGGCGCGTTTTCTACAATCAGGAGGATTTTCTCGAACTCCACCTGAACATTCTTCGCGGCGTCATGCGGCGCTACAAGACACCGTTCTTCACCGCGTTGACCGAATATTCAAAACAGCCGACCGGGGTTTTCCACGCGTTGCCGATCAGCCGGGGCAAGTCGATCACCCGCAGCCACTGGATCAGGGATATGGGGGAGTTCTATGGCCCCAACATATTCCTGGCCGAGACCTCGGCGACCTCCGGCGGGCTCGACAGCCTTCTGGAGCCGCGCGGCCCGATCAAGGAGGCGCAGGAATACGCCTCGCGCGCGTTTGGCTCGAAACAGACGTTTTTCGCCACCAACGGCACGTCCACATGCAACAAGATCGTCGTGCAGGCGCTGATCCGGCCCGGCGATATCGTCCTGGTCGACCGCGACTGCCATAAATCGCACCATTACGGCATGGTGCTGGCGGGCGCGAATGTCGTCTACATGGATAGTTATCCGCTCCATGAGTATTCGATGTACGGCGCGGTGCCGCTCCGCGACGTGAAGGGCAAATTGTTGGCGCTGAAGGCGGCTGGCAAGCTCGACCGGGTGCGGATGATCCTTCTGACCAACTGCACGTTCGATGGCGTGGTCTACAATGTCGAGCGGGTGATGGAGGAATGCCTCGCGATCAAGAAAGACCTGGTCTTCCTCTGGGATGAAGCCTGGTTCGCATTCGCCCGGTTTGCGCCGACCTATCGTCAGCGGACCGGTATGAACGCGGCCGAAGTCCTGAGAGCGCGGCTCCGGACCGAGGCGCACGCGGCGGCCTACGCCCGCCAGCAGGAGGAGCTGAAGGACGCCGATGACGAGGCGCTGCTCGCCGCCCGGCTGATTCCGCCGCCGGATGCGCGCGTGCGGGTCTATGCGACGCAATCGACCCACAAGACGCTGACCGCGCTCCGGCAGGGCTCGATGATCCATGTCAACGATCAGGATTTCAAAGGCGAAGTGGAGCAGGCCTTCCACGAAGCCTACATGACGCACACGTCCACCTCGCCGAATTATCAGATCATCGCGTCGCTCGATGTCGGCCGGCGGCAGGTGGAGCTGGAGGGGTTCGAATTCGTTCAGCATCAGATCGAGGCGGCGATGGGGATCCGCCGGGCGGTGGCGACGCATCCGCTCCTGAAGAAGTATTTCCGGATCCTGAGCTCGGAGGACATGATCCCCGGCGAATACCGCGAAAGCGGCGCGACCAGCTTCTATGATCCGGATCAGGGCTGGTCCGACAAGTGGGAGTCATGGTCGCGGGACGAATTCGTTCTCGACCCGACGCGGGTGACGTTGGCGGTCGGCGGCACCGGCTGGGATGGCGATACGTTCAAGACCCGTATCCTGATGGACAAATACGGGATTCAGATCAACAAGACCTCGCGCAACACCGTTCTTTTCATGACGAATATCGGCACCACGCGCTCTTCGGTCGCCTATCTGATCGAAGTGCTGGTGGAGATCGCAAAGGGGCTGGACGAGCTTCAGGACGACGCCTCGAAAATGGAGCGGCTGGGCTTCGAGCGGCGGGTGCGGAGCCTGATCGAACAGGTGCCTCCTTTGCCTGACTTCAGCCGGTTCCATGACGCTTTCCGCTCCGGCGACGCGACGCCGGAGGGAGACATCCGCAGCGCCTTCTTCCTCGCCTATGACGAAGACAAATGCGACTACTTGGAGCTGGACGGCTCGCTCAAGGCCGCGCTCGAGGAGGGGAGGGATGTCGTCTCGGCCAGCTTCATCATACCCTATCCGCCCGGTTTCCCGATCCTGGTGCCGGGGCAGGTCATAAGCAAAGAGATTTGCGCCTTCATGCGTGCGCTGGATGTGAGCGAGATCCACGGATACCGGCCGGATCTGGGCCTTCGGGTGTTCACGGACGCGGCGCTGGCGGAGCAGGCGGAAAAGCGGGCCTGAAACGGGGCGAGGGCGCCGCCCGATCCCTGAGCCGAGATCATGGTCTGGGGAGAGAGCGCGCCGCGGCGGCGCGCGTCACTCCGGCGCCGCTTCCGGCTTCCCGATCCGGTCGTCGGGCCCGTCATAGCGATAGACGAAGAGCCGCCCGGTCGGCTCTTCGTTCAGGGCCGACGCTCCTTTCGGGTTGCGCGCGAGCGTGTAGGCGATCGCTTCGGCGTGGAGGGGCCTTCCGGCGGCGTCCCGGTCTCGGATCAGAAGGCCGTGCGCGGTGAAATGCGTGGTGACGTTCCGGCGGCTCCGCTCCCATCCCAGAAGCCGGCCGTCCGGGGCGTAATCCAGCCGGTCGGACCAGTCTCGCAGGGGCCAGATCAATGGGTCGACATAGCGGCGCTCTTTCCTGGCGGCGGTATGGTCGATCCGGATCAGACGCGCCGCGCCCGGGCGCGCGGGGTCCGGCTGATAGACGCGGTCTTCATGGGCGGGATAGAGCATGCTGAAGAACGCCGGCGCGGAAAATTCCGCGCCGTTGTCGGCGATCAAGGCGATGTCCACACGAGGGCTGATCACGTCGGGCCTGAGCGCGGTCGGGCTCGGCGGGGCCCATTCGAGAGTGATTTCCACGCGCGTGCCGCGCTCGTCAAGCGGCCGGATCGAGACGCGCGTCTCATCGCCTTGCGTCAACCGCCAGTGAAAGCGCAGCGCTCGGCCGTTGGGATCCAGGGTGTCGGCCGCGGTGAGGATATAGCGCCGGGTGAATCCCGCGCCGCGCCAGACGCGCGCGACCGCCGAGGGCGTGTCGAACAATCGCTCTTCGCCCGGGGCGGCGCCGCCGATCAGGCCGGGGATGCGCCCGCCAGTATCCTCGGACTCGACCCGGAGCCGCGCGACCGGGGGAATCTCCTCCACCTTCAGGCTGTTTGCGATGGCGATGATCCGCGCAAGGTCGATCCGCCCGGGGTCGAACACCACCGGATGCGCCTTTGCGGAGAGATAGGCGGCGGCGTCATCGACGCCCCTTTGTCCGCGCCGGAAGACCTGCTGGATCATCGGCGCGATCAGGCCGCGCTCTTCGAGAAACGCCTTCACGTTCGGGGGGAATGCGGCGAGGATCGCGCGCGCCGCCTCCAGGAGCGGAATGTCCGAGTGCGAAGAGCCTTGCGAGACCAGCATGTACGGGGTGTTGGCCGGGAAAAGATCGCCGTGGCCGGGGGTCGCGTCGCCCCCTTTGGCGCCCGAGGGCGGGATCTCGGGGTCGTAATCGCGGTGCTCCGGGAAGACATAGAGATGGTTGGCCCTGTAAAGCTGCGCCAGCCCGGCCGGGCCATCCGCGCTGGTCAGCGCCAGCCGCGCCTGGCTCCGCCAGAGCGGCCCGTTCAACGCGGTGGAGGAGTTGCCGATGGTGATGCGGTTGAAGAGGATCTGCGTGTTGAGGCCATAGTGAACGCCGGCCGCCCGCGCCTCCGGTCCATAGACGACATGGCTGATTTGCGTCGGCAATTTCCGTGAGAGGGCGGAGTGGCCATCGTCCCGGTTGTCGTAGAGGTCGCCGACATTCCCGGCCGCGCGCCCACGGGCGACCCAGGTCTGCAATGTGGCGAGCGGCCCCGAGAGCTCGCCATCGGCCACGGGATAGCGGCGCATCGCGTCCAGCATCTCGAACCGGGAGAGGAGGCGCCCGTCGGCCGGGCTCCAAACGGTGTTCGCGGCCGAGACCCGCGCCTCGCCATTGTCGACGCGCGTCGGCGCCGGCGTTTTCGGCGCGGCGGCCGCCGGCGCGTCGGCGAGCAACGCCGTGACGCGCGGGTCGTTGATGAACTGGTTCAGCGGCGGGCGCGCGAGCAATGCGTCGACATCCGGCAGGCCGAGCGGGATCGCGAGCGTCAGCGCGGCGAGCGCGCCCTCTCTGTCGCCGGTGGCGGCCGCCAGCACCGCGCCGTCGGCGTGCAGCCGCGCCGCGCCGCGGTGGCGCTCCCGCAATTGGTCGATCAACGCTGTCGCGCCTTCGATGTCGCCGGAAGCGGCGATCCGCGCCGCGTTGCGCTCCGCGGCGACGAGCCCCGGCATCTCGAAAAGCCCGACGCCGCCGTAACCCGGCGTCCCGCCCCCGCCGTCGGCGGCGGCGGTGGCGGCGGCGAGCAGGCAGCAAGCCGCCATCGCGGCGCGGCGCGGCCAGGCGCGGCTCACGTCGGAATTCCGGTGAACACGTCGTGCGGGATGCGCATGTCTCTCCAACTGTCTGACGGTGGCCGGATGGGAGCACCCTTGGTATGCGCGATGTTGTCATGGTCGACGGCGTGATGGAAGGCTCCCGCCTTCGCTCGGACCGGCGCGGAGAACGCCGCCTTGCGCCGCGACAGCCTTGCGCCGCCATTCCGCGAGGAACGGCGGCGGCTTTCGTCTTGTCGCCGGTCAGCGCCGGCGGGCGGCGGTCAGGCCGCGAACCAGAGCGCTTCGAACTCCCCTGCGGAAGCGCCGGTGAGCATGATCTCGATCTCCCCTGTCGTCGCCGCGTCGATCTCGATTTCGATCAGCGCATGCGCCTCGTCGAGCCGCTGAAGCGAAAATCCTTCAACCTGCTCCAGAGACAGGAGATCCTCGACGCTGCGAATCCAGGGTTGGACCCCGGAATAGCTCCCGTCGCTCATCCTCTCGGCGAAAACGCCGGGTTCGAAATGAGCGAAGGTGAAACGATCATGCTCGGCAAAGTTCAGATCCACGACGAGATCGCGGTCGCCATCTTCGATATGTGCGCCGTAGAAGACGAAATTGTCGGCGCCGTCTCCGCCGATCATGGTATCGCTACCCTGATTGCCGGTCAGCCGATCGTCGCCGGCTCCCCCTTCCAGCCAATCGTCGCCGCCCCGGGTGTAGAGAACGTCGTCGCCAGCCCCGCCGATCACGACGTCGTCGCTGTGTGGTGTGGCGAGATTGTCGTTCCCGTCGCCGCCCTGATGTGTGACGGGGCCGACGGCGTTCAGGGTGATCTCGAGCTCGGCGGTTCCCTTTCCGCCGCGCCCGTCCGAGACGGTGTACAGGATCGTGTCGGTGGCGGCGCGCACGCCCATGGGCAATTCGGCCGCTTCGTAGTGAATCTGGCCGTCGACGATCTCGACGCGGGAGCCGAGAGCCGAAGCCGCGTGCCCGGCGAGGAAGGCGTCGTCGCCGAGAGCGTCATTCGCCAGCACGTCGACGAGGGCCGTGGCTCCGGCCTGTATCTCGACGCTGTCCGCCGCCATCGACGACGTGAAGTCGGCGTCGCTGCGGTCTTCGCCCGCGAAGGTGATGTCGATGGTCTGCGCGCCGCCGGCCCTGTCGATCTCGAGCCGCATGTCCGCCTCGCCCCCGGAGGCGAGGCGCACATCGTCGTTCAGCGCGAAAGCGAAGAGATCGTCCAGGCTTTCGATGGGGTGTTCGGAGCCGTCGATGGCGATTCGGTCGCCGCCGGCGAAGTCGATGTCGCGAATATGGGTCCGGGTGCCGGCCGCCTGGTCCTCGATCACGAAAAGATCGGCGCCCGCGCCTCCGGTCAGATCGTCGTCGCCGCCGAGCCCGTTCAGCGTGTCGTCGCCGTCGCCGCCGATCAGCTCGTCATCGCCGT
>NZ_JBBHER010000002.1:0-731776 GCF_037646705.1 Paludibacillus litoralis
GCCGCCGTCGCCCGGGGAGGCGATGTCCATCCCCGAAGGGATCAGGACGTTCCCGAAGATCTGCCCGCCGGAGACATCGCCGAGCGCGATGCCATGGACATGGTTGGTCTGGATGAAGTTTCCGGAAACCTCGAAATTGGTGAACGGATCGGAATCCGCGCCGCGAGGCCCGAAATGGCCGAAGATCGACTGGACGAGGTCCCCCTCGCCCTGCAGCATGATGTTGTCGCGGATCACGACGCCGTCGATCCCCGCGCCGCCGGGCGCGCCCCAATACTGGATGAAATCCGGGTGATCGCCGGTCCCGTTCCCCTGGTTCAGCCAGGGGGTGAAGTCGTGAAAGTAGTTGCCTTCGATCCGAAGGTCGCTCGTGTCGACGAAGTTGACGCCATCGCTGCGCAGGTCGTGAAATTCGGAATTTGTGATGGCGATGTCGGCGCTCTTGTCGACAATAACGCCCTTGTACATCGTTGTGATGTCGAGGGCGTCAAGGGTGACGCCTGATGAGCCGGTGATCTTGACGCCGTATTCGTGCGGCATTCCGCGCAGCGCTTCGATTGGAGACAGCGACGGGTCGTTCGGGTCGACGCCGGAATCCGGGACGGTTCCCGTCAGCGTCATGTCCGCGACGCGGACATTCGAGCTGTCCTGGATCGTGATGCGGGAGCCATACGCCGCCAGGGGCGCGTCTCCGATCAGGTCGACGCCTTCGATGCTGAAGTTCGAAACCGAACTGACGCGGATGTCGCCGGTGATCGTGGCCGGCGCATCGGGGTCGGCGGAGACGAGTCTCACATCCGAGTCGAAATTGCGCGACCATAGCCTGATCGAGTCATACTCCCCGGAAAGCAGCGCGATCGTCTCGCCCCCCGTCGCGGCCGCCAGAGCGGCGTCAAGCTCCTGCTGATTGGCGACCAGAATCCGCGTGGCGGAACCGCCTGCCTGATCATTCACACCACTCATTACATACACCTTTGATACGCTGCACAGGGTTCGGATGGCGGCTTTTCGTGTTAAAAATATGACACGAAGCTCGCCGGCCGACTTTTTTAATCAACTACATACAAGTCAAGATACGGATCGACATATGTATCTATATGTATGTGGACCTATAATATCCATATGTAAGTATGTATAATTTTGAGAAACGCCGTCATTAACAAAAAATTCTATTTGCATGAATAAGAGAAGTTTTGTTTTTATCGTGTTTTACGCGTTTTATTATTAATGATATTTCGCGTGATCTTGATGAAATTATAAGCCGTCAAGCCGGCGATGGGCTGAACTTGGTTGTCGACCGGTTAATGGAAGCGGGAATCCACGGGGCGCGACCGCGCGGGTCGGCTCCGGGTCGAGCCCGCGATTTCGTCGGTCTGACGGCGACCAGCGCAGGGCCTGTCGTCCCGGCTTCGGTGCTTGCGGAGAGATCCGCACGGGCCGGATCTCAGCGCCAGAGCGATTCAATTCTGGTCCGCTTCAGCAGACCCACGCGCCGCTCAGGCGGGCGGGCGCTCCGAGCCGCTGACCGCGCGGCGGAGAAAATCCAACCTGTCCTGACCGAAAAATGGCTCGCCCTTCCAGATATAGGTCGGCGAGCCGAAGACGCCGCGCGTCGCGGCGTCACGCGTGTTGGCCTGCAGTTCTTCCTGAATGTCGGGGCGCATCGCCTCCTCGCAGAGCGAGGCGCCCGCGACGCCGAGGTCAAGCCGGTCGATGATCTCGGCGACGATCTCCGGGGCTGCTATGTCGCGGTCGTCGCGCCAGAGCGCCTCGAGGAGCGCGTGGCTGAGCCGGCCGGCGCCCAACCCGCGGCGCTGCGCTGCGATAACGGCGCCGGAGGGCAGTTCGCGCGGGCCGTAATGATGGGAAGGATCGACATTGATCTCGATGCCGAGATGCTTTCCCCAGCGGCGATATTCGAGCTGGGTGTAGCTTTCGCGAACCGGGTCCTTCTCCAGAACGCGCGCGCCGGCGTGCGGGCGGTCCGTCGCCGCCGCGCCTTCGACCGCGTCATGACGCTCGATCAGAGCCAACAGATCGATCGGATAGTGAGAGACCCTGACGCCGAACTCAGCCGCCAGCGCGTTGAGCCGTGCCGCCCCGAGATAGGCGA
This sequence comes from Paludibacillus litoralis, assembly GCF_037646705.1. Taxonomy (NCBI): domain Bacteria; kingdom Pseudomonadati; phylum Pseudomonadota; class Alphaproteobacteria; order Rhodobacterales; family Paracoccaceae; genus Paludibacillus; species Paludibacillus litoralis. The sequence continues at coordinate 2,114 of NZ_JBBHER010000002.1, forward strand.
AGGAGGATCGGATAGAGTAAAAATACTCGATTGCATCAGGCATGTCGGCTGGGCCTTCCTCGTTGCGGTCATGCGGGGTTGCGGTAGCGGGCCGCACCCGCCGGCCCGCCGCCGAAGGCCGGGGCGTCGGCGGATCCGGCTTCGGCCATTTCTGATGAAAGCTCTGCGGGGCGCCGCCGACCGGGACCTCGTCAATCTCGACCACGCCCGACAAGCGACCAACGTTCCGCTCCTCATCGTCCATCAGCGCGCGGATATCCGCGCGCGGCGCCATCCCGCAGCATCGGGCCTCCGTCAGTCGTTTGCAAACCGACGTGAATCACAATCGTCTGATATCGCTCAATTCGTCTCGGGGCGGGCTCTGAGCGCTCGGTGGCTGCGCGATGGGCCTGAGCGTCATGTCGGCCGGCCGTGTTTCAGATCAGCCATTCAGCCGGTTCAGGCCGTCCTGTCCGGAGCGTCGCGGAGCACCAGATGTCCGGGCACCGGCTCGTCATAGACTGAGGCGCCGGCGTCGTGACCCACCGGATACACCGGCGAAGCGATGGGCCGGAACGCGCGCTCCTCCTGCATATGGCGGCGAGTCGGATCGGCGACCGGCACCGCCGAGAGCAATGCGCGCGTATAACTGTGCCTCGGCTCGTACATCACCTGCGCGCGGCTGCCGCTCTCGACGAGGCGGCCGAGATACATCACGCCCACACGATGCGCGACGCGCTCGACCACCGCCATGTCGTGGCTGATGAACAGGAAGGACAGCCCCATATCGGCCTGCAACTCCATCAACAGGTTGAGCACCTGCGCCTGCACGCTCACGTCCAGCGCGCTGACCGCCTCGTCGGCGACGATCAGGCGCGGATCTGCGGCCAGGGCGCGGGCGATGGCGACCCGCTGACGCTGGCCGCCGCTCAGCTCGTGCGGGAACCGCCGCATGAAGCTTCGCGGCAGATGCACCCGGTCGAAGAGGTCGGCCACCCGGTCCGTCAGCTCGCTCCCCCGCGCCAGATCGAAATTGCGCATCGGCTCGGCCACCAGCGCCTGCAGCCGCATATAGGGGTTGAGCGAGGCGAAGGGGTCCTGGAACACCATTTGCATCTCGCGCCGGGCCATGCGCAGGTCGTGGTCGTCCAGCGCCAGCAGATCGCGCCCGTCAAGGGTGATCGCGCCCGAGGTCGGCTCGACCAGCCGCAGGATCGACCTGCCGCAGGTCGACTTGCCGCAGCCCGATTCCCCCACCAGCGCCAGCGTCTCGCCGCGCGCGATCGTGAACGAGACGTCCTCGACCGCGTGCACATTGGCCACATGGCGGCGCAGCGCCCCGCCCCTGACGGCGAAGCGCGTGGTCAGATTCCGCACCGTCAACAGCGGCTCCGCGGCGTGGTCGGGCGGGCGCGGCGCGGGCTGCGCCGGTTGGCCGGGCGCGCGCATCGGCTCCGGCCCGGGACGGCCGCGCATCTCGCCCAGACGCGGAACCGCCGCCAGCAGCGCCCGCGTGTATTCCTGCTTCGGGGCGGCGAAGATCTCCTCGACCGGCCCCTCCTCGACCTTGGCGCCGCGATACATCACCACCACGCGGTCGGCCATCTGCGCCACTACGGCCATATCATGCGTGATGAACAGCACCGCCATGCCGGTTTCGCGCTTGAGCCGGTTGATCAGCCCGAGAATTTCCGCCTGGATGGTCACGTCGAGCGCCGTGGTCGGCTCGTCCGCGATCAGCAGGCGCGGCTTGCAGGCCATGGCGATGGCGATGACGATCCGCTGGCGCATGCCGCCGGAGAGCTCGTGCGGATACTGTCGGAGCCGCCGTTCGGGCTCGGGGATGCGCACCTCGCGCAGAAGCTCCAGCGCGCGGGCGCGCGCCGCCTCGCGGGTGAGATGGCGGTGCAGGCGCAACCCATCGGTCAACTGGCGCTCGATGGTGAAGACCGGGTTGAGGCTGGTCATCGGCTCCTGAAAGATCATGCCGATCTCGCCGCCCCGTATCGAGCGCATGGTGGCGGCGTCCGCCTGAGCGAGATCCAGCGCCCCGCCGGGCCGCATCAGCCTCAGCGCGCCGCCGGTGATCCGCCCGCCGCCGAATTCCACCAGCCGCATCAACGACAGTGAGGTGACCGATTTTCCCGAGCCGCTTTCACCCACGACGCAGACCGTCTCGCCGGGGTCGACGGTGAAGCTCACATCCTCGACGCCGGTCACGGCGCCGCTGTCCGTGTCGAACTCCACGCGCAGGCGGTCGATCTCCAAAAGGGGAGTCCGGGCGGCGCCGCTCATGATTTCGCCCTCGGGTCCAGGGCGTCGCGCAGCACGTCGCCGAACATGTTCAGCCCCAGCACCGACAACGCCACCGCCGCGCCCGGCGCCAGCGCCGTCCATGGCGCGACATCCAGAAAGTCGCGGCTGGTCTGGATCATCAGCCCCCAGGAGGCGTTGGGCGGCTGCGTGCCCAGACCCAGAAAGGAGAGCCCCGCCTCGGCAAGGATGGCGAAGGCGAGGCTGATTGTCGCCTGCACGATCACCGGCGGCATGATGTTGGGCAAGACGTGCAGGATCACGATCCGCCTGTGGGTCGCGCCCGCGGCGCGCGCGCCCTCGACAAACGGCATCTGCGCCACCCGCAGCGCCTCGCCCCGCACGATCCGCGCGAGATACGGCGTGAAGGCCACGCCGATCGCGATGATCGTGTTGGGCAGGCTGGGCCCGAGCACCGCGGAGATGGTCAACGCGAGCAGCAGCGCCGGGAAGGCCAGCAGCGTGTCCACGAGCCGCATCAGGATGTTGTCGGTGCGCCCGCCGACATAGCCCGAGATCAGCCCCAGCGGCAGGCCGACCACGATGCTCATCAGAACCGCCGAGACCGCGATCAGGATCGAGGTCTTCGTCCCCAGCAGCACCCGCCACAGCAGGTCGCGGCCCAGCTGGTCGGTGCCCAGCGGATAGGCCCATGTCGGCGGGGAAAGCCGCGCCCGCATGTTCATCTGCGTCGCCATCTCGGGGCTCACGAACAGCGGCGCCAGCAGCGCGACAGCCAGAATCGCCACCACCAGCAGCCCGCCGACGACGCCCTTGGTGTTGAGAAACCTGCGCATGGTCACTCCAGCCGAATTCGCGGGTCGATCACCAGATAGAGCAGATCGACGATGAGATTGGTCAGCATGACCACGGCGGCGATCACGAAGACCGTGGCCAGGATCAGCGGCGCGTCGCGGTTGAGCAGCGCCTGATAGGTCAACCACCCCATGCCGGTGTAGTTGAACAGGCTCTCCACCACGATGATCGAGCCGAAGAGATACCCCACCTGCAGCCCCGCGACCGTCAGCACCGGGCCGATCGCGTTGGCGAGCCCGTAACGCCAGATCACGGTGCGCTCGGTCAGCCCCTTGGCGCGGGCGACGCGGATGAACTCCTGCGTCAGAATGCCGGTCATGGTGGCCCGGGTCATCCGTGTCAGATGCGCCATCAACCCGAGGCCGAGCGCGAGAGACGGCAGGAAGGCGTGCGCCATCGCGCCGAGAAAGTCGTCGCCCGGATCGACGAAGCCGGACGAGGGAAACCAGCCGAGGCCGCGCGCGAACAGCAGGATCAGAAGGATCCCCCAGAAGAAATCCGGCAGGCTCACGCCCAGCAGCGCGGCGAAGCTGCTGCCGGTGTCCTGCCAGCGGTCGCGATGCACCGCCGCCCAGACCCCCAGCGGCACCGCGAGGCTGAGCGCGATGGTCATCGACATCACCACGATCAGCGCGCTGGCGGTGATCTTCTGCGCGAGGAGCGGGCCGATCTGGGTCTTGAACACGAGCGAGACGCCCCAGTCGCCAGTCAACATGCCGCCGATCCAGCGGCCGTATTGAACCACCAGCGGATCGTTCAGCCCGAGGCTCTCGCGCAGCCCGGCCAGCGCTTCGGGGTTGGACTGCGTGCCCATGATCATCATCGCCACGTCGCCGGGCAGGACGTTGGTCACAGCGAAAGTGATGATCGAGATCAGCAACAGCGTGACCACGAGAGACACCAGTCGGTTCAGGACATACGCCATCAAGGGGCTTCCGCGCGTAAGGTCGGGACAAGGGGCGTGCGGGGCGGCGCGCCGCCGCCCCGCGGCACATCAGGCGTTCAGCCAGACCTTGTGGAAATTCAGGTTCGACCCGTTGGGGTGCACCACCGTGTCGAGCCCGCCGACGGACGGCTGCGCCCCGATCGATCCGTTGCGGAACCACAGCATGACGTCATGCACTTCATCATGAACGCGCTGTTGCACCGCCTTGTAGATATCCGCTCGCGCGACCGGGTCGAGCGTCACCCGGGCCTCTTCGGTCAGGCGGTCGATCTCGGGATCGTTGACGCCGCGGTAGTTGAAGGCGCCGGTCGAGTTCCACATGCTGTAGAACAGGAAGTCGGGCTCCCAGAGCGTGAAGAAGTTCATCATCGACATCTGAAAATCATGATCCACCCAGACCTGGCTCAGCCAGTCCGCCCAGGTCAGCTGTTCGATGGTGAGCTTGACGCCGGCCTGACGGAACCACTCCACCATGATCTGCGCCGCTTCGATATGGTAGGGATAGTTGGTCGTCGCCTTGAACACCACGTCGAGCTCGCCCGCGGGATAGCCCGCCTCGTCCAGCAGGGCGCGGGCGCGGGCGATGTCCTGGCCGCGTTGCGTCAGCTCCGAGTTATAGCTCGGCGAGGACGGGAAGCAGGCGGTGGCGGTGGTGGCGCCCTGTCCCCAGAGCGCGCCCTGAAGCAGCATCTCCTTGTCGATGATCAGATCGAAAGCCAGGCGGACGCGGGGGTCCTTGAACGGCTCGAAATTGTGGTTGAGATTGACGAAATCCCAGTTCAGCGGGAACCACTTGACCACCTGAAGATCGCCATCTCCCTCGATCTCGGCCATGCGGTCGGCGGGGATGTCGTTGATCATGTGCAATTCGCCGGTGCGCAATCCGGTCAGCCGCACGGTGGATTCGGAAATCTCGCGCGCGATGATGCGGTCCAGATAGGCGGGTCCGTCCCAGTAGTCGTCGAACCGCTCCAGCTCGACCTCGTTGCCGAACTCGCGCCGCACGAAGCGGAACGGCCCGGCGCCGACCGGCGTCTCGCCCTGAATGTCGCCCGACCCCTCGGGCATCACCACGCCGGCGCCATTCTCCGCCAGCCGGCTCAGGAAGGGCGCGTTGACCGAGGAGAGCCGCACCACCACGGTCAGCGGATCGGGCGTCTCGATGGCCTCGACGGCGTTGAAGACCTCGAAATTGACCGCGCCGGTCGCCGGATCCTTGCAGCGCTCGAACGAGTATTTCACGTCCGCCGAGGTCATATCCGCCCCGTTGTGGAACTTCACGCCCGGCCGCAGGTGGAAGGTGTAGGTCAACCCGTCGTCGCTCTGCTCGAAGCTTTCGGCCAGCATCGGGATCACCTTCAGATCCTTGTCCACCGTGACGACCGAGTTGTGGACGTTTTGCAGCACCCGGCCGGTCGAGGCGGTGCCGGTCTGGTGCATGTCGAGGTTCTGCGTGGTCTCGGAATGCCCCCAGATGAGCGTCCCGCCGGTCTTCGGCTCGGCTTGCGCCAGCGCCGGCGACAGAAGGCCATGCACGGTGGTGGTTCCCACCAACGCGGTGGTGGCGATCAGGAACTCCCTGCGTTTCATGTCGTTCTCCACTTTGTCGTGGCGCCGAGGCGCCGGTTGCGGTGTCGCGTCCGGGCGCGGCCCGGGCTTCCGAGTTCTGGCTTCGCGCCGCGTTCTAACGCGGCAGGCCGGGGCGAAGATGCGCCACGTTCAGTTCGCGCTCCAGCGCCTGGCCCAGATTCAGCAGCCGCCCCTCGCGGAACAGCCCTCCCCAAAGCGAGATTCCCTGGGGCACGGTGAAGCGCGGGCCCTCTTGCGCCTCGCCCACGGTCAGCTTGCCGGCCCCCAGCGAGGCGGGGCTGCGCGTGCCCAGCTCCTCGAAGCCGGCGCGCAGATGCAGGCAGGGATGGCCGGTGAAATTGCTGGCGACGAGCATCGGCCCGGTCATGAACGGCCCGATCAGCGCGTCCACCTGCGAGAACATCTCGTCCAGCGCCTGCATCACCAACCAGCGCAGCCGGTCCAACTGGACATGATCCACCGCCGAAAGGAAGCGCGCCTTCCGGAAGGTGTTGGGCCATGCGCCGTCATCCTGCCAGGTCAGCGTGTCGTCGAGACCGGTCAGCGTCAGATGCTCGAAGCTCGCCGCGGCCTCGGCGTAAACCACGTTCATCAACGCGCCATAAGGCAGATCGGGCAGCGAGACCTCGACCACCTCGACGCCGAGCCGCCGGGCCGCGTCCAGCGCCGCGCGGTCGACATCCGTCGCGCCGTCTTCGAACGCCTCAGGCAGATAGCCGACGCGCATCCCTTCGATGCTCCCGCCGGCGTCATAGGCGAAGGGCGCGGCGATGCTTCCGAGGTCGTCCCGGTCGGCGCCGTTCAGCGCCGCCAGGACCAGCCCGGTGTCCTCGACGCCGCGGCAGATCGGCCCGACCTTGTCCAGCGACCAGCAGAGCGTCATGCCGCCGGCGCGGCTGACGCGCCCGAATGTGGGGCGCAGGCCGGTCGTGCCGCAGCGCTGGCTCGGCGATGTGATCGAGCCCAGCGTTTCGGTGCCGATGGCGAACGCGCAAAGGCCCGCGGCCGTCGCCGAGGCCGAGCCGGCGGAGGAGCCGCTCGACCCCTCGTTCAGGTTCCACGGGTTGCGGGTGACGCCGCCATACCAGATGTCGTTATAGGCCAGCGCGCCAAGCGTGGTCTTGCCCAGCAGAACCGCGCCCGCCTGACGCAGCAGCGTGACGATCCTTGCGTCCGTTTCGGGCACGCGGTCGCGATAGGGTTCGGCCCCCCAGCCGGTGACGACGCCGCGCGTGTCGAAGAGATCCTTCAGCCCATAAGGAATGCCGTGCAGCGGGCCGAGATTCACGCCGCCGCGGCTCAGCGCGTCCATGGCGTCGGCCTCGGCCAACGCGCGGTCCGGGGTGACGGCGGCCCAGCATTCCAGGCTGTCGCCGATCGCGTCGATGCGGGCCAGATAGATTTCGGTCAACCTGCGGCTGCTGAGCGCGCCGGACGCGATCCAGGCCGAGAGATCGGGCAGGGTGGCGAAGGCGATGTCGGCGTCGTCATCCGGCAGGGCGCGGGTCGAGCGGCTGGGCGTCACGCCGACCCCGGCGGGCATCTCGAAACCGGGCGGGCGCGGATCGAAACGCGAGGCCGTCGGCGTCGAATTCGGAAGATCGACCGCGCGGCGGGCGCGGGCCTGCTCGATCTGGCCGAAGAGATTTCCGGCCATCTGGCGGCGCTCGGCTTGCGTGTAGGTCAATCCCATCAGCCGCTCGGCGGCCGCGATGTCGGCTTCGGTGATTCTGATGTCGTCGGCCATTATCCGTTCCCTCCTTGCGATGCGTTCAGCATCGCCCTCCGGTGCATCCGCAGATGCGCGCCCATCGTCTCGCGTGCGGCCGCGGCGTCTCCGGCCGCGATCGCGTCGATGATGCCTGAATGTTGCGCGCCCGTATCGCGCAGAGACGCCTCCGACCGCGCCCGGATCCGAAGCGCCATCCAATCCGCGCTGGCGCGGATCTCGTCCAGCATCGCGCAGGCGATCATCAATGGCCGGTTGCGCGCCGCCTGTGCGATCAGCCGGTGCAGCGCGCCGTCCCATAGCTCCAGCGCTTCAGGGTCCGCCGCCTCGATGTGCCGGCGGGACAGGCGGCGCATCCTGGCGATCTCTTCCGGCGCGGCGCGCTGCGCCGCGAGCGCCGCCAATTCCGGCTCGATGCAGGCGCGCGCCTCCATCACCTCCAGCATCGTGGCCTCGCCGCCGATCTCGGCGGCGAGGGCGCCCATGGGGTCCCGCGGCTGACCGGCGAATGTGCCCTTGCCCTGGCGCCGCCAAACCAGCCCCTCGGATTCCAGAGCGGCGATCGCTCTGCGCACCGCGCGGCGGCTGGCGCCCAGACGCCCGACAAGCTCCCGCTCAGTCGGCAAACGCCCGTCTTGCGGCAGATCGGGCCCGCGGATGAGCGCCATCAGATGGTTGCGCACGGCCAGGGCGCCCTGCGGCGCGGCGCTCTCGTCGAAGCGAATTTCTCTCACGGCGGCATCCTCGAGAGCGTGATCAATTGAGTATTGGTCACGCCTCCCGCTTTGGCAATCCCCTTGTCGGGGACGCGCGCGGCGCCTCGCGGATCGGGCGTGAGCGCCCGACCTGACCGCGGCTTTCGATGCGCGAGGTTGGCCCTGAACCTGTCGCCCGCAGAGTGGCGCGGGGGCGGGGGCTCGTCGACCGCCAGCCCGCCTTGGCGTGATCGAGCGCCGGCCGGACGGCGCGCAAGCCGCGCTGAACGCGCCGGCCATCCCCGCCGAGACGTCGCCCGCAATCCATCCGATCACCCGGAGTAGATGATTATTCGGAGAGGAATCATTAGTAATACATTATGTAAATGCGAATGTAGAGCATACGGCCCGCCGGACGCATCTATTTGCGTGTCAATATGAGTAAATGCATTTGTATATATGGGCAATAAGGCCATACGTATAGATGTATATCTTGTCACCTAAATATTATAGTGCAGCATATATATTAGTCATATGAAGCCAAATATGGGGAAATGATGAGGGTTTAATGTATTGATTATTTTGAGATTATGGCCGTCTCGTTCGCTCTCGAGATTGTTAACGAGTCTGTTGACATATGATGGATGACGCATCCAAAGTGAATCGGGTCGCGCCCGGAACGGGGATGCGGTCGGAGCATGAAGCAAAGCAACATCATCACGGGGAGACATTTCGTGACTCATTGGAAAGCCATGTCGATTGTGGGTGCGGTCGCGAGCAGCCTCTTGTTCGCCGGGACCGTCACGGCCCAGGATTTCAACTGGCGCATACAGAGCAACGTGCAGGCCGGAGAGCCGGGCTATGTCGCGCTCGAACGGTTCGCCGAGATCGTCGAGGACATGTCCGCCGGGCAGATGACCATGCAGGTCTTTCCTGTCGACGCGATCTATCCCGTGGTCGATGGTCTGGACGCGATTGGCGGCGGCGTCATCGAGGCCGGCATGTTGACCGGCGCGATCTATACCGGCCAGATCGGCCCATTCGGAACGCTGGAGACCGGCGTGCCGGGGTCGTTGCGCACACCTGTCGAGCGCTACAGCTTTTTCTACCACGGCGGCTTTCTGGAACTCTGCCAGGAGGCGTTCGAGCCGTTCAACATTCACTATCTCGGGCCGCAGCTGTCGTCTGGCTGGGACCTGGTCTCCACAAAGCCGATCAGGGGCCCCGAGGATTTCGACGGCTTGCGCATACGCTCCTACGGGGTCGAGGCCGAATGGTTTTCCTCAATGGGCGCGTCGACCGTCTTCTTCGGCGGCGGCGAGATTTACACCAACCTCGCGACCGGCGTCGTCGATGCGGCCAGGTGGGCCAGCCCGGCGGGCAATTACAACAACTCCTTCCAGGAGGTGGCCAAGTACTACATTCAGCCCTCGACCATCGCCGCGCCGAACAATTTCTTCGCGGTCAATCGCGGCGCGTGGGAGCAGTTGCCTGACGACCTGAAGGCCATCCTCGAGCAGGCGGCGATCATTTCCTCGCTGGAATACGTCAGCCTGGCCGGCATGAAGGATGCGCAGGCTCTGACAAAAATGCAGGAAGCCGGCATGGAGGTCATCCATATCGACCCCGCCGTGTGGAGCGAGATGGAAGCCAAGGCTCGCGGATATTGGCGTGCGTATGCGGATCAGGACGATCTCTCGAAACGCGGCGTCGAAATGCTGGACGCCTTCCTCGCAGAACTCGGCCGCTCCTGAACGCAAACTGAATGAAGGGGCGCGGGCGCGCCCCTTCATCGATCGAGGGCTAGATGCAAAAGATTATCGACGTCATAGATAGAATTATCGCCGCCATAGGCGATGCGGTTAAATATTCCGTTCTTTTGATCATTGCTCTGGTGTTGATCGAGGTCGTCAGCCGCGCGCTGTTCAACGCCTCATTCACCTGGACGCGGGAAATCGCGCAGTGGATTGGAGCCGGGATCATCCTGATCGGCGGCGCCCATGCGCTGATCGACAACAAATTCGTCCGCGTGGATGTGATCTATGGCGCGATGCCGCCCAGGACCCGCGCGCTGGTGGACCTGACCCTCGGCACCGCCTGCTTCGTGCTGGTCGCCTATGTTCTGATCCAGTACGGCGGCACGTTCGCGATGATGTCGATCAAGCGGATGGAAACCTCTTCCGCGTCCTGGGGCGGGCCGGTCTGGATCGCCAAGTCCCTGCTGCCGGTCAGCGGCGTGCTGCTGAGCCTCGCCTGGGTGTCGATCAGCCTCAAGAATATCCAGGTTCTGCGCGGAACACGGACCGACCATCAGAATTCAGAATCGGAAAGTCTGTAAGATGGATCATCTGCTGACGACGATTTACCTCTTCGGCGCGCTTCTGACGACTCTGTTCCTGGGCGTCCATGTCGCCTTCGCGCTGGGCGGAGTCTCCATCGCCTTCATCTATTTCTACCTTGGGCCGGGTGCGCTCGGCATGGTTCCGCTGCGGGCGTTTCGCGCCGCCACCGCCTTCGAATACACCGCGATCCCACTGTTCATCTTCATGGCGTCGATGCTCCAGCATTCCGGCATCGCGGAACGGCTGTTCAGCGCGATGCATTCGCTTTTCGGAAAGCTGCGCGGGGGGCTTGCGGCGGGCACCATCGGCGTCGCCACCATCTTCGCCGCCATGTCGGGGATTTCCGGCGCGGCCACGATCTCCATGGGCATCATCGCCGTGCCGGCGATGCTGAGCCGAGGCTACTCCAAGCAGATCGCCCTCGGCAGCGTCGCCGCGGGCGGGTCGCTGGGCATCCTGATCCCGCCAAGCGTGACGATGATCATCTATGGCGTGACCTCCGGCACGTCGATCGGGCGGCTCTATTCGGCGGGTCTCCTCCCTGGGCTGTTGATCGCCGGACTTTTCGTGATCTACGTTCTGGTCCTTTCATGGTTCCGCAAGGAAAAGATCGCCACCGAAACCTCCGAAGCCAAGGCGACCCTCTCGACCTATGTCGTCGGCTTCTTCGCGCCGATGGTGCTGATCGTGGTGGTGCTCGGCTCGATCCTCGTCGGCTTCGCCAGCATTGGAGAGGCCGCGGCCCTCGGCGCGTTCGGCGCGGCGCTGATGGCTCCCTCGATGTATCGCAAGGCGACCTGGCGTCAGACGCTGTCGAAGACCTGCGCCGAGACGATGAAATACACCTGCATGATCTTTTGGATCATCATCCTCGCGTCGGCCTTCTCGACCTTCTACACGACCATCGGCGCTTCGCGCTTCATCGAAGGCATGGTGCTGGGACTGGAGCTGAACCGCTACGTGATCCTGGCGATCATGATGATGATCCTGCTGATGCTGGGCATGGTGCTGGACACCGTCGGCATTATCCTGATCACGTTGCCGATCTTTGCGCCGATAGCGAACAGCCTGGGCTTCGATCCGGTGTGGTTCGGCATTCTCTACATCATCAACATGGAGATCGGGTTTCTCACGCCGCCCTTCGGTTACAACCTCTTCTACCTCAAGGGCGTGGCGCCCGCCGGGGTGACGATGGTCGATATCTACAAATCCGTCATCCCCTTCATTCTTCTGATGCTGCTCGGAATCGTTCTCTGCGCGGCCTTCCCCTCCATCATCCTCGTTCTGCCGAATCTGTTGTTCGGCTGACGGACCCATAGCGCCCCCGGCAGGGGCCGGGGCTGAAACGACAAGAATAGGAGTGCGTTCGGTGCAAAAAGAAACCTGGCGGATCGGTGTGGATGTCGGAGGGACGTTTACCGACATCGTGGCTGTGGGCAGCGCCTCCGGCGTGACCGTTCACAAGTCCGCGTCCAACCCGTCCGACCCCTCGACCGGCGTGATGGCGGGCATGGCCGGGTTGGCTGACAAGCTGGATCTGGGCCTCGGAGAGCTGCTGGCCAGGTGCGCGCAATTCGTGCATGGCACGACCATCGCGACCAATACCCTGCTGGAAGGCAAGGGGGCCCGGGTCGGCATGCTGACGACGCGTGGGTTCCGCGACGCGATCGAGATCCGGCGCGGCCTGCGGGAGCATGTGTGGGATCAACGCACCCCCTGGCCCGAAGTCCTGGTGCCGCGCTACCTGCGCATGCCGATCACGGAACGGGTGCTGAAGGACGGAAGCATCAGCACCCCCGCGGCGCTGGAGGAAATCGAAGAGGCGGTCGAGCTCTTTCGCAAGGAAGACGTCGCCGCCGTGGCCGTCTGCTTCATCAACAGCTACCTCAACGCTGAAAATGAACGCGCGGTGATCAAGCGGGTGCGCGAGCTGATGCCGGAGGCGTATGTCAGCGGCTCGGCCGATCTGGCCCCGATCATGGGCGAATACGAACGCTGGTCCACCACTGTGGTGAACGCCTATCTCGCCCCGCGCGTGTTGCCCTATCTGTCGCGCCTGAACTCCAAGTTGCGGGACTATGGCCTCCCGCAGGAGATTCTGCTGGTGCAAAGCAATGGCGGCGTCTGCTCGGTGGACGAAATCGGCGCGCGGCCGTTGTCCTTGCTGCTTTCCGGGCCCGCCGCGGGCGTGGGCGCGCTGGATCATTATGCGGGGCCCGAGGGCCAGAGCAACTTCATCACGATGGAGATCGGCGGCACCAGTTGCGACGTGATGCTCTATGAGCAGGGCAAGGTCGCCGAGACCGCCCGTCTGGACATCGCCGGCTATCCCGCCATGACCCCGAGCGTGGAGATCAACTCCATCGCGATCGGCGGCGGCACGATCGCCTATGTCGATGCCGGCGGCATGCTGCATGTCGGGCCGAAGGGCGCGGGGTCGGTTCCAGGCCCGGCCTGCTATGGCAAGGGCGGCGAAGATCCGACGATCTCGGACGCGCATGTGGTGCTGGGGCGCCTGCGGCCGGGGAGTTACGCGGATGGATCGATCTCGATTGACAGGGACCTGGCCTTCAAGGCCATCGAGGAAAAGATCGCCAAACCTCTCGGCCTCTCCGTCGAAGACGCGGCCATCGGCATCTTGCGGGTCGCCGACCAGACGGTTCTTCACGCGCTCGAACGGATCTCTTCCGAACGCGGCGTGAACCCGTCAGGGTTCGAGTTGGTGGCCTGCGGCGGGGCGGGCGCTCTGCACGCCTCGTCGGTTGCGCGGATGCTTGGCGCGAAGAACGTCTTCGTTCCGGGGCTCGCCGGGGTCTTCTGCGCCTTCGGCATGTGCAATTCCGACGTGCGGCACGATCTGGTGCGCTCGGTTTCTCACGGGCTGACGGAAGAGGCTCTGGCCACCATCGCCAAGGGTGTGGGCCGCGACAGCGCCGATCTGACGGCCAAGCTCTCGGCCCAGTTCGCCAGCGACGCCATTCGGATCGAGGCTTTCCTCGAGCTGAAATACGCGGGGCAGCAATGGGCCATCAAGGTGCCCTACGATCCTGCGAACGACACGCCCGCGGATGTCCGCGCCAATTTTGAGGCCGAGTTCCGCAAGATCTATGGCTACGTTCAGGGGCCGGAGACCATCCAGATCGTGACCTGCCTCGTGGTCGGTCGCGGCGTCTTCGGCGCCTTCTCGACCAAGACGGCGGACGCCGCCGACGCCAAGGCCGAGGCCTATGACACCCGCCGCGTCTGGATCGACCCCGAGACCGGGTTTGTCGAAACGCCGATCTATCGAAACCTGGATTTCACCGGCCCGGTCAGCCTGACCGGCCCCGCGGTGGTTGAAGTTCCGACCACCACGGTTCTGGTCGGAAAGGATGAAACCTTCACGGTCGACGTCAACGGCGACTTCAAGATTTTCGTACAAGGCAAGGAGGCGAACTGATCATGTCCGTCGACCCCATCATGCTGACGCTGATCCAGAAGCGTCTTGACCACATCTCGAAATACATGGGTTGGGCGATGATGCGCACGGCGCAAAGCCCGATCTTCAGCGAAAGCCACGACTTCTCGTGCTTCTTGTCGAATGCGCGCGGCGACGCCCTGTCGGTGGCGGACGGTCTGCCGATCCATACCGGCGGCGGCAACTTCGCCGTGCGGGCGCTCCTGCGCGAGTATGGCGACGATATCCATGACGGCGACGTCTTCCTGTTGTCCGATCCTTACGAGGCTGGCGGCAACCACTTGCCGGACTGGACTCTGATCCGTCCGGTCGTGGTCGGAGGCCGCCTGGCTGGCTTCGCCACCAACCGGGCGCACCAATCCGATATCGGCGGGGGGGCCGCCGGCACCTACAACGCCGCCGCGACCGAAATCTATCACGAAGGCATTCGGCTTCCGGTTCTGCGCCTGGTCGAAAAGGGCGAGGTGCGCAAGGATCTGTGGAAGCTGTTGTTGCTGAACTCCCGCTGCCCGGAACTGCTGGATGGCGACCTTGCGGCGATGCTTGGCTCGACCCGGACGGGCCGCGATCGAATCGCGGATATCGTGGATGAGTTGGGCTTTGAAACCACGGAAAAAATCTTTGACGCGGTGCTCGACCATGCCCAGCTTCTGATGAAGGAGCAGATCGAGACCCTTCCCGAAGGCGTTTTCTACGGTGAGGAAGTGTCGGACAACGACTGCTTCAAGACCGTGGACGTCCCGGTCAAGGTCAAGCTCACCGTCGCGGGCGGCAAGATGCACGTGGACTTCACCGGCTCGTCGCCGCAGATCATGGGGTTCAAGAACAGCTCGCTGGCCAACACCCATTCCGCGGTCTTCATGGCGGTCATGTCGTTCTTCGACGGGCGCCCGCCGCGAAATCAGGGCGCGATGCGCCAGATCGAGATCACGGCCCCCGAAGGCACTGTCGTCAACGCGCTGCCTCCGGCGCCGATGACGATGAACACGGTGCACCCGGCCAGCGACATCGTTCACGCGGTCTGGAAGGCCCTGGCGCAGGCGGTCCCGTCCCAGGCGCTCGCCGGCTGGGGAAAGACCTCGCACTGCATCACCTCGGGGCGGGGCGACAATGGCCGGACCTTCGTGATGTACCATTGGCACGGCTCTTCCGGAGCAGGGGCGGTGGACGGGCGCGACGGCATTCCCGCCGCCGGTCAGCTCTGCACCCTCGGGGGCATGAGCCTGCCGAATGTCGAGAGCTACGAGCAGGCCTATCCGATCCAGGTGCATCACCATCAGATGCGCGAGGATGCGTCGGGCGCGGGCAAATACCGTGGCGGCACGGGGCTGGATTACTCGGCCACGACCTTCGTTCCGACGCAATACTCCTTCCGGGGCGAAGGCTCTCGCAAGCCCACGGGCTACGGCATCGTCGGCGGCGGCGACGGCAAGAAAGGCCAGCTGCTTCTCAACTTCCTGTCCGATGGAAGCGCGTTCGACGTGCCGCAATACGGCGTGAGCAAGCTGGACGCGGCCAAGGTCCATATCACCTCGCCGGGCGGCGGCGGCTATGGCGATCCGTTGGAGCGCGACCCGGCCCGCGTGCTGCGCGATCTGCGCGACGGTTTGATCAGTCGGAGAACTGCGGAGGAGGTTTATGGTCTCGTCGCAGATCTCGACAATTGGGTCGTCGACGAAAGCGCGACGCGAGAAAAACGCGCGGCTCTCAAGGCCGCGGCCTGAAGTCCATACAGGCGGGTGACGGTCGGTCACCCGCCATTTTCAAATTGGGAGTATAGAAGATAATGTATTATATGCTAAAAAAATCGCAGTGAAATAAGCTGGGACAATCGGAATCGTGAGAAGCGTCATGGGACTGCCGGGAATTGAACCTGTCGAGCGCGCCAATACCTTGGCTGAAGACCTGTATCAGAGCCTTCGCAAGGCGATTGTCACGGGGTCTTTGAAGCCCGGTGAAAAGGTCGCGACCCGGGCCGTGGCGGAATCCGCCGGCGTCAGTTTCACGCCCGCCCGCGAAGCCATCGCCCGGTTGATCGCCGATGGCGCGCTGGTGCAGATCAGCCCGAAATCCGTCGTTGTCCCGCATCTGCGTATCGAAGCCCTGGACGAAATCACCAAGTTGCGCCTGTCGCTTGAAACCATGGCCGCGGAGGCGGCGGCGGCCTGCATAACCAAGGATACGCTGGATCGGCTAAAGAAGGTGGAGCGGGCTTACGAACAGTTGCGCACCAAGGAAAATTTCACAAAGTCGCTGACATTGAATGAAGAGTTCCATTTCACGATCTACCGGGCCTCGGGGATGCCCCGCCTCGTCGGCTTCATAGAAACGCTCTGGGTGCAGGTGGGGCCGTCGTTCAACCTGCTGTTGGACGAAAAGCGGATCCCCAAGCGACCGCTTGGTTTCCACGACATGGCCATCGAGGGGCTGGAGGGCCGCGATGGCGAGAAGGTCGCCGTCGCCATCCGCAATGATCTGGAGTTCGGCTACGAACGGTTGAAGAACATGGTGCTCCAGCGAGAGGAGCACGCCTGAAATCGTCCGCCCTTCGCAGGGCGGGCGGGGGATGAAATCCAATTGCACTAAAATGATGCATCAAGCATAATACGTCAATACAAAGGCGCAAGCCGCCGGAGCGGGACTAAAAGATGAGCGATAAGATGAACGAAGAGATCGGTCAGGAAGCCGCCAGACCGGGACATAACAGCGGCAAGGAACTGGCGCTGGACCAGTCCAGAAAGAACTACGCCGATGCCGGAAAGGTGCTTCCGGGCGGCACGACCCGCGTGACGATCAAGCGGACGCCCGTGCCGATCTACATGAGCCATGCCGAGGGCGCGCATCTCTTCGATGTGGATGGCAACCGGTATCTGGATTTCGTCGGCAACTACACCGCAGCCATTCACGGCAGCCTCTTCCCCCCGGTGGCCGAGGCGCTGAAGCGGCAGCTCGACCTGGGCGCCTGCTACGCCAACCCGACGGAATGGGAAATCAAGCTGGCCGGCGTGTTGGCCGACCGCGTGCCCGCGGTTCAGAAGGTGCGCTTCATGAACAGCGGCACCGAAGCCGTTCTTTTCGCCGTCAAGGCGGCGCGCGCCTTTACTGGCCGTCCCGCGATCGCGAAGCTGGAAGGTGCCTATCACGGCGGTTACGACTGGGTTGAGGTGAGCGAGGCCAGCACGCCCGAGAACTGGGGCGAAGACGCGCCGGCGTCCACGCCCTATTACGATGGGATGCCGCAATCGGTTCTTGACGAGACTGTCGTCCTGCCGATGAACGATGTGGAGAAAAGCCGCCGCATCATCGCGGCCAACGCGGACCGGCTGGCCTGCGTCATCGTCGACATGATGCCAAGCCGCACAGGCCTGATTCCGTTGACGCCCGCGTATATCGACATGCTGCACGAGATGGCGAAGGCGCATGGCGTCGTCCTGATTTCGGACGAGGTGCTGAACTTCCGCTACGGCTATCGCGGAATCTCCGAGGCCTTTGGCTTCAGGCCCGATCTGATCAGCTTTGGCAAGATCATCGGCGGCGGGCTTCCCATCGGCGCGGTCGGCGGCCGCGACGAGGTGATGAAAGTCTTCGATTCCTCCGAAGGCGAGCCCAAGCTGAAGCAGGGCGGCACCTTTGCGGCGAACCCCCTGTCCATGGTGGCGGGCTATACGTCGATGCTGAGCCTGACGCCGAATGTCTTCGAACGCCTGGCCGCGCTTGGCGACCGGGTCCGGGCCGGAATCGCGGCGATCGCCGCAGATCTGGACCTGCCGATCTGCGCGACCGGCGGCGGTTCGATCTTCCGGATTCATCTGTTGCCCGTTCAGCCGACCAACTATCGCTCCGCCTGGACCCCGCCAAAGGCCGAAGCGCTGATGAAGGAGATCGCAAACGGCCTTCTGGTCCGCGGCTACATGATCCCCAGCGACAGCTCGGCCTGCTGCTCCACGTCGATGACCACGGCCGATATCGACGCGTTCCTGTCGGCCCTGCGCGACGTCCTCGAGCAGATGCCCGACGCGGCGGACCGCATCACCGCCTCCATCGCCGAACGTTCAGCCTGATCCCTCCGAACAGAAAGACATGATATGACTGATCGCGCGACCGTTGCCGACCAGATCGCGGCCCAGCTTGTCAGCTATGGCGTGACCCATATGTTCAGTCAGAGCCTGCCCAGTCGTCTGGTGCTGGCCTGCGAGGACATCGGGATCCGCCAGGTTGTCTACCGCATGGAAAATGCGGGCGGCGCCATGGCGGACGGCTTTGCCCGGATATCCAACCGCGTCGGCGTGGTCTGCGCCCAGAATGGCCCGGCGGCGACCCTGCTCGTCCCGCCATTGGCGGAAGCGCTCAAGGCCAGCGTGCCGGTGGTCGCTCTGGTGCAGGAGGTCAATCGGGATCAGGCCGACAAGAACGCCTTTCAGGAGTTTGACCACCACGCGCTCTTCGCCTCCTGCACGAAATGGACGCGCACGATCCGCGACGCCGGCCGGGTCAAGGATTATGTCCGCCAGGCTTTTGTGGCCGCGACCTCGGGCCGTCCCGGCCCTGTCGCGCTATTGCTGCCCGCCGATCTCCTGCTGGAAGCGGCGGCTCCGGCGGACGAGACCGTCGAACAGCTGGGCGGCTGGCCGCTGGATCGGCCCGCCGCCGACCCCGCCCGCATCGCCGAGGCCGCGAGGATGCTGGCCGAGGCGACCTCGCCCCTGATCATCGCGGGCGGCGGCGTGCATGGCTCCCGCGCGTCGGACAGCCTCGCGAAGCTGCAGGAGAGCGCCGCCCTTCCCGTGGGCACGACCATGATGGGCAAGGGCGGCGTCGACGAGACGCATCCGTTGAGCGCGGGCCTGATGGGCAACGCCATGGGAGACCGCGCCACCGGCCGCCATTCCCGGCCGATGTTGCAAGACGCCGACGTGATCTTCCTGATCGGGTCGCGCGCCAATCAGAACGGCACCGACAGCTGGTCGCTTTATCCGAAGTCCGCGAAGATCATCCATCTGGATATCGACGGGCAGGAGGTCGACCGCTCCTATCCCGCGCTGCGCCTCGTCGGCGACGTGCGCGCCACGCTGGAGGCGCTGCGCGCCGCCCTGGCCGGCGCGGACCTCTCAAAGCGCCGGGCGGCTCGCGCAGCGGTCGAAGCCCAGATCGCCGCGGCCCGCGCCGCGACCGAGGCGGACCGCGAGCGCCTCATCCCCTTCGACGCGGCGCCGATCCGGCCTGAGCGGGTCATGGCGGAGCTCGAACAGCTGATGGATGCGAAAACCACCGTTGTCGCCGACGCCAGCTATTCTTCGGTCTGGATCAACGCGTTCCTGACGTCGCGCGCGCCAGGGCACCGCTTCCTGTCGCCGCGGGGCCTCGCGGGGCTGGGCTGGGGCTTTCCGATGGCCTTGGGCGCCAGTCTTGCGGAACCCGATCACCGCGTCGTGTGCGTGGTCGGGGATGGCGGTTTCGGCCATTGCTGGTCCGAACTGGAAACCGCCGTGCGCGAAGACATTCCGGTCACGCTGATCGTGCTGAACAACGGCGCGCTCGGCTTCCAGAAGGACGCCGAACACGTCAAGTTCGGGCGCCATTCGCGCGCGGTCTATTTCAACGACGTGGACCATCGCGCCATCGCCCGCGCGTGTGGTTGCGCCGCCTCCCGGGTCAGCGACCCGGCGGAACTGTCCAAGGTTCTGTCGGATGCGATGGGCAGCCGCAAACCGCATCTGATCGAGGTCGTCACCGATCCCTACGCCTATCCGCCGCTGACCATGTTCGACGGGGCGCTGCCCAAGGCCCGCGCCGCCGATCCCGAGTTCAAGGGAAAGGTCGCAGGCTGACGGCCGCCTGAGGGCGGGGCCGGCCGGACGGATTCAGCAGGGCGCCGAGAGGCGCGCCGGCTCCGGGTGATCCGGCGGATCGCGGCGGGGCTTTGGCCGGCCCCTCCCGACGCCCTCTCCGCTTCCAGGGCGAGGCGCGGTCCTTGACGTCGCCCGACGATTTCGTCAGCCATCTGCGCCGCGCAGGCGGCGCAGAATCGGAAAGTCTGAGCGAAGAGCCCCAACACAACAGTGAGCGAGTGAGAGATGGCGCGGAAACCTGAACGAGACATCGAGAAGAATTATCCTATCCCGGAGTTCATCGACAAGCTGCGCCGGCTTGCGGACGCTTTGGAAGCCGGGAAACGCTTCGAAATCCAGATCGCGGGCGAGCGGATATCAGTGCCGGCGCGCGCCACATTTTCGATCGAGCATGAAAGAAGCGAGGAGGAAGAGGAGGTCGAGTTCCAGATCAAGTGGTCGCTGAAGTGAGCGCGCCCGGAGAATGAACAGAACCGGGTGAACGCGGCCGTCAACGCGGCGGCTCCGCCGAGAGGGGCCGCCAAGCCGTCATGGCCGATGCTCCCCGGCGCCCGCGCCCTGCGAGGGGCGCCCTCCCTCCATCTGAAACGAGGCCGCCGGCGCGCCCCGGCTTTCGGCGATCACGCGGCCAATGACGCCCCCGATGCGCCCTTCGGCGGCGGGAACGACACGCGCCTCTGGCCTCGGGCGCTTCAGCGAGGACTGGGCGACTGAGGAATTCACGCCCGTACACTGGGTCAAAGCGCAGCACGCGGCGCGCGACCGCAGAGGGCGGTTGACAGGGCGCGTCGATTGCTCTGATTGTTTACAAAATGCGTCCGGATGAACCGGGCGATGAGGGGAGGACGACGCGAGGCGGCGCGCCAGGAGGACTTGCAGACTGCGAGAACGATCTCCGCGTCGTTTGCAGGCGATAGGCGCGCGCAACCACGCCGAAAGCTGGTGCGCGCCCGGTTTGGAAACTGTTGAAGATCAGGATCGCGGCGCGTGACGCGCGCGACAAGACAAGGGAAACGCTCATGACGATCCATTCACGAGGCCGGCCGGCTTCGCGCTTCGGCGGCGCTTGCGCCGCGCTTCTGGCGACGGCGGTCCTCGCCAGCGTCGGCTTCGGGCAGGAGGCCCGCGCCGAGATCAAGGAAATGTCGCTGCAGGTGGCGCATATCTACGATCCGGGGAACATCTGGTACGAGGTCACGGAAAAACTCATCGAAGGCGTCGAAGCCCGCACCGATGGCAAGGTCACGTTCAAGGTCGCCGCAAGCGGCACGACCGGGACCTGGGCGGAATCGATCGAGGCGCTCCAGATCGGCACCAATGACATCGTGATCCAGTCGATCGGCACGCTCGACCGCTACGACCCGCTGCCGGGGATCGAGGCGTTCCCTTACCTGATCCGCGATCTGGATCATTTCAAGGCGCTCTTCTACGGCCCGACCGGCGAAGAACTCTTCGCGGAGATCGAGGAACGCACCGGGTTCCGCATCGTCGGCGCCGGCTATCGCGGGGCGCGCAAACTCACCTCCAATCGTCCGGTCTCGACGCTGGAGGATCTGAGCGGGCTCAAATTGCGGGTGCCGCCCCTCAAGATGTATCGCCGCACCTGGGAGCTTCTGGGCGCCAGCCCGGTGCCGATGCCCTTCCTCGAAGTGTTCACCTCGCTCCAGCAGGGCGTGATCGACGGGCAGGAGAACCCGCTCGAAGTGATCGAGAGCAAGCGCCTCGACGAGGTTCAGAAATATGTGGTCGAGACGGATCACGTGATCGGCGCGATGACGTTCATCTTCGACGCGGCGCGCTTCGCCTCCTTTCCCGAGGAGCTTCAGCAGATCCTGATCGAGGAAGGCGACAAGGCCATGCTTTGGGGCACCGACCAGATGCTCAAGCAGGAGGCCGATTACAAGACCACCCTGACCGAGCGGGGGATGGAGTTCATCACGCCGGACGTCGCGGCGTTCCGCGCCGCGGTGGCGCCGATCAAGGACGACTTCCCGGAGCTGAAAGACTGGGTCGAGCGCATCAACGCCATGGAATGAGCGCCGCCATTGGCGCTCGCCCGCCGGAGCGGCGCGTCCGCCGCTCCGGCCAGAGAGGTTTATCGTGAGCTTTTTGGGTGTCGCGCGCCGGATCGAGCGCGCTCTGGATCTTTTTCTTCTGGGTGCGCTCGGCCTGATGGTGGCGAGTATCTGCATTCAGGTCGCCGGCCGCTATATCTTCGGCCACACGCCGAGCTGGACCGAGGAGGTCGCGCGCTTTCTCGTCGCCTGGGTGACGATGATCGGCAGCGCCCTGATCATCCGGCGTGAAGGCCATATCGCGGTGACGGTCGCCTTCGACGCCCTGCCGGAGGGGCTCCGGCTCGCGGTCGGCTGGGTGCGCGATTCGCTGATCCTGATGATGGCGGCGGCGCTCGCCTATTACGGCTACGCCTTCGCCACGCTCGGCGGCCGGCGAGATTCTCCCGCGCTCGAGATCCCGATGTATTATCCCTATCTCGCCATCCCCGTCGGCGCGGCGCTGATCGCGGTGTTGCTCGTGCTCTCCCGCGCGGGGCGGCTCGCCGGTGAGGTGGAGCCATGATCGGAACGCTCGGCGGCGTCATCGTCGCGCTCATCCTGATCGGGACGCCGCTCGGGTTCGCGATCATCATCGCCTGCCTGTCGATCATCTGGATCGATGGGGGCATCAACCCCGTGATCATCGGCCAGCGGCTTTTCGCGGGGATGGACAGCTTCACGTTGCTGGCGATCCCGTTCTTTCTGCTTGCCGGCTCGCTCATGTCCTCGACCGGGATGACCACGCGGCTGATCGATTTCGCCAACGCGCTCGTCGGCCGGTTTTCGGGCGGGCTTGCGATGAGCAATATCGTCGCCTCGACGTTCTTCAGCGGAATCTCCGGCTCCGCGGTGGCGGACACCAGCGTCTTCGGGCGAATTTTCATCCCCGAAATGACGCGCCTCGGCTATGGCCGCTCCTTCAGCGTGGCGGTGACGGCGGCGTCATCGGTGGTGGCGCCGATCATTCCGCCGTCGATCGGCTTCATCGTCTACGGCGTCATCACCGAACAGTCGATCATCAAGCTCTTTCTCGCCGGCATCGTCCCCGGCGCGCTGTTCAGCCTCGCCGCTCTCGTGATCACCTGGCGTCTCGCGCGGGTCAGAAACTATCCGGTGCACCGGCCGAGCGGGCCGGGCGAGCTCTGGCGCACCTTCGCCGCCGCCGCGCCGGCGCTGTTCCTGCCGGTGTTCATCCTCGTCGGCATCTTCAGCGGCGCGTTCACGGTCACCGAATGTTCGGCGGTCGCGGTGGTTTACGCGCTGATCGTCGGCGCCGCCGTCTACCGGGAGCTGACATGGCGCGGCGTCGTCGCCAGCCTCCGCGAGACGGCGGAGCTGACCGCCGTCATCATGATCATCGTCGGCGCGGCGAAGCTTTTCGCTTGGGTTCTCGCGCAGGCGCAGGTTCCGCAGGCGGCGGTGGCCTGGATCACCGCGATCGGCGGCGATCCGCTCCTCTTTCTCCTCCTGGTCAATATCCTGATGCTGATGGTCGGCACGTTCATGGAGGCGAACGCGGCGATGGTGATGCTGGTCCCCATCCTGCATCCGGCGGGAATGGCGCTTGGCGTCGATCCCACCCAGCTCGGAGTGATCATCGTGGTCAATCTCTGCCTCGGGTTGATCACGCCGCCGATCGGGCTCTGCCTGAACGTCGCATGCAAACTGGGCGATCTTCCGCTTGAGAAGAGCCTTCGCGACATCGCGCCCTTCATCGCGATCGGCCTTACGCTTCTGGCTGCGCTCTCGCTTGCGCCGGGGCTTTCGCTCTGGCTGCCGGAACTGGTTCTGAACTGAAAGGGCGTCTGATGACGAAACGGGTTGAAGGCAAGGTTGCGATGGTGATCGGCGCCGGCTCGGTCGGCCCGGGGTGGGGCAACGGCAAGGCCGCGGCCGTCCTCTACGCGCGGGAGGGGGCGAAGGTTCTGGCCGTGGATCGCTCGGAGGCGGCGGCGGAGGAGACCCGCGGCGTCATTGTCGGAGAAGGCGGCGAGGCCGAGATCTTCGCCGGCGACATGACGCTGGAGGACGATGTCGAGGCCGCGGTCGCCCACGCCATCTCGACCTGGGGCCGGATCGACATCCTGCATTTCAACATCGGGATCAGCACGAAAGGCGGCGTCGAGGCGACCGAGCCCGCCGAGTGGGACCGCGTCTTCAACGTCAATCTGAGGAGCGCTTATCTCACCAGCAAAGCCGTGCTGCCCGGGATGCGAAAGCGCGGCTCGGGCGCGCTGGTCTTCATCTCCACCGTCGCGTCGATCAAGGCCGGGCCTTACAGTTATGTCTCCTACGAAGCGTCCAAGGCGGGCCTCAATCGCCTGTCCGGATCCATCGCGGCGGAATACGCGGCCCACGGGGTGCGCTCGAACGTCATCCTTCCGGGCATGATCGCAACGCCGCATGTGGACGTCTTCGTCGCCGGCGACAACGACCCCGCCGCCTTCGCCAGCGCCCGGGCCGAAATGGTCCCGATGAAGCGACAGGGAACCGGCTGGGACATCGCCCGCGCCGCGGTCTTCCTCGCATCGGACGAAGCGGGGTTCATCACCGGAGTCGAACTCAGAGTGGATGGCGGCGCCGGCGTCTGACGGGTCGATCGGCCCCATCCGACAAGACCGCCTTGAGCCGGGGAGGGTCGGCCCCTCACCGCCTTGAATGAGCGCGCGCGGGGAGTCGGCTGTCGGCGCCGTTGAACGCGGGGCCGCGCACATTTTTTCGCCCGCGCGCGCGAGACTCATTTACAAAACTAGAATTGTGGTTATTTTAGCCGCATGACGACGATCAGCTCCAACGCCCGCGCGCTCGCCGCCCTTGGACATGACGCCCGCCTTGCGATCTTTCGCCTGCTGGTGAAGGCGGGCGACGAAGGCCTCAGGGTCGGCGATATCGGCGACCATCTCGGCCTCGCCCCTTCGACGCTCGCGCATCACCTGTCCACGCTGGTTCAGGCGGGCCTTGTCCTGCAGCACAGGGAGGGGCGCGAGGTGTTCAACCGGGTCGATTTCCCGGCGATGCGCGGGGTGCTCGCCTTTCTGACGTCGGAATGCTGTTCCGGCGTGACGGTGCGGCCCGCGGAGGACGCCGCGTGACGCATGAAGGCGCTTTTTCTTTCCCAGAAACCACCAGAAAACCGGGAACTTGGTGATGATTAACGCAACCCTTTTCACCCCTGGCTTCCAGTCCTCGATGAGGCGGCTTTGGCGGGACCAGCGGGTATGGCTCGCCTCGGCGCTGATCCTTGCGGCGTTGGCGGTCTTCGATCCGACGCAGGCCGCCGAGAGCGCGCTCTTCGCGGGAGATGCGCTTTTGCACACCGCGCCGTTTCTGGTCCTGTCGATCGCCATCGCCGCATGGGCGGGCGCGACCGGCGCGGACAACCTGATCGCCAAGGCTTTCATCGGCGCGCCGCTACTGATGATCGGGTTGGGGGCGCTGGCGGGCGGGGTCTCGCCGTTTTGCTCCTGCGGGGTGATCCCGCTGATCGCGGCGCTCTTGGCGATGGGCGTGCCCCTGTCCGCGGTGATGGCGTTCTGGTTGGCGTCGCCGATCATGGATCCGTCGATGTTCGTGTTGACGGCGGGCGTGCTCGACCTGGAATTCGCGGTGGCCAAGACCGTCGCGGCCATCGGGCTGGGCGTGTTCGGCGGCTCCGTCGTTCATGTCCTGTCGCGTGGCGGCGCGCTGGCCGATCCGCTCCGCGAGGGCATCGGCGATGGCGGCTGCGGCGGGGCCAAGATCCGCGCGCCGAAGCCGGTGGTCTGGCGCTTCTGGCGCGAGCCTGAGCGCAGCGCGCGTTTTGTCGACACCGCCCTCGCCACGACGCTGTTCCTGGCCAAATGGCTGACGCTGGCCTTCATCCTCGAAAGCCTGATGCTGGCCTGGATCCCGGCCGAGGCGGTCACGGCCGCGCTTGGAGGCGAGGGGCTCCTGCCCATCCTGACCGCCACGCTTGTGGGCGCGCCGGCCTATCTGAACGGCTACGCCGCGCTGCCGCTGGTTGGCGGGCTGATCGAACAGGGCATGGCGCCGGGCGCGGGCATGGCGTTCCTCGTCGCGGGCGGCGTCACCTCTATCCCGGCGGCGATGGCGGTCTGGGTGCTGGCCCGACCGCGCGTCTTTGCGCTCTATATCGGCCTGGCGTTCACCGGCGCCCTCGCGTCAGGGCTTTTGTTTCAGCTCTGGGTGGCGGCGCAAGCCGGCGCCTGACGGGGTTCGGGGGCGGCGGATCGCTTCGCGTCGTCAGGGAATGGACGGCCCGGCGCGCCCGATCGCCTGGCCGATCCCGCCGAAAACGCCGCATGCGCCCAGGGGGGCGTCCACAGACGTCCCCTCACGGGGTCATGGCGCGAGATGGCGCGCGAGGTCCGGATTGTCGCGGATTTCCGCCGTCGCCCCCTCCAGCACGATATCGCCCCGGCCCATGACATAGGCGTGCGACGCGACCTGAAGCGCCAGCGCGACATGCTGCTCGACCACGATGAGCGCGATCTCCTTCGAGAGTTCGATCAGCCGCTCCGAGATCTCCTCGATGACGCCGATCCACACGCCTTCCGTCGGCTCGTCGAGCATCAGGAGCCGCGGCTTTCCAAGGATCGCGCGGCCGATGGCCAGCATCTTGCGCTCACCCCCGGACAGCGTTCCGGCCTGCTGCCCGAGGCGGCCGGCGAGCTTCGGGAAGAAATCCAGCGCCATGTCGAAGCCGTCGCCGGACGGATCGGCCATCGCGCCGAGCATGAGATTCTCGCGCACGGTGAGCGAGGTGAACACCGCCTGATCCTGCGGAACATAGCCGAGACCGCGGCGGACGCGCCGCTCCGTGCCTTCATCCGCGCAATCGGCGCCGTCGAAGACGACGGCGCCGCCCATCGGCCGGATCTCCCCGGCCAGCGTCTTGAGGAGCGTGGTCTTGCCGGCGCCGTTTCGCCCGAGCACCGCGACCGCGCCCTGCGCCGGGACGGAAAGCGAGACGCCGAACAGCACCTGGCTGCGGCCATAGCCGGACCTGAGGTCGCGAACGCTGAGAATCGGATCAGACACGGGTGGTGTAAACCTCCTGAACCTTCTTCGAGCGCTGGATCTCGGCGACGGCGCCGTCATCCAGCACCCGGCCATTGTCCAGCACCGTCAGCCGGTCGCAGATGTCGCGGATGAAATCGAGGTCGTGCTCGACGATGACCATCGCGCACCGCGCCTTGATCGGCGCCAGCAGGTCGCCGGTGGCGCGGCGCTCCTCGGGGCTCATGCCGCCGGTCGGCTCGTCGAGCAGCAGGAGCTTCGGCTTCTGGGTTAACGCCATCGCGATCTCCAGCCATTGCTGCTGGCCGTGGCTGAGCTCGCCGGCGAGATCGTCGGCGCGGTCCGCGAGGCGGAACTGCTCCAGCGCGTCCATCACCTCGTCATGCAGCGCCGTCCGCGAGGCCGACCGCAGGAGCCCCCAGATCGAGCGATGCGCCTGAAGCGCGAGCAGCACGTTGTCATAGACGGAGAGCTGGTTCAGCACGGCGGTGATCTGGAATTTCAGGCTGACGCCGGCGCGCGAGCGCGCGGCGGGCGCCGCATGCGTGATGTCGCGCCCATCGCAGGTCACCGTGCCGAAGGTGGGGAAGTGAACCCCGGCGATGGCCTTCAGAAGCGTGCTCTTGCCGGAGCCGTTCGGGCCGATCAGCCCGTGAAAGCTGTTCGCCGCCACGGTCACGTCGATCCCGTCGAGCGCCTTCAGGCTCCCGAACGTCTTGGTGACGGCTCTGACCTCAAGCAGCGCCATTCCCGTCCTCCGTCTTGCGCGCGGCGTCGGCCTTCCGCCGCGCCGCGCCGCCGATTCCGAACGAGCCGATCCGCTCGCGCTCGAACAGGAAGAGGCCGAGCAGCCCGGTGGGGCGATAGACGACGACCACCAGCAGGATGACGCCGAGGATCACCGGCCAATAGGGCTTCAGCATGTCGATATCGGAGAGCACGAAGGCCATCGTCTCGATCGCGCCGACGCCGAACACCGCGCCGAGCAGCGTTCCCACCCCGCCGAAAAGCCCGTAGAGCACCGCATAGGTCGAGAGGCCGATGCCGACCGAGGACGGCCCGATGAAGCCTTCGTGGAACGCGTAGAGACCGCCGGCCATCCCGGCGATCATCCCCGCGAAGGAGAAGATCAGCGCCTTGAACGCCTGCACCCGGTAGCCGAAATAGGCGAGGCGCTCCTCGTTCTGGCGCATCCCCGCCAGCACCAGCCCGAATTGCGAGCGCACGATCCAGCGGCTCGCCAGATAGACGGCGAGAAGCAGCGCGAGGAGGATATAGTAGAAGAGGACGCCCGGCTCCAGCTCATGGGAGCCGATCTGGAGGAAGCCCCAGATCGACATGCCGTTGGCCGCGCCGACCCATTGCCACCCCGCCAGCAAGCGCTCCGCCGCATAGGACGCCGTCAACGTGCCGAGCGCGATAAAGATCAGGGTCGGGGTGCGTTTCCCGAGCAGGAGGAACCAGCCGACCAGGAACGACCCGACCAGCCCGACCAGCATGGAGGCTGGCACGATCGCCCAGATCTGCACGACGCCGGCGTTGTTGGCCAGCATCGCCGCCACGTAGCCGGCCGAGCCGAAAAACAGCGCCTGCCCGAAGGTCATGATGCCGGAATACCCCCAGCAAAGGTCGAAGCTGATCGCGAGCATGGCGAGGATCAGCATCCGCGAAGCGATGATCGTCTGAAAATCGGAGGTCAGGTGCGGAACCGCAACCAGCCCGATCAGAACCGCGATTTCGAGAAAAGGCAGAACCTTGCGCCGAGTCCTGGGTTTCGCACCGGCCATGAATCATCCTGAAGGAAGGGGCGGCCGCCGCCCGAGGGAAGATCGGGGGCGGCCGCGGGGGTCAATGATGGGATGACGGGATCAGGCGCATTCCTGCGGCGCGACGCCGGTGTTCTGCGAGATGATGTTCCAGACCCCGCCCTTCGACTGGGCGATGTACATGTTCATCTCCGCATGGCCCGTGCCCGGAACCATTCGGGCCGGGCCGCCCGGCCCTTCCTTGATCTCCGCGTTCTGCATCGCTTCGCTGACCGCCTCGAGGGAGAGGTCGCCGTTCGTCGCGATCACGGCCTGCTCATAGAACTTGATGCCGCGATAGGTCCCGGTCGAGGTCGAGCCTGCGGTGAGCTTGTAGAGCGTGTCGGGGAACATCTCGCGATAGTCGGCCAGCATCTGCTGGGTGAACGGATCGTCCACGGTCTGGAACATGTCGAGGCAGGAATAGACGTTCTCCAGCTCCCGCTGCGGGACGAAGTTGACCGAATTTTCGTCGAAATAGACGGTGCTGAAGCCGCCATGATCGTAATAGCCGGACTCGTAGAGCTGCTTGGTGAAGCCCTGAAGCCCCGGCGGGATCGTGGTGTTGAAGACGTGGTCCACCTTCTCGGAGTTGATCTTGGCGACCACGGCTGAATATTCGAGCTGGTCGATCGGGAAGTAATCCTCCATCACCACCTCGGCGCCCAGATCCTCGATCACCTTCCGCGCGAACTTGTTCAGGACCTGCGGCCAGATGTAGTTCGCGGCCGGCAGCGCGAACCGCTTGCTGCCCTGCTCCTCGATCAGATAGCGCAGGATCGGTTCGGCCTGCTGCGCCGGGGTCGGGCCGGTGCAGAAGACATTCTTGGTGCATTCGCCGCCTTCGTAAAGCTGCGGGTAGATGTAGAGGGTCTTGCCGCGGCGCGCGATCGGGTTGATCAGCGCCTCGCGGGTCGAGGAGAGGATCCCGCCGAGCACGACGTCGACCTGGCTCTGCTGAACCAGGCGGCGGGCGTTGCTCACCGCGACGCCGTTGTCGCTCGCGGTGTCCTCGAGATGAAGCTCGACCGGCCGGCCGAGAATGCCGCCGGCGTCGTTGATCCGCTTCACCGCGAGCTGCGCGGTTTGCCAGCAGGAGTTGCCGGAGGGCGCGAGCGCGCCGGTGACGTCGGTCGCGATGCCGATCTTGATCGGGGACGCGGCGTGCGCCCAGTCGGGGCGAAGCACCCAGCCGCCGGCGACGGCGGCCCATCCGGCGGCGGCGAGAGCGCCGGAGCCTCTCAAAAACCCACGGCGAGAAACCTGGTCGGGGTTCATTTCATTTCCTCCCTGAACTCAAAAGGCCGTTCGGCCTGAATTTGACGATGAGAAGCGCAGTCACGAAGACCAGAACCTCGGCCGCCACCGGGCTGATGGCTCCCTCCAGCCCCGGAATCTGACGCAGCCACTGGAAGCCCGGCACCATCGATCCGACGAGCGCGGCGCCGAGAAGTGGTCCCTCGAATGAGCCGACGCCCCCCAGCATGACCGAGAGGAACGACTGCACGAGGAAGCGGACCCCGAGATCGGCCGAGAGTGAGAACAGCGGCACCATCAGCGCGCCCGCCAGCCCGGCGAGCCCGGCGCCCAGCGCGAAGGTGAGCGCGTAGAGCCGCGTCGTGGAGACGCCCGACGCCCGCGCGAGGGCCGGGTTCTCCAGCGCCCCCCGGATCTGAAGGCCGGTCGCGCTCCGCGTCAGAAAGAGATAGGCGGCGAGCATCACCGCCATCGTCGCGCCGATGATCACGGTGCGCCAGATCGAGAAATTGATCCCGCCGAGGGCGAAGGCGCCGGAAAGCGGCTCCTCGATCGCGTAATACTGCCCGCCGATCAGCCCGCGCACGACCTCGCGCACGATCAGGCCGATCGCATAGGTCGCGAGCATCGCGGTTATCGGCTTCGCGTATAAGCGCCGGATCACGGTCCGCTCCACGCCCGCGCCGAACGCGCCGACGACGAAGGGCGCGGCGATCATGCCGAGCCAGACCGGCAGCCCCCATTCACGAAAGAGAAAGACGGTGTAGGCCCCGAGCAGGACGAATTCGCCATGTCCGAGATTGAAGATTCCCATCAGGCTCGCGATCACCGCGAGGCCGGAAACCACCAGAACCATGATCGACGCGAAGGCGGCGACATCAAACAAAAGCTTGATAACGTCGTGCACGATGCAGGTTCCTTGTTCGCGGTCAGAAAAATTCCCTTGCATTACGGGAGCATAGATTAAATGGTTGCGCAAGATTAATCCGGGTCGCGCCGCGCTGGTTTTTACTCCCCTGCGGCAGGCCCTTGCCGTGTTGCGTATTCCATGGAGTCTACCTCCACCCAGCAACCGTCGAGTGAAGGAGTTCCCGACATGTCCCCAGTTACTCCCAAGCCTCTCACCCCTCAGGACCTGAGCGCCGCAGCGAAGATCGCGCGCCTCGATCTTTCGGCGAGCCGCGCCGAGATCGTCGCGCCCGCGCTTGAGGGCATTCTCGCCGCGTTCGACGCGCTCGACGCGGTGGATGTCGGAGAGGTGGCCCCCACGAACGCATTCGACCCCCGCTGGAGGCCGCAGTCATGACCGCGCTCGCAGATTTGTCGCTCAGAGAAGTCGCCGCGAAGATCAAGGCGAAAGAGGTCTCTCCGGTCGAAGTGACTGAAGCCTGCCTCGCGCGGGCCGAAGCGACGGAGGGAAAGCTGTCCGCCTTCTCGCGTCTCATGGCGGAGAGCGCGCGCGCCGAAGCCCGCGCGGCGGAAGCCGAGATCGCGAAGGGAAACTGGCGGGGGGAGCTCCACGGCGTCCCGGTCGGCGTCAAGGAGCTGTACGGCGTGAAGGGCGCGCCGACCACCGCGTCCTCGCGCCAGCGGGAGAACTGGGTCGCGGACGCCGATTGCGCCGCGGTCGCGCGGCTGCGGAAGGCCGGGGCGGTGATCCTCGGCAAGACCCATACGCATGAATTCGCCTATGGGATCTCGACGCCGAAATCCCGCAACCCCTGGGGCGCGGACCACAGCCCCGGCGGCTCCTCCGGCGGGTCAGGCGCGTCGGTCGCGGCCGGCAGCACCTACATGTCCCTCGGCACGGACACCGGCGGCTCGATCCGCATCCCGGCCGCGGTCTGCGGCACTGTCGGCCTGAAGCCGACCTATGGGCGCTGCAGCCGCGCCGGCGTCACCTCCCTCTCCTGGTCGCTCGATCATGTCGGGCCGCTCGCGCGCACGGTCGCGGACGCGGCCGCATGCCTCGGCCCGCTCGCCGGGTATGATCCACGCGACCCGGGCAGCGTGGACATTCCGGCTGACGATTACATGTCCGCCCTCGGGAAGGATGTGAAAGGCATGCGGATCGGCGTGCCGAAGAACTATTTCTTCGACAATGTCGATCCGGAGGTCGAGGCCCATGTCCGCGCCGCCATCGACGCGTTCGCGGCCGAAGGCGCGATCATCTCGGAGGTGGAGATCCCCTATCCCGACCAGATCATGGGCGTGGAGTTCGCCATCATTCTCGCCGAGGCCAGCGAATATCATCGCTGGATGCTCCGGAACGGCCCCGATCTTTACGAGGAGGACGTGCGCGTCCTGCTGGAGGCGGGGGAGTTCCTGCCGGCGACCAAATATCTTCAGGCGCTGCGCATCCGCCAGCTGATGCAGCGGGAATGGGCGAAGATCTACGAGGGGATCGACGTCATGGTCGCGCCCACAGTCCCGGCGCCGGCCGCGCCGGCCGGGCAGGCGACGATGAGGCTCGGCGGCGTGGATGAGCCGGTGACCTGGGTCTATGTCCGCCTGTCCGCTCCCGCCAACATCATCGGTCTGCCGTCGATCTCGACGCCGTGCGGCTTCACCGAAGGCGGATTGCCGGTCGGCTTCCAGGCGATCGCCCGGCCTTTCGCGGAAACCACCGCGATCCGGCTCTGCGACGCCTATCAGCGCATGACGAACTGGCATGAACGGCGGCCGGCGCTATGACGCCGGACGCCTGAACCGCCGCCGGCGGGCGTCTCGGACGGTCAGCCCTTTCATCTGTCAAAGGGGGGCCTGAGGGGGCCGAGATCGCCCGCGCCGGCCTGGCTCCCATGGCCGACGCTCGGCGCGAAAGCGCCGGGCGCGGGGCTCGACCCTTTGTCGCTTGGTCTCTTTCGTGCTCCTGAACGACATCTCGCATCGATCAGAGGCGCGGAGATCGCGCAGGATGATCTTCGGCCGGAAGATCTCGACGGCATTTGGAGCGGAAGCCGGCTATCCCCTGTCAGGCGCTTTTGGAGAGGCGGGTGTCGGCGGCGCGGCCCAGCCGGTCGCGTAGCCCCATGCGGCGGCGGTCCAGTCGATCCGGGCGGCCAGCGTCCAGTCCGGGCCGGTGAAGCCGCGCTGATGGTCTGCGGGGGCGGCGGCGGACGGCGCCTCCCGGCGGGAATAGTCGACGATCCTTCGCCCCTCCTCGAACGCATCGAGCGTCTGGTTCCACCGCGCGCCGCGCATCGTCAGGCCGAGGGAGCGGGCCCTCGGCGAGTATTCGGCGGTGAACAAGGTTCCGAACCCTTCGGCGTAACGATCCTGAAGCAGGGGGCTTCTGAGGAACTGTCGGTTCAGGTTTCGCGGCTCGACCCGCATGCGGGCGAGATGAGCATGACGCTCATGGCTCCGCGTGAAACCGGGCCGGTCCGCCATCGAATGGCCGCTCTGATGGTTTGTGGCGATCGCCTGCGGCATCAGCCGCGCGCCGCCTCCCGGAGACAATTCCAGGCTCGCGACGGCGCCCGACGCGTCGGCGAGGACAAGATTGTAGGCCATGTGCGACGGCACGCGCTCGAAAACCTTCACCGCCTCATCGACGGAGGAGCACGTCTCCAGCGCATAGCGCAGGATCGTGGTCACGCCGAACCCGCGCCCGGTCTCCGTTCTGCCGCCATAGGCCAGCGCCACGCTGAGGCCGGCGTCGTTGATCCCGTCGGAAAGCCCCCACAAGAATTCGACCATGCCCATCACCGCGCGCCCGGACCATTCGCTCCGCAGCAGGAGGCCCTCGTTCAGGTCGGGCGACAGGTCATAGTTTCGGACCAGCCTCACGTCTTTCCCGTCCGCCGCCGCGGCCAGCGAACATCCGCCGAAATAGGTTGGCGGGCGCCATGTGGACAGAAACCGCGCGGCGCGATCCGATCCGCCCGCGATCGCGACCAGTCGATCATGGATCGGCGCCAGCTCAGGCATGTGGCGCCGCATGGCGGACCGGCATTCAGATCTCGACGGTCCCCGGTCGCCGCCATGAGCGATGAACCACGCCTCGTAGGCGGGCCATGACCGCCGCCACCGCGCGGCCCATTTCGGCCCGGGAGCGGGCTCGTCTATCGCGTCGAACGTCAGAGCCATGTTCGTCATCTCAGACGCCCTGGTCGGGCGCGCCGAGGAAAAACCGGACCATCTCGGCGCTGGCGTCCGGGCCTTTGGCGTCCGTGTAGGAGCCCCCCGGCCGCCCGCCGGACCACGCATGCGCCAGCCCGTCCACGACCCAATGCTCGAGTTCGATCACACCGTCCGCCGTCGTCGCGATTTTACGGGTGAAGCTTCGCCCCGGCCCGTATGCGCGCGCGTCGGTCTCGATCGTTCGCCACGCTCCGCGGTCCATCACCTGTTGAGCGATGCGCTCCCCGTTCGAGGGATGCACCGTCGAATCCGCCGATCCGTGAAAGACGATGGTGCGAACCGCCGGCGTGTGCGGGCGGCCGCCGGCCGCGCCTTGCGCGCCGCCAGACATGGCCGCGAACGCGGAGGCGACGTCCTTCGCCGCGCCGAACGGCAGACCGGAATGAGCGCCCACGGCGGAAAAGACGTCCGGATAGGTCTCGCCAAGGATCACGGCCATCGCCGCGCCGGCGGAAAGGCCCGCGACAAAGGTCCGGTCGCTCGGCGCGCCATGCTCCGCCATCGCTTTCCGGGTCATGCCGGCGAGGATGGCGGGTTCGCCCCGGTCCCGGCGCTGATCGCCGCGGCTGAACCAGTTCCAGCACGACTGGGCGTTGTCGCCCCGCGACTGCTGCGGATAGATCACGATCAGGCGGCGCGTCTCCGCCAGGGCGTTCATGCCTGTTCCGGCGGCGAAATCCTCGGGGTTCTGCGTGCAGCCGTGCAGCATGACCAGAACGCCCGCCACGCCTTCCGCCGCAGTGGATGGGACGTAAGTGCGGTACGCCCGGCTGCCCGCCGCGCATGAAAACCGCTCCGTTCGAAACTCCGCCCCTTCGGGAATCGGAGCCTCCTTCATGGAAGCGTCGCCAAGCGGCGATGTGAACCGGGTCAACAGGTCTTCCATCGCCGACGCGCCCGTCTGGACGGTTCCGGCCGGCCCCCAGTCCAGGCCCGGCGTCAGCCCGTGCTGCGCGAGCGTGCGCCGCACCAGATCGGCGGCGGATGCGGTGCGCGCGCTGCGTGCGTCGCCGGTCGCCCGGCGCTGAGCGCCGGCGGTGTGATCGATCATCGTTTTTGTCCCTAATTCGGGTGGCGCAGGCTAATTGATGCGGTCTGCAAGCGCTTTTCTGATGTCCGGGCTGGCCTGCAAGGCTCCCAGAACGGCGATGGAGCCGATGGTCTCTCTGGCGAGTTCGGGCGTGACGTCGGAATCGATGCGTGCGAGCCCCACGACCCTGACATGCAGCATTTCGCCCGCGTCCCGCAGCGCCTCCAGATCGGCGCGCGTGTAAGTTCGCAAACCAAGCTCCATCGTATGGCGTTCGATGGAGTTTCTGACCGCCTCGACGTGGCTGTCGAGCTGATTGCGGATCGCTGTCCGGATCAGGTCGCTGCGGTTGGAATAGAATCCCTCCTTCACCAGCAGATCGATGCGTCCCAGATCGACATAGCCGAGATTGATGGTGATTTTTTCACTGTCCGGCGTCTTGTCCCGCTGGTGTCTGATGTCGCTCATATTTCCACTATCCATCCCTGTGGATGGCATATGGATGTTAAAGTTGGCGGAATCAAGCCCGCCCGCGGCGCCGCGCGGGATTTATGCGTGAAGGATGATCCTGCCGGAGAGCAGAAGAAGGCGCCGCCGGGGAGCCTTTGGAGGATGGAGCTGGATGCGCGTCCGGCGGGCGGCGCCGGAAAGCGCCGCCCGGCCCGAGCCGTAAATGCGTCAGATCGGGCCGATCACGCCGCGCCGGACCCGCGCTTGGCCACAAACTGGCTGATCGATGCGGCGTCCTTCATCTCGTTCCCCTCGGCGAATTCGAGGTAGGCGGAGATTGAATGCTCGATGAATGGCAGGCTCAGCTCCTTTTCCTCCATATAGGCCGAGACCGCACGCAGGTCTTTCGCCATCTGCCGCGCGTAGGCTTTCGGCGGATCGAAATCCTCGGCCTGCATTTGAGTGTAGATCCGCTTCAGGGCCACCGAGTCCGCCATGCCGCCTGCGAGGGCGGCCGGAAGGAGGGACGCGTCGATCCCGGATTTCTTGGCGAGCGCCAGCATCTCGGCCAACATGACGAAATTGACGCCGACGATGGCCTGATTGAGCGTCTTGGTGGCTTGGCCGGCTCCGAGCGGCCCCATGCGGGTCGCGTTTTGCGTCAGGGCGTTCAGGACGGGCCTTGCGCGCTCGATGTCGGCTTCGTCGCCTCCGAGCATCGCGGTCAAGCCTCCGTCTTCGGCGGCGCCAGGGCCGCCGGAGACCGGGCTGTCGATCCAGTTCGCGCCGTGGGCCTCCTTGAACCGGGTCGCGATTTCGACGGTCTTGCCTGGCGGGACCGTGGAGAAGTCGATCACCAGATCGGCGCCGCCCTTCGCCTTCACGAAGCCGTTGTCGCCAAAGCAGCAGGCCTCCACCGCCGCGCCATGAAGGACGCAGAGAAGCTGAATGTCGCTGGCGGCCCAGACCTCTGCCGGGCTCTCCGCCCAGACCGCGCCATGAGGCGTCACTTCGGCGGCCCGCTCCGGTTCGAGATTCCAGACGGTGACGTCAAAGCCCTGGGAGAGGAGCCGGCGCACCATCGGCGCTCCCATTATGCCAAGGCCGACGAAACCCAACCGCAATTTACGCTCGGTCATGTTCAAATCTCCATTCTGTAGATGCGCCGCGCGTTCTCGCAGAACATCGCGGCGCGGTTTTCATCCGAAAAGCCGGCGGTGATCCGGTCGAACCCGGAGAAGATGGTCTCGAACGAGGCCGTGAGGCCATCGACCGGGAAATTCGAGGCGAACATGATCCGGTCAGAGCCGAAGATGCTGATCGCGTCCAGCACGACCGGTTCATTATCCTCGACGGTCCAAGGCCGGCCGGGCAGGCCGATCCCTGAAATCTTCAGCGCGGCGTTGGGCGCGTCGGCGATCAGAGACAGCGCCTTTCGCCATTGCTTCAACCCGTCATCGCTTCGATCCGCGGGCAGGCCGGTATGATTGACGATGATGCGGGTGTCGGGAAAATCCTTCGCCAGCTCGTAGGCGGCGTCGAGATGCCAGTAGGGGGTCTGGAGGTCGAAGGACAGGCCGTTCGGCTCCAGCAGGGAATACCCGTCGCGCCAGCGAGGATCGTCCATCGAGCCGGGCGCGCCGCGTTTCGCATCCCTCGGGTCCGGCGCCGAGGCCGGCTTGTGGCGGATCCCCCGGACCAGCGGATCGCGGCCGTAAGCGGACAGCAGGTCGGGCGCGTCGCCGCGGTCCAGCCACGCCTGCGCGACCATGACGCTCGGCAGCCCGTGTTCC
Organism: Paludibacillus litoralis; assembly: GCF_037646705.1. Taxonomy (NCBI): domain Bacteria; kingdom Pseudomonadati; phylum Pseudomonadota; class Alphaproteobacteria; order Rhodobacterales; family Paracoccaceae; genus Paludibacillus; species Paludibacillus litoralis. The sequence goes on from NZ_JBBHER010000002.1 coordinate 39,387, forward strand.
TCCTTCACCTCAGCCACCCACGCGGTCTCCGCCAGCGGCGCGTTCGGGTCGAACTCGGCTTCGATATAAACCGAGCCGATCACGTCGAACCTGCCGGTCAGGGCCCTGTAATCCGCCGGCATGAAATTCCGCTTCAGCGCGGAATAGTCGCCATAGCGGAAGGGAATCGGCGGCTCGTCCCGGAGCCAGGGCAGGTAGTTCTGGTCCAGATCCCAGAAGTGGTGGTGCGCGTCGATGATTTTCATGAGGTCACCGCATGAGCTTGGGCAGAAGGAGCGAGATTTCGGGGAAGAAAGTCAGGAGCGCGAGCGTGGCGAAAAGCGGGATGTAGAGAGGCAGCAGCGCCCGCAGAACGGCGCGGAGGGAGACTTGCGCTATATCCATGATGAGAAAGAGCGAGAGGCCCATCGGCGGCGTCACCAGACCGAGCATCAGGTTGAAAATCGCCACGATGCCGAGATGGACCGGGTCGACCCCCGCCATATGGAGCGGGCCGGCGATGATCGGGATGACGAGGAGCGTGGCGGTGGTGCTGTCGAGAAACATCCCGGTGATCAGCAAGATCACATTGGCGATCAGGAGCAGCGTGAGCGGGTCTTTCGAAAGTCCGAGCAGAATCCCGGCGAACGCCTGGGGCGCCTGCTCCACGGCCAGAATCCAGCCGAAGAGAGCGGCCGCCGAGACGATGACGAGGATGGCCGCCGTGCTCTTGATGGTCTCGTACGCCGAATGAAGAAGGTGCGCGACGGTGAGTTCGCGGTAGACGAGGCTGCTGATCAGAAGGATGTAGACAACCGTGACCGAGGCCGCCTCGGTCGGCGTGAACAGCCCGAGCAACATCCCGCCGACCAGCAGGATCGGCGCGGCGAGCGCGGGAGAGGCGGGCACGAACGCGCGCCAGATCTCGCAGGGCCGGGCCCAGCGTTCGGCGCGCGGATAATTCCGACGCGTCGCGATCAGCGCGGTCATGAGCATCAACATGAAAATGCAGACGACGGCCGGGATGATCCCGGCGATCAGAAGCTGGACGATCGAGACGCCGGTGACCGAACCGTAGATGATGAGCGGAATCGAGGGCGGGAAGATCGGCCCGACCACAGCCGAAGCGACGGTGACGGCGCCGGAGAACGCCGGGGTGAAACCGCGTTCGGTCATCGCCTTCACCTCCACCTTGCCCAACCCCCCGACATCGGCGAGGGCGGCGCCGCTCATACCCGAAAAGATGAGGCTGGAGAAGATGTTGACCTGGGCGAGGCCGCCCGGCACGCGGCCGACGAGCGTTTCCGCGAAGCGAAAGATCCGCACCGTCACGCCGGCCTGATTCATGAGATTGCCGACGAAGATGAACACCGGAACGGCGACCAGCGGAAAGGAATCCAGCGCGTAGGTCATTCTCTGCCCGATCAGCTCGATCGGAAAGCCGGAGAACGCGATGTAGATGATGGACGGGACCAGGATCGCCAGCGCGACGGGAAACCCCATCACGAACATCACCGAGAACGTGGCTATGACGATCAGGCTCATCGGGCGTTTCCAGAGGACGCAATCTCGGGAAACGTCATAGTTTCAGCTCCTCCGAGGGCAGCTCCGCTTCGAAACTTCGATACAGAGGCAGCCGCAAGGCGGCTTTCGCGCCGACGGCGATGAACTCGAGCGAAGCGAGGAGAAAACCGATCCCGCCCGACGCAAAGAAGATGTAGTAGGGAATCCCCAAGGTCGGGGTCTTGTTGTTCATGTTCGCCGCCATCGCCACCAGCACCGACCACGACGCGAAGGCGAATGCGGCGAAACACACCGCCGAGATCAGGATCATCAGCCAGGCGCGGACGCGCTCGGGAAGAATGAGCATGAATTCTTCCATACGTATGCTCGCGCCGGATGAAACCGTATAGGGGATCGCAAGCATCACGACGTTGATCAGCAGGAACCGCGAGAATTCTTCGGCGCCCATCATCGGCATGTTGAGGACCTGACGCATGAAGACCTGGAGCGCAGGCGTGGCGACCAACAGCGCCAGCACGCACAGGCCGGCGATGCGCAACGTCACGCGGAAAGGATGGAGGAGCAGGTCGATCCTGAGATCGGCCTGCTCCTCCGGCCCGTCAGGTCCGGGGTGTGCGCTCATGTTGCTTCCCGCTGCGAGGCGCGGGCGGCGGATCGACGCCGCCCGCCGATCCGGATCATTTTATGGCGGCGATACGCTCGATATACGGGCCCCAGGTCGGGAAATCCTCGTTGACCTGCGCGATCACGTCCGTGCGGAATTCATCCAGCTTCAGGCCGTCAGCCTCGGTGATGAAGGTCATGCCCTCGCCCTCGAGCGTGGAGACGAGTTCGGTCTGCGCGCTCTCGGCGGTGGCCAGCGTCTCGTAGGCGAGCTTGTCGAGCACCTCGTAGGTCGCGGTCCGATCCTTTTCGGGCAACGAGGACCAGACATCCTCGTTGATGAAGACCGGAAGCACGTTCTGCATGTGGCTGGTCATCATGACGTAGCTCTGCACTTCGTAGAGCTTGTTGGCGTTGATCATGGTCAGGGGGTTTTCCTGCCCGATCACCATGCCGGTCATGAGCGCGGTCGGAAGCTCGCTCACTTCGACCGGCGTCGGAACGGCGCCGAAGCCCTGGATCATCGAGGTCCAGAGTTTGAGCGGCACCCCGCGGAACGCCTTGCCCTTGAGATCCTCCGGCGAATAGACCGCGAATTTCGCGGTCATCTGCCGCGCGCCGCGATAAAGGCGCCCGATGATCCGCATGTTGCCGTTCTCGACCAGCTTCTCGTTGAACTCCTGAAGGACGTCCGAGTTCCGCGGGTCCGTGGCTTTCAGCGCGTGCTCACCGTCCCGATAGACGAAAGGCGCGTTGAAGACCGCGATGTCGGGGACGAGCTGGGCGAGGGAGGCGAATTCATGATGCGCCAGCGAAATCGAGCCGGACCGCACGCCGTCAATCGTCTCCCGCACCCCGCCAAGCTGCGAATTGGGGAAGACCGTGACGGTGACATCGCCGCCGGTGGCGTCAGGCAGGCGCTCCGCGACGCGCGCCGCGTACCAGTACTGGATGTCTCCCTCGGAGCCGACATGCGCGTAACGGAGATTCGTCGCAGCCGCGGCGGGGCGAATCCATCCTGCGGTCAGAGCGCCGATTCCGCCCGCCGCGGCGAGCATGTTGAAACGCCTGCGATCCATTTGATTTCTCCCATGTGCTTGTTCTGATTTCCATCAACTTGCATGCATGAATTTTGAAAATCAATATCTTTGACGCGCCGCGTCCACATTGCGCGCCGACGCGGCAGAGGGCAAATATCGCTTGGAGACGATCAGGCCGTTTCGGAAATGCGCCCGCGTCAGCGCCGCGAGCAACGCTTCGTCCCTTTCGGCGAGAGCGGAGAGCATTCTTGAATGTTCGGTCACGGCTCCGAGCCAGCGGTCGCCGTCGAGATTGGCCAGCGCGCGCGCGCGTTCCATCCGGGGCATCAGCGCCAGCCAGCTCGCGAGCAGAACGGGATTGCCGGCGATCTCCACAGTTCTCTGATGAATGCGGAAGTTCAGCTTCAGGTATTCGGCGCGCTCCTGTTTCTCGTAACTCTCCAGCATGCGGCGGTGAATGGTGATGATGTCGGCCAGTTCGGCCTGGGTGATCACCCGGCACGCCTGTTCGCCCGCCATCGCCTCCAGCGTCGCCACGACGTCGTAGAGATGTTCTATGTCCGCCGCGTCGAGATTGGCGACGACGGGGGAGCGATTGGGGGATATATTGATCAATCCTTCCGCCGCGAGGGTTCGAACAGCCTCGCGAAATGGTGTTCGGGACACGTTCAGCACCTTGCTGAAATGAGATTCCCTGATGCGTTCCCCCGGCCGCAGCTCGCCGGATGTGATCATTTTTCTGAGTTTGACCACGGTTCGGGCGTGGAGCTCCCCTTTCTGCAGGAGAGGGGGGCCATTCAATTTCGATTGTCTTGTCACGGGTCGCATCCGATCAGATCATCGACACGAGCGGGCGCCGGAGAGCCTCCAGCGAGCAGTTCCGCTCGCCAGGATCCGCATTGACTCGCTCAATCGTGTATACAAGAATAAGGGCTCAACTAAGAATTTCCGACCCCGACGATAGGAAAAGCCATGACCAATATGCAAGGCGCTTCGCAGACTGGAGGGGAGCCGCCGCTGACCGGACTGAGAGTTCTGGATCTGACGCGGGTCATGGCCGGGCCGTTCTGTTCGATGATGCTTGGCGACATGGGCGCCGACGTCATCAAGATCGAATCTCCGGCGGGCGATCAGACCCGCGCCTCCATGGGGTTTCGCATGAAGGGCGAGGACAGCCCGGGATTCCTCGCGCTGAACCGGAACAAGCGGTCGATCACGCTGGATCTCAAGACCGAAGGCGCGCGGAAGGTCTTCTTCGAACTGGTCAAGACCGCCGATATCGTGCTGGAGAACTTTCGTCCGGGCATCGCGGCGAAACTTGGAATTGATTATGAGGCGCTCTCGAAGCTCAATCCGAAGCTTGTCTATGCGAGCATCTCGGGGTTCGGGCAGACCGGGCCCTGGTCGCAACGTCCCGGCTTCGACCTGATGGCGCAGGCGATGTCGGGCGTGATGAGCGCGATGGGGCATCCGGACAGCGGGCCGGTCAAATCCGGCGTTTCGGTCGGCGATCTCGGCGCGGGCCTGTTCGCGCTCTACGGCGTCCTGAGCGCGGTGATCGGCCGCCAGAAGACCGGGCGGGGCCAGTATATCGACGCGTCGCTGTTCGAGGCCGCTCTCGCGCTCTCCGTATGGGAGGCGACGGAATTCTGGGCGACCGGAGTCTCGCCCAAACCGCTAGGCACCGCGAACAGGATGAGCGCGCCCTACCAGGCCTTCACCGCCAGCGACGGCATGTTCGTCGTCGGCGCGGCGAATGAAAAGCTCTGGAAGCTGTTCTGCGGCGTGATCGGCCGGGAGGATCTTCGCGCCGACCCTCGTTTCGAGACCAACAAGGGGCGCGTCGCCAACCGCGACGCGCTGGTGGAGGAGCTTTCGCGCGTCTTCATTCACAAGACCGCCGAAGAATGGGTGAATCTGTTCCTCTCCGCCGGGGTGCCCGCCGGGCCGATCAACGATTTCGGGCAGGTGTTCGCGGCTGACCACACCATCGCCCGCGATATGGTGATGGAGATCGATCATCCGGTCGAGGGCCGCATGAAGTCGCTCGGCTTCCCGGTCAAGCTCTCCGGCACGCCGCAGAAGGTTCGACATCCCGCGCCATTGCTCGGCCAGCATGTGGACGAGATCGTCGCCGAGATCGGGCTGGGGGACGAGCTCGCGGAGCTTCGCGCTTCAGGAGCGTTCGGATGAGCGCCGGCGACGTCACTCTGGCGATCGACGGCGGCGTCGCCCGCATGACCTTCGCGCGCCCGGAGGCGATGAACGCCATGACCTGGGCGATGTACGACCAGTTCGAGGCGCATTGCCGGACGCTCGCCGAATCCGACGAGGTCAGGGTGGTGGTTCTGCGCGGGGCCGGCGGCCGGGCCTTCATCGCAGGTTCGGACATCAAGCAGTTCGGCGCGTTTGCCTCGGCGGAGGACGGGCTCGACTATGAGCGCAAGATGGAGCGCATCGTCGGGGGGCTCTCGGCGGTCAGGGCTCCGATCGTCGGCGTCGTCGACGGCCTCGCCGTCGGCGGCGGGCTGAGCATGGTGGCGCAATGCGACATCCGGATCGCCGCGAAAGGCGCCCGCTTCGGCGTGCCGATCGCGCGGACGGTCGGCAACTGCCTCTCCATGTCGAATTACGCCGGCGTCCTCGCCGCGTTCGGCGAGGGGCGCGCCAAGCGCATGCTGATCCTCGGCGACCTCATAGACGCGGATGAGCTTTACGCGTCGGGCTTTCTCGCCCGGGTCGTGGAGCCCGAAGCGATGGATGAGACGGTGGAGCGCGTCGTCGCCCGGCTTCTGGCGAACGCGCCGCTCAGCATGATGGCGAGCAAGACCGCGTTTTCGCGGCTCGCCCGCGCCGGAGAGCGGCCCGAGGAGGAGGATTTCATCCGTTCCTGTTACGGGAGCGCCGACTTCAAGGAGGGCGTGCGCGCGTTCAGTGAAGGGCGCAAGCCGCGCTGGACCGGAGCTTGAGAAGACGCGGGCGCCTTTTCCGGGCGCCCATCGACGAAGCGGGCGGACCCACGGAACGAAACAGGGCCACCGTTCAAAATCCTGGAAAACCAACCAAGGGGGGACATATGCGAAGACTGACGAGATCCATCATCATGGCCGCCGCGATGGTCGGCATGGCGACGGCCGCGCACGCATGGGAGCCGAAGGGCGCGGTGCAGCTCATCGTTCCTTTCAGCCCGGGCGGCGGCAGCGACGTCAACGCGCGCGTTCTGGTGGATGCGATCCGCAGCAACGATCTCACGGACGCGAATATCATCGTCAAGAACATGACCGGCGGGTCGGGCGCCGTGGCGGCCACCTATGTCGCGAGCCGGCCCGGCGACGGGATGACGCTCATGTCATACGTCTCCGGGCAGGTGATGATCGCGGCCGCAACCAACGCCGATGTGACCCTCGAGGATTTCACGCCGATCGGCACGCTTGCGCTCGACACGTTGCTGCTCGTCGTCACGAAGGAGAGCGGAATAGAGAGCTTCGCCGATCTGCTTGAGGCGGCGGAAGCGGCGCCGAATTCGGTGACGATCGGCGGCACCGGGCGCGGCGCGGAAGACAACATGGTCTTCGAGATGCTGAACGAGATGGGCGACTCGCCCTTGCAGTATGTGCCCTTCGACGGCGGCGGCCAGGTGCTCGCCGCCCTGCTCGGCGGGCATATCACCGCGGGGATCTTCAATCCGTCGGAGATGGAGTCGCAGGTGCGGTCCGGCAACGTGACGCCGATCGGCGCGTTCGCGGCCGAGCGGCTCGGCGGCGCGTACGCGGACACGCCGACCTTCACCGAACTCGGCTATCCGGATGCGAAACTGGTGACGTTCCGCGGTTATGTCGGCCCGGCGGATATGGACCCTGAAGCCCTCGCCTATTGGGACGGCGTGCTCGCGAAAGTGGCGGAAACGCCGGAATGGAAGGACTACATCAGCAAGAACAGCCTGGTTGCGTCGTATATGAACGCCGAGGAGAGCGCGACGTTCTGGCGAGAGGAGAAGGCGCGTTACATCAAGCTCCTCACCGCCATCGGGATAATCGAGTAAGAGTCGCCGCATGGTGGAGGGGCGGCCGCCCCTTCACCGTCCGATCCTCATTCCCGACGCCGCATGAACGAAAAGGCTCTCACACATGCAGCAGGATAACAGCGGCCATTCTCCCGGCGCGGCCGCCAACGAACGTTTCATCGCGGCGATCGTGGTGCTGACTGGCGCGTTTTTCGCCGGCTTCGGGTTCTTCGAATACGGGTTCTGGCGGAACAACGGCCCGGGGAGCGGGTTCTTTCCGACGATTTTCGGCGTCGGCGCGATGGTGTGCGGCCTGCTGCGCATTCGTGTCCGGCGAGCCTCCCGCGAGGCTCCCACCGCCGCTTCGCTTCAGCCGCTCGCCGCCATGGCGCTCGCGATCTTCGCGAGCTATCTCATGGGGGTCATCGTCGCGCTCTCCCTGACCGTCGTCGCGTGGATCAGATTCGTCGGCCGTGAGCGCGCGCTGCTCTCGCTCGCCGTCGGGGCGGGGTTCTTCCTCTTCGTCTACTTCATCTTCTGGCGCTGGCTCGGCGTGAATTTCGATTTTGGCGCGCTCGGCCGTCTGGTCTTCGGAGATGTCTGGTGATGGACGCGCTCGCTCATCTTCTGAACGGATTCTCCGTCTCGTTGCAGCCCTTCGCGCTCGGCGCGGCGTTCGGCGGCGCGACGCTCGGCGTCCTGATCGGCGCGATCCCCGGGCTCGGCTCGGTCACGGCGGTCGCGTTGCTGCTGCCGCTCACCTTCGGCATGGATCCGAACATCGCGATCATCATGCTGACCGCGGTCTATTTCGGCTGCGTGTTCGGCGGCGCCTACAGCGCGATCCTGATGAACATCCCCGGCGACACCCCGGCGGTGATGACGACGCTGGACGGCTATCCGATGTCGCGCAAGGGGCAGGGCGGCAAGGCGCTGTTCACGGCGAATCTCTCGTCCTTCATCGGCGGCGCGATCGGGATCGTGATCCTGACCTTTCTCGGGCCGAGCCTCGCCGATTTCGGGCTGAAATTCGGACCGCCGGAGACTGCGCTTCTCATCCTTTTCGCGCTTTCCTCCATCGGCTGGCTCCTCGGCGAGGATGCGGTCAAGGGGTTGGCGTCGACCTTTCTCGGCGTCTTGCTCGCGACGGTCGGAATCGGCATGACGTTCGGCACGCAGCGCTTCAGCTTCGGCGCGATGGAGCTTCTGAACGGCATCTCCTTCATACCGCTCGTGATCGGCATGTTCGGCTTCGCGCAGGTTCTTGAAATGGCCAGCGGCGCCTTTCGCGCGGAAAAGCCCGCCAAGCAGATCGGCTTCCGGGAATCCCTTCTGACGCGCAAGGACGCGGCGCGCATTCTGCCGACCGGGATCCGGTCCGGGTTTCTCGGCACGTTCATCGGCGTGCTGCCCGGCGCCGGCGCGACCACGGCGGCGTTTCTTTCCTACATCCTGGAGCGCAAGATCGGGCGCAACCGCGACAAGATGGGAACCGGCGTCATCGAGGGCGTGGCCGCGGCGGAATCCGGCAACAACGCCGCTGCGGCGGCCTCCTTCGCGCCGCTTCTCTCCCTCGGCATTCCGGGATCCGGCACGTCGGCGGTGCTCCTCGGCGGTTTCATGATGTGGGGCCTGCAGCCCGGCCCGCTTCTGTTCACGATGCAGCCGGAGTTCGTCTGGGGGCTGGTGTCGTCGATGTATGTCGGCAATTTCGTCGCCATTCTGGCGGGCGTCGCGATCATTCCTTTTCTGATGCGCATTCTCTGGGTGCGCCAGCAGATCCTGATCCCGATCATCGCCGGCGTTTGCGTGATCGCCGCGTATTCGGTGGCGGGCGCGATGTTCGATGTCTGGCTGATGCTCGGGTTCGGCGTGTTGGCCTATCTGATGAAGCTGGCGAAATATCCCGCCGCGCCGCTCGTCCTCGCCTTTGTGCTGACGCCGAAGCTCGAAACCAGCATTCGGCAGTCATTCGACATATCGAATGGGAGCGTCAGCATTTTCTTCTCCAGCTCCATCAGCATCGCGCTCCTCGCCCTCATGGGGCTCATGGTCGTCGGGCTGATGATTTCGGTGGCGCGAAAAGCGTGACGGAGGACGAGATCCGCCTGTATCATCGACGGCGCGGAGCACTGTTCGGACGGGGGGAGCTATATCGTCTCGCATCCAGATAGGAGGAAACCGGCATGCGATTTCACAAGATCGGGATGACGCTGGCCGCCGCGGCGGCGCTGGCGACCATGGGCGGCTACGCCCACGCGGACTACCCGGAGAGGCCGGTGACGATCATCGTGCCATGGGGCGCCGGGGGCGGCACGGATACGATCATCCGCATCTTCGCCGCTGAATTCGAGCAGGAGCTCGGTCAGCCGATCAACGTGGTCAACCGCACCGGCGGATCGGGCGTCGTCGGGCACGCCGCGATCGCGCAGGCCAATCCGGACGGCTACACATTGGGGGCCTGCACCCCGGAGATCACGTATTTCGACGTGGTCGGACTCGCGCCGCTGACGCCGGACAATTACGAATTGCTCCTGCGTCTCGCGGAATTGCCCGCGGGCGTGACGGTCGCGGCCGACAGCTCCTACGGCTCGCTCGAAGAGCTGTTCGATGCGCTGAAGGCGGGCGAGAGGGGGGAATACACCTCGTCCGGGTCGGGCATCGGCGGCGTATGGCACATGGCCGCGGCCGGCATGATGAAGGCGGTCGGCAAACCCGCCGACACGGTCAACTTCGTTCCCTCGAAGGGCGGCGCGCCATCCCTGCAGGATCTCGTGTCCGGCGGGCTCACCATGTTCACCGGCTCTCCGGTCGAAGCGAAATCTCTCGCCGAGGCGGGCGAGGTCAGAATCCTCGGGATCATGGCGGATGAGCGCTCGGATGCGTTTCCCGACGTGCCGACCCTGAAGGAGCAGGGCGTCGATTTCTCTATCTCGAACTGGTTCGCCCTCTGCGCGCCGAGCGGCCTTCCCGAAGATGCGAAGGCGGCGATCGTCGCCGCGGCGACGAAGGCGCACGCCTCGGACGCAGTCCAGCAGACGTTCGCGCAGCGGGGCATCACGCCGGTGTTCGAGGGCCCCGAGGCGTTTTCGGCGTACGCCGCGAATTTCGCCATCGAGGCGCGCGCGTTGCTCACGGAACTGGGCATCGCGAAGTGACGGCCGCCGCTGCGGGCCATTTCCGCGGCGGCTGTGCTGTGAGGAGGCCGGAACTTGGAGCTGAATGACCGAATCATCGGCCTTCTCACGGTCCTGGCCGGCGTTCTGATCTTCACCGGGACGCTCGGCCTGCGCGAGGTGCCGGGGCAGGCGTTGGGGTCGGCGTTCTTTCCGCGCATCATCGCGGGCGTCTTCGTCCTGACCGGCGCGGCGCTGATCGCGACCGCCGCTCCCGCGCCGTATCTGCGCCTGCCGAAGTGGATGCGGGGCGGGGGCGGCGTCGCGGCGGCTGGCGTCGTCGCGGCCGTGATCTGCTGGATCGCGGCGGTGGAGGCGCTCGGGTTCCTGCTCGCGACCTGGATCCTGATCTCCAGTCTCGCGGTTCTGCTCGGCGGGCGGATCTGGATCGCGCTCATCGTCGCGGCGGGCGCGACCGCGCTCTTTCATATGATCTTCGTCGAACTGCTCCGCGTGCCGCTGCCCCGGGGCGTGATCGAGGCGCTGTTGTCATGAGCGTTTTTTACGAGGCTCTCTCGCTTGTTCTGACATGGGACGTTCTCGCCACCATTCTGGCGGCGAGCGCGCTCGGGATCGTCATCGGCGCGATCCCGGGGCTGACGGCGGTGATGGGAGTGGCGCTGCTCATCCCGATCACGTTCTTCATGGATCCCATTCCGGCGATCGCCGCGATCGCGGCGCTCGCGGCGACGGCGATCTTCGCGGGCGATATTCCGGGCGCGCTCATGCGCATCCCCGGAACGCCGGCTTCGGCGGCCTATGTGGACGACGCCTATGCGATGACCCGGGCCGGCAAGCCGGAGCGCGGGCTCGGCCTGTCGCTTTCCGCCGCGTGTTTCGGCGGGGTCACCGGCGTGATCCTGCTCATGGCGGCCGCGCCGCTTCTCGCCCGTTTCGCGACGAACTTTTCATCCGTCGAGTATTTCTGGCTGGCGCTGCTCGGCCTGAGCTGCGCGGCCATCGTCTCGCGCGGGTCGCCTCTGAAGGGGCTTCTTTCCCTGCTTTTCGGCCTTTGGGTGGCGATGATCGGCATTGACGAGGTTGCGGGGCAGGCGCGGTTCACCTTCGGCTCGATGGAGCTCATGGGCGGCGTCAGCTTCATTCCGGCGATGATTGGCATGTTCGCGCTGTCGGAGCTCATTCACAATGCGGGAAACCCGCGCCCTGCCGAGGCGCCGCCGACGCTCGGCCCGGTTTTCGCCGGACTCGGGCGCGTTCTGCTCCGCCGGCGCGTCAATCTCCTGCGCGGCGGGCTGACCGGCTCGCTTGTCGGCGCGCTTCCCGGCGCCGGCGCCGATATCGCGGCGTGGGTCTCCTACGCCATCGCCAAGCGGCGCTCGTCCGAACCGGAGAAATTCGGCGCGGGCCACGACGAGGGGATCATCGAGGCGGGCGCGGCGAACAACGGCGCGCTCTCGGCGGCCTGGGTGCCGACGCTGGTTTTCGGGATTCCGGGGGACAGCATCACCGCGATCGTGATCGGGGTGCTTTACCTGAAAGGGCTCGAGCCCGGCCCGATCATCTTCATCAAGACGCCGGAGCTCGTCTACGCGATCTTCATCGCGTTCCTGCTGGCGAATCTTCTGCTGCTTCCGCTCGGCTGGGCGGTCATCCGCGCGTCGCGCCATCTCCTCCGGATTCCGCAGAGCTATTTTCTGCCGATCGTGCTCGCCTCTTGCATCATCGGCAGCTTTGCGATCAACAACACCGCCTTCGGCGTCGGGATCATGCTGGTTTTCGGCCTTGTCGGCTGGCTGTTCGAGGAAAACGGGATTCCGGTGGCGCCCGCCATCCTCGGCATCGTTCTCGGCGGAATGGTGGAGTTCAACTTTGTCACCTCCATGTTGAAGTCGCACGGAGATCCGATGATCCTGTTCTCTCGCCCGTTGGCGGCTCTGCTGGCCATCGCGATCATCATGATGTGGGCGGCTCCGGTCATCACATGGCTGAGACGCGCGCGGACGGAGAGGGCGGGCCCGGCGAGCGGCGAAGACGCGCCGAAATGATCAGACAACGCAATATCCGGATGAGGAACCAAAATGGGTGAGCGGCACAAAATAGCATTCGCCATCGGCGATGCGGGCGGGATCAGCCCCGAGCTCTCGGCGCGCGTTCTCGCGGATGAGAGCGTAAACCGGGACGACATGATCGTCTTTGGCGATCGGCGGCTGCTCGACCTCGGCGCGCGTCAGGCGGACGTCACCCTCGACATCCCGACCATATCGGCGACGAGCGCGCCGGCGGACGCGCCCGAGGGGACATTTTTCATCGATCTGGCGAATTGCGATCCGGAGACGGCGCCGCTTGGGAGCTCCAGCGTCGAGGGCGGGCGCGCCGCCCTCCAGAATTTCCGCGCGGCGCTTCTGGCGGCCAAGGCGGGTTTCGCGCGGGCGGCGTTCTTCACCCCGTTCAACAAGCACGCGATGCGCCTGGCGAAGAGCGATTACGTCGACGAGATCGGCTTCGTGAACGAAACGATCGGCGCGGTTCGCAGCGGCCGTGAATTCAACGTGCTCGACGAGGTGTGGAACGCCCGCGTCACCTCTCACATTCCTCTGCGGGAGGTCGCCGACGCGCTCACCGAGGAGCGGATATTCGACAGCCTCATGCTGACCGCCGAGGTGATGAAAGGATCGGGATTCCCTCATCCCCGCATCGGCGTCGCCGCGCTGAACCCTCATGCGGGCGACGGCCGCAATTTCGGGGTCGAGGATGACGACATCATCGCTCCGGCGGTCAGGCGCGCGCAGGACGCGCAGATCGCCGCGACCGGGCCGATCCCTTCCGACACGGTCTTCGTCCGGGCGGTGAAGGGCGAGTTCGACGCCGTGATGACGATGTATCACGATCAGGGCCAGATCGCGATGAAGCTGCTCGGCTTCGACCGGGGCGTCACCTTGATCGCGGGCTACCCGTTCCCGATCGTGACCCCCGCCCACGGAACCGCCTACGACATCGCCGGAAAAGGCGAGGCCAACACGGGCGCGACCTTCAAGGCGGTGGAGCTGGGCCGAAAGCTTGCTCCCGCCCAGCCGGCGGACGGCGGCGCGACGGAGCCTCTGCCCGATCTGCTCGAGCGAATATTGCGCTGAGCGGGCCGCCGCGCGCGCCGCGGCGCGAGCGGGCGCCCGGCGTTGACGCCCTGTTCGAGGAGAAGCGCGGCGATTTGTCCGCCGTTGGCGGCGGGCTCGTTCATGAGGGTGGAGCGCGCCTCCTTCAGGGTGCGCAAGACTGCGCGGGCGTCGCCGGCCGCAGGCGAAAATCAGGTTCTGGCCCTGCTCGCAGGCGGGGGTTCATCTCCCGGATCGGAGCCACCGGAGCGCCCGGGGCGCGCCATGATGCGGGTTGATCGGGAGCCGCTCTCAGGAGGCGCGGGCGCCTCTTGACACGGCGCCCCCACATTCCCAGCTGGTTGGGTGCGGGATGCCGCTTCGAGGGGTCCCGGAGACGGTGGCGGAATTACGGAGCGCGCCCTTGGGCGGCACGTTGATCGCGTCATCGAACGCAGGGTGCGGCGATCCGGCCCTGTGGATCGAAAAACGCAGTCGTCATGCGTCTTCGCGCCGGTTCGAGTCCGGACCTTCCTCCTCTCGCCATTTCCGCGCCTGCTCGTTCGTCCGCGCCGTCAGCGCGGGCTTGGTGAATGTCCAGAATGGAAGGAGGAGAAGATGTTGAGCTTCGGCCTGCCAAGCACACAACGGGATCCGTTCGCCGAATTGCGGCGGCTGCAGTCCCAGTTGAACCGCACATTCGAGGGTGGCGCGCGCCTTGGCGGCGACAACGCCTGGCCGCCCATCAACATGTGGATGAGCGACGACAACGTGGTCGTCTCCGCCGAAATGCCCGGTGTCTCCGTGGGCGATATCGACCTGACAGTGCGCGAGAACGCTCTGGTCATCTCCGGCAAGCGCGCGCCCGCCGCTGAGGACGAGGACGCCATGTGGCTTCGGCGTGAGCGCCCATCGGGCGAATTCTCGCGCAGTATTCGCCTGCCGTTGCGCGTCGATCCCGACAAGGTTCAGGCCCACGCGAAGAACGGTGTTCTCGAGATCGAAATGGGACGCCCTGACGCCGATCTGCCGCGCAAGATCGAGATCAGGACAAGCTGAGCGACTTCAGAGAAAGGAGGGAAGAGCCATGGCGCAAGAGCTGAAAAAGAGTGACGGCGACGCTGTTCAGTCCGGGACGCGCGACGCGGGCCCCATCTTACGGCCGGCGACCGACATTTTCGAGAAGGATGACAAGATTACGCTTGCGATCGATATGCCGGGGGTCAAACCGGATACTGTCGATGTTTCGGTCTACAAGCGGTCGCTGACCGTGCGCGGCGAGATCGACGCGGCGGCTCCCGAGGGCTGTTGGCGCATCTACGGCGAATACCCGCCGGGCGTCTTCGAGCGGGCCTTCAGCCTGCCCGAGGCGATCGATGCGGACTCGATCGAAGCCAGTCACCGTGACGGCGTGCTGACGCTTGTCCTGAAAAAGAGCGAGGCCGCCAAACCGAAGCAGATCAAGGTCAAGGCCGCCTGAGCGGCTGCGTCGCCTGATCATGAGCGAAAGGAGGCAAAGACATGTCATTCAGTGATCTCATTCCCTGGGGCAGGGACCGCAACCGGATGCCGGCCCGAAGCAACGACGATGAAAGCCCGATGGTCTCGTTGCAGCGCGATCTGAACCGCGTGTTCGAGGATTTCTGGAACCGCTTCGACAATCCCTTCGGCGGAGCGCTGGCGTCGGGCGACCCGCGGACCGACATTTCCGAGACCGACAAGGCGATGCTGGTTTCGGTCGATCTGCCGGGCCTCGACGACGAGGATGTCGAGGTCAACGTCACCGACGACATGCTGACGATCCGCGCCGAGCGCGAAGAGAAGAAGGAGACGGACGGCTTCACCTCGCGGTCGCGGCGCAGCTACCACCGGATGATCCCGGTGCCGCCGGGCGTCGATCCCGAAAGGGCCGAGGCTGAATTCAAGCGCGGCGTGCTGACCGTGACGTTGCCCAAGACTGAAGAGGCCAGGGCGCGGATGAAGCGCATCGATGTGAAATCGGCCTGATCCGGAAGGGGCATGGACGCGCCGTCCATGCCCCTTCCGTTCCCTCTTTCGAAGCATGGTTTTGCGGCGGGCGAGGGCCTCTGACCAGAACCGGCCTCGCACGCGAGATTCCCGACAGGTCCGAACCATCGGCCGAAACCTCAACCGCATGCGCCTTTATCGCGAGCGTCACGGTTGCGGGCCGCCGGTTTGTTCCTGCACGCGCCAGAACCCGCGACGAAGCGCTGGACGTCCATTCGCCTGACACGCAGAATGCAGATCCTGGCACGCAGATGTTGCGATGACTGATTGAGGGCGCCACCAAACCAACGGTCCTGATGAAGCGAACACAGTTTCCGAGCATCCCGCCGCTGAAGGCGCTCGCCGCGTTTGAAGCGGCCGCGCGCAACATGAGCTTCGCGAAGGCGGCGGCGGAGCTGAACGTGACGCCATCGGCGATCAGCCAGCAGATCATGCTCCTTGAGAAATATCTGGCCATTCGCCTGTTCCGGCGGCTCAACCGGCGTGTGCTGCTGACTGAAGCCGGCGAGCTTTATCATGCCGCCATTTCGCCCGCCTTCGCCAGAATTTCCGAAGCCACGGCGCGGATCGCGACCGACCTTCAGCCTCAGATCATCATGGTGCGCTCCGCGCCAAGCTTCGCGACCAACTGGCTCCTGCCGCGCCTCCCGGAATTCATGGCCGCGAATTCGGATCTCGACGTGCGGCTGGACGCTTCCAACGAAACCACCGATTTCGTGCGCGAGGCGGTCGATATCGAGATACGTTTCGGCAAACCGGAGACTGCGTCGCTCCATATCGAGCCGCTCTCGACGGAACGGATCACGCCGCTCGCCTCCCCGCTTCTCGCCCGACAGCTCGGAATTTTGCACCCCAAGGATCTCGCGAGCGGCGTGACGCTGATCCACTCTGTCAAATGCCCCATCTCCTGGGAGACGTGGTTCGAAACCCACGGCGTCAAATACCCGCCATTGTTGCGGGGGCCGCGTTTCGACCGCTCCCACATGTCCATCGAAGCGGCGCGCATGGGCATGGGCGTCGCGTTGGAGGGCCAGATCCTCGCGCAGGAGGCGTTGAAGCGCCGGGAGCTGGTTTCCCCCGTTGCGGGCGCGAAGGTCTTTCTTCGAACCATGTACTGGCTCGTCTGCCCTCCAGCCAATCTCAAGAGCGACAAGACCAGCCGCTTTCGCGCGTGGATTCTCAACCATCCCGAAGTCAGCGACAGTCCCGGCGCGGTGCTGGCGCTGGCGGATCGCCCGATGGGCGCGGGCCCATCAGGACACGAGGTTGGGGAGGAATAGCACGAGAGCGGGAAAGACGGTGATCAGCAGAAGGACCCCGACGCCCAATGCGAAGAAGGGCAACACTTCCCTGAACACCTTTTCGATCCTGACCTCGGCGAACTGCCCCGCGATATAGAGGCAAATTCCCACGGGCGGCGTGAGCAAGCCCAGCATCAGATTGAACACGACGACAATGCCCAGATGCGTCAGATCGATGCCATGAGTGGAAGCGATCGGCACGAGGATCGGGACGAAAATGGTCAGCGCCGCGATCGCCTCCAGGAAAACGCCGACGATGAGCAGAAAGACATTGATCACCAGCAGCATCATGAGCGGATCTTCGGTGATCCAGAGCAGCGCCTGCCCCAGGATTTTCGGAAAGCCGCTGATCGCCAGCAGCCAGCCGAAAAGGCCGGCCATGGAGACGATGATCATCACCGCGGCGGATTCTAGCGCGCTGCGCTGCAGAACTTCCGGAATGTCGCGGAGCTTCAGCTCCCGATAACAGACGAGACCGACGAAAAGCGCGTAGAGCACGGCGACCGCCGCGCTTTCGGTCACCGTAAAGACGCCGCCGATCACGCCCGCCACGATGATGACCGGCATCACCATCGCCAGGCTCGCCGAAAGCAAGCGCCGCGCAAACTCCCGCAGGGTGACGGCGCCATGGGCGGGATAGCCCCGACGCTTCGATATCCACCAGCAAAGCGCCATCAGACCGAACCCGAGCATGAACCCGGGCGCGACACCGGCGAGAAAGAGCGCGCCGACCGAAACGCCCCCGCCCGCGATCAACGCGTAGAGGACGAGGGGGATGCTGGGCGGAATGATCGGCCCGCAGATCGACGAAGCCGCGGTCACCGCCGCGCTGAAAGCGCCGCCATACCCTTCCTTCTTCATCGCGGGGATCAACGTGCTGCCGAGCGCCGTGGTGTCCGCGACGGCGGAGCCCGAGACGCCGCCGAAGAACAGGCTCGCCACGACATTGCCGAGGCTGAGCCCGCCTGTGAACCGCCCCACGATGGCGTTCGCGAGATCGATCATGCGCTGGGTCATGCCCCCGCGGTTCATCAGGTTGCCGGCCAGTATGAAGAACGGGACGGCGAGCAGGGAAAACGCGTCGGCGCCGATCAGGGCCCGCTGCGGCACCAGAACCAGAGGAAAGACGCCATGATCGAGTATGCCCAGTATCGCCGCCAGGCCCATCGCGAAGGCGAGCGGCACGCCAAGAGCGAGCAAGACGAAGAAACCGCCGACAAGAAACGCAATCATGCCGAATCCTCTCTCGCGCCTGGGCGGCGGGCCCGTTCCAGGCCGATCGCGGCCCGCTCGAGCCAGAAGAGGATCATCAGGGCGGCCGAGACGGGCGCCGCGAAATAATGGGTGCTTGGAGAGACGTCGAGCGCGCCATAGGTCTGGCCGAGATTCGAGATCGACAGCTTGGCGCCGTAGATCAGGAGCACCAGGAAAAGCCCCAGCATCATGGTCTCGTTCGCCGCCCGCACGATGGCCGCGAGCCGCCTTGGCATGAGGTCGAGAAAGAAGTCGATCGCGATATGCGCGCCCCGCCGATAGAGCACGGCGGCGCCGAGAAAGGTGATCCAGACGAAAAGAATGCGGCTGACCTGCTCGGTCCAGGCGAGCGAGTCATTTTCGATATAGCGGCTCCAGATCGCGAGCAGCATGATGAACACGATCCCTGCGAGAAGCAGGCCGACAAGGAGAGCTACGGCTTTCTCGACAAGGTCGAGCGCACGGACCGGCGCTGACCGCGACTTTTGTGCGGAGGTCATCGGCGTCATCCCGTAAGGGGGCGAAGCGGAAGGCCCCGGCGGCGCAGTCACGCCGCCGGGGTCCTCGCGCCGCACCGGGTTCAGTCGATCGCCCGGATCTTTTCAAGCCATTCCTGGATGTGCGGGAAGTCCGCTTCGAGCCCTTCGACGCTCTTGCGGAACGCGGCCTTGTCAACCTCGGTCACGACGACGCCGGCGTCCTTCACTTTCTGAAGCAGGGCCTCGCTGTCGGCCTTCAGCCGCTTGCGGAACTCCAGCTCGGTCTCGGTCGCGGCCTGTGTGACCGCCGCCTGCAACTCCGGCGTAAGCGCCTGCCAGGCGGCTTCGCCGACCACGATGACATTGTCCTGCATCATGTGCTCGGTGAGGTTGAGATGGGTGTTCACCTCAAAGAAGCCGCTGTTGAAGGTCAGGGAGACCGGGTTGTCCTGTCCGTCGATCACGCCGGCGCGGAGCGCCTGGTACACCTCGGGAAAGGGCAGCGGGGTCGGAGAGGCGCCGAAGCGCTCGAAGGTCTTGAGCCAGAGCTGGGTTTCGGGAACCCTGACCTTCATGCCCTCCATGTCGGCGGGGGTTTTCACCACCTTGTTCGCGCTCAGCATGCGCGGGCCGCGCGGCACCGCAACCAGCGGCCGGAGGCCGGCCTCCCGGCCGACCGTGTCGGCGTATTCGGCCTTCACCGTGTCCCAGACCCGGTCCTTGTGGTCCACGTCGTTGAAGAGATAGGGGAAAATCCAGATCTCGGCCGGCTTGTACCAGCCCGAGAGCAGCGCCTGCCCCGGAGTCGCGACCTGAATGCCCTGCTGGAGGATCGTCTCCACCAGATCACGGTCGCCGCCGAGCGCGGCGCCGTGATGGACCTCCATGACGATCGCCCCGTCCGTCAGAGCCTCGACGCGCTCCGCGAAATAGTCGGTCGAGAGAGCGATCGGATCATTCGGCGGCGTCGCCGTTCCTGCAATCCAGGTGTGCTGCTGCGCCGACGCCTCAAGCGCCGTCAGCGACAGCAGCGATGCGACGCCGACTCCAGCGATCCATTCACGCCGATTGAAGCCTGTTCCGTTGATTTTCATGTTTTCCTCCCAGTTCCGATTCCGGATTTCCTGTTCAACCCGCCGTCAGGCGCTTCAGCGCGCCTTCGGCCCGAATGTCCGCTCCATCTCTCGGCGCGTCGTGACGGCGACGTCAGCCTCATCCACGACGACATCCGCCCAGGTCACTGTCTCTCCCGCCTTCTTGGCGTTCTTCAGCTTGACGTCGGCGGCGAGGCCCAGCGGCAGGGCGCCGATCTCCAGCGAGGCTTCCGCCGGCATCTGTTTGCCCCAGACGCAATAGCCGCCCTCGCCGTCCAGCATCTCGCCAGCCGCAAGGTCGCGCTTCGCCGTGGCGACGCAGTCCGAGCGGAATCCGTCCGGCGCGCCCGTCGCTTCGCCGCGGAGCGCGATTGAAGCGATGGATATCCCCAGCTCCAGCCCGATCAGATGGGTCGGGCGGTACTGCGCCGAGAAGCGGAAACTGCTGTCGGGCAGGAAGTTGAACTCCTCGTTGCAGTTGCGGACATACTCCGTCTCCGCTTCGACGACGACATAGGTGCCGATCTGCAGATGATGCTCGACGGGAGAGCCGTCGCGATGGAGCGACGAGACGACTTCCGTCGTTCCCATATGGCTCAGCGTTCCGCCCTCCTGCTTCGGCTTGCAGATCTCGGCGAGTTCGTAACAAGAGGCCGGCGAGAAATTGAGCCCGTTCGGCTGCGGCGTCAGGCCCGTCGCGTTGCAGACGGCGGTCATCTCGATGCCCGATTTGGTGCCGTCGATGAAGGAATTGTACATCTTGGGGTTCATGCCCCCGCGCTCGGCGATTTCGGGGGCGAGGCCGAAATTGTCCCACACCGTGTCGGGCGTCGACTGGTGGAATTTGGGCAGATAGCGCGTGCCCTTGCCGGCGCTGACGACGCGGAAGCCGCATGCGCGCGCCCAATCGACCTGCTCGCAGATGATCGACGGCTGGTCGCCATAGGCGAGGCTGTATATGACCCCGGCGTCGCGCGCCTTCTTCGCCAAAAGCGGGCCTGCGACGGCGTCCGCCTCCACATTCACCATCACGATATGCTTGCCGGAGCCGATCGTCTTCAGGCAATGCGCGATCCCCGCCGCGGGGTTTCCTGTCGCCTCGACGATGATGTCGACGCCATCGGTCTCGATCAGCGCGGCGGAGTCGTCGGTGATCCAGGTCGACTGCGCCGCCATGGCGTCGGCGGCGTTGGCTGCGCGGTATTGCGCATCTGGCCAGCCGGTCCGGCGGCAGGTCTCACGCGCCCGCTCCACATTCAGATCGGCGATGCCGACCACATGCATGCCCTTCGTCAGGCGGGCCTGCGCGAGGAACATCGCGCCGAATTTCCCGGCCCCGATGACGCCGACCCGGATCGGCCGGCCCTCCTCATCACGGCGGTGCAGCATCTTGCTGAGATTCATGTTCTCGTTTCCTCCAGAGCGATGACGTCGATGCGCCTCCCTCCGGAGGATATCGGAACAGGCCTCAGGACTTAATGGATCAAATTTTCAGCCTCAGATTAGCTATGCTAAGCAATGTCGATCTTCGGCGATCTCGCCCCGATTCGGCGGGCGGATTCAGGTCGTTGCGCGCTCCATGCCGGCCGATGATCTGTCGGCGAATGCGCCCGGATTTTTGGCTGCGCCTCTAGGCGACATGGTCCCAGAGCTCCAGACTGCGCCCGTTGGGCGGCAGGTGGAAGCGCTGGAAGTAGAGCGGCACGTCGCGGAAGCTATGGGCGCGGTTCGACCACAGCAGGCCGGCGGTGCCCGGCTCGACCCCGATCAGCGCGCAGGCCCGCGCCGGGATCGCGGCGAAGTCGATCCGTTGCGAGATACGAAGCGCCGGCGCATTGAAGCGCGTGGCGAGCAGATGGGTGAAAGCGACGCCGTCCAGCGCCTGCGGCGTGTAGTCCAGGAACATCGCGAAGCGGCTCGCAGGCAGATAGAACTCGCCAAAGGCGGAGAATTCCCGGTTCACGCTGACCAGCCGCGTAATGCGCACGAAATCCTTTTCATCACGGAAAAAGTCGCACCACGGGCCCGCCTCGCCGGTGCGCTCGACGGACAGCACCTTGGGATACACCGGCAACTGGCGGCCGGCGTCGTCGACAAAGCGGAAATAGCGGATTTCAGCGGCGTTGACCGCAGGCGCGGCGACATAGGTGCCGTCGCCGTGCCGGCGCACCAGCAGGCCATCCTCGGCCAAGAGCCGCAGCGCCTTCTGCACGGTGCCGAGACTGACCGGCATGCGCTGGGCGAACTCGGCTTCCGGAGGCAGCCGGTCGCCCGCCTTCCAGCGGCCAAGCTCGATAAACCGCAGGATCTGGTCATAGAGCAGCCGGTATTTCGGCCCAGCGCCGCGAACGCCGTTCGCCATGGCGAGGGAGTGCGAGATTTCATCCAAGGATTTGATTGGCACGAACCGCCTCCCAGTTGCCAGCGACGACGAAAATTCTAGACGGGGAAACGCCGCACTGCTACAGTCCTATATAGTTCAAAATGCGCTGGAGGGAAACATGGACGTCATGGTCAAGCCGCTGTGCGCCCCGCGGGGGCTCTGGCGCGCCTTACCCGCATCCAAAGTCGGGGCCTCGGCGACCATGGTGATGGGGGCCGGGCGCGGCGCCATCCGCCGCCGCGCCTGCTTCGTCGCCGGCGCGCGCCAGCGATAATGACCTGCATGCGCTTGAAGGGCCGCACGCCATTCTCAGGCGCGGCGCGGACGGGCGTATCCGCCCCCCGCGAACGCGAGAGGGCGGGCTTGATCCTCATGGAGATTCGGCTGCGCTGACTGCATGTCGCGCCTGAATGTTTCGGCCGAACACGAATACCGCAACAACAAGCAACCGGGAGACTGCAATGAAGACAATGCGCACCACCTTGAGCGCGGCGCTGATGGCCTTCGGCGCCGCAGCGGCGACAACGGCCGCGAACGCGACGGAGCTGCATCTCGGCACTTACGTGACCACCGCCGATATCCGCTACAAGGGACTGGAGAAATTCGCCGACCTGGTGAAGCAGAAGACGGACGGGCGGGTCACGTTCAAGCTGTTCCCGTCCAGCACGCTGGCGCCGCTGCCCAAGGCCTGGGACGCCGTGACCGCCGGCCTGGCCGACGCCGCGGCGACGCCCCTCGTCGACGCTCGGGTGTCCTGCTACAGGAAGGTGTTTTTCGCGCCAACTCCGATCGACTACAGCAAGCACGTCGAATTCGACAGAAAGCTGATGGCGCTTATCGGCAAGCAGTTCGAGGAAGCCGGCGCGGTGGTGCTGATGTCCTCGAACTTCTCCTATGATCAGGAATGGTTCTTCCGTGAACCAATCGAGAAGCTCGACCAACTCGAAGAGCGCCTGGTTCGCTCGGTCAGCCCGATCGTGACCAGGACGATCGAGCTGTGGGGCGGCTCGCCGGTGTTCATTCCGCCGGCCGAAACCTATCAGGCCGCCGAGCGCGGCGTCGTCGACAGCATCAATATGGGCGTGGCGACATCCTCGTCGCTCGGCCTCTTCGAAGTGCTGCCGTATATGGTGAACGCCGACCTCTACTACGGCAACACCGTCTACACCATGAACAAGGACCGCTTCGACGAGCTCTCGCCGGAGGATCAGAAGGCGGTTCTGGCGGCGGCCAGCGAGGCCGAGGAATGGACATCTCCGCGCTATACCGACTGGATCGACCGCAAGGTCGGCGACGCGGTGATGAACGGCGGCCTGAACGCCCGTTCCGTCAGCAAGGACGACCGCGCCCGCATGGTGGCGCAGCTTCAGGACGGCTGGTGGGACGAGGTCAAGCAGGATGAGAATTGCGGGCCCGAGCTCGGCGCCGAGGTCGAAGCCTTGTTCAAGGCCTACGCATTTTGAGACTGACGGCTGACGACGGCGGCGGCGCGCGTCAAGGCGGCGTGGGGCGGATGCGTCGTGGTTTCGCATGGGCGGCGGACGGGCTCGCCTGGTTCGGCGCCGCCTTGATGGCGGTCGTGACCTTGTGGATCAGTTACGGCGTCGTGGCGCGCTATGCGTTCCGCGCGCCCGACGCGCTGGTCACCGAGGCCACGGCGCTGCTGCTGGTGCCGATTGCGTTTCTCGGGCTCGCCCATGCATTCAAAAGCGACGCGTTGCCGCGGGTCACGCTGCTGCTCGACGTGCTGCCGGGGCCGGTGAAGCGGGCCCTGGATATCTTCAACCTGATGCTGATGGCGGCGATCGGCGTCTTCTTCGCCACCGTCGCGGTCAAAGCCGTCTCGCGCACATGGCGCAACGGTTCGGTCTCCAACGTGATCGAGTGGCCCGAATTCTGGTTGTGGATCCCGGTCGCGCTGGCGTTCGTCGTCTTCATAGGTCTTGCGATGATCCGTCTTGCCGAGAATTTCCTCGGCGGGGAGCGTTGAGATGGAGTGGTACGAGGCGCTCGCCGGCATTCTGGCGCTGTTGCTTGTGCTCGTCGCCATCGGCCTTCCGCTGCCCTTCGCGCTGGCCGGCGCCGCGATCCCGTTCTTCTGGCATGTCCAGGATCTGCGCCGGGCCCTGATGGGCGCGGAGTTCATGATCTGGCAGACCTGGTTCAACTACATCCTGCTGGCGGTGCCGCTGTTCGTCTTCCTGGGGGAGCTGGTCGGCCGCTCGAATATCGGCACGGCGCTCTACCGCGCGATGCATCGCGGGGTCCGCATGCCGGGATCGGCGGCCATCGGCAGCGTCGGCGCCTGCGCCGGTTTCGGCGCCGTCTGCGGCTCAAGCATGATCGGGGCGCTCACCATCGGCGGGGTCGCGCTGCCGGAGATGCTGCGGCTCGGCTATGACCGGCGCCTGGCCGCCGGCGTCGTCGCGGCCGGCGGCACGCTCAGCGTGCTGCTTCCGCCCAGCCTTATCCTGCTTTACTTCGGCATCATCACCGACACCTCGATCGGCCAGCTTTTCGTCGCCGGCGTCGCGCCGGGCCTGGTGATGACCCTGCTCTTCGCGCTGGTGGTGTTCGGCTGGCGCCTGTTCGACCCGGCCGGCGTGCCCGCGCGCGCCGACGGGCAGCGCTTCGATTGGCGCGATCTTGTGGTCGGCGTGTCGCCGGTTCTCATCATCGGCTTCGTCATCATCGCCTCGATCTACTTCGGCGTCGCCACGCCCACCGAAGCGGCCGCCGTCGCGGTGGTGTTCACCTTGCTGCTCGCCTTCGCGTTCGGCGGCCTCACCGTCGCGGCTCTCGGCCAGGCGCTGCTGGCGACCATGCGCACCATGGGCTTTCTGGGGTTGATGCTGGCGGGGGCGCTGCTGTTCGGCTACGTGCTGAATTTCTATGGCGTGCCGCAGGAGTTGGCCGCCGCGCTGACCGCGACGGCGTTGCCGCCGACCGTGCTGATTTGCCTGATCATTCTCTTTTATCTGGTGATCGGCATGTTCCTTGAGCCGACCTCGATGCTGTTCATCACCTTGCCGACGGTGTTCCCCATCGTGCAGGCGCTCGGCTTCGATCTGGTTTGGTTCGGCATCGTCTTCACCATCACCATGGAGATCGCGGTGTTGACGCCTCCGGTCGGGCTCAACCTGTTCGTCATCCAGGGGCTGGCCCCCGACAAGGTGTCGATCACCGATGTCATCGTCGGCAGCCTGCCCTTCGTCGCGATGCTGGCGGTGATGATCGTATTGCTGTTCCTGTTCCCCAACCTGGCGCTCTGGCTGCCAAACGTACTGAGGTGAAACGATGATCAACTACGTCCGACGCGGGCAAGGGCCGACGCTGGTTCTGGTGCATGGCTTTCTCGGCGGCAGCTGCCTCTGGCGGCCGGCGATAGCGCATTTCGCCCGCTTCTTTGACACGATCGCCGTCGATCTGCCGGGTTTCGGGGCCAGCGCCGCGGCGCCTGCGCCGGGCGCGCCGCGCGACTTCAGCGCAGCCGTGTTCGAACAGCTGGACGCGCTTGGAGTCGAGCGCTTCCATCTTGTCGGCAGCTCGATAGGCGGCTTCATCGTGCAGGAGATGGCGCTGGCGCAACCGGACCGCGTTGAGCGTCTGGTGATCTATGGCAGCTCCGCCTTCATCGACACCGCCGCGCGCTTCGAGACCGTCGAAGAGTCGGTGGCGCGCTTCCGCCGGGACGGGCTGGCCGCGACGGCGACGCGCATCGCCGAAACCTGGTTCGTCGAGGGAGCGGACACCCCGTATTTTCACCTCTGCCGCGAAGCATTGACGAATGTCGAGGTGGAGAAGGCGGCCGCGACGCTCGCCGCCTGCAGCGATTGGGACATTCGCGCGCGCCTGGCCGAGATCACGATGCCGACTTTGGTCATCGCCGGCGAGCGTGATCGATCCTTTTCGCTGGAGCAGTTCGTCGGCTTGCGCCGCGGCCTGCCGGACGCGCAACTGGCCATTCTGCCGGACTGTGCGCATATCGCGCATCTGGAGCGGCCCGCGTTGTTCAACCAGGTCGTCACCGAGTTTCTGCTGGGGTCGCCGCGCCGCGCGGAGTGAGCCCGCCCTTGATTGCGGTTGCGGCCTCTCCGGCCTCAACCGCACGGAAACGGGCGATGCGGCCCGCGCCGATCCATCCATCCTTCTGACTGGATCTGACGCGGCTCAGGCGACTCTTCGCGCGTCTCCGCCAGCAGGCCACGGCTGACGAAGAGGCGCCGAGCGCGAAGAGACGCGCGTGACCCGCAAGGAGCGAAACGGAAAAACCTGACGGAACAGCTTGATTTCAGCGCCCGCAGTCACAGAGTCTCTTCGACAGCAGAGAAGGGCGAAACGCGCATGACACTCGACGGAAAGAACCGCGCCATCGCCGGCGGCGCCGGCGCGCATGGGCGGTTGGCGGATGGCGTGAGCCATGCGTGAGGTTGATGTCGCCGTCATCGGCGCAGGCACCGCCGGCATGGGGGCCTATCACGCGGCGCGCAAGCACACCGACCGGGTCGTCCTGATCGAGGGCGGGCCCTATGGCACCACCTGCGCCCGTGTGGGCTGCATGCCCTCGAAACTGTTGATCGCGGCGGCCGAAGCGGCCGAGGCGGTGCGCGAAGCCGCCGGTTTCGGCGTCCACGCCGGCGCGCCGCGCGTCGACGGGGCCGAGGTGATGAACCGGGTCCGGCGGGAGCGCGACCGCTTCGTCGGCTTCGTGATCGAGACGGTGGAGGGGTTCGATCCCTCCCAGCGCCTGAAGGGCGGCGCGCGGTTCGAGGATCCGCATACCCTGCGGCTCGACACTGGCGAGACCGTGCGCGCCCGGCGCATCGTCGTCGCCACCGGGTCGGTCCCGGTCCGGCCGTCTGTCTTCGACGCGGTCGGCGACAGGCTCATCGTCAATGACGACGTGTTCGACTGGACCGACCTGCCTGAATCGGTTGCGGTCTTCGGCGCCGGCTCGATCGGGCTGGAGCTCGCGCTGGCGCTCGCGCGGCTGGGCGTGCGGGTCAGGCTTTTCGGCCGCGGCGGCGGCGTCGGCCCGCTTCGCGATCCCGCGGTGCGCGCCGCCGCCGCCGCCGTCATCGGGGCCGCCCTGCCGTTCCTTCCAGACGCCGACGTGCGGGAGATCACGCGCGAGGGCGACAGGGTGGTGGTGCGGTTCGATGAAGGCGGCGTCACACATGAAGAGCGCTTCGACTGGCTTCTGGCCGCGACGGGCAGGGCGCCGGCGCTCGACGGGCTCAACCTCGCGGCCTCCGGCCTCCGGCTCGATGACCGCGGCGCGCCGGAGGTCGATCCGCTGACCATGCAGGCGGAGGGCGGCCATATCTTCTTCGCGGGCGATGTCGCCGCCCGCATCCCGCTGCTGCACGAAGCCGCCGACGACGGCCGCATCGCGGGCGCCAACGCCGGGCGCTTTCCCGATGTGACGCCCCATCGCCGCCGCACGCCTCTGGGGATCGTCTTCACCGATCCCAACATCGCCACGGTGGGCGCGTCCTTCGCGGACCTCTGCGAAGGCGCGCGGGGCTTCGCCATCGGCGAGGTGGATTTCGTCGATCAGGGCCGCGCGCGCGTGCTGCGCCGGAACCGCGGCCTGCTGCGCATCTATGGCGAGCGCGCCACCGGCCGCCTGCTCGGCGCGGAGATGATCGCGCCGGGGGGCGAGCATCTGGCGCATCTGCTGGCCTGGGCGATACAGGCCGGGATGGACGTGGATACGGCGCTGGAGATGCCCTTTTATCACCCGGTGATCGAGGAGGGGCTGCGCACGGCCCTGCGCGACCTGAGCGTGAATCTCGGCCGCCGGGGCGGACACCCGCCGCGCAGCATCGACTGCGGGCCAGGCGCCTGACGCGGGCCGGGACCGGCCACGGGCCCATGACCGGGATGAAACGCTGCGCCAACGGCGCCGACAGCCCGCTTGATGCGCTGAAAGCCCGGCGCCCGAGGCGGCCGCGTCAGGGTGCGAGCGCTTCAACCTCGCGCGCCATGTCCTCGGCCAGATCCTCAAGGTCGGCCTGTCCCGCGCCTTGGTGAAGCTCCAACCGCAGGGCGGTGAGGTTCGCCTGGTAGCGGCGCGCATGCCGGTCGGGGTCGGCGTTCGGAGGAAGTTCGCCGCGCGCCTTCGCCGCCTCGAACGCTCCGGCGATCTCAGCCCGCATGGCGCGCAGATACGCGCGAGAGCGTTCCGCGATCGCCGGGTCGGTCGACCGTGTGTCGATCATCGTCTTGGTCAGCATGCAGGCCTTTCGCGCCGCGTCATCGCCGGATAGGCGGGCGTAGGAGCGCAGATGATCCGCCAGTCCCTGCAACGGCGACGCCGCCTGCGCCACCTGTTTGCGGAACCGCCGACGCGAGTTCGTGAAATACCTCTCGAGCGCGAGAAGATAGAGGTTTTC
This sequence comes from Paludibacillus litoralis, assembly GCF_037646705.1. Lineage (NCBI taxonomy): Bacteria > Pseudomonadati > Pseudomonadota > Alphaproteobacteria > Rhodobacterales > Paracoccaceae > Paludibacillus > Paludibacillus litoralis. The sequence continues at coordinate 67,699 of NZ_JBBHER010000002.1, forward strand.
CTTGCTTTTGAACGCGGCGTAGATGCTGCCCGGCTTCATGCGCAGCGCCGATTCCAGCTCCTTGAGCGATGTCGCGTGGTACCCCTTGTCCCAGAACAGGGACATGGCCGCGTCGAGCGCCGCGTCACGGTCATAGGGGGCGGCGCGGGGCATGTGGTCAGGCCTCCTGCTTTGCGAGCTGGCGCAGGATGCTGGTGTAATTCTCCACGCCCTGGGCGCCCGTGACCAGATGCTTGCGATCGAAGATTACGGCCGGAACGCCCTGAATCCCCTGACGCAGCCAGAATTTCTCCTGTTCCCGCACCGCGTCCGCAAAGCGCCGATCCTCAAGCACGGCCAGCGCTTCGTCCCGGTCCAGCCCGATTTCGCCCGCGACATCCGCCAGCACGGCGATGTCCGACAGATCGCGCCGGTTGGTGAAATGGGCCGTGAACAGGGCCATCTTCAGATCGTGTTTGCGGCCCTCTTGGTCCGCCCAATGCAGCAGCTGGTGGGCGGCGAAAGTGTTGTGCATCCGCATGGCGTCCGAAAAGCGGAAATCGAAGCCCAGATCGGCGCCGAGCGCCGTCATCTGCGCGCGGCTTTGGGCGGATTGTTCGGGGGTGGAGCCATATTTCTCGACGATATGCTCACGCATGTTCTGCCCCTCGGGGGGCATCTCCGGATTCAATTCGAACGGGTGCCAATGAACCTCATGCGGGGCGCCGGTCTCCTCCAGCGCCTGGGCGAGCTGGCGGTAGCCTATGATGCACCAGGGGCACATCACGTCCGATACGATGTCGATGCGAAGCGGTTGGGGCGTCATGTCGTTTTCCTTTCAGGACTGGCTTTCCCATGAAACCACAGTCGAAGATCGCAGATGTCGAACGCAAACGAGAATGGCCCGACGGCAAGGGGCGGCGTCAAGAGCGGTCTCTGGCTCCCGGCGCGAACGAAGCTCGGCGAGGGGTGGCGCAGGACCATCCGGGCCGGTCTCCAAATCGCGATGGAGGATCGAAGGGGCGCCGGGGTCCCGGCGCGCGGGGCGTGTCAGGCGCCCTTTTCCGCACGCCGGGGCGCGCGGCCCCCGCTGGGGGCCGCGGTCCGGATCAGGCGGCCTTGTCGGTCCGCGACCAGGAAAACTTCTCGAACACCTTGTCCACCGGCGTGTTCGCCAGATGGTTGGTGTAGTTGGACATGATCTTCTGAGCGTATCCCAGGATCACTTCGAGAATATTGCGTTTGGTGAAGCCCGCGTCGAGGAAGGCCTGCACATCCTCATCGGACACGACGCCGCGATCACGGACCAGCTTCAGCGTGAAGGTGCGGAGCGCTTCGAGCCGAGCATTCGGCAGCGGGGTCTCATTGCGCAACGCGTCCGTGATCGCGTCGTCCACCTTCATCATCTTGGCGATGCCGGTGTGGGCGGGAACGCAGTAATGGCATTCGTTTTCAACGTTGATGGTCTGCCACACGACGGTCAGCTCGTCCTTGTCGAAGCTGGAGTTGACGAACAGTTCGTGCGTCCGCTGGTAGGCCTCCAGCAAGCCGGGCGCCTCGGCCATCACGGCGTGCAGTCCCGGCAGGCGGCCATTGGCGGCCATGGATTTGGCGATCAGCGGCTTGGAGGCTTCAGGGGCGGATTCTTCGGTGTGAATGGTGAACTCGGTCATGGGTCTCTCCTGAGAATGAGGGGTGTTGGCGTGAGTGGCGGCGTGGGGCGCCGCGAGAAGGCGGCGCCGATTCAGGCTGGGATCGGGCGATCACAGCCGCCGGGACGATTCATGTTGCGTCACCTTCATCATGCTCGCCCGGCGCGGTCCCGAACGCTGTAGACGGCATATGGTGCATTTGAGCGATTGCTCAAGTCTCAAATTGAATGATCACTCAAACGTGAGGGTCGGACGCTCGGCCGCCGGCCGCGCCTCAGATGCCGAGCCGCGCTTCCAGAAGGCTCCGGTCGGCGCGGAGGGCGTCGCCGCTCACCATCTCGCGGTTGCGGCCATTCTCGATGAAGGCGGCCCGGTCGGCGAGCGCGAGGATGGTGTCGATCCGCTGCTCGACGAGGATGATGGCGACGCCGGCGGCCTTCAGCTTCAGCGTGACCTCGCGCATCAGATCGACCATCGAGGGTTGCAGCCCTTCGGTCGGCTCGTCGAGGAGGAGCACGCGGGGCTCGAGGCAGAGCGCGCGCGCAGTGGCGAGCATCTGTTGCTCGCCGCCCGAGAGGGTGTCCGCGCGCTGATCCAGCCGCTCGCGGAGGCGGGGAAAGAGCGCCAGCGCGCGCGCGCGCGCCTCGGGCCCGGAGCCGCGCGCCATCAGGCCGATCTCGATGTTCTCGGCGACGGTCATCTCCGCGAAAAGCCGGCGGCCCTGCGGCACATAGCCGATGCGCCGGCGCGGGATCTCATGCGGGGGGAGGCCCTGAATCTCCGCCCCGTCGAGCGTGATCCGCCCGGCGCGCGCGGGGATCAGGCCCATGATCGCCTTCATCGCCGTGGTCTTGCCGGCGCCGTTCCGGCCGAGAAGGCAGAGGATCTCGCCCGGGCGCGCCTCCAGATCGAGGCCGAAGAGGATGTTGAGATCGCCGTAGCCGGCGTCGAGATTTTCGACCCTGAGCATCAGCCGGCCCCGAGATAGGCGCGTTGGACCGCGGCGCTCGCGCGGATCTCCGCCGGCGGCCCCTCGGCCAGAACCGCGCCGGCGTCCATCACGGTGATCCGGTCCGCGGTCTCCATCACCACGTCCATGTTGTGCTCGATCAGAAGGATGGCGACGGCGCCTTTGAGCCCACGCACCAGCGCCTTGAAGCGCATGATTTCGCTCTCCGCGAGGCCCTGCGTCGGTTCGTCGAGGATCAGGAGCCGCGGCGCCTGCGCGAGGCCCATGGCGATCTCGAGAAGCCGCTGATGCCCGTAGGAAAGCGCCCCGGCGCGCGCCTCGCTCCGCTCGTCCAGCCCGACGCGCGCCAGCGCCGCCTCCACTTCGCGCGCGAGGGCGGCCGCGTCGTCGCCGAGCCGGGGGCGGGCGGCGAGGGCGACATTCTCGAAAATGGAGAGCCGCGCGAAGATCGAGGTGATCTGGAACGTATAGGCCATGCCGAGCCGGATCCGCCGATGGGCGGGCAGGGCGGTGATGTCGGCGCCGTCAAGGCGCACCCGCCCGGCGTCGGCTGGAATCCGCCCGGATATCAGCCCGACGAGGGTGGATTTTCCCGCGCCGTTCGGCCCGATCAGCGCCCGGATCTCCCCCGCCTGAAGCGTGAAGTCGACGGCGTTCACCGCCGTCAGCCCGCCGAAGCGGCGGGTGAGCCCGGTCGTCTCCAGAAGGCTCATGGCAGCCAGCCCCAGAACCGGCGGCGAAGCTCCCCGGCGAGGCCCTGCGGGGCGAAAAGCGTCAGGAGCACGAGCGCGGCTCCGGCGATCAGCATATGAGCGGTGGTGAGGCTGGAGGAGAGGTCGATCAGGTAGAACATCAGCCCGACGCCGAGCAGCGGCCCGATCAGCGTGCCGGCGCCGCCAAGAAGCACCCAGAGCAGGGGCAGGATGGAGTACTGGACGGCGGCGAAGCTCGCCCCCGCATAGCCGAAAAGCAACGCATAGGCGGCGCCGGCCGCGCCCGAGAGGCCGCCGGAGATGACGATCGCCCAGAGCTTCAGCCGCTTCACATCGTAGCCGAGCATCCGCGCGCGCTCCTCGTTCTCGCGGATCGCGACCAGCGCGCGCCCGAACGGCGCCTGCGTCAGTTTCGAGAGCAGGGCGAAGGCGGCGGCGAAGATCACGAGCGCCGCGAAATAGCGGTTGGCGCCGTTCGAGAGATCGACCCCGGCGAGCTGTCGCGCCGCCTGCGGGATCACGAATCCCTCATCGCCCTGGGTCCAGTCGCTGAACAGCAGGATGGTGAGATAGCCCGCCTGCGCGAACATCAGCGTGACGATCATGAAGGCGACGCCGCTGGTGCGAAGCGCGAGGAACCCGATGACGGCGGAGGTCGCGAGCGCGGCGATCAGCCCGGCGAGAAAGGCGGGCGCGGGCGGGGCGCCGAGATGCGTCATCGTCAGCCCGAGCCCGTACATGCCGGCGGCGAAGAAGAGCGCGTGCCCGAGGCTGAGCAGCCCCGTGTAGCCGAAGAGGACATTGTAGCCCATCGCATAGACCGCGAGGACCATGATCCGGGCGAGGTTGCCGGAATGGTAGTCCGGCAGGAGAAAGGGCGCCGCCGCCAGCAGGACGAGAAGCGCGCCATGAAGGAGCGCGGCTTTCGCCCCGCCGCTCACGCCGAGGGCTTTCCGAACAGACCTTGCGGGCGGAAGACCAGCGTGAACGCGACCAGAAGCGTCGCGATGATCTTCGCCAGCGTCGGGGAGAAGAAGACCGAGATGATCCCGTCGGACATGCCGATCAGGAGGGCGGCGAGCATCGTGCCGGGGATCGAGCCGAGCCCGCCGATGATCACGACGATGAAGGCGAGAAGGAGCGGGTCGCCGCCCATCAGGTAATGCGCCTGCTGGATCGGCGCGACCAGAACCGCCGCCAGCGCCGCCAGCCCGGCGCCGAGCCCGAAGGTGAGCGCATAGACCCTGCCGACATTCACGCCGAAGGCGCGGGCCATCTCGGCGTCGAGCTGGCTGGCGCGAAGGAGCAGGCCGACCTTAGTGCGCGTCATCGCGAGCCAGACGCCCGCCAGCACCACGACCGCGGCGCCGATGACGAAGAATTTGTAGCTGGAATAGCCGAACCACGGGAAATAGATCCGGTGGCTGAACGGCGCCGCCACCGGGCGCGCGTCCGGCCCGTAGGTCATCAGGACGGTCTGCTGGATGATGTAGAGGAGCCCGATGGTGGCGACGATCGTCGCCTCCGGGTCGTAGTTCAGCCTTTGCAGCACCAGCCGATCCGCCAGCGCGGCGACGCCGGCGACGATCAGCGGCGCCGCGATCAGCGCCGCGACGAAGCCCCAGGCCGGCGCGCCGCCGATCCGGTCTCCGATCCACCAGGCGACGACGGCGCCGAGCATGAAGAATTCGCCATGCGCGACGTTCACCACCCGCATCACCCCGAAGACGAGGCTGAGCCCGACCGCGATCAGCGCGAGCACGGCCGCGGCGACCGCGCCCTCGAGCGTGGCGAGCAGAAGATAGGGCCCGAGATCCATGTGGCGCGTTCACTCTTCGTCGGATTGGCGCCGCGCCGGCCCGCCCGCGGGCGGGTCCGAAAGCGCGGCGCCGCGGCGGCTCAGAAGCTCATCTTGGCGTAATCGACCTCGTCGGGATAGAGGGTGTCCTCGATGCCGGCCGTGTGTTTCACCACCAGCTTGCCGCCCTCGACCCTGGAGATGTACTGGGGGCCGAACACCTGATGGGTCCGGCCGTTGAAGAGCTTCGGGCCTTGCGGATAATCGTCCGAATGCGGCCATTCGGTCATCGCCTCCACGGCCTCGATCAGCGCGATGCGATCCTCCGGCCCCTTGTAGCCCGCAGCCTCCATCCCCGCCTTGATCACGTTCAGGGTCTCCCAGCAGCCGAACATGTGGCCGTAGGTCGAGATGTCCGAGGGGTCCGTGACCGAAGCGCCGTTGGCGTCGACGCCGACGGCGGCGCGGTACAGCGCGTCATGGCTGGTCTGGTTCGCCTGCGCGTAGCGCGGATATCCCTCCCAGAAATGACTGTTCTCGAGGAATTCGAGACCGGGCGTCGCGAGATCGACGGCTTCGAGGCTGTCGATGAAGCCGAAGAGCGCCGGCGCGTTCGGCCCGTAGAACTCCCCCAGCTCCCGCACGAAGGTCAGGACGGACGGGCCGACCATGACGTGGTAGATCACCTCGGTCTCGCGGGGGATCTTCGGAAAGTAGCGGGTGAAGGAGGTCTCGGTCGGCGGGATCGCGATCTTCGCGATCACCTCGCCGCCGGCGGCTTCGACCGAGGGCGGGAAGAAGTCGCGGTGATCGTAGCCGAAGCCGTAATCGGGATAGATCATGGTGATCTTCTTGCCGAGATTCCCGACGACGAACGGCCCCATCGCCTGAACCTGGCTCTTCACGTCGGTGATGCCGGGCTGAAGGGTCCAGCGATTGGTCTTTCCGGCGGCGACGTGATGGCCTTCCGAGACGACGAAATAGGGGATCTTCAGCTCCGCCGCGCGCGGCGCCGAGCCGACGACGACATGGCTGAAGAGCGTGCCGTAGGCGATGTCGCAGCGGTGCTGGGTGGCGAATTTCTCCACCACTTCGGCGCCGCGTTTCGGGTCGGTGCCGTCATCCTCCGCGATGATCTCGACCATGCGCCCGTTGATCCCGCCCATGGCGTTGATCCGCTTCATCGCGGCCTCGGTCGTCCGGTCGTACCAGTGGCCGTAAGAGGCGCCGATGCCGGTGCGATGAACCTGGAAGCCGATTCTGATCGGCTCGGCGCTTTCGGCGCCCGCCGGCCCGATGAGGCGTGGCAGCGCGGCCGCAAGCCCGGCGCCGGCGCCGATGGTCTTCAGCGCTCCGCGCCGGGTTGGCGTCAGGCGTGATCCGATCGATTTTTCCATGTAGATCTCCTGTTTCGGTCGGGCGCCCCCTCCGATCGCGCGAAAAAACAACGTGTCGCCGCCGCGCTGGCGCCGACCTCTTTTCGGAATGGTGAAGAGCGACGATCCGGGCGCGCGCGGCGCAGTGCGGCGGAAGAGGCTGTATCAATATCAGCGCCGGTCGGGGGAGATGCGGCGCCCCCGCCCGGCGTAGGGGCCGGCGTCAGTCCTCCGCTTCGTCGGCGGAGTTCGCGTTGAGCTGGGCGTATCTCTCCTCACCGATCTTGCTCATGAGGTCGAGCTGCGTTTCAAGATAGTCGATATGGCCTTCCTCGTCCGCCATCAACTCCTCGAAGAGCGCCTTCGAGACGTAATCGCCGACCTTCTCGCAATGCTCGCGGGCCTCCTTGTAGAGCGCGCGCGCCTCCTGTTCGGCGGCGAGGTCGCATTCCAGCGTCTCCTTCACCGTCTCGCCGATTCGGAGCGGATCGAGCGATTGAAGATTCGGGTGGCCTTCGAGAAAGATGATCCGATCCATCAGCTTGTCGGCGTGATGCATCTCTTCGACGCTCTCCTCGCGCGATTTCTTCGCCAGCTTGCCGACGCCCCAGTCGGCCTGAAGCCGATAGTGAAGCCAGTACTGGTTGATCGCGGTCAACTCGCTGCGAAGCGCGCGGTTGAGATATTCGATGGCTTTCGCGTCGCCTTTCATAGGCCTTCTCCTGCTGTCTTGCCTCTGCGCAGGCCGCGCAGTTCTTCCGGCAGGTCCGAACCGAGTTCGGAGCGCATGTTTGCCACGAAAAGGCGGATACAGCCACCACATTCTGGGCGTCTTCCGAGCGCGCGGTAGACCTTGCCCGGAGTGATGATCGCGGTGGGATCGGCGGCGCGCATCCATGAGATGGCGGCGCTGATGTCTTTCGAGGTGATTCCCGTGCAGGAGCAGACGATCATGACGCTCCCCCCGCCGTTGGCGGCTCCAGGTTGCTCCGGTCTGGCATCCCGTCATTCCTTCTCAGCGCCGGTTCTCGTGTCGGGGCCAGAGGGGCCCGGATCATGGGGGTGGCCAAAGCCTTAGCGAAACACTCGGGCATGTCAACCGCATGTCTCGGCGAGTCGCCGAAGCCGGCCGCGCGTCACCGCCGCCCGAAGGGGAAGAGCGTCGAGCCGAGAAAGAGAACCGTGGCGGCGACGACGATGGTCGGGCCGGTCGGCGTGTCGAGGACCCAGGACGCGCGAAGCCCGCCGGCGACGGCGACCGCCCCGATCAGCGCCGCCGTCGCCGCCATCGCTTCCGGCCCGCGGGCGTAGCGGCGCGCGGCGGCGGCGGGGATGATCAGCATCGCGGTGATCAGCAGCGCGCCGACCACCTTCAGCGCCGCCGCGACGACGAGCGCGAGCGCGAGCGTGAGGATCAGCCGCTCCCGCCGCGGATCGACGCCGGAGGCGCAGGCGAGCTCCTCGTTGATCGTCGCGGTCAGAAGCGCCGACCAGCGCCAGTAGAGCAACCCGAGAACCAGCGCGGCGCCGGCCCAGATCAGCGCGAGATCGAGCCGCCCGACCGCCAGGATCTCCCCGAACAGATACGCGTCGATGTCGATGGTCCGGTCCGAGGTCAGCGCCATCGCCACCAGCCCGATGGCGAGCGCGGCGTGCGCGGCGACGCCGAGCAGCGTGTCCACCGCCAGCCCGCGCCCCGACAGCGACGAGATCGCCATCGCCATGGCGAAAGCCGCGAGCAGGACGCCGAAGGTGATCGAAAACGAGAACGCGAGGCTGAGCGCGACGCCGAGAATGGCGGCGTGCGCGGTCGCGTCGCCGAAATACGCCATCCGCCGCCAGACCACGAAACAGCCGAGCGGCCCCGCCGCGAGCGCGACCCCGAGCCCGGCGAGCCCGGCGCGGACCATGAAATCATCCAGCATCGGCCGCCCCCGGGCGCTCATGTTCGTGCGCATGATCGTGGTCATGCTGATAGAGGGCGAGCGCGCCGCCGGTGCCGTAGCCGAACAGCGCGCGGTATTCGGGCGCGGAGGAGACGACGCTCGGCGCGCCTTCGCAGCAGATATGGCCGTTGAGGCAGATCACCCGGTCGGAGGCGCTCATCACCACGTGAAGATCATGGCTGACCATCAGGACGGCGGCGCCGGTGCGCGCGCGGACCGATTCGATCAGGCGGTAGAAGTCGGCCGCGCCGGGCTGGTCCAGCCCTTGCGTCGGCTCGTCGAGGATCAGGAGATCGGGCGTCGCCGTCAGCGCCCGCGCCAGCAGAACGCGCTGCGTCTGCCCGCCGGAGAGCCCCGCCATCTGCCGCCCGGCGAGATGGGCGACGCCGGTCTCCGCCAGCGCGGCCATGGCGGCCGCGTCGTCGCCGAGCCGGGCCGGAAGGTCGAGAAACCGGCGGACCGTGATAGGCATCGTCGGGTCGATATGGAGGCGCTGGGGCGCATAGCCGATGCGCAGCGCCGGCGCGCGCCGGACGTTCCCCGAGTCGGGGCGCGCCGCGCCGACGAGCACGCGCAGGAACGTCGACTTGCCGGAGCCGTTCGGCCCGACGATGGTCACGATCTCGCCTCGGGCGATGGCGAAATCGATCCCGTCGAGCACGCGCCGCCCGCCGAGCGCGACGCTGACGTCGGCCGCCTCGATCAGCGCCTCCGCGGCCGGAATCATCGAGGAGGCGCCGTCTGGCATGTCGGGCAAAGCCCCTCCGCCTCGACCACCGTCCTTTCGATCTCGAAGCCGAGCTCGCGCGCGTTCCGCCCGAGCGCGGTTTGCGCCGGGCGCGCTTCGGTCTCCGCCACCGCGCGGCATTTCCGGCAGATCATGAAGGCGGGAGCGTGGCCTTCGCCGGGGCGCATGCAGGCGACGAAGGCGTTCAGCCGCTCGATCCGGTGGGCGAATCCGTTGGCGACCAGAAAATCCAGCGCGCGGTATGCGACCGGCGGCTGCGCGCCGAACCCTTCCGCGTCCAGCCGCCTCAGAAGGTCGTAGGCGCCGAGCGCGACGTGGCTTTCGAGCAGAATCTCCAGCGCGCGCCGCCGGACCGGAGTGAAGTTCGCGCCGGTCGCCGCCGCGGCGGCTCCGGCCTCCGCGAGCGCGCGGCGCACGCAGGCGGCGTGATCATGCGCCTGCATCGCCGGAGAGTCGGAGTCTCGCGCGGTCATCGGGTCCTGAAAGCCTCCGGGGGCGGTGAAGAGAATGTGATGTGATTACATGATCGCGGCGGGGATAGAGCCGATCGCGCCGGCTGTCAATCGACCCGGCGAAAAGCCGCCCGCCGATCACGGCATTGTTTGCCAAGACGCGCGAAATCGCGGAGACTGCATGCGGAGTTCGTTCAGGGGAGCGCGGTGGCGATGAATCGGCTTTCGGGAATCGATGCTTCCTTCCTTTATCTGGAGACGCCGGAGACGCCGATGCATATCGGCCTGCTGGCGCTCTTCGACCCGCCGGAGGGGCTTTCCGGCTCGTTCCACGCGCATTTCAAGCAGTTCTTCGCGGGGCGGGTTCATCTGATCCCGATCTTCGGCCGGAAGCTGGCGGCGCCGATCTTCGCGCTGGATCATCCCGGCTGGGTCGATGCGGGCGAGCTCGATCTCGATTGGCATATCGAGGCGCGGCGCGTCCCGGCGCCCGGCGGGCGGGCGGAGCTGGAGGCGCTGGTCGGCGCGCTTCACTCGGAGCCGCTGGATCGCAGCCGGCCGCTCTGGCGGTTCACGGTGATCGAGGGGCTGGCCTCGGGCCAGGTCGCGCTCTACTCGAAGGCGCATCACGCCGCGATCGACGATGGCGCCGGCACGGCGGTCGCCGACGCGCTTTTCGATCTGACGGCGACGCCGCGCGCCGCGCCGCCGCCCGAGCCGAAGCCGGCGCCGCGCCGGCTGAGCCCGGCGGAGCGCGCGCTCCTCGGGTTTCAGGATATGGCGGGGACGCTCTTTCGCCAGCAGCTCAATCTGATGACCGCGGCGCCGATGGCGGCGGGGCGCATCGCGGACCTGTTGGCGCCCGCGTTTTCCGGCGAGGGGGCGGCGGCGGCGGTCCCGGCGCCGAAGACGCCGTTCGGCGGCGCCATCGGCCAGGCGCGCTCCTACGCCGCGCGGTCGGTCTCGCTGCCGGAGGCGAAGGCGGTCGCGGAGGCGTCGAAGGTGAAGCTCAACGATGTCGCGATGGCGGTCTCGTCCGGGGCGCTGAGGCGGTATCTGAGCGAGATGGACCAGTTGTCCGAACAGTCTCTGGTCGCGTTCGCGCCGGTGGCGATGCGGGAGGTCGGGGCCGCAGGGCTCAGCAGCCAGGCGTTCGGAATGACCTGCGCGCTCGCCACCGAGTGCGACGATCCGGTGGAGCGGCTGATGAGAATTCACGCCGGCGCCCGCGTCTCGAAGATGATGGCGGGCGGGGTGAAGGAGATCCCGCCCTCGGCCTACACCGTGTTCGGGCCGCCGATGCTGCTGCCGGGGCTGATGCAGTTGTATCACCGGACCGGGCTGGCGCAGTTCATGCCGGATCTGGCGAATGTGGTGGTCTCCAACACCGCCGGGCCGCCGGCGCCGCTCTATTGCGCCGGAGCGAAGGCGACGGCCCTTTATCCGGTGTCGGTCCCGATGCACGGGGTCGGGCTGAACATCACCGCGCAGAGTTATTGCGATTCTCTGGCGTTCGGCGTGACGGCGGATCGGGCGTCGGTTCCGGATGCGGGGCGGCTCGGCGACTGTCTGGTCATGGCCTTCGAGGAGCTTCGGGCCGCAGTTCTGGGCGCGCGCAAGCGCCCGGCGGCGCCTCGCCGGATCGCGCGCCCCGCCCCGCCCCCGCCCCGGCGCGCGAAGCCCGTGGCTGAACCGGCCGCGTCGAGCCCCGAGAAGACGAAGCGGAAGAAAGCGCCGACGGAGAAACCCGCCGCCAAGGCCCCGGCGAAGCCCCGCGCCGGCGCGAGCCGGAGGCCCGCCGCGCCCCGGCGTCCGCGGAAGCGCCCGCCGAAACCGGATGACGGGAGCTGAACGCCGGGTTTCGTCGGCTTCGATTATGTTGCAGTGCAGCATAATTATTGCGAATCCTGACGGCCGATCCAGAGAGAAAAGGCCGGATCGGTCAATTATCCCTCATTAGTACATTGATATATAACGATAAAGAGTTACGCGAGCTGTGCGCGAAAAGTTATGTTGCAAGTGCGAACAGATTGCCTATATATGCGGTGTCCCGGGTCGATGAGCGAACGGGGCGGGCCCCATGGCTTCCAGCAAGAATGGAGTATTTTGAGATGACCACGACCACGAAAAAGACCAGCACCCGTAAATCCGCCAAATCCGCCGCCGAATTCGACGCCGGCAAGGTCGCCGACGCCGCGCGCGCTCAGGTTCAGCGCGCCGCCGCCGCCGCGAAGACGCACGCCGACGACGTCTATGAAGGCGCCGCGAAGTTCAATTCCAGCCTCGAGACGACGATGAGCCGGATCCTCACCGGCTATGTCGGCGTTCTCGGCGAAGTCACCGAAGCGACCCGCGCCAACTTCGTCACCGCGATGGACGCGGTCGAGAAGATCGCGCAGGCGAAGGACCTCACCGAGGCGGCGCGGATTCAGGCCGATTTCGTCCGCGAAAACGCGACGGCGAATTTTGACCGCGTCCGCAATGTCGCCAGCGCGACGCGCGATGTGATGACCGAAGGCGCCGAGGCGCTCCGCGAGGGCGCGGCCGGCATGTGGCCGCTCGGCCGGAAGGCCGCCTGAGCCGACACGCGCCCGAAGACGGGACAACGCGACTGCGAGCGGCTCGCCCTTCGGGGCGGGCCGTTTTTGTTTGCGCGCCATGCGCTTGCCATTTCATCGGGAAGATGAGACCCCGGATATGAAGCTGGGGAGAGCCGCAATGACCAACACCGCGATTGCGACGACAGACGGCCGCGGCGTCGGCTGCGCGTCGGCTGGCGCGAACGCTCCCGGCCCCGTGTGGGCGCGGTCCCGCGTCGCCCGCAGGTCCAGATGGGGGGCGTGATCGCGCCATCGCGCGGCGGCTGGATCGGGCTCGTCGCGGTCATCACCTCGATCCAGGCGGCGCTGGCGCTGATGACGCGGGTGTTGCCGCTCTTCGGCCTGCCGCTGACGTTGGCGGCGGGCGTCCCGCCCGAGTCGGTCGGCCAGCTCGCCGCGGCGACCAGCTTCGGAAGCATGGTGTTTTTCCTCTGGGGCCCGTCGCTTCTGAGCGGGTTTTCGGCGATGCGCCAGTTACAGGCGGGAAGCGTCCTGACCGGGCTCGCGGTCCTCCTTTGCCTGCACGAAAGCTGGAGCTTCATGCTCCTTTCCGCGTTTCTGATCGGCGTCGGATACGGCCCCTCCACCCCGGCGGGGAGCGACATCATGATGCGGGCGGCGCCGCCCCGGCGCCGGGCGTTCGCCTTTTCGATCAAGCAGGCCGGGGTCCCGCTCGGCGGTCTTGTGGCGGGGTTGATCCTGCCGTCGGTCGCGGTCTGGGGCGGGGTGGAGGCGGCGCTCTGGCTTTCGGCGCTCATGGCGATTGGCGCGGCGTTTCTCCTCGGGCGCTGGCGCGGCGAGATGGAGGGCGCGGACGGGCCCGGCGGCCTGCGGCGCCCCCTCGATTTCGGGGCGCTCCTGGGCGCGCCGCTCAGGATGGCGCGGATCATGCTCGCCTCGCCGCAGCTGCGCGCGGTCACCATCGCGGGGTTCGGCCTCGGCGTGGCGCAAGGGGTGCTGATGGGGTATTTTCCCGTCTTCCTCAGCGATCATGTCGGCTGGTCGCTGGCCGCGGTCGGCGTCGCCTTCGCGCTTTTGCAGGGGATGGGGGTCGGCGGGCGCGTTTTCATGGGCTGGCTGAGCGACCGGATCGCGGCGCCGGGCCGGGCGACGCTCTGGCTCTGTTTCATTTCCGCCGGGACGATGGCGCTCCTTGCGACCCTCGGGCCGGAGAGCTCGGCGCTCTGGGTCGGGGCGGTCTCCGGGCTGGCGGGGCTCACCGTGATTTCATGGAATGGGGTCTTTCTTTCGGATCTCGCCAGCGCCGCGCCGGAAGGGCGGGTCGGCGAGATCACATCGGCGGGCACCTTCGTGATCTTTTTCGGCTATGTCGTCAGCCCGCTGGCGATCCAGGGCGTGTTCAGCGCCACCGGGGGTTACGCCGCAGGCTTTCTGGTCACGGCGGCGGCGCCCCTGATCGCGGCGGCGGCGCTTCTGGCGCGGCCCGGCGGCGGGGCGGCGACGCGGGGCGGGCGGGAGTGACCGGCGAAATCGGGCGGGCGCGCACGGGCGATTTTCGGGCTCCGGAGCGCGCTTTCGCGGCCTTCAGGCCGAAATGTCGCAGGCGCCGGCGGTCAGGTTGAAACCCTCAATTGACATGCTCATATGAAGGTCATGACACGGATTAGCCTTCATATGAGGGTCCTGCTGGTCGCAGGATCGCTGCTGAACCGCAGGTGACCCGGAGCGCCGGCGGCGCTTGTCGCGCCAGCGCTCCGGGGACGATCTAGCGTCATACACCCCATCACAACGAACAGCTGAACGGGCGGATGCGTGCGCGCCGCCGGTCCGATCTCTGGATTTCCGCGGCCCCGCCCCAAGCGGCGCTTTCGTTCCGTTCCAGCGTCAGTCACCTCTGAAATGGAGAATCATATGTCGAACTATCTCACGAAACACATGCTCGATCCGGTCTCCTTCCGGAACGCGGCGGATAACGGGGCCGTCCGGCGCGGCGCCGGCGCTCTTCGCCGTTGGCTGAGCGCGACCGTGCAGCGGTGGCGGCGGCGGAAGACGATTCAGGCGCTTGAAAGCCTGGACGACCGGATGCTCGCCGATATCGGGATCCACCGGGACGACATTCCGCATGTCGCGGCCGCGCTCGAGACGCGCCGGCCGCGCCTGTCCCCGGCGCCGGCGGAGTCCGATCGCGCGCCGGAGCCGGACCGGAACGCGCTTCGGGAGGCCGCCTGAGCGCCCTTCGCTCACGCACGCGCGACCGCCGGCGAGTTGATCGCAGGGAGCCGGCGCGACGACGCCCGCCGCGGGTCCGAACGAGACGCCCTGACGGCCCTCTCGACGGGGCCGGAGCCCGCCGCGCCGGCGCCGAGCATGGCCTGCATCGCCCGCTGGGAGGATGATGGCGGCAGAGCGCGCGGCGCGCCTCCAGCGTAAGACGCCGCCGTCCCTTGTCCCCGGAAGCGGACAAGGGGCGGCCTGGGCGACGTCAACGGCTCGGGGGGGAGCGTCCGGGCCGCGCCCGCCGGATCAGCGGCTGTGGATCACCGGGAACCAGTCTTCGCGCAGGCGGTCGCCCGGTTTCATGTCATGGCCCGGGAACGGCGGCGACGTTCTGCCCGGCCGCTCGACATAGCGGGCGTCGTCGCCGACCAGCCGGAGCGAGAACGCCCGGCGGCGGGCGGCGGCTTGATTGCCGCGCGCGCCGTGAAGAGTCCGGAAATCGAAGCCGACCGCATCGCCCGGCTCCATCTCGAATTCGACGACGCGCATGCCTTCCGCATCCGGATCCGGGACCGGCATGTATGCGCTGGCGTCCGGATAGAAATTCTCTTCCGAAAGCCAACGCGTCGGCAGCACCTGCTTTTCCCAGCGGTGGGAGCCGGCGACGCAGCGGAGCGACGCCTCCTTCACCGGGTCCATCGGCGACCAGAAGCTGATCGTCTGCGTCCCCTCGACGAAGTAGTAGGGCGAATCCTGATGCCAGGGCGTGGGTTTCGCGGTCCCCGGCTCCTTCACCAGCACATGGTCGTGGAACACCTGAACCTCCCAGGAGCGCATCAGATCCGCCGCGACCTCGCCCGCAGGCGAGTTGCGGATCGCCTGTTCGAAGTGCGCGATGCGCGTCCAGTTGCAGTAATCGTCGAAAAAGCGGCCCTTTTCGCCGGATTTCAGGTTCTCCGCCGCGTATTGGCTCGGCTCGGCCATATTGACCTCGATGCCGGCGCGGATCGTCTCCACCTGGTCGCGGAACAGGCCCTTGATCAGGACGACGCCGTCGCGCTGAAAGGTTTCGATGTCGTCTTCGGTGATGAGCGGGTTGGTCATGCGGGCCTCCTGAGCGTTGCGCGCATGTTGGCGGCGGCCGAATGTAGTTTCAAATAATAGATATCTAAGTAATATATAGGCTGATGCTATACATCACGCTCAGACAGCTCGAATATGTCGTGGCGATCGCGCGCGCGGGGAGCCTCTCGGAGGCGGCGTTGACGCTGAACGTCTCTCAGCCCTCGCTTTCCGTCGCGCTGGCGCAGGTGGAGGAACGGCTCGGCGCGAAGCTGTTCCTGCGCCGCAAGGGCATGGCCATCGCGCTCGCCCCGCAGGCGTCGGCCTTTCTCGCGGGGGCGGAGGACGTGCTGCGCCGGGCCGCGCGGCTGGAGGACCCGGCGGCCTTCGCGGCGATTCGCATCGAGCGCATCGCCATCGGCTGTTTCGCCGATCTGGCGCCGAAATTCCTCGCCCCGGTCATGCGGGCGGTGCGGGCCGCGGCGCCGGATCTGGAGATCCGGCCGATGGTGGCGGATTTCGAGACGCTGGCCGATGAGATGCTGCGCGGGCGGCTGGATTTCTCGATCACATACGATCTCGGGCTCGACGGCAGCTTCGAGCGCCGGCCGCTCGGCGCGGCCACGGCGCATGCGTTCATCGCCGCGGATGACCCGTTCGCTGGCGCGCGCTCGTTGCGGCTGGCGGATCTGGCGGAGCGGCCGCTGATCCTGTTCAGCGAGGGCCTGTCGATCCACCACATGCTCGGGCTGTTTCGCGCCGAAAAGCTCCGGCCCCGCGTCGCGCATCGGGTGGCGTCGCTTGAGGTGATGCGAAGCCTGGCGGCGAACGGGGAAGGGGTCGGGGTCGGCTACACCGCGCCGCCCTCGAGCGTGAGCTATGACGGCGCGCCGGTTCTCGCGGTTCCGATCATCGATCCGCGCGCGACGGAGCCGATCATCCTCGCCCGCTCGCGGCTGGTCACGCCGTCGCAGGCCGTGCGCGCGGCGATCTCGGCGGTGGAGGGCGGCGGCGCGTTCAGTTGACGGGCCGCAACAGCCCTTTCTCCGCCGCGAGCTCCCGCATCCGGCGCTGCAGCTTTTCGAAGGCGCGCACCTCGATCTGGCGGATCCGCTCCCGGCTGACGCCATATTCGAGGGAAAGCGTCTCCAGCGTCGGCGGGTCGTCCTTCAGGCGCCGCTCGGTCAGGATGTGGCGCTCCCGCTCGTTGAGCGTGGACATCGCTTCGATCAGGACGTCGCGCCGGCCGCTCAGCTCGTCTTGCTCGGCGTAATTCTTGGCCTGATCCGCATCGTCGTCGGTCAGCCAGTCCTGCCACTCCGCGGAGCCTTCGCCGTCCGCCCCGCCAAGGGGGGCGTTGAGCGAAGCGTCTCCCCCGCCGCCCATCCGGCGGTTCATGGAGATGACTTCCGCCTCGGTCACGTTCAGCTGCGTCGCGATCTTTTCCACATTGTCGGGATGAAGATCGCCTTCCTCGAGCGCGCCAATCCGGTTTTTCGCCTTCCGCAGGTTGAAGAACAGCTTCTTCTGCCCCGCGGTGGTGCCCATCTTCACGAGGCTCCACGACCGCAGGATGTATTCCTGGATCGAGGCGCGAATCCACCACATCGCATAGGTCGCGAGGCGGAAGCCCCGTTCGGGATCGAACCGTTTCACCGCCTGCATCAAGCCGACATTCGCCTCCGAGACCACCTCGGAGATCGGCAGGCCGTAGCCGCGATAGCCCATGGCGATCTTGGCGGCGAGCCGGAGATGCGAGGTTACGAGCCGATGAGCCGATTCCTTGTCTCCATGATCGACCCAGGCCTTCGCCAGCATGTATTCCTCTTCCGGCTCCAGCATCGGAAACTTGCGAATCTCGGTGAGATAGCGGCTCAGGCCGGCTTCAGGGGTCGGTGCGGGAAGATTCGAATAGCTCATGTCACCTCCTTGTGCGACGACGCCGCAACCACTTACGTGGGATCCGAACGCAGCCGTTTCAAGATTTCTCGTCGGCCGCGATCGCTCATGTTTCGTCCATATATACGACAAGAGCGCGGAAGTCCGTCGGCGGTTCCGTGAAGAATTTCAGCATATTGTGAGTGACGGGGTGCCTGAACTCAAGGGTTGCGGCGTGAAGCGCCTGCCGCGGGAACGCGGCGGCGAGGGGGGGCAGGCCGGCGCGGGCGGATCTGCCATAGGTCTGATCGCCGATCAGCCCATGGCCGAGATGCGCCATGTGGACCCGGATCTGATGCGTCCGGCCCGTCTCCAGCCGGCAGCGGAGCAGCGCCGCGCCGTTCAGCTTGCGCTCGATCCGAAACCGGGTGACGGCGCGCCGGGCGGGGCCGCCCTTCGTCACCGCCATTTTCTTCCGGTCGGTCCTGTGGCGCCCGATCAGGGTCTCGATCCGGAGCCAGGGCCCGTCGACCGAGACGCCGGGCGTTCCCATCAGGCGCGGATCGGCGCGGTCCGGAACGCCGCGGACGAGGGCGAGGTATTCGCGGGTCAGGTCATGCGCGGCGAACAGCGCCGAAAGCCCGTGATGCGCGATATCGGTCTTGGCGACGACCAGAAGCCCGGACGTGTCCTTGTCGATCCGGTGCACGATGCCGGGGCGGCGGACGCCCCCGATGCCCGAAAGCGTCGCGCCGCAATGATGCAGGAGCGCGTTCACCAGCGTGCCGTTCCGGGAGCCGGGCGCCGGGTGGACGACCATCCCCGCCGGCTTGTCGACCACGATGAGATGCGCGTCCTCGAAGATCACGTCCAGCGGGATCGCCTCAGGCTGCGGGACCGGCGCCTCGGGCGCCGGGAGGGTCAGCTCATAGGTTCGCCCCGGCTTG
This sequence comes from Paludibacillus litoralis, assembly GCF_037646705.1. Taxonomy (NCBI): domain Bacteria; kingdom Pseudomonadati; phylum Pseudomonadota; class Alphaproteobacteria; order Rhodobacterales; family Paracoccaceae; genus Paludibacillus; species Paludibacillus litoralis. Next base: position 85,998 of record NZ_JBBHER010000002.1, read on the forward strand.
ACTTTGCCGGCGGGGTCCGTGACCGTCGCGCCGTCTTCCGCCACCGCGCCGTCGCGGATCAGCGCCGCGATCCGGGTGCGGCTGAGCCCCTCGGGCGCGAGCTCCGCCAGCGCGCGGTCCAACCGCCCGCCGCGGCTATCCTCCGGGACGGTGAGGCGGATCATGTCTTCGGAGGTGTCGTCAATCATGCCGTCGGTCAACCCCAGAGAGAGCGCCGAATCTCGGAATTGGGCCGAGCCGCCGCAGTTCCGAACTCTTCGGCGCATGGTCGTCATCATGATGGCGACGCTTGTCATCGGGGTCGTAACCATCGCGGCGACGCTTGTCATCCGGATATTGATGGAGCCGGAGCGCCCCGCCATCGCGCAGATCGACGCGGATCGGGTCGCGCTGCCTGTCGGCGAGGAGATCGTCGCCGTCGGCGCTGCGGCGGGCGGCCTCTCGATCGCGACTCGGGATCCGGCCGGTCAGGAACGGCTGCGGGTGTTCGACCCGAAGACCGGCGCCGCCATCGGCGAGACGCTGATCGAGCGGCGCTGAGCGACGGGTTTCGCGATTTTCATGGTGAAACGGGCGGCGACGGCGCGATCGCCCTTGACGCGGCGCAGTTCTTTTTCTAGATGAGCGGCTGCTGATTGCGTCCCGTTCGTCTAGCGGTCAGGACAACGCCCTCTCACGGCGTAAACAGGGGTTCGATTCCCCTACGGGATACCAACAACGGCCACTTGGGTGGCGGTGATCAAGGGGAAGTCGGCGCGAGCCGGCTTCCCCGCCCCTCTTATCTCCCCAGAATTTGTCGCGGGTCGGGCTGTTTGCGCCGCGCCTGTCCGGATCGCGCCAGCCCGCGGCTCAACGCCCGATCGAGCGATAGGTGAAGCCGGCGTCGGCCACTTCCTGCAGGCTATAGATGTTGCGCAAGTCGACCATTTTCGGCGACGTCATCACCGACGCCAGCCGAGCCAGGTCCAGCGCCCGGAACTCGTTCCATTCGGTAATGATGACAACCGCGTCGGCGCCCTTGGCCGCGTCGTAGGGGTTCGTCTCCCAGGTGACGCCGGGCAGCAGCGCCTCGCCTTCCTTGCGGCCCTGCGGATCGACCGCATGCACCCGCGCGCCCGCGCCCACCAGCGCCGGCACGATGGTCAGGGCCGGGCTGTCGCGCATGTCGTCGGTGTTGGGTTTGAAGGTCACGCCGAAGACCGCGATCTTTTTCCCGTTGGCCGAGAAATCGAGCATTTCAAGAATGCGCTCGGTCATCTGGCGCTTGCGCGCCTCGTTGATCTCGATCACCGCCTCGACAATGCGTTGCGGCGCCGAGTGTTTCTGACCGATTCTGGCCAGCGCGTTTGTGTCTTTCGGGAAGCACGATCCGCCATATCCCGGCCCGGCATGCAGGAATTTCGAGCCGATCCGCCCATCGCGGCCCATGCCGTCGGCCACAGCCTGAACATCGGCGCCGACCTTTTCGCAAAGATTGGCGATCTCGTTGATGAAGGTGATCTTCGTCGCCAGAAACGCGTTGGCGGCGTATTTGATCATCTCCGCGGTCTCCAGGCTGGTGTAGAGCACCGGCGCGTTTCGCAAAGACAGCGGGCGGTAGATCTGGGCCATCATGTCGCGGGCGCGGTTGCTCTCGACGCCGACGACGACACGGTCAGGGCGCATGAAATCCTCGATCGCGGCGCCCTCGCGCAGGAATTCGGGGTTCGAGGCGACGTCGAAATCGGCGTCCGGGTTGGTTTCGCGGATGATCCGCGCCACTTCGCGGTTGGCGCCCACAGGCACGGTCGATTTGGTCACCACCACGGTGTAGCCATCGAGGCTTTCGGCTATTTCCCTGGCGGCGGCGTAGACATAGCTCAGATCGGCATGGCCATCGCCGCGCCGGGTCGGCGTGCCGACGCCGATGAAAACCGCATCGGCGTCTTTCAGCGCGGTCGCCAGATCCAACGTGAATTCCAGACGTCCCGCCGCCACGTTGCGGCGCATCATCTCATCGAGGCCGGGCTCGTAAATCGGAACCTCGCCCTTTTCCAACGCTTCTATCTTGGCCGGGTTCTTGTCGACGCAGATCACGTCATGGCCGAAATCGGAAAAGCACACGCCTGAAACGAGCCCGACATAGCCCGTGCCGATCATCGCCAACTTCATGAATACTGTCCTGATCGATGCCTGCTACGCTCTGACTTGCCACAGCTTGGACCAGAACGCCAGATGCGCGGCGTTCATCACGGACCTCTGCGCCCGAAAGGCCCATGGGGGGCGAGCTGCGCCGTGGCGGGCGCTTCGACGCCGGGCGCGCCCAGAGACACGGTCGGACATAACGCTGGCCGGGGCCGCGCGGGCGCGCATTCGGATATGGAGGACGGGCGCCTAGACCGCCCGCGACAGCGTCGGCCATGGCGCCGCGATCTCCAGCGCCCGCGAGAGGCTGAGGAGGGTATCGTCCCGTCCGAATCGCCCGACGAGCTGAACCCCGACCGGGAGCCGATCCGGCGTCATGTGCATCGGCAGGCTGATCGCCGGCTGGCCGGTGGTGTTGAACGGCGCCACAAAGGGGGAGACGTCGAAAAGGGCCTTCAAAAACAGGTCGAGATCGCCCACGCTGGTGTCGAGCGCGCCAAGCGGGATCGGCGGCGACGCGATGGTCGGCGTGACGAGAATGTCGAACTCCTCCCAGAATGCCGAAAGGCGCCTCGCCTCGCGGTTCATCACCACCGTCCGCGCAAGATGCTCGGCGAGGGAGGTCTCTCTCGCGAAGGCGATGGCGGCGCGGGTCAGCGGCTCGAGGCCCGCGTCGTCCCCCGCTTCGTCGGCCGGAAACATCGCGGCGAGAGAGGCGATCAGGATCCGGATCATCGTGTCCGCGAGAAGCGGGGCGTCGAAGTTCGGGGCGGCTTCGCTCACCCGATGGCCCATCTCCGCCAGAAGCGCCGCCGTTTTCTCCACCGCGGCCACGCATTCGGGATGCGCGTCGCCGCCATCGAACGTGTGTGTGGTGAAGCCGATGCGGAGGCTCGAAGGCGGCCGCTCGATCAGGCTCTCGAACGAACTGGCGGGCTTTTGCGTGAAATAGGGCGCGCCCACATCCGGGCCGGCGGTGATGTCGAGCAGGACGGCGCAATCGCGGACCGAGCGGGTGAGGGCGTGCTCATGGCTGATCCCGTGGGAGGGGTCGCCCCGGTGCGGGCCGAAGGGATTGAGCCCGCGCGTCGGCTTCAGGCCGACGAGGCCGTTGCAGGAGGCGGGGATCCGGATCGAGCCGGCGCTGTCGGTCGCATGCGCCGCCGGGAGCATGCCCGCGGCGACAGCCGCGCCCGCGCCGCCGCTGGAGCCGCCGGCGCTCCGCTCCGGGCTCCACGGGTTGCGCGTCGGCCCCCAGAGCTCGGGCTCGGTCGAAATCGAAAGGCCGAATTCCGGCGAGTTCGTGCGCCCGAGAATCCCGAATCCGGCGGCGCGGATGCGCGCGAACATGGTGGAATCGAAATCGAACACCTGATCCTTGAAGCGTCGGCTGCCATTGGCGAGCGGCAAGCCCCGGACCGGCGCGTGCAGATCCTTGGCGAGATAGGGCATGCCGAGAAAACGCGGCGCCGCCTCGCGCGCGTCGAGCTCCGCCAGCGCCTCCTCGAAACACTGGACGACGACCGCGTTGACCTTCGGGTTGGCCGCTTCGATCTCGCGGATGGCGGTCAGCAACACCTCGCGCGGCGAAAGCGCGCCTGTCTCGACCAGCGCGGCGAGCCCGACAAGGTCCTGTTTCATCCATTCGTCGCGGGTCAGCATCGGGGCCTCGCAAGCAGTTGGCGGTATCTTGAGCGTCGAAGGATGGCGCGGGATGACGGCTCCCACAAGGCGCCATGCGCATCGCCGTCCGCCTCATGCGCGGCTTCCGGGCCGATCGAGGTTTGACCGGGGGTCGGTATATCTATATTCCATGGTTTATGGATATTAGAAGCGCGTCTCGGGCCTTGATCGCCCCCTCCACCGTCCTTGAGCGGGAGGCGGAGGCGCGGCCCGCCTGTTCGGGCTTGGCTCAGGCGCCCCTCTCGCTCGTCGCCTTCGCCGGCAGGACCAGGCGTTGGCGTTCACCTGAAGGAGACGCGTCGTGACCATCGTCATTCATCACAATCCGGCCTGCGGCACATCGCGCAACGTGCTGGCGATCATCGAAGCGTCGGGAGAGACGCCGGTGGTCATCCCCTATCTCGACACGGGCTGGACCCGCCCGCAGCTTCTGGCGCTGTTCGCCGCCGCCGGTCTCACCCCCCGCACGGCCCTTCGGACATCGAAATCGCCGGCGGAGGAGCTGGGGTTGCTTGATCCTTCCGTGAGCGACGAGACGCTGCTTGCGGCGATGCTGGAGCACCCTGTTCTGGTCAATCGCCCCATCGTCTGCTCGCCGAAGGGCGTCCGGCTCTGCCGCCCGAGCGAGGTCGTGCTGGATCTTCTCGACCGCCTGCCTCCCGGCCCGCTGGCGAAAGAGGATGGCGCGTTGCTGATCGACGCGGCGGGGAACCGCGTCGGCTGACGCCGCGATCCCCGAAGGCCGGCGCGCTCGCCCGGGCGGCGCGGATCGTCCGCCGCCGCCCGGGCGCGCAACCGGCGCCGCGTGATCCGGGTCAGCCCTGAGTCAGGATCCGATTCATCCTCACCAGCGCCGTTCGAATCGGCGGCGCAGCAGGATGGCCGCCGCGTTCATCAGCGCCAGGAACACCAGCAGCGCGATGATCGCCCCGGAGGCGCGTTCGCCGAATCCGGGGTCGGCCCGTTGGGTCCAGTTGAAGATCTGCACCGGCAACGCCGTCGCGGCCTCGCCGAACAGCCCCGCTTCATCGCTGTAGGGGGCCGGATACTCGCGCACAAACGCGACCATGCCGATCAACAGCAGCGGCGCGGTCTCTCCGAGAGCCTGCGCGAGGCCGATAATGGCGCCGGTCAGAATGCCGGGAGCGGCGAGCGGGAGGACATGGTGGAAGACCGCCTGCATCCTGGTGGCTCCGACCGCCAGCGCGGCGTCGCGGATCGAGGGCGGCGCCGCTTTCAGCGCCGCGCGGGTCGAGATGATGATCGTCGGCAGGGTCATCAGGCTCAGCACCAGCCCGCCGACCAGCGGCGAGGACTGCCGCAACCCGGCGAAATTGATGAAGATCGCCAGGCCGAGGATCCCGAAGACGATCGACGGCACGGCGGCCAGATTGCTGATATTCACCTCGATCAGGTCGGAAAAGCGGTTCCTTGGCGCGAATTCCTCCAGATAGATCGAGGTGGCGACGCCGATGGGCAGGGCCAGCGCCACCACCACCAGCATCATGTAGAGCGACCCGAGGATGGCGACGCCCAACCCGGCCGCTTCCGGGCGCTGGTCGCTGGCGTCGGGCGCCGTCAGGAACCGCCAGTTGAAGCGGGTCTCGATCACGCCGTGATCGGCAAGTTGCTGGGCGACACGCAGGACTTCTGGCGAGGTGTTGCCGTCCAGCGCGGCGCTCTCCAGCGTCACGCGGCCCTTGAAATATCCGTCGATCCGCCCTTCGGCCAGGACGTCCATGGCGACCGCGCCGCCGATCAGCTCGGGATTCGCCAGCACATGATCGCGCAGGGTCGCCGCCGCCTCCTTGCTGATGATCCCGCCGACGTCCTTTTTGGACAGCGGGTTGGCGATCCCCAGCCGCTCTATCGTGGCCAGCAGCGCGTCCCGCAGCAGCGGCGCGTAGCCAAATGTCGAGACCTTCGCCATGACGGCGGGATCGCGCAGCCCGGACTTGTCCAGTCTGGCCTCGGGCAACGCGATCTCCAGGGTGATGTAGGTCTGGCGAAATGAATTGATTCCGCTGGAGACGACCGAGGTCAGCAGCATCACGAGGGCCAGCGCCGCGATCGCGATCGCCCCGAGCCCGCAGGCGCGAAAGCGCGCTTCGGCGGCGTTGCGGCGTCGGATGCGGGCGTCCCGCTCCAGACGGGACTTCGGCGGGACGGTCATTCGTAATGCTCCCGGTATTTGCGGACGATCGCCAGCGCCAGCACGTTCAGGCAGAGCGTGATCGCGAAAAGCGTCAGCCCGAGCGCGAAGGCGACCAGCGTTTCGGGGCTGACAAAATCGGTGTCGCCGGTCAGTTGGCTGACGATCTTGACGGTGATGGTGGTCATGGCCTCGAACGGGTTCAACGACAGCCGGGCGGCGGCCCCGGCCCCCAGAACGACGATCATCGTCTCGCCGATGGCGCGGCTGGTCGCCAGCAGCAGAGCCCCGACGATGCCGGGCAGGGCGGCGGGGATGACCACCTGGCGGATGGTCTCCGACCGGGTCGCGCCCAGCGCGTAGGATCCGTCTCTCATCGCCTGGGGCACCGCATTGATGATGTCGTCCGACAGCGAGGAGACGAATGGGATCAGCATGACGCCCATGACCAGGCCGGCGGTCATGACCGACGAGGCGCCGTCGCCCAGTCCCAGCGGTTGCGCGAAATAGTCGCGCAAGACCGGGCCGACGGTGATCAGGGCGAAGAGCCCGTAAACGATCGTCGGAATTCCGGCGAGTATCTCAATCAGCGGCTTGGCGACGCCGCGCATCCGCGGTCCGGCGTATTCGGACAGGTAGATCGCGGCGAACAGGCCCACCGGCGCCGCGAACGCCAGCGCGATGAAACTGACATAGAGAGTGCCCCACAGCAGCGGCAGGACGCCGAGAGCGCTGTCGCCGCGAAAGTTCGGGGCCCAGTCGGTGGAGAAGAAGAAATCGCGCCAGTCATACTGATGAAAGAAACGCGCCGCTTCGAACAGCATCGACCACACGATGCCCACGGTGGTCAGGATCGCGATGGTGGAGGCGGCGACCAGCAGCAGCCTGATCCAGACTTCGGACGCCGCCCGCGCGCGAAAGCCGGTCGAGGAGCGCAGGATCGCGCCGAGGCAGCCGATCGCGGCGACGGCCAGCACCATCCAGAACACGGACCGGGCGGAGAGGATTTCAACGCCCTGCCGGTGTCCGATCAGCCCGAGAAGGGACAGCGCCGCGAAGCTGGCGGCCGCGGGGACGAGAACGCTGAGAGCGGCGTTCGCTCCATGCGCCCGGGGCAGGGCCGCCAGGGCGCGGATGTCGCCGCCCGCGGCGACGCGCGCGCGCGTTCTGGCGCCGAAAAGCCCGAGTACGGCGAGGCCGATCACCAGCGCTGGCAATGAGAAGACGGCGTTCAAGATCCACATCTGAGCGGCTCTCCCGTTGGCGATCGCGGGGCCGGATCGCGCCGGCCCCGCGATCTGTCTCACATGCCGCCCAACAGGGTGTGGTTCGCGACCGCGTTCTGGGCCGCGGTCAGCTGCGGGTCGGAGACCAGGCCGTATTCGGCCAGAGGCCCGTCCGGCCCGGCGATCTCGTCGCTGACGAAAAACGCGGCGTACTCCCGCAGCCCCGGAACATCGTCCAGATGGGCCGCCTTGATGTAGAAATACAGCGGCCGCGACACCGGGTAATCGCCGGTGGAGATGCTTTCAGTGGTCGGGACGACGCCGGACATGGTCGCAACCCGCAGTCTGGCGGTGTTGTTCTCATAGAAGGAAAGGCCGAACACGCCGATGCCGTTGGCGTCCGCCTCGATGCGGGCCAGCGTCTCCGTGTAGTCGCCGTCGATATCGACGGACACGCCATCGGCGCGCACCTTCATGCAGGCGGCTTCAGCGGCGTCTTCGTCGCCCCCGTTGATCTTCATGATCGCGTCCATCGCGCCTGCTTCCTTGCAGCCTTCGAGCAGCACCTTCTCCTCGAACACCTCCCGGGTGCCGTGCTTGGTGCCGGGGATGAACGCGCGGATCGGCTGATCGGGCAGCCGGGCGTTCACCTCGCTCCAGGCGGCGCTGGCGTTGGCGACCATGGCCCCGTCGCGGGGCGTCTCGGCGGCCAGCGCCAGGTACCAGTCGGCGGGCGTAAAGGCGAAGCCGTCGCGGTTGATGTCGCTGGCGAAGACGATTCCGTCATAGCCGATGCGCACCTCGATGATGTCGGTCACGCCGTTTTCGGCGCAGGCTTCGATCTCGGAGGGTTTGATGGCGCGGCTGGCGTTCGCGATATCGATCGTGTTCTCCCCGACGCCCTCACAGAAGCGCTTGAGCCCGGCGGAAGATCCTCCCGATTCGACCACCGGGGTCGGGAAGTCGAAATTCTCGCCGAAGGCTTCGGCGACGATGGCCGCATAGGGAAGCACGGTGGACGACCCTGCGATCTGCACGGTGTCGCGGGCGGCGGCGCCCGTGGCGGAGACGACTGCAAGGACCAGCGTGGACGCTGTGAGCTTTGCAAGTGGCATGGTGACTCCTGTCAGGTTCGGTTCGCTGACCACCTCCATGGTGATCCCGAGGCCTGTCTCGTCGCCATACGCTACGCTTTCGTGACAGTTGCGTTACAGTTTTACGACACCGCCCCGCGCAAGGCCGGCGGATCTCCGCCTCCCGCCGGCGCCGGCCGCCGAACAAAGACCGCATCCACATCGATCCGCGCAGATGGAAGTCTGCGTCCGATCTGGCCGGAAACGGGCCCGGCCCTCCCAATGACGACGGCGCGGAAACCTGATAAGAGGCGCGAATCTGGCGGAGGTTTTGTGGTAAGGCGAGCCCTGCGCGGCATGGCGCATCCGACCGGCGGCCGCGGAGGCCGGATCGATCACGCGCGGTCGGGAAATTGCGGCGGGGTGGCGAGACGCCCGGTTCTGGTCATGGCGGAGAAAGTCCTGAATGCAAAATGATCCCTATGAAGCGCTGGGCCTCGACAAGGCGGCGACGGCGGCCGACATCAAGAAGGCCTACCGGAAACTGGTGCGCACCTGCCATCCGGACATTCACCCCGACGATCCCGGCGCGGAGGCGCGGTTCAAGAAGATAACCGCCGCCTACGAGGTGCTGAAAGACCCCGAAACCCGCGCGCGCTATGACGCCGGAGAAATTGACGGGCTGGGCGCGGAGCGCCCGCAGCGCCACTATTATCGCGATTTCGCGGAGGCCCCGGACAACGTCTATCAGCAGACGCGCGGGTTTGGCCGCGACGCCGACCCTGCGGATATCTTCGCCGAGATCCTGCGCAACCGGGCGCGCGCCGCCGGCGGCGACGAGTTTGGCGACAGAGGGTTTTCCGCCCCCGGCCCCGACGCCCGCTATTCCCTCGAAGTGCCGTTTCTGGACGCGGCGCGCGGCGCCGAGACCCGCATCACCCTGCCGGACGGCCAGGGCCTCGCGGTCAAGATCCCTCAGGGCACGGATGACGGCCAGACATTGCGGCTGCGCGGCAAGGGGCGTCCCGGCTTCGGCGGCGGGCCGGCCGGGGATGCGCTGATCACCGTTTCGGTGCGCCCCCATCCGGTGTTCCGGCGCGAGGGTGACGACATTGTGATCGCGCTGCCCATCACCATCGACGAGGCGGTGCTCGGCGGCAAGGTGACGGCGCCGACGATCGACGGGCCCGTCAAGCTCACGATCCCCGAGGGCGCCAGTTCGGGCCAGGTTCTGCGCCTGCGCGGCCGCGGGGTCGCGCGCGCGGGCCGGAAGACGAAAGGCGACCAGCGGGTCGAACTCAGGATCGTGGCTCCGCCCGAAACCGATGACGGCCTGCGCGAGTTCCTCACCGAATGGCGCAAGACCCATCCGTTCGACCCGCGGTCGGAACTGTTGAAAGGGGCCGGGACATGAAGGACCGATTTTCAGAAGATGAAGTCATCACCACAGTCGAACGACTGACCCGCAGCCAACTCGTCCGTTTCATCGAAGTGGAGTTCGTCAAGCCTCAAAAAGAGGGCGGCGGCTATGTGTTTCGCCGCATAGACATCGCGAGGCTGGAGCTTCTCTGCGACTTGTCCGAAGATTTCGAGATGGACGAAACCGCGCTCGAAGTGGTGATCTCGCTCATCGATCAGCTGCATGGCGCGCGGCGGGATCTGCTCGCCATGGCGCGCGCGATCGACGCCCTGCCGCCCGACCTCCGGACACGCGTCGAGGCCGCCTTGCGGGCGTCATGACCGGCCCCGCGAAAGCCGGTCCAACGCGCCGGTCATGGCCCCCTCGGCCCGCTTGAGCGCGCGTTCGCGCAGGGCCGCGCCCATCGCTGGATGAAGTGGTCGCGCGGGAGGGGCCGGTCGCCGAGGCCGCCCATCGCTCATCCGTCCAGCGTCGCCGCTCCTGGGCGGTGAACATGTCGAATATGGACGCCCGTCATGTTGTGGACTAGATGTTGCATTGCGTGGTTTCACGGATATCACTTGTCTGACGCCGCGTCATCCAGTTCGGCAAGTACAAGGAGAATACCATGAGCACCGGAATCTCGATCGTCGGCGGCGGCCACACGAAATTTGGGCGGCTGGATGAGAATCTCGAGGAGCTGATCGTCGCCGCGGCGCGTGAAGCGGTCGAGGACTCGGGCGTCGACCCGGCGGATATCGACGCGGTGTTCCTGGGGCACTTCAACTCGGGTCTGGTCTCGGACGGCTTCGCGTCGTCGCTGATCCATCAGGCGTATCCCGAATTGCGGTTCAAGCCGGCGGCGCGGGCGGAGAACGCCTGCGCGTCCGGCTCGGCGGCGATCCACGCCGGAATGAACGCGATCCGGGCGGGCGGGGCGCGCACGGTTCTGGTGGTCGGCGCCGAGAAGATGACCAACCGCTCGACCCGCGAGGTGACCGCGGCGCTGGCCGGCGCGGGTTATCAGAACGACGCGGACGAGGCGGCGCTGAGCTTTCCGCAGGTGTTCGGCGTCGCGGCCCGCGATTACGCGGCGCGCTACGCCGACCCGCTGGACGCGATGGCGCGGATCGCGGTCAAGAATCACGCCAACGCCATGGCCAACCCGCTTGCCCAGATGCACAAGGAGTTCTCCTTCGAGCATTGCAGCACGGTGTCCAACTCCAACCCGGAGATCGCGCCGCCGCTGCGGCTGACCGATTGCTCCCTGGTCACCGACGGCGCCGCCGCGCTGGTGCTGACGACGGACGAGAACGCGGCGAATTTCCCAAAATCGGTCGCGGTTCGCGCCGCGACGCATGTGAGCGACTTTCTGCCGATGTCGAGCCGCGATTTCCTGGCCTTCGAGGGGCCGGAGCGGGCCTTCGCCGAGGCGTTCAAATCGGCCGGCGTCACGTTGAAGGACATCGATTTCGCCGAGGTGCACGATTGTTTCACCATCGCCGAGCTGCTGATGTACGAGGCGATGGGGCTGACGGCGAAAGGGCAGGGCGCGCGCGCGCTGGAGGAGGGCGCGGTCTACCGCGACGGCGCGTTGCCGGTGAACCTCTCCGGCGGACTCAAGGCGAAGGGCCATCCGGTCGGCGCGACCGGCGTCTCCATGCATGTGCTCGCCTACCGCCAGCTGACCGATCAGGCCGGCGGCATTCAGAAACCGGGCGCCAATCTGGGGCTGATCTGCAATATGGGCGGGGCGGCGGTCGCCAATTACGTCTCGGTTCTGGAAGCGCGAAAGGGCTGAGAAGCGATGAATATCTCGCGCTGGCTCCATCAGACCGCGTTGGTCCGACCGGATGCCCCAGCGATCCGGTTCGGCGCCGACCTGCACGCGAGCTATGGCGATTTCGCGCGGCGAAGCGCGGCCATGGGGCGCTATCTGGCCGACACGCTCGGCGTCGGCCGGGGGGACCGGGTCGCGCTGTTCGTCGGCAACCGCCCGGACTATCTGGAGGCGCTGCACGCGGTCTTGTGGATCGGCGCCATCGTCGTGCCGATCAATTACAAGCTGCACCCGCGCGAGGCCGCGTGGATCATCGGCGATTCCGGCGCCAGCGTCGCGATCACCGAAACCGGGCGGCTCTACGCCGATGAGGACGATCTGATCGGCGGCTGCGTCGAGCTGAGCATCGGAAGCGCGGATCTGGCCAGGGCCGCGCGGGAGGCCCCGCCGATGGCCCCGCCGGCCGCGATGGACCCTGACGAGGTCGCCTGGCTGTTCTACACCTCGGGCACGACGGGGCGGCCGAAGGGGGTCATGCTGACCCACCGCAATCTCGTCGCGATGTCCCTCGCCTATGCGATCGACGTGGACACGGTCTCGCCGCGGGACAACGCGCTTTACGCCGCTCCCCTCTCGCATGGCGCCGGGCTCTATCACTTTCCGATCATCCGCGCGGGCGGCGTCCATGTCGTGCCGCGGTCCTGCGGCTTCGATCCCGAGGAAATCGCCGGGCTGGCCCGGGACCTCGGCGATCTGGTGTTCTTCGCCGCGCCCACCATGGTCAAGCGCCTGATCGCCTACGCCGCCGACGCCGGTTATGACGGCGCGGGGATCAAGACGATCATCTATGGCGGCGGCCCGATGTATCTCGCCGATATCGATGAGGCGCTGCGCCGGTTCGGCGCGCGCTTCGTCCAGATCTACGGTCAGGGCGAAAGCCCGATGACGATCACCGTGCTGCCCCGCGACCTCGTCGCCGACACCACGCACCCCGAGGCCAGCGCCCGGCGCGCCTCGGTCGGGTTCGCGCAGGCCTGCATGCAGGTCCGGGTGGTGGACTCCGAGATGCGCGAGGTGGCCCCCGGCGAGACCGGAGAGATCGTCGCCGCGGGCGATGCGGTGATGAAAGGCTACTGGCGCAACGACAAGGCCACCGCCGAGACCATCGTGGACGGCTGGCTGCGCACCGGCGATCTCGGGTCGATGGACCGGGACGGGTTCGTGACCCTGACCGACCGCTCGAAGGACGTCATCATCTCCGGCGGCTCGAACATCTATCCCCGCGAGGTGGAGGAGGCGCTTCTGGCGCATGACGCCGTGTTCGAGGTGTCGGTGATCGGAACGCCGAGCGCGGAATGGGGCGAGGATGTCGTCGCCTTCATCGTGCCCCGCGCGGGAAAGTCCTGCGCCGCCCCTGATCTCGACGCCTGGTGCAGGAGCCGCATGGCGTCGTTCAAGAAGCCGAAACACTATCATTTCGTGCAGGATCTCCCGAAGAACAGTTACGGGAAGGTCTTGAAAACCAATCTGCGGGAACGCGCCGCGCTGCTTTCGAAATCGGAACGGCGGGCGTGAGCCGCGCGGGAGGAACCAGGGCGCTCTGAGGTGCGGACGCCCGATAAAGGGGAGATCGACATGAAACGCAGGACTTTTCTGAAATCGGGAGCCGCCGCTTCGGGCGCCATGCTTCTCGGCGCGCCGTCGCTGGCGCGGGCGGCGACGTCGCTGAAATTCGACAGCTACGTCTCCGATTCCGCCGGCCCCTCCTGGATCGACCGCTGGTATCTGGACGAGCTGGAGAAACGCACCGCGGGCGAGGTGACCATCCGCCGCTACTGGTCGGGCTCGCTGAACAAGGTGGGCGAGCATCTGGCCGCCGCGCGTGACGGAACCTCGGAGATCACCCTGATCTCGCCGGGCTACTATCAGGCCGAACTGCCGGTGACGCGCGGGCTGGAATGGTATTTCCGCATGAACCGGGCCGACGCGCTGCAACAGGTCTGCCGCGACGTCTACGAGCAGTTCGACCCGCTCAGGGCCGAATGGGAGGAGCGCCATCGCTCCAAGGTGCTTTACTGGACCAACTGGAACTACGCGCCGATGATCCTGCGCACGCCGATCAGCTCCATCGAGGAGATCAAGGGCAAGCGGATCCGGGCCTATGGCGTGTCGGCCGACGTGGTCGAGGGGCTTGGCGGCGCCGCGATCCCGATGGCGGCGCCCGAGGTCTATCAGGCGCTGGAGCGCGGCATTCTCGACGGGGTCTACGGCTTCGATTTCGTGACCGCGATCGCCTACAAGCTCCACGAGATCGCGCCGCAATTCTATGATATCGGCGACGGCCCGCACGCGCCGGCCGCCACGATCATGAACAAGCAGGTCTATGACGGGCTGCCCGAGGATGTGCGCAAGGTCTCGGACGAGATCGTGAGCGAGATCTATGGCGGCCAGTTCAGCGCGATCTACGAGGAGGTGCTGGCGCGATACGTCAAGACCGCCGAGGCCGAGGGCGTGACGCTCAGCACGATCCCGGACGATCAGAAGGCGATGGCCAAGAAGATCGTGCAGCCCGCTCAGGTCAACTCATGGCTGGAAGACACGGCGAAACCGGCGGGGATCGACGGCGAGAAGATGCAGTCGCTGGTCGACGCGGCGATCGCCAAACACGACCCCAAGGGCACGCTGAAGCGGCCCTATGAAATCAGCCAGGCGTCCTGATGAACGGCGGCGGCCGCGTGAGACGAAAGACCGGGTGATGCGGGTTCTGAACAGGATCCTCACCATCGTGTCCGACGTGCTCGGCGCGGTCGCCATGCTGTTTCTCGCCTTTCTGATGTTCGGCACCACGCTGGACGTGATCGTGCGCGCCGTCACCGGCAACCCGATCTCCGGCGTGTTCGAATTCACCGAGCTCGCTCTGGTGATGCTGGTCTTCCTCGGCGCCGGCTGGGCGCAGCGCGGCGACGCGCATATCCGCGTGACCGTCCTGACCGACAGACTCTCCGGCGCCGCCCGCGCCCGCGTCACGGGCGTCGCCTGGGCCATCGGCGCGCTGGCGCTGCTGATGCTGGCGCTCCCGGCGACGAACGAGGCGATCTACTCCATCTCGATCTGGGAATTCCGCTGGGGATACGTCAAGATTCCGATCTGGTGGACCAAGGCCAGCATGGCGATCGGGCTGTGGTTCGCCTGCATCCAGATGGCGATCCAGTCGATTCAGACCCTTCTCTTCGGTGAACCGGAGCGGCGCGCGCGCCCCGGAACCGGCGTCGCCTGACCGAGGAGACCGTGATGGATCCCAGCATCGCCGCCTATCTCTCCGTGGCGCTGATCTTTCTGCTGATGGGGCTTGGAACGCCGGTCTTCGCCGCGCTGGCCCTGTCGGGGGCGGCCGGGATCGTCATGGTCGAGGATCTCCACTTCCTGATGACCCGGCTCAAGTCGATCTCCTATGCGACGACGGCCGTCTACACCCTGACGATCATTCCCTTGTTCATCCTGATGGGCAGTTTCGCGCAGCACGCCCAGGTGGGCAAGAAGCTGTTCGACGTGGCCAGCCGATGGGTCGGCCATCTGCCCGGCGGTCTGGCGATGGCGGCGATCCTGACCAGCGCGGGCTTCGCCGCGACCTCGGGCTCCAGCGTGGCGACGGCGGCGACCGTCGGCTCGGTCGCGATCCCGGAGATGAAAAAGGCCGGATACGCCGGCAGCCTGGCGGCCGGGGCGGTGGCCGCCGGCGGCGTGCTCGGGGTTCTCATTCCGCCCAGCGTCCTCCTGATCTTCTACGCCGCGCTGACCGAAACCTCCGCCGGCGCGATGCTGATCGCCGGCATCCTCCCCGGTCTGCTGACGACGGCCATGTTCATGATCGGGATCTATTTCATCGCCCGGCGCGGCGAGGCGCGGAAGGCGGTCTCCGCGCGCGCGACCTGGGCCGACGCGCTCAGCGAAACCGGCAAGGCGTGGCAGGTGGCCGTTCTCTTCCTCGTGGTCATGGGCGGGATCTATCTCGGCCTCGTCACCCCGACCGAGGCCGGCGCGCTCGGCGCGTTCGCCGCGTTCCTCATGCTGCTGGCGCACCGCGCCTCCTGGCCGGGGCTGATGGGCCGGATCGTCGACAGTTTCCGCTCCACCATCGACACGACGGTGATGATCCTCTTCACCATCATCGGCGCCGCGATCTTCAGCTATTTCCTGACCCTGATCCAGGTTCCGAACCAGTTGGCGGAGGCGGTGGTCCAGTCCGGCCTGCCGCCGTATCTGATCGTCGCGATGCTGCTCCTCGTCTTCGTGCCGATGGGCATGTTCCTCGATGCGTTCTCGATGATGGTCATCACGATTCCGATCATGTTCCCCACGGTGATATCGCTCGGGTTCGACCCGATCTGGTTCGGCATTCTGACCGTCAAGATGTGCGAGATCGGCCTGATCACGCCGCCGGTGGGGCTGAACGTCTATGTCATCGCCGGGATCGACCGGGAGACGCCGTTGCCGGAGATATTCAGGGGGGCGCTCTGGTTCGTCCTGATGGAGTTCGTCACGATCGCGACCCTCTTCGCATTTCCGGCGATCATCACTTGGCTGCCGCAGATGATGGCGCCGTGATCCGATGAGGGAGGGAGATCCGATGTTTTCGCTTGAAAAAGGCGCCGCCATGATCACCGGCGGCGGGTCGGGGATCGGCCGCGCGGCGGCGACGGCGCTGGCCCGGATGGGCGCGCCGGTGGCGGTCGCGGATATCGACGCCGCCGCGGTCGAGGAGACCGCCGCCGGCGTTCGCGAGGCCGGGGGCGAGGCTCTGGCCGTTCAGATCGACGTGCAGGACAAGGCGTCCGTGAGCGCCGCCTTCGACCGGGTCGAGGCCTGGCGCGGGCCGGCCTCGATCCTGGTGAACAGCGCCGGCATTCTCAGGGTCGAACCCTTTGACGAGTTCGACGTCGAGACATGGAACCGGGTGTTCGCGGTCAATGTCACCGGCAGCTTCCTCTGCGGCCAGCGCGCCGCGCCGGGCATGAAGGCCGCCGGCTATGGCCGGATCGTCAATCTCTCCTCGATCAGCGGGTTTCGCGCCGGGGTCGGACGCACGGCCTACGGAACGTCCAAGGCCGCCATCGCCGGGCTGACCCGGCAGATGGCGCTGGAGCTTGGCCGCCACGGCGTCACCGCCAACGCGGTCGCGCCCGGCGCCACGGTGACCGCGATGACCGAGGCGGTCTATACCGATGAGACGCGGGCCTCGCTGATCCCGATGATCCCCTCCGGCTTTCTGGCCGATCCCGAGGATATCGCGGCCGCCATCGTCTTTCTGGCCTCGCGTCAGGCGCGCTATGTCAACGGCCATGTCCTGGCGGTCGACGGCGGTTATCTGGCCTCGGGAATGATGCAGACCGGCTCGCTTTCGGTCTGACCGCCGCGGGGCGGCCTCGGGCGTCGGTCCTGAAAGCGCCCGGCCGGCGTCTCGCCGCGGCCGCGAGATGCGGGCCGATGGGGCCGGGGCGGGGAAGCGCCTTCCCCGCCCCGGTCAACCGCGGCCGCGCGGAGCGATCGCCGATCGCCATCCGCGACAGGCGGCCCTCATTTCGGCTGCGGCGTCGTCCTCAGATAGGGCTTCACGGTCTTGTAGCCCGGGAAGGTCTTTTCCGCGTCTTCATTGGACATCGCGGGGGAGATGATCACATCCTCGCCCGGTTTCCAGTCGGACGGCGTCGCGACCTTGTGTTTGGCGGCGAGCTGCATCGCGTCGATCACGCGCAGGATCTCGTCGAAATTCCGGCCGGTGCTCATCGGATAGATCAGCATGAGGCGGATCGTCTTGTCCGGGCCGATGATATAGACCGTGCGGACGGTGGCGTTATCGGCGGCGGTGCGCCCGTCGGAGCTCTCGCCCGCGCCGGCGGGAAGCATGTTGTAAAGCTTGGCGACCTTCAGGTCGGTGTCGCCGATCATCGGATAGTTCGGCGCGGCGCCGCAGACATCGGCGATGTCCTGTCCCCATTTCGCGTGATTTTCGACCGGATCGACCGACAGCCCCATCAGTTTCACGCCGCGGCGGTCGAACTCGGGCTTCAGGTTTGCGATCCGCCCAAGTTCCGTGGTGCAGACCGGCGTAAAATCCTTGGGATGCGAAAAGAGGAGCGCCCAACTATCGCCGAGCCATTCGTGAAATTGAATCGGGCCTTCCGTCGTCTCGGCCTTGAAGTCGGGGGCGATGTCGCCGATGCGAAGGGTCATGAAATGTCTCCTTGCCGTTTTTAAGATCCTGAACCCTGGACCCAGTGACGATTTAGTCGCCGTCCGGCGCTCTGTCGAGGGCCGGGGCGCGTCAAATCCGGCCGGGCGCCGATATGGCGGGCGCGCGTTCAGCGCGCCTTGAGGGAGGAGAAGCCGAGATGAAGTCCGGCGTCGACATGCAGCAACTCGCCGGTCACGTGGCGCGCGGCGTCGGAGACGAAAAAGAGAGCGGCGTCCGCGATATCGTCCGGGCCGGCGGCGGCGTTGAGCGGCGTCGTCGCCTCGACCCGCTTGACCACGGCGGCGTAGGCGCTCTCGTCCATCGCGTCCTGAAACCAGCGCGTGCCGATAAACCCCGGACAGACGGAATTGACCCGGATCGCCGGCGCGAGCCCCCGCGCGAGACTGAGCGTCATCGTATTCAGCGCGCCTTTCGAGGCCGCGTAGGCGACGGAGGAGCCGATGCCCGTCGTGCCGGCGATGGATGACGTGTTGAGAACCGCGCTGGCCCTGCCGGTCGCGGCGTGGGCGGCGAGGAGCAGAGGCTTCAACGCCTGCAGGGCGAGAAACGGGCCGACGACGTTCACCGCGTAGGTCGCCATGAAGTCGTCTTTCGACAGCGCGTCGAGGTCGCCGTGATTGCGGGCGTGGCGGGTGATCCCCGCGTTGTTCATGAGAATGTCGAGGCGGCCGAAGGGCGCCGCGGCTTCGTGAAGAAGCGCGCAGCCTTCCTTCGTCGAGACGTCCGCCTTGACGATCGCGACGCCGGCGCCGGCGGCGGCGATGGTCTCCGCCGTCTCCCGCGCCTCCGCTTCGCTTCGGGTGTAGTTGACGATCACGGTCGCGCCGCGCTCCGCCAGCTTGATCGCCATGGACCGGCCGAGCCCGGTGGCCGATCCTGTGACCAGGGCGATGCGGCCTTCGAAGTCCTTCATCTCATGTCCTTTTCGCTGCGCGTCGCCGCGCATGGCGGGAGGCGGAAGAAGGGCTGGCGCGCCGCGCCCCGCTCAGGGCTCCGCGATCTCCACTTTCGGCCCTCTCGCCTCGATTTCGGTCGCGGCGGCGAAGAGCACATCCTCTCGATACCGGGCGCCGACCAGCTGCGCGCCGAGCGGCGCGCGCCCATGCGCGGTTTCGGTGAAGCCGGTGAAGACGCTGACCGCCGGAATCCCCATGAGCGGCAGGCCGACCTGCACCAGTTGCGCCTCCAGCGCGCGCGGGAAATCCTCGATATCGAGTTGAACCGGAAAGGGCGGCTCGGCCGAGACCGGGCAGATCAGCACCGGCCGCTCGGCGAGGAACGTCTGCCATTCGCGCAGAAGCGTGAGCCGCTTCTGCAGCGCGCTCAGAATGTCCTCCTTCGTCGGGTCGGGGCTGAGCTTCTGCATTTCGGCGAAAACATGGATGGCGTCGCTGTCGCCTTCCTTCGCCACGGCGGCGCCGCCGCCGAGGCGCATCTCCGCGAGCCAGAGCTGGAGCTGGAGCCGCGCCGGTTCGCGCAGCGGCGGGCAGGGCGTCTCCTCCACCTCCCAGCCGGCGTCGCTGAGCCGCTGGGCGGCGTCGCGAAGCGCGGCCTCGACCGCGGGATCCGTCGGCATGCCCTCCGGCGCGACGCAAAGCGCGGCGCGGCGCGCGAAGGGGCCGCTGTCGAGCGGGGCGGGCGAATGCCATGGGTCGCGAAGATCCGGCTGGGCCATCGCCGTCAGCGTCAGGCGCAGATCCTCGATGCTGCGGGCGTGGGGGCCGGAGACCGCCATCAGCTGGCCGCCGATATGGCGGTCGGGCGCCGAGGGGTTCCAGGCCGGCACCCGGCCCTGGGTCGGGCGGACGCCCTGAACGCCGCAGGAATAGGCCGGATACCTGACCGAGCCGGCGATATCCGTCCCGTGCCCCATCGCGCCGATGCCGGCCGCCGTCGCGGAGGCGGCGCCGCCGGAGGAGCCGCCCGGCGTCAGCGCCGGGTTCCACGGGTTCAGCGTCGCGCCGTGGAGCGAATTGCGGGTGAACCAGCGCAGCGAGAACGCAGGCGTGTTCGTCCGCCCGATGATGATCGCGCCCGCGCGCCTCAAGTTCGAGATGACGGGGCTGTCCTCCGTGGCGATCAGGTCGCGCTGCGTCCGGAGCCCGTTGGTGGTGGGATGGCCGACCTGGTCGACATTCTCCTTCACCGTCACCGGAACCCCGGCGAGCGGGCCGAGCGGCTCCCCGGCCGCGCGCGCCGCGTCGACGGCCGCCGCCGCGGTCAGCGCCTCTTCATCCATCCGCCGGACCACCGCGTTCAATTTCTGGTTCACCGCGTCGATCCGGCCGAGCGCGGAGCGGGTTGCCTCGACCGCCGTCGCCTCGCCCGCCTTCACCATGCGCGCGGTCTCCGCCGCGCCAAACCGCCAAAGATCGTTCATGACGCAGCCTTTCTGATTTTTTCCACAGTATCCATCACCTTCAAGATCTTGCCCTCGTCGATCGGTTCATGCCCGCTGGAGAACCACGCGATCGAGAGTCGGCGCCTGCGGTCGATGAAAAGATACTGGCCGTGGATGCCGAGCCCGAATATGAGCGGCGTCTCGCCCAGCCGGATATACCATTTGGAGCGATAGGCGACGTCGATATCGCCGAAGAGATCCTTGAAATCGCCCTTTCGCCAGGCGTCGGCGTCGCCCGCCGTCTCGATGTCCTCGATCCAGGATTCGGGGATCACGCGGCGCCCGTCCCGCACGCCGCCATCGGCCATCATCATGCCGACCCGGGCGAGGTCGCGCGCGGTGAGGCACACGCCGCCGGCCGCGCGCGCGCCGCCGATCCGGTCCACGGTGATGTAGCCGGGCCGCTCCGCGCCGAGCGGCCGCCAGAGCCGCTCCGCGACGAGATCGGCGTAGCGCAGGCCCGTCGCCCGCTCCAGGATCCATCCGAGGAGATCCGTATTGGGAGAGACGTAATGGAACCGGCCGCCATGAGGCCCGTCCGAGTCCTGCATCTTGTTCATGAAGGAGCGCAGATCCCCCGCCTCCCGGCCCGGCGGGGTCGGGTTCCAGTTCGCGGCGAAGCGATAGTCGATGATCGGGCCGGCGGTGGCGAGATAATCTTCATCGAATTTCACGCCGGCGCGCATGTCGAGAAGGTTGCGGATCGTCGCGCCGGCATAGGCGGTCTCAGCCAGTTCCGGCACGTAATCGGTGGCGAGGGCGTCCTCGCCGATCTCCCCCCGCTCCATCGCCGAGCCGGCGACGAGACCGAGCATGGATTTCGAGACCGACATCAGGATATGCGGCGCGCGCGCGGTCATTCCGTTCCGGTAGACCTCATGCGCGAGCCGGCCTTCATGGATGATCGCCACCGCGTCGGTCGAGGTGGCGTCCATCGCTCTTTCCAGATCGACGCCGGAAAGATCGATCCGCCCCGGCTCCAGCCGCCAGACGTCGTCCGGATCGTTCTCGATCTCGGCGCTCGGCACCAGTTCGCGCACATGATGAAACGCCCAGGCGCAGTAAGGCCCCGTTCGCCAGTTGGCCAGCGTGGCGCGGTCGGCCTCCGCCGGTGGAAAGCCCTGCATCAATGTCGTCATCGCCCCCTCCGCTCCCGTGGGAACAAAGGAACCGGAGAAGCGCGCCGAGGGCAAGGGGAATATCAGCGGGCGGGATCAGGCCTCGGGCGCGCCCGCCGCCTCGGACCAGCCGATCGGGTCGGACAGGAAGTCCCCGACCGCGTCGAGCGTGCGCTTGTCGAAATGGGCGCCCGCGCGCGCCTCCGCCAGCACGTCGCGCCATGTCGCGAGATGATGGAGCGTCAATCCCGCGTCGGCGAGCCGTTCGGTCGAGCCGTCGAAGATGTCGTAGAAGAAGATGACGAGCGTGTGATCGCAGCGCGCGCCCGTGGCCCGGATCGCCTCGGCGAAGTTCAGCTTCGAGCCGCCGTCGGTCGTCAGATCCTCGACGAGGAGAACCCGCTGGCCCTCCTCGATCACGCCTTCGATCTGCGCGTTGCGCCCGAACCCCTTCGGCTTCTTTCGGACATATTGCATCGGGAGCGCCATGCGCTCCGCGATCCAGGCGGCGAAGGGGATGCCCGCCGTCTCGCCGCCGGCGACGGCGTCGAACGCCTCGAACCCGGCGGAGCGCATGAGTTTCGAGACGGCGAAATCCATCAGCGCGCCGCGAATCCGCGGATAGGAGATCAGCTTCCGGCAATCGATATAGACCGGGCTGAGCAGGCCGGAGGTGAGCCGGAACGGGTCCGCGCTGCGAAAATGCACCGCCTCCACCTCCAGCAGCATCCGCGCGGTCTGCCGCGCCATCAGCTCATCGTCGGGAAAGCTGTTCTGAAACATAGCGCTACCTCACCACCCGCCAGAAAAGGGGAAAGCCGGGGTCGAACACCGTGACCGGCCCGTCCCCGGTTTCGATACGGGCCGGGTAGTCGACCGGATCGGCCGATTTTTCAAGCTCGATCCGCTCCTCGTTCACCGGCAGGCCGTAGAACGCCGGCCCGTTGAGAGACGTGAACGCCTCCAGCCGGTCAAGCGCGTTCTCCTCCTCGAAGACATGCGCGAGGCAGGACAGCGTGTTCGTCGCCGAGAAGACCCCGGCGCACCCGCAGGCGGAAAGCTTCAGCGGGTCGATATGCGGCGCGGAATCGGTCCCGAGGAAGAATCCGCGCCGCCCGCTCGTGGCCGCGGCGCGGAGCGCGAGGCGGTGGCGTTCGCGCTTGGCGATGGGCAGGCAATAATAATGCGGCCGGATCCCGCCTGCGAAGAGATGGTTCCGGTTGATGATCAGATGATGCGTGGTGATCGTCGCGGCGAGATCGTCGCCCCCCGCGTCGGCGTAATCCACGCCGTCGCTGGTGGTCACATGCTCCATCACCACCCGAAGGCCGGGGATCGCCCGGCGGAGCGGGTCGAGCACCCGGTCGATGAACACCGCCTCCCGGTCGAAGATGTCGATCTCGGGGTCGGTGACCTCGCCATGGACGCAGAGCGGCAGGCCGATCTCGGCCATGCGCTCCAGCACCCCGCGCACCTTGTCGAAGTCGCGGACGCCGGAGGCGGAATTGGTGGTGGCGCCCGCGGGGTAGAGCTTGACCGCGGCGATCAGGCCCTCGGCGTGCGCCGCGGCGACGTCCTCGGGGTCGGTGGTCTCGGTGAGGTAAAGCGTCATCAGCGGCGCGAAGCGCGCGCCCGCCGCCGCTCCGATCCTGCTCCGATAGGCGCGCGCGTCCGCCGCCGTCACCACCGGCGGGACGAGATTCGGCATGATGATGGCCCGCGCGAAGTCGCGCGCGCTTTCGGGGGCCGTCGCCCTCAGCACGGCGCCGTCCCGAAGATGCAGATGCCAGTCGTCTGGGCGGCGAAGGGAAAGGCGGGTCATGGCGGCTCCGGTGCGGCTCCGGTTGGGTTGCGCCCGTATAGGCCGGCGCGCGCCGGTTTCGCAATCCGCATGAAGCGTGGGCGCGCCTCTCTCATTCGAAATCGGCGTCGAGGCGCGCCGCTGTCGACGTCGATGCGCTCAGGCGGACCATCCCTGCCGCGCGGCGTTGGCTTCCGCGTCTGCGCGTCTGGTGTAGCCTTCGGAGGCCGCGCCGACGATCTGCCCGTTCGACGCCTTGCGCCGCCAGCGCCACTCGCCGCGCTTGTCTTCGTAAAATTCCCACTTGTCCTTGGGATTCGGGCCGCGGTTCATATTCGCCTCCGCGTCGGCTCTGCTGGTGTAGCCTTCGGAGGCCGCGCCGACGATCTGCCCGTTCGACGCCTTGCGCCGCCAGCGCCATTCGCCGCGTTTGTCCTGATAAACCTCGAACTTGTCGGATTCGCCCGCCATCTTTGTCTCCCCATCTTGTGAGCGCCAGTGAATGTCCCGCCTTGCGGCGATCAAGCCCGCGCGTCAGGCCCGCGACGAAAGCATGCGGGAGGCCGGGGCCGCGCGCAAGCTTTCCATGGGCGCCGCGCATGGCGGGGCCCGGGCGACGACGGAGCGATTGGCGTTGAAGGCGCCGCGCGCTATCATCGATGATATGAGATTGAAATTCATAGCTCCCCTCGTCGTCGCGGGCTTCGCGGCCGCGCCAACGGCGGGCGCCGCGCAGGACGGCTCGCTGGCGCGGTGCGGTTCGCTTTCGGCGCCCGTGGCCGACGTGATCCATCATTGCCGCCGCGCGCTCTCGCAGGGGGGGCTGTCGAAAACGCAGGAATTCGCCGTGAATCTCAATCTCGCCGACGCGCTGTTGAGCGCGGGTCGGCCCGGACCGGCGCGGGACGCGTTCGCCGCCGCCGCCGCGACCGGGCTTGAGCGGGTCGAGCTCTATATCGGGCGCGCCGAGGCGGAGGAGGATCTCGGCGATCAGGCGGCCGCCGCCGCGGATCTGGACCGCGCGCTGGCGCTGGCGCCGTCGAGCATCGACGTGCGGCTCGCGCGGGGGGCGTTCCATCTTCGGGCCGGGCGGTCCGAGGCGGCGCTGGCCGAATTCGACGCCGCCGTTCAGCTCGACGCCCAGAACGTGGACGCGCGGTTCAACCGCGGCCTGACCCTGATCGCGCTCGGGCGCGGCGCGGCGGCGGTCTCGGATTTCACCGCGGTGATCCATGGAGATCCGAGCGATTCCGGCGCTTATTTTCAGCGCGCCCGCGCCCGCGAGGCCACGGATCCGGCGGGCGCGCTGGCCGATTTCGATCAGGCGATCGCCCTCAGCCCGGAATGGGGCGCGCCGTTCGTCGCGTCCGGCCTCCTCCTTGATCGGCTCGCCCGGACGGAGGAGGCGAATCGCCGCTTCCGCCGCGCCTTCGAGCTTGGCGTCAAAGATCCGTGGCTTCTGGAACGGATCCGTTCGCTCGGGCGCTGACCGCCGGCGGCCGCGGGAGGGTGATCGGGGTGGGCTCGAAGGCGTCGAGCTCGCACCGGCGAACGAAAAGTTCGCTCGGCGCCGCCATGCCGGGAAGGCTCCGCTCGCCGAGGCTGACCCAGGAATCGGGATCGACCGAAGCGATGTCGCGCGTCGCCAGAACCGACCGGCCGAGCGCCTTCGAGGCGTCGTCCATCCGCGCGACCTCGTTGACGACCGAGCCGATGACGGAGAAGGAGAGCCGCGACGGCACGCCGATGTTCCCGAACATCACCTCGCCCGCCGCCAGCGAGACGCAGAACCGCATCTCGGGCTCGGGCGCCCGCTCCATCGCCTCGCGCCGGAGCGCCAGCGCCCGCTCCATCGCGCGGGTGGCGGCGCGCACCGCGGCCTGCCCGCCGAACTCGCTCTCAATCGGGAAGATCGCGAGCACCGCGTCGCCGATATAATCGAGGATCTCCCCGCCTTCGTCGATCACGGGCTGCGCCGCGCAATCGAAATAGCCGCGCAGGAACTCCAGATATTCGTCCGCCGGCATGGATTCCGACAGCATGGTGGAGCCGCGGAGATCCGCATAATAGACGACGGCCCGGATCCGCGCCCCGTCGCCGCGGCGGATATTTCCCGCCAGCGCCTTCGCGCCGGCGGTCGGGCCGAGATAGGTGTTGACGAGATTGGCGGTGACGCGGCGCTGGATCGCCACCCGGCAGGCGACCGCGAAGATCCTCTGGATCCGGTTCAGGGCGTCCAGGTCGCCCCGGGTGAATCCGGCCTCGCGCTTGGTCGCCCAGGAGGCGATGATGCCGGTGTTGCGCTCGGCGAAAGGCGCGACCTCGCCGATGCGGAACTCCGACGCCGTCATCAGGTAGTCGGTGAAGCCCTGAGCGCGGAACTCCTCCAGCACCTCGAAGTCGAGCAGGGCGTCCGGGCCGGTGAGCCGGCGGCGCAGGCAATCCAGACGGTGGGTGAGCACATAGTGGAACGGGCTCTTCAGCCAGCTCTCCGTCGCCCGGTTGGCGTGGGAGTATTGCAGGAGCTTCGCCCCGTCATCCGGCTTCCAGAATATCTGCTCGGCCTGAAAAAGCGGATGCAGGGTCGGCCATGTCAGCACCGCGCGGTGGATCGGCGGGCCGACCCCGAGCAGGCGCGCGCAGAGCGCGTCGAAAAGCTGCTCGATATCCGGCTCGCCGAGCGAGGTGTCGATCAGCCAGCGTTCGATATCTTCTATGAGTCCGTCATGGGCCATGGGCGAGAGAATAGGCCTCCGCGCCCACGGGCGCCAGATCCGCCGGCTTCCCGGTCTCGTGAGCGCCGATCCCGCGGGCGGCCGCGCCCGCGCGCTCAATGCGCGCCGGCGAATCTCTTCTCCAGCTCGGCGCGCCGTTCGTCGTCGATCTTGGCGAACAGCACGTCGGGCACGGTGAACGCGTGTCCGGCCGGAAGGGCGGACAACGCCTCCGCCGCGTTTCGCGGCCACGGCTGATCCGGACCGAGCCCCAGCGCCGCGAGCATCGCGCCGGCGGCGTCGGGAATGAACGGCTGCGAGATGACGCCATAGAGCCGGACGAGGTTCAACCCGGTCCGGACCGTCATCGCCGCGCCCTCCGGGTCGGTCTTGATCCTGGTCCAGGGCGCCGCCTTTTGCAGATACTCGTTCCCGGCGGCCCATATCGCGCGGAGCGCCTGCGCGGCGCGGCGGATTTCGATCGCCTCCATCGCAGCTGCATAATCGGCCATCCGCGCGTCGATCTCCGCGGCGAGCGCCTCCTCCTCCGGCCCCGGAGCGCCGCCCTCGGGCAGCGTCTCGCCGAAGCGGGCGCGGCAGAACTTGGTGATCCGGGAGACGAAATTGCCGAGAACGTCCGCGAGGTCCTTGTTGACGCCGGCCTGAAAACTCTCCCAGGTGAAATCGGCGTCCCCGCTCTCCGGCGCGTTCGACAGCAGCCACCAGCGCCAGTAATCGGACGGCAGGATCTCCAGCGCCTGATCCATGAACACGCCCCGGCCCTCGCTGGTGGAGAATTTCCCGCCCTCATAGAGCAGCCAGTTGAACCCCTTGACGTAGTCGACCAGCTTCCACGGCTCGGCCGAGCCCATCAGCGTCGCCGGGAAGCTGAGCGTGTGGAATGGAATGTTGTCCTTGGCCATGAACTGCACGTAACGAACGTCGTCCGCGCCCTCGTCGGTGCGCCACCAGCGCCGCCATGCGGCGTCGTCCTCTCCGCGCGCGTCCGCCCATTCCGCGGTCGCGCCGATATATTCGATCGGCGCGTCGAACCAGACGTAGAATACCTTGCCCTCCATGCCCGGCCAGGGCTTCTCGCCCTTTCTGACCGGGATGCCCCAGTCGAGATCGCGGGTGATCGAGCGGTCCTGAAGCCCCTCGCCGTCGTCCAGCCATTTCCGCGCGATCGAGGTGCTGAGGATCGGCCAGCCGCTCTGGCTGTCGATCCATTCCCTCAGATGTTCGCGCATCGCGGACTGGCGCAGATAGAGATGCTTCGTCTCTCTCACTTCGAGATCTGTGGAGCCGGAGATGGCGGAGCGCGGCTCGATCAGGTCGGTCGGGTCGAGCTGCTTGGTGCAGTTCTCGCACTGGTCGCCGCGCGCGCGCTCATAGCCGCAATTCGGGCAGGTTCCCTCGATATAGCGGTCCGGAAGGAAGCGCTTGTCGGCGCGGGAGTAGACCTGCTTCTCGGAGACTTCGTCGATCAGGCCCGCGCCGGCGAGCCGTTCGGCGAAATGCTGGACCAGCCGGTGATTGCGCTCGGACGAGGAGCGGCCGAAATGATCGAAGGAGAGACGGAACCCGTCCGCGATGTCCTTTTGGGTCCGCCACATGCGTTCGCAGAACTCGGCGACGGGAACGCCGGCTTTCGCGGCGGCGAGCTCGGCCGGCGTGCCATGTTCGTCCGTCGCGCAGATGAACAGAACCTCATTCCCGCGCTGGCGCATGAAGCGGGCGTAGACGTCCGCCGGCAGCTGCGAGCCGATGAGATTGCCGAGATGCTTGATCCCGTTGATATAGGGCAGCGCCGATGTGATGAGTATGCGCGCCATGTGGGCCTCCGATGCTGACTCGCGCGGGGTATAGCGGATCGGGCCGGGCGGGGCGAGGCGGCGCGCGCAACACCGTCTGGATAGAAGCAAGTTTAATCGAATTCTAAGAACTTCTTGCTAACACTCTCCCTGCTCAGGGGTCGCGAGCGCGATCCGGCAAGCGGAGACATCAGATGAACATGCAACATACTCGCCGCGCCGCGGGCGCGGCGCTGGCTTTCCTTACTCTGACGGCCTGCGTCCCACCGTCGCCGGCCGTCGCGACGGCGCCGTTCGCCGCGCCGAGCGCCGCGGACGCGCGGGACGCCGGGATGCGTGCGTTGGACTCGTTGGCCGCGGCCTGGGGCGGAATGGCGATTCCGGGCGCGCCCTGCGACGCGCGCTACGAGGTGGAGACGCTGCGCGCGCGCTGCGCCGATCTGGCGAAGGATGCGGAGGCGCTTCGCGCCGGGCTCGCGCCGCTCATGGCTCTCGCGTCGGCCACACGGGGCGACGCGCTCGCCGAGGCGGACGAGCGCTGGCTGACGGCGGTCGACGCGGTGTTCGCGGCGACGGCGGGCCGCGGCCTGCCGGAGGCGCGCGCGGCCGGCGCGGCGGTCGCGGCCGCGGACGCGCGGCTCCGCGCGCTGCTCGCGCGCGCCGCGCCGGGATATGGCGCGACCGGACTTGAAGAGCTGATGAACCCGGCCGGCGCGCCGTTGAGCCCGGAGGAGGCGGCGGCGCTCGCGCCGCTCGTCGCCGAGGCGGAGCGCGCTCTCGCGGCGTGGGAGCGGGCCGCGGCCCCGGCCCCGGCCGGCGCGGCGCTCGCCGAGTATTCGGCCTATCTCGATGCGCGGGCGGACGCCGCGACGGGCGACGAATGAGCGCGCGCGCGGACCTGTCCGGGCTTGAGCCCGCCGAGATCAATGCGCTGGCCCGCGACCCGCGGGCGCCGGACGCGGACCGGGCGGCGGCGCGCCGCGCGCTTCGCGCCGCCGCCGCCGACAGGCTCGCCGCCGCCCGCCGCGCGGTGGAGGGCGCGCCGGCGCCGGAGCCGGAGGACGCGCCGGAGGACGCGGCGCCAGAGCCTGCGCCAACCGTGATTCGCTCCACCAAATTCTCCGAGATCGCCGCGGAGTACGAGGCGATGTTTCATGCGGCCCGCCCGCGCCCCGCGCATCGCCGGGAGATCGAGGCCGTGGTCGGCCGCGTGCTCCGGGGGCGCGCGGCCTATCAGGCGATCGAGGCCGAGATCGGGGCGCCCTGGGCGGTGGTCGGGGTTCTTCACGGGCTGGAGGCGGGATTCGATTTCTCACGCCATCTTCACAATGGCGATCCGCTGACGGCGCGCACGCGGCGGGTGCCGGCCGGGCGGCCCGCGACCGGAACGCCGCCGTTCACCTGGGAGGAGAGCGCGGCGGACGCGCTGCGCGGGCATGGATTGCACCGGATTGAGGACTGGACCCTCGCCCGGACGCTCTATGAGATCGAGCGGTTCAACGGGTTCGGCTATCGTTATCGGCGCGCGCCCAGCCCGTATCTCTGGAGCTTCTCCACCCAGTACACGTCCGGAAAATATGTGAAGGACGGCGTCTACGACCCGAACGCCGTCTCCCGGCAGGCCGGCGCCGCGACCATTCTGAAAGCGATGATCGCGGCCGGCGACGCGCCTGCGCTGGCCTGAACGCGCACGCCGCGCCGCCTTCCGCGGCGGCGTGGCGCCCCGTCGCCTTGCGGCGCCCGCCCGGCCCCGGTTACATCGGCGCGTCCGAGGAGGGTGCATGGCCGAATTACGCGACAAATCGAAAACGGTGGCGCCTCTGAAGGCGCTCGCGCCGTTCCTCGCGCCCTATCGGATCTGGGTCTTCGGGGCGCTCGCGGCGTTGATCTCCACCGCGACGCTCAGCCTGATCTTGCCGCTCGCGGTGCGCCGGGTGATCGACGGGTTCTCCGAGGAGAGCGCGGCGCTGATGGACAAGTATTTCGCCGCCGCCATCGCCATCGCGGCGCTGCTGGCCGTGGCCACCGCGCTCCGGTACTGGCTCGTGACGCGGCTGGGCGAGCGGGTGATCGCCGATATCCGGCGCGCGGTCTATGACCGCGTGATCGGCATGAGCCCGGGATTTTACGAAAAAGTCCTGACCGGCGAGGTGATCTCGCGGCTGACCACCGATACGACGCTCCTGCTCTCGGTGATCTCCTCATCGGTCTCGATCGCGCTCCGCAACGCGCTGATGCTCGTGGGCGGCATGGGGCTGATGGTCTGGACCTCGCCGAAGCTGACCGGGTTCACGTTTCTGATCGTCCCCCTCGTGGTGGCGCCGATCCTGATTCTCGGCCGCAAGGTCCGTCGGCTCAGCCGCGAGAGCCAGGACCGGATCGCCGAAAGCGCGGCGCAGGCGTCCGAGACCCTGCTCGCGGCGCAAACGGTGCAGGCCTTCACCGGGGAGGGCGCCAGCCGGGCGCGCTTCGGCGACCTGACCGAGCAGGCCTTCGGCGCCGCGCGCCGGCGGGTCGCGGTCCGCGCCTGGATGACGGCGATCGTCATCTTCCTCGTCTTCACCGGCGTCGTCGGCGTGCTCTGGATCGGGGCGCGGGACGTGCGCGCGGACGTGATGTCCCCGGGCGAGCTGGCGCAATTCCTGATCTACGCGGTGCTCGTCTCCGGCGCGGTCGCGGCGCTGGCGGAGATCTGGGGCGAATTGCAGCGCGCCGCCGGCGCGACCGAGCGGCTGATCGATCTGCTGAGCGCCGAGGATCCGGTCGCCGAGCCCGCGAGCCCGGCGCCGTTGCCGACGCCGATCAAGGGCGCGATCCGCTTCGACGATGTCTCGTTTCGCTACCCGCAACGCCCCGAGGTCGCGGCGCTGGACGGGTTCGACCTCTCCATTCAGCCGGGGGAGACCGTCGCGCTCGTCGGCCCTTCGGGGGCGGGGAAGACCACGGTCTTCCAGCTGCTTCAGCGGTTCTACGACGTGGACCGGGGCGGCGTCTTTCTCGACGGCGTCAATGTCGCCGCCGTGGGCGCCGAGGCGCTGCGGGCGCGCATCGCGCTGGTTCAGCAGGAGCCGGCGATCTTCGCGACGTCGGCGAGGGAGAACATCCGCTTCGGCCGCCCCGGCGCCACGGATGCGGAGGTGGAGGCCGCCGCCCGCGCCGCCGCCGCGCATGAATTCATCGCCGCGCTTCCCCAAGGGTATGACAGCTTCGTCGGCGAGCGCGGCGTGATGCTCTCCGGCGGGCAGAAACAGCGAATCGCCATCGCCCGCGCGATTCTCCGCGATGCGCCGGTTCTCCTGCTCGACGAGGCGACCTCCGCGCTCGACGCCGAATCGGAGCGCCTGGTGCAGCAGGCGGTGGCGGCGCTGGCCAGAGGCCGGACCACGATCGTCATCGCCCATCGGCTCGCGACGGTGAAACAGGCGGATCGCATCGTGGTGATGGAGGCCGGGCGCATCGCCGCCATCGGCAAGCATGACGCGCTGGTCGCCGAAGGCGGCCTCTACGCCCGCCTCGCGCGGCTCCAGTTCACCGAGGGCGCCGCGGCCTGATCCCCGGCGGCCCGGTCAGTCCGCCGTGTTGAAATTCGGCAGCTTCGTGCGCCCCGGCGTCCTGAGCTGGACATCGCTCGCGCGGGAGATCGCGTCGAACTCGGCCCGGAGCCGCGCCGTCAGATCCTCCGCCTGTTCGGGAGACGAGAGGATATGCGGGCGCAGCAGCGCCAGCAGTTCGGTTCGCCCGGCGGACTGATCCCGCCGGCCGAACGCCGCGCCGAGGATCGGAATCTCGTCCAGCACCGGCACGCCGTTCCGCCCGGAGGAGGAGGAGTCCTGGATCAGGCCGCCGAGAACCACCGTCTGCCCGGACCGGATGGTGACGTCGGTGGTGACGGAGCGGCGGCTGATGGTCGGGCTGTCGATGCCCGATGTCGTGGTCGCCGTGACCGAAGAGACCTCCTGCTCCACCTCCAGCGAGACGAAACCGCCGGAGTTGACCCGCGGCGTCACCTGAAGCGTGACGCCGGTGTCCCGGTATTCGACCGCGTTGACGATGCGGGCGTTGTCATCGAACCCTTCCGCGGTGCGGGTGACGATGGGCACCTGATCGCCGATCTGGAGCACCGCCGTCTGCCCGTCGCGCACCAGCAGCTTGGGCGAGGAGACGACGGTGAGGCTGGTGACGCTGTCCAGCGCCTCGATGATCGCCTCGGGGCCGAGATTGGAGCCGATGGTGAAGGCGAATCCCGGGAAATCCGGGGTGATGTTCGCATTGGTGTCGGTCAGCGTCACCGCCCCGTCGCGGCCATTGAAGAGAGAGCCGACCGAGAACGCGTACTGCACGCCATAGCGCAGCGAATCGCCGAGCGTGACCTCGAGGATCGTGGTCTCCACCAGCACCTGCAGGGGCGCGCTGTCGAGTTGGCGGATCAGATCCACCAGCGTGTCGAACTGGCGCGATTCTGCGGAGATCACCAGCGCGTTCTTCTCCGCGTCGACGACGATGCGCGGCGGGGCGTCGTCGCCGGGGTCGACCGGGGCCGCCTCGGCCCCCTCCACCGGCTGGCCGGAAAAGAGCGCGTTCAGCGATTCGGCGAGCGACGCCGCCGGCCGGTTCTGGACCCGGTAGACGAAGAGCCGCCGCGCCTCCGCCGCGCGCGGCTGATCGAGCCGGCGAACCCAGGAGAAGGCGCGGTCGAGCGTCGCGCCGTCGCGCGCCAAGAGCATGACCGCGCCGAGCCGGTCCAGCGGCACGATGCGGAGCCCGCCGGCCTCGATCGGGGCGCCCCCCGGCGCGCCGCCGGGCCCGCCGTCGGCGCGCACGCCGGGCGAGGCGTCGCCGCCGAAGATCGCGGAGAGTTCGGCGGCGAGCGAGGCCGCCGGCGCATGGGTGAGGCCGACCAGCATCACCGAATTTCCCGCCAGCGCGTCGATGTCGAGCGCGGCGATCGTCGCGCGCGCGAGGCCCCGCTCTTCGGTCGAGCCGCTGACGAGAACGGCGTTTCCGCCCGGGCCCGAGATCACGCGCACCTGATCCGCCGGCATCGCCAGCTCGAGCGCCTTCGCCGCCTCCTCAGGCGCGATGAAGCGAAGCGGGATCATCTCGGTGTCGCCGGCCGCCGTGGGAACGGCGCCGGCGGGCGCCACGCGCCAGACGCCGTCCGCGCGGAAAAGCGACAGGCCGCGCGCCTCCAGCGCCGTGCGGAACGCCGACAGAAGCTGGTTCGGCGGAAGCGGCGCCGCGGTCCGGAAGCTGATCACGCCGGTCGCGCCGGGATCGACGACGAAAGGCAGCTTCAGCGCCTCGCCGAGCACGATGGCGGCGGCGTCGGCGATCGTCGCGTCCTCGATGGCGAGGCTCGCCGGCTCGCCGGCCAGCGGCGGATCCCCCGCGAGGAGCGCGCCGCCGGGCGCCGCCGCGCGGGACTGGCCGAGCAGCGTCGCGCCGCCCTTCGCCCAGTCGGAGCCGGCCTCGGAGATGACGGCGGCGTTCGGCGGCGCGGCGGGCGCGGCCGAGGGCGGCCCGGCCCCGAGATGGCCCGCGCTCGAGAATGGCGGCGCGAGGCCCTCGCCTTCGACGCAGGCGCCGAGCGTGAGCGCGGCCCCGAGGATCAGTAGACGACGCGGGCCGGCGGCGCCCGTGAAAACCCAGATCATTCCGTCTTCGCCCCCTCGCGTCTGACCGGCGCGGTGACCGTCGCTCCCTGATGCGTGAAGGTCAAGGAATCGAGCGATATTTCAGTGATCCTCGCCTCGCCCGCGCCGGGGCCGCCCGCCGGGATGCGGTCCCCCGCGCGCAGCCGGATGAGCTTGCCGTCGGAATCCCTGAGCAGCGCCAGCGCGGACTCGCCGAGCACCACGACGCCGGCGATCTCATAGCGCCCGAACAGAAGATCGGGCGCGGGCGCCTCGACCGCGATCCCCGGCGTCTCCGGCGGCGGCGGGCGGCGGGCGGCCGAAAAAAGCGGGCGGCGCGTGAAATCGGAAAGATCCGTCGCTTGCGGGGGCGCCGCGGGCGCCGGGGGCGGGGCGTCCGGCGCTTCGGGCGCGGCGGCGGGGCGCGGCGGCGGCGGCGCGCCCGGCGCCTGCGTCCAGGGGCGGGCGGCGATCCAGCTGAAGCCGGCCGCGATCGAGAGCGCGAGAAGGGTGGCGGCGAGCGGGCCCGGGCGCATCGCGTCAGTCCCCGGCCCTGGGGCGCGAGAGCGCGCCGACGATCACGCTGACGGTGAGGCGCGCGTCTTCATCGACCGGCGCGGCGCTTCTCGCCGTGATGTCGAGCGCGGCGGCGCGAAGCGGCGGGCGCGCCGCCTCGATCGCCATGAGAAACCGGGCGAGGCCCGCGTGGTCGGCCGCGATCCGCGCCTCCGCCGCCGCGACATGCGGCGCGGCGGGGGCGTCGCCGGCGAAAAAGCCGCCATCCGCGCGGCCGGCGTCGAGGGGCGCGGCCGAGCTCAGCTCGACGCCCGCCGCGTCGGCGAGCAGCCGAAGCGAGGAGAGAAGCTCGAGCGTCGCCGCGCCCTCGTCCTGGATCGGCGCGTTCCGGGCGAGCCATTCGGTCGCGGCGGCGAGCGCGGCCCGATCGGTCTCCGCCAGCCCGGCCTCGGCCTTTCGCGCCTGCGCGGCGGCGATGAGCGCGCCGGCGCGAAGATCGAGCCGCGCCGCGCGCTCCCGGGCCGCGTCCACCCGCTCGACGAGCGGGCGCGCGACGAAGACCGCGAGAAAGAGCAACCCGATCCCGAGCGCGCCGAGCGCCGCGAGCCGCGCGCCGGCGCTGGTGGGCGCGCGCCGGCGCCAGGGGGGCGCGGCGCTCATCGTAACTCGGGCGCGAGCGTCAGCTCGATCGTCGCGCGCTGGAGCCCGCTCGCCTCGGCGCGGGCGGCGCCCTGGAGCCGCGCGGCTTTGAAACCGGGCGCGGCGGCGAGCTGGGCGGCGAGCTGGGCGGCGTCGGGCGCGATGAACTCCCCCACGACGCGGGCCGGGCGGATCGAGACGCGGACGGCGTGCGCGGCGTCCGGCGTCGCGGCGGAGAGGCCGGCGAGCGCGGCCGCCGCCGGCGGATGCGCGGCGAGGAGCGCCTTCGCCGCCGCCGCGGCGCGGATCGGGGCGGTTTTCGCGTCGCGGAGCCCGCTGGCGGCGGCGGCCTCGGCTTCGGCGGCGTCCAGCAGCGCTCCGGCGGCGGCGAGCCGCGCCTCGGCCGCGGCTTCGATCCGGGTCGCGCCGAGCGAGGTCGAAAGCAGCGCCGCGGCGACGGCGAGCGCGGCGCCGGCGCCGGCCCAGATCGGGGCGCGGGGCGCGCGCGGCCCGCCGGGGGCGAGCCGAAGCGGCGCGCCTTCGAGCAGGGTGAACGCCGGGCCGGGCCGGGCGCCGGCGGCGCGAAGCGTCGCGCGGAGCGACTCGAGCCGGCGCTTCGGCGCGGCGGCGAATCGCCAGGGCGCCCCCTCGACCCAGGCCTCCGGCGCGCGGCTGAGCGCCCAGTCGGCCTCCGCGAGCGGGAAGGGGGAGCGGCGCGCGGCCTCCAGCCGGGCCGGGCCCGCCCCATGCGCGGCCGCCTCGGCGTCGATGATCAGCCGCATCGCGAAGGCTTGCTCCGATGAGAGAAGCAGCGGCGCGGCGTCGCCCGCGCGGGCGGGGCGAAGCGGGGCGTAGCGTCCGGCTTCAAATCGATAGAGCAGCGCCTCCTCCCCCGCGACGCCAAGCGCGCGGCGCGGCGCGCGGGCGGGGCGAAACGCCGCCATGGTCTCGCCGATCCAGATGAAAAAGTCGCCGATCCGCTCGGGCCCGCCCATGCGTCGCCTTTCTTTCGCTCGCTCCGTCTTGCTCCGCGGCGTCGTCCTGTCGCGGCGGCGGCCATGATAGGCGGGGCGACGGCTCTGTCCATGGTGGATCGGGCGGGGCCGCGCTATCGCCAGGCGAGAATGGCGACCGGGGCGCGGGGCGATTCGGTCACGCGGACGACCGCGCTCAGCGCGGCGCGCCCGCCGCCCTCGGTCTCGGCCCGGACGGTGAGCCGCGCCACCCGCCCGTCCGACGCCGCGAGCCCGTCGAGATCGGCGCCCGGCGGCGGCGGCGTCGCGCGCCCCTCCAGCGCGCGGCGGGCGACGAAGGCCTGCGCCTCCGCCAGCGTCAGATCGGCCGAGGCCGCGAGCGCGGGCGCGGTGGCGACCCATGGGTCGACCGCGGCCCGCCCCGACCAGGTGGTCGCATGGCCGATCGCCGCCTCCGCCGCCGGGCGAAGCCGGGGGGGCAGCGCCGCGACGGCGGCTTCGGGGGTCGGAAAGCCGGCGCGCCCCGCGCGCGCGCTCCGCGCGCCGACCCATGCGCGGGCGATGGCGTCGGCGTCGGCGCCGCGCGCGCCGGTCAGCGTCAGCAGCCGGTGGAGAACCGCCGCCGGCGCCGCGTTGAGATCGACCAGCCCGCCGGCGTCCTGCGCGGAAAAATCGATTCGCGCGCCGAAAAACGTCGTGGAGATCACCGCGCCGTCCAGGGGCGCCGCCGCCCTGAACTCCGCGCTCGCCGCCGCGGCGAAAAGCCGGTGAAGCGCCGCCTCCGCCGCCCGGGTCGCCGCCGCCTGCTCCACCGCCGCCGCCGCGCGCGTCGCCGGCCCCGAGGCGAGCGACAGCGCCGCCGCCGCGAGGGCCGAGATCAGCGCCAGCGCGCCGAGCGCGATCAGAAACGCCGCGCCGCGCTCGCGCCTCATCTGGCGGCTCCGCGCACGCGGGGCGCGACGACGATCTCGTCCAGGGGCGCGCCGGCGCCGAAGCGCAGCCGGATCAGCTCCGGCGCGCCGCCGGCCGGCCAGTCGTCCCGCCAGCCCCCGGCGCCGTCGCCATAGGAGAAGCGGGCGGCGGCCTCTCTCTTTCGCGCCGCCGGGTCGGGCGCGCAGGGGCCGCGCAGCGTCTCGCACCGTTCGAGGGCGAGCCCGCGCCCGGAGAGGCGCCAGATTCCGCTCCGCCATTCGCCGTCCGCTCCGGGGACGACGCCCCGCCATGTCGCGGCGTCCGCGTCGCCCGAGATCGCGGCCGCCTCCGGCGTCTCCCGGTCGATCCGCGCCAGCATCTCAAAAATCTCGCGCCGGAGCGCCAGCGCCTCCGCGCCCCGGTCCGACGCGGCGCCCGCGCGCTCGAGCGCGCCGAGCCCGAACCGGACGATCCCGCCCGCCGCCCCGGCCAGCAGCGCGGTGAGCGCGACGGCGATCAGCACCTCCAGAAGCGCCGCGCCGCGCTCCGCCGGCCTCATCGCGGCAGGCTCCGCAGCGTTGTGAGCGTGACCAGGGGCGCCTCGGGCGGCCCGGCGCTGGCGGTGAGGCGGATCAGCGCCAGCGGGCCGTCCTCCATCCCCTCTTCGGCCCCCTCGTTGGC
Organism: Paludibacillus litoralis; assembly: GCF_037646705.1. Classification (NCBI taxonomy): domain Bacteria; kingdom Pseudomonadati; phylum Pseudomonadota; class Alphaproteobacteria; order Rhodobacterales; family Paracoccaceae; genus Paludibacillus; species Paludibacillus litoralis. The sequence goes on from NZ_JBBHER010000002.1 coordinate 122,891, forward strand.
GTAGGGCGCGGCCTCGACGCGCCAGCCGTCGCCGCTCAGCTCCGCGCCGCCGGCGAGGAGGGCCTCGGCGAGGAATGTCGGCGCCGACGCCCGCTCCAGCGCGCTCGACGCGTCGGCGAGGGCGAGAAGCCGCGCCTCGGCCGCCGCGCCGGTGCGGGCGGCCCCGCTGAACGCGGAGAGCCCCGCCGCCGCGATGAACGCGACGAGGCCGAGCGCCAGCGCCGCTTCGAGCAGCGCCGCCCCGCGCTCGGGGTCATTCAGCCTTGATGTCGCGGTTTTCGCCATCGCCCCCCGGCGCGTTGTCGGCGCCATAGCTGCTCAATTCATAAGCCCCGGCTCCGGTCAGCACATATCGATAGGGCGCGCCCCAGGGGTCGATCAGGCCGGACGCCTTGTCGAGATAGGGCCCGGACCAGCGCTCCGCGCCCACCGCCGGCCGGGACATCAGCGCCGGCAGGCCCTCCTCGGTGCTGGGATAGCGGCGCATGTCGAGCCGGTAGAGATCGAGGCCGGCCTGGATCTGCTCCATCTGGATCACCGCGACCTTCTCCTTGCCGCGTTCAAAAAGCGCGAAGACGCGCGGCCCGGCGACGCCGACCAGAAGCGCGATGATCGCGAGGCCGATCAGGATCTCCATCAGCGAATAGCCGGCCTCGGCGTCCCTCCGGCGGCGGGCGCGGCGCGGGCGGCGGCGAAGGGCGAGAGGGAAAAAGCGCATCCGGGCGATCCTCAGAGGGCGGCGTCGTAGACGTCGAGCACGGCGGTCATCATCAGGTATGCGCCGACGCCGATCAACAGCCCGAGGATCGCGGTCGCGGCCGGGGCGGCGACGGCGGAGAGCCGCCGGGCCCGGCTTTCCGCCTCCTGGCCGAAATGGCGCGCGGCGCTGGTCATCAGCGGGGCGAGGGCGCCGGTCTCCTCGCCGATCTCGGCGAAGGCGACGAAGGTCTCGGGGAAGCGCCCGCTCTCGGCCAGCGCGGCGGAGAAGGGGCGCCCTTCGGTCACCATGCGCGCCGCCGCCGCGCCCGCCGCCTCCAGCCGCGGCGCGCCGAGCGTGCGCGCGGCGAGGCGCGCGGCGTCCGGCAGCGGCGCGCCGCCCTCCAGCATCGCGCCGAGCGCGCCGGCGTAGGATTCGAGCGCGCGGTCCCGGATCAGCGGGCCGATCAGCGGCGCGCGGAGCGCGGCCCCCGCCAGCCGCCGCTTTCCGGCCTCCGCGCCGGACAGGATCAGCGCGCCGACGCCGAGGACGCCGAGACCAGCGAGCAGCGGGCCGCCCCATTCGCGAAGCGCCCGCGAGGCCGCGAAGAACCACGCCGTCGCGCCGGAGACCTCGGCGCCCGCCGCGCGGAGAACCTCCTCGAACCGGGGTTGCGCGAAGCCGACGAACACCGCGAGCGCCAGAAGCGCCGCGATCAGGACGAAGGCGGGATAGGCCAGCGCGGAGGCGACGGCGCCCCGCCCGGCGACGCGGCGCTCCACCAGCGTCGCGGCGGCGTCCGCCGCGCGCGCGAGCTCGCCCGACGTCTCGCCCGAGGCGATGAGCGCGACCTCGGCTTCGGAGAAATCCGCGGGCCAGGCCGCCATCGCCTCGGAGAGCGGGCGCCCCGAGGCGACGGCGATGGCGAGATCGGCGAAAAGCCCGCCCGCGCTCTCGGTCCCGCCCGCGAGCCGCAGCGCCCGGTCGAGCGGCGCCCGCGCCGCCGCCAGCGAGGCGAGCCGGCGCATGGCGGCGGCCCGGTGCGGGAGCCGCGCGCGCGGCCGCGAGGGCGCGCGCCCCGGCGAGATCGAGAGCGCGGTCAGGCCGGCCCGCTCCAGCATCAGCGCCGCCTCGGCTTCGGAGCCCGCGTTCAGGACCCCGCGGCGGCGCCCGCCCCCCGGCGCCGTCGCCCGGTATCGATAGAGCGCGGCGCTCATGCGGCGGGCGGCGGCGCGACGCGGAGCGCTTCCTCGAGCGAGATGGTCCCGGACGCCGCCAGCGTCAGCGCCGCCTGGCGCAGGGAGGTCGCGCCGGTCAGCGCCGAAAGCGCGGCCTCCGACGGCGCGGGGCCGCGCGCCGCGTCGCTGAAGGCCCGGCTGGCGAGAAACGCCTCCGCCACCGGCGCCCGGCCCCGGACCCCGGTTCCGCCGCAGCGCGCGCATCCCGGCGCGCGCCGCCAGTCGCCGGCCGGCGGCGCGCCGATCCGGGCCAGCGCCGCGGGGTCGGGCGCGACCGGCTCGGCGCAATCGGGGCAGAGCCGCCGCGCGAGCCGCTGCGCGCCCGCGCCGATCAGCGCCGCCGCGAGGAGAAAGGGCTCGACCCCGAGATCCAGAAGCCGGATCGCCGCCCCGGCGGCGGAATTGGCGTGAACCGTGGAGAGCACGAGATGCCCGGTCAGCGCCGCCTGAACCGCGATCGACGCGCTCTCCCGGTCGCGGATCTCGCCCACCATCATCACGTCCGGATTGTGGCGCAGCATCGCCCGCTGCGCGCGCGCGAAATCGAAGCCGATCTCGGGGCGAACCTGCATCTGCACCACGCCCGGCAGCGCGTATTCGACCGGGTCCTCCACCGTCATGATCTTGCGCTCCGCGCTGTTGAGGCCGGAGAGCGCGGCGTGGAGCGTCGTCGTCTTGCCGGCGCCGGTCGGCCCGGTGAGCAGGAAGAGCCCGTGCGGGGCGGCGCTCGCCGCGGCGACGACATCGGCGTATTCCGCCGGAAAGCCGAGGAGGGAGAGGTCGCCCGGCGCCGCTTCCGGGTCGAGAAGGCGGATCGCCAGCGTCTCGCCGCCGATCGCCGGCGCGGTGGAGAGCCGAAGGTCGATGCGCCGCCCCGCCAGGGTCAGCCGCGCCCGCCCGTCCTGCGGCAGCCTCCGCTCCGCCACGTCGAGCCGGGCGAGCACCTTGGCCCGGGCGAGCGCGGCGGGGTAGGTCGCGGCGTCGAGCGCGCCGATCACCCGCATCGCGCCGTCGACGCGCGCCCGCGCCCGCCCCGCGCCCCCCTCGCCCGCCGGCTCCAGATGAAGGTCGGAGGCGCCGAGCCGCGCCGCGGTCTCGAGCAGCGCGTCGATCGCCTCGACCGCCGCGCCCGCCGCCGCCGGCGCCGCGTCGGCGGGGGCGGCGCTCGGGCGCGGGGCGAGCCGCGCGGCGCGCCAGGCGGCGATCCCGGCCGCCGTCGCCACCTTGAACGCGACCGGCCGGTCCGTCGCCATCGAGATCGCGCGGCGGAGATGGTCGTCGAACGGATCCGCGAGCGCCGCGACGAGGCCGCCGTCCTCCGTCGGGGCCAGCGCCAGCTGATGCGCGGCGACGAACCCGCGCTGCGGGGCTCCCGCGTCGGGCGGCCCGGGCAGCGCCGCGACCGCATCGTCGCTCATGAGCGGAAGGTCGAGCGCCTCCGCCGCCGCCGCCGCCGCCCTGGAGGCGGGAATCAGGCCGAGACGGCAGGCCGCCGCGAGCGCGGATTCCCCGCCGCGCGCGGCTTTCCGGGCGCGCGCGGCGTCCTCCGGGCTGAGCGCGCGCGCCTCCACCAGCGTCCGAACGCATGCGTCAACCGGCGATTCTGGCGTCTCCATCGCGGAATTTGCGTCCTTTTTCCACTTTGCGGCCATATTCGAGTTTGGCGTATCGGCGCGCAACCCGTATCGTCACACGAAAGCGGCTTGGGGTGTAGGGGCTTGTCACCCGGCCAATTGCGACGAAGGAGGGAACGATGGTGAGGCTTGGCGCGATAGCTGCCTTAATGATGGGGTTCGGGTGGCTGGCGCCTCCCGCCGCCGCTCAGGACGTGCATCTCGGAGTGAAAAGCTGCGGCTCCAGCGGGTGCCATGGGCAGGTCGCGTCGTCCTCATCGCCGGTTCTCCTGAACGAATACGTCACCTGGCAGAAATACGACAGCCACGCCACCGCCTATAAAGTGCTGATGGAGCCGCGCTCGCAGAGGATCGCGCGCAATCTCGGCCTGCCGAACGCGCATGAGGCCAAGATCTGCCTCGATTGCCACGCCGACAATGTGCCCGAAGAGAAACGCGGCCCCCAGTTCGTGCTGGCCGACGGCGTCGGCTGCGAGGCGTGCCACGGCGCGGGCGCCGCGCCATGGATGGGGCTCCATATCGGCGGATCGCCGCATGAGCGGAACGTCGAGAACGGCCTCGTGCCGCTGGAGGACCCGATCGTCCGCGCCGGCGTGTGCCTCGACTGCCATCTCGGCGACGAGACCCGCTTCGCGACCCATCAGATCATGGGCGCCGGCCATCCGCGGATCAGCTTCGAGATGGACAGCTTCACCGATTTCCAGCCGGCGCATTTCGTCGTCGACGACGATTACCGCAAGCGCAAGAAAGTGGTCGACGGGGTCCGGACCTGGGCGATCGGGCAGGCGCTGATGGTCGAGCGGCGGATGGATCTGCTCACCGACCCGAAATATTCGCCGAGCGGGCTCTTCCCCGAACTGGCCTTTTTCGACTGCCACGCCTGCCATCATCCGATGTCGGACGCGCTGCCGGATGCGAGTGGGGCGTTCCCCGCCGCCTGGTCGCCGCGTCCCGGCGTCGGCCTCGCCCCGGGCGTTCCGAAGTTCAACGACGCCAACATGCTGATGCTGGAGATCGCGTTGACCATGGCCGGGCCCGACATGGTCGAGGCGATGCGCGCCGACATCCTCGCCCTTCACAAGGCGAGCCAGACCTCGCGCGAGGCGGTGCTGGAGGCGGCGGCCAAGACGAAGGCGACCGCGCGCGCCGCGGTGAACGCGCTCGCGGCGAAGAAGATCGACGCGGCGGAGATGCGCGGCGTCATGGACGTGCTGATCGCGCGCGGAACCAAGGGCTATTTCGCCGATTACGAGACCGCCGAGCAGGCGACGATGGCGATGGGCTCGATCGTCGAGGCGATGCGCGTCGCCGGCTATATCGACGCGGCGGCCTACAAGAAGATCTCGTCGACGATGGAGGCGGTCTACGCGGCGGTCGCGGATGACGAACGCTATATCCCGTCCACCTATGTCGCCGCGATTCAGGCGCTTTCGGCGGCGCTTTGAGCGTCTGACGACGCGATGAAACCGGCGCGCGCTCCGGCGCGCGCCGCCTCGCTCCCGCCCGTTCAGGCCCAATTGCGCGAAATCTTGACGCGCGCGCCGCGTATCCGCGCGACGGATGGGGTTCCGTCCGTCGTAAGAGCGGACGAGAGGAGCTGAACATGGCGGATGGGCGTGTGGGCGCGGGGCTCGGCTTCGCGGGGCTTTGCCTTGGCGGCGGCGCCGCTCTGGGGGCGTGGATTCTCGGCGCGGCGTTGATCGAGGCGCGGGCGCCGGAGCGGGTCGTCACCGTGAAGGGGCTCGCGGAGCGGGTGGTCGAAGCGGACGCGGCGACCTGGCGCGCGCCGTTTCGCGGCGTCGGCGAGACGCGCGAGGCGGCGATCGAACAGGCGATCGGCGCGCGCGACGCGGTTCTGGCCCTTGGCCGCGACGGCGGCCTTCCGCCGGAGGCGATGAGCGTCGAGCCGTTCACGCTCTCGATCGAGCGGACGTTCCTGCAGCAGCCCGGCGGCGGCCAGGTCGAGAAGGCGCGCTACGTCTCGGCCGGCGCGGTGCGGATGCGCTCCGCCGACGCCGGGGTGATCGAGGCGCTGAGCGGGCGGACGGCGGAACTGCTGGATGGCGGCGTCCTGCTCGGCGGCGGCGATTACGACAGCGCCGCCCGCCCGGTCTACACCTTCACCGGACTGAACGAGATCAAGCCCGACATGATCGAGGAGGCGACGAAAAACGCGCGCGACGCGGCGCGGCGCTTCGCCGAAGACAGCGGCTCCGCCGTCGGCCGGATCGTCGGCGCCAATCAGGGCGTGGTCGAGATTTCCGCCGCCGACGGCGACTACACCGAGCGGAACGAGCGGCGAAAACGCATCCGCGTCGTCACCACGGTGAGATACGAACTGGTCGATTGAGGCGCGCCTGAGCCGGCGCCGCGCCCGGCCCCCTCCGCCCGAATCGGGCCGGGGCCGGGCATCCCGGGCGGCGAGGCCGGATATGCCGCTCATGCGGCCGCCTCCCGCGATGCGCGCAAGCGTTTTCAAAACCAAAAAGGCCAGCCGGATCGCCCGGCTGGCCTTTTGCGGTCTGATTCCAAAAATGGAGCGGGCGATGAGATTCGAACTCACGACCCCAACCTTGGCAAGGTTGTGCTCTACCCCTGAGCTACGCCCGCGTCATCAGACAGACGCGGGTTATAAGGATTCGTCGGCTCTTGGCAAGCGCGATTCCGCGCGTTTCTCTTGAGCCCGCAATCGCCGCATCGAAAGGAAGCTCATGACCGAAGCCGCGCCGACCCCAGCCGAATCCGCCGGCGAGAAAAAGCTCGCCGCTCTCCTTCTCGACGCCGGGATCGCCGTCCGGGCGCATCGCCACAAGCCGCTCTTCACCGTCGAGGAGAGCCGCGCCGAGATCGCCGCTCTCCCCGGCGCGCACACCAAGAACCTGTTCCTGAAGGACCGCAAGGGCGCGCTCACGCTGGTCTCTTGCCTCGACCATCGCCGGATCCGGATCGCCGATCTCGAAAAGGCCATCGGCGCGCGCCGGTTGAGCTTCGCGCCGCCGCCGCTTCTCGAAGAGGCGCTCGGCGTCGCGCCCGGCTCGGTGACGCCGTTCGCGCTGATCAACGATTCCGCGCGCCGGGTGCGCCTGATCCTCGACGCCGGCATGATGGCGCGGGAGCCGCTCAACTTTCATCCGCTTCACAACAAGGCGACCTTCGCCATCTCCGCCGCCGGATTTCGCGCCTTCCTCGCCCGGATCGGCCGCGAGGCGGAGGAGGTGGATTTCGACGCGCTGGAGCGTCTGGCCGCCGCACGGGAGGAAAAGACCGGCTGAAGCATTGTCCTTTCGCCCCCTCACGCACTATGTCGTGGCAAACCTATGGAGAAGCGGACATGCTCAATCTCGGATCTGGCGCCGCCGCGCCCGCCCCCGCCGGCGATCTGGTCAAGGACGGAACCGACGCCAGCTTCATGGCCGATGTGATCGAGGCGTCGAAGGGCGCCGCGGTCATCGTCGACTTCCACGCCGAATGGTGCGGCCCCTGCAAGACCCTCGGCCCCGCGTTGGAGAGCGCGGTGAAGGCCGCCGGCGGCAAGGTGAAGCTGGTCAAGGTCGATATCGACCAGAACCCGCAATTCGCCGCGCAGCTTCGCGTCCAGTCGATCCCGGCGGTGTTCGCCTTCGTCGACGGCCAGCCGATCGACGGGTTCATGGGCGCGCTGCCCCCGTCCGAGCTGAAGGCCTTCGTCGACCGCGTGGCCGCCCAGGGCGGCGCCGGCGCGTCCGAAGCCGAAAGCCTCGCCGAGGCGCTCGACGCCGCCGACGCGATGCTGGCCGAGGGCGCCGTCGCCGACGCGATCGAGACCTTCGCCGCCGTGGTCGAGGCCGCGCCGGAAAACGCGCGCGCCCACGCCGGCCTCGCCGGCGCCTTCGCCGCCGCCGGGCGGGCGGATCAGGCCCGCGCCGCGCTCGACGCCGCGCCCGAGGCGATCCGGGACGACCCCGCGCTCACCGCGGTCCGCGCCCAGCTCGACCTCGCCGAGCAGACCTCCGGCGTCGGCGAGGCGGACGCGCTCCGCGAGAAGCTGGCGGCGGATCCCGACGATCATCAGGCCCGCTTCGACCTCGCGCTGGCGCTTCTCGGCGCCGGCGATCAGGAGGGCGCGATCGAGGAGCTGCTGGAGCTGTTCCGCCGCGACCGCGAATGGGATGACGGCGCCGCGAGGGCGCAGCTGTTCCGGATTTTCGACAGCCTCGGCGAAAAGAGCGCTCTGGCGCTGAAAGGCCGCCGGCGGCTCTCCTCGATGATCTTCGCATGAGGGCTTGATGTCCCGCCATTTCGGCCTTGCGGATCTGCCCGACGCGCTGCCGGTGTTTCCTCTGGCGGACTCGCTGCTGCTGCCGCGCGGCCGGTTGCCGCTCAACGTGTTCGAACCGCGCTATCTGGCGATGATCGACGACGTGTTGAAGACCGACCGGCGGCTCCTCGGCGTGATTCAGCCCGATGACGCCGCGGTCGACGAGTTTCGCGGCGAGCCGGGGCTGCGCTCGGTCGGCTGCGCCGGGCGGATCGTCAGCTTTTCAGAGACCGAGGACGGCCGCTATCTGGTCATTCTGGCCGGAATCTGCCGTTTCAGCCCGGTCGAGGAGATCGAGGGCTTCACCCCTTACCGCCGGGTCCGCCCCGACTGGACCCCGTGGGCGCGCGATCTCGGCCCGCGCGAGCGGGACGACGCCTTCGACCGGCCGGCGTTTCTCGCGCTTCTGAAGCGCTATTTCGCCGCCGCCGGCCTCTCGACCGACTGGGACAGCCTGAAGGAGGCGGACGAGGAGATGCTGGTCAATTCCCTGGCGATGCTCTGCCCGTTCTCGGGCGAGGAGAAACAGGCGCTTCTGGAGGCCGAGATGCTCGGCGACCGGCGCGCCAGCCTGATCGCGCTGATGGAGTTCGCCATCGCCAGCCATGGAGAGGACGGAGCGCTGCAATGACCGAAGACGCCCCCCGCCGCGAGGCCGGCTCCGCGCCGGCCAGCGTCGACCGGAAGATGCTGGAGAGCCTCGTCTGCCCGGTGACGCAGAAGCCGCTCGACTATGACCGCGAGACGGGCGAGCTGGTCTCGCGCGCGGCCGGACTCGCCTTCCCGATCCGTGACGGAATCCCGATCATGCTGGTCGAGGAGGCGCGGCCGCTCGCCTGAATCAGGCGCCATATCTGGGTCCGCGCCCGCGCAGGGCCGCCAGATCAAGCGTCAAACGGCTTGACCTCGCCCCCGTCGCCCCGTACCCGAATAGGGCGTGGCGAGAGAGGGGTTGCGGGTGATCTTCACCAAGCTCCGGTTGCATGGCTTCAAGAGCTTCGTCGATCCGACGGAGCTCCGGATCGAGCCCGGCCTCACCGGCGTCGTCGGGCCGAACGGCTGCGGCAAGTCCAATCTCCTCGAAGCGCTCCGCTGGGTGATGGGCGAGACCTCCGCGAAAGCCATGCGCGGCGCCGGCATGGAGGACGTGATCTTCGGCGGCGCCTCCTCCCGTCCGGCGCGAAATTTCGCCGAAGTCGCGCTCACGATCGACAATTCGGCCCACCGCGCCCCCGCCGCCTTCAACCGCCACGAGACCCTGGACGTGATCCGCCGGATCACCCGCGACGCCGGCAGCGCCTTCAAGGCCAACGGCGACGACGTCCGCGCCCGCGACATCCGCATGCTCTTCGCCGACGCCGCCACCGGCGCGCATTCGCCGGCGCTGGTCCGGCAGGGGCAGATCTCCGATCTGATCAACGCGAAGCCGACCCAGCGCCGGGTGATTCTGGAGGACGCCGCCGGCATCGGCGGGCTCTACCAGCGCCGCCACGAGGCCGAGCTGAAGCTCAGCGCCGCCGAAGCCAATCTCGCCCGCGTCGGCGACGTGATCGATCAGCTCGCGGCCCAGATCGCCTCTCTCGCGCGTCAGGCGCGCCAGGCCGCCCGCTACCGGGAGGTCGCCGCGGCGCTGCGCCGGGCCGAGGCCGGCTTCCTCTTCCTCCGCTGGCGCGAGGCGGACGCCGCCCGCGTCGCCGCCGAGCGCGCGCTCGCCGAAGCCGCGGGGGAGGCGGGCCGGGCCGAGCGCGCCGCGCGCGCCGCCGGCGCCGCCCGCGACGCCGCCGCCGCCGCCATCTCCCCGGCCCGCGACGAGGAGATGACCGCCGCCGCCATCCTCCAGCGCCTCCATGTCGAGCGCGACCGCCTCGCCGAGCGCGCCGCCGAGGCCGAGGCCGCGCTCGAGCGTCTCGCCGCCAGCGTCGCGCAGATCGCCGCCGACCGCGAGCGCGAGGCCCAATTGCAGACCGACGCCGCCGCCGTCATCGACCGGCTGGCGGCGGAGGAGGAGAGCCTGATCGCGGCCCGCGCCGGCCATGACGAGGCCGCGGCCGCGGCGGCGGACGAGGCGCGGGCCGCCGGAGAGCGCCTGCGGATCGCGGAGGAGGAGGCCGACCGGCTGACCGCCGAGGCCGCCCGCCTCGCCGCCGCGGCCGAGGCCGCGCGCCGCCGCGTCGCCGAGGCCGGGGCCGCCACCGCCCGCGCCCGGCGCGCCGCCGGCGAGGCCGAGGCCGAGGCCGCCGCGCATGGCGCGCGCCTCGCCGAGGCCGGCGCGCGCCGGGAGACGACGGCCCGCGCCGCCGAAGCCGCGGCGGCGGCGGCGGCGGCGGCGGAGGCCGCGCTCGGCGCGGCGGAGGCCGCCCGCGCCGACGCCCAGACCCTTGAGGGAGAGAGCCGCGCCGCCGCCTCCGCCGCCGCGGGCGAGCTCGCCGCGCTTCGCGCCGAGGCGACGGCGCTGGAGCGGCTGCTGGCGCGGAGCGAGGGCGCGAAGGGCGCGCTTCTCGACCGGATCTCGGTCGCGCCCGGCTTCGAGGCCGCGCTCGGCGCCGCGCTCGGCGACGATCTGAAGGCCCCGATGGCGGACTCCGGCTCCGGCTGGGCCGAGCTTCCCGCCCTCGGGCCCGCCGGCGCCCCGCCCGAGGGCGCGGAGCCGCTCGGCCCTCATGTCGAGGCGCCCCCCGCGCTCGCCCGCCGGCTCGCCCGCACCGCCATCGCCCCCCGCGAGGCCGCGCCGGCGATGCAGGCCGGCCTCGGCCCCGGCTGGCGGCTGGTCAGCGTCGAGGGCGATCTCTGGCGCTGGGACGGCTACCGCGCGCTGGCGGCGGACGCGCCCTCCGCCGCGGCCGAGCGGCTCCGCCGGCGCAACCAGCTCGCCGAGATGCGCGCCGCCGAAGCGAAGGCCGCCCAGGCCGCCGAAAAGGCCGCCGCCGCCCACGCCGAGGCGAAGGCCCGGCTCGACGCCGCCGCCGCCGAGGATCAGGCCCGCCGCGCCGCCCGCCGCGCCGCCGATCAGGCCGCCGCCGAGACCGCCCGCGCCGCCGCGAGAGCCGAGGCCGATCTCGACATGGCGACCGGCCGGAGCGAGGCGCTGGCCGCCACCCGGGCCCGCCGCGCCGAAGATCTCCGCGCCGCAGAAGCCGCCGAGGCCGAAGCGATCGAGGCCGGCGCCGCCGTCGCCGACCCGAACGCGGCGCGGGACGCGGCGGAGGCCGCGAAGCTCACCCTCGGCGCCGCGCGCGCCGAGATGATGGCCGCCAGAGGCGCCGCCGACGATCTCCGCCGCGCCGGCGAGACCCGCGAAGCCCGCCTCGCGGAGGCCGTGAAGGAGCGCGCGAGCTGGCGCGCCCGGCGCGAGAGCGCGGCCCGGCGCATCGCCGATCTCGAATCCCGCGCCGCCGAGGCCGAGGCCGCGCGCGCCGCCGCCGCCGCGATCCCGGGCGAGCTCGCCGGGCGGCGCGAGGCGCTCGCCGAGGAGATCCGCCGCGCCGAGACCCGGAGCAAGGCCGCCGCCGACGCGCTGGCCGAAGCCGAGACCGCCGCCCGCACCGCCGAGACCGCCGCCCGCGAGGCCGAGCGCGCCGCCTCCGCCGCCCGCGAGGCCCGCGCCCGCGCCGAGACGCGGAGCGAGGCCGCCGCCGAGCGGCTCGTTGAAAGCGTCGCCCGCATCCACGAGGAGCTGAACGTGGCGCCCGAGGCGCTCCTCTCCCGGATCGGCCCGGCGGAGGCCCTGCCGGACGCCGAGGCGATGGAGCTCGAGATCGCCCGCCTCCGCCGCCAGCGCGACGGGCTCGGCGCGGTCAATCTCCGGGCCGAGGAGGACGCCGCCGCCGCCGAGGAGGAGCACGCCGCCCTCACCGCCGAGAAGGCCGATCTCGAAGCCGCCATCGCCCGTCTCCGCCATGCGATCGGCGAGCTGAACGGCGAAGGCCGCCAGCGGCTCCTCAACGCCTTCAACGAGGTGAACGAGAATTTCGGCACGCTCTTCCAGCATCTCTTCGGCGGCGGCGAGGCGCGGCTGGTGCTGGTCGAGAGCGACGATCCGCTGGAGGCCGGGCTCGAGATCATGTGCATGCCGCCGGGCAAGAAGCTCTCCACGCTCTCGCTCCTCTCGGGCGGCGAGCAGACGCTGACCGCGCTCAGCCTGATCTTCGCCGTCTTCCTCGCCAATCCCTCGCCGATCTGCGTGCTCGACGAGGTGGACGCCCCGCTCGACGATTCCAACGTCACCCGCTTCTGCGACCTGCTCGACGAGATGACCGAGCTGACCGAAACCCGCTTTCTCGTCATCACCCACCACGCCGTGACCATGAGCCGGATGGACCGGCTCTTCGGCGTCACCATGGCCGAGCAGGGCGTGAGCCAGCTCGTCTCCGTCGATCTCACCCGCGCCGAGGCGATGGTCGCCGGCTGAGCCGCTTTCCTTCGCTTCGCCGCTCCGCTACATCCCCGTGGGAAAGGAGCGCTCCGCCATGTCCTTCAACACCTTCGGCCGCCTTTTCCGCGTCACCACCTGGGGCGAAAGCCACGGCCCCGCGCTCGGCGCGGTGGTGGACGGCTGCCCGCCCCGCATCCGCCTCGAGCCGGGAATGCTCCAGCACTGGCTCGACCGCCGGAAACCCGGCCAGAACAAGTACACCACCCAGCGCCGCGAGCCCGACGAGGTCGAGATCCTCTCCGGCGTCTATGAAGGCGTGACCACCGGAACCCCGATCCAGCTGATGATCCGCAACACCGATCAGCGCTCGAAGGACTATTCCGAGATCGAGGACAAGTTCCGCCCCGGCCACGCCGACTACACCTACTGGGTGAAATACGGGGTCCGCGACCCCCGCGGCGGCGGGCGCGCTTCGGCGCGCGAGACCGCGGCCCGCGTCGCCGCCGGCGGCGTCGCCCGCGCGGCGCTGAAATCGCTCCTCCCCGATCTTCGCATCCGCGGCGCCATGGTCCGGATGGGCGCCCACGCCGCCAGCCGCGAGGGCTGGGACTGGGCCGAGGTCGAGCGCAATCCGTTCTGGACCGGAGACGCGAAGGCCGCCGCGCTCTGGGCCGAGTATCTCGACGGGATCCGCAAATCCGGCTCCTCCATCGGCGCCGTGATCGAGATCACCGCCTCCGGCGTTCCCGCCGGGCTCGGCGCCCCGATCTACGCCAAGCTGGATCAGGATCTCGCCGCGGCGATGATGTCGATCAACGCGGTGAAAGGCGTCGAGATCGGCGCCGGCATGGGCGCGGCCGAACTCACCGGCGAGGAGAACGCCGACGAGATGCGCGCCGGCGCCGACGGCCCGGTCTTCACCTCCAACAACGCCGGCGGCGTTCTCGGCGGCATCTCCACCGGGCAGGACGTGGTCGCCCGCTTCGCGGTGAAACCGACCTCCTCGATCATGGCCCCCCGCGCCACGGTGGACAAGGCGGGCGAAGAGACCGAGATCCGGACCCGCGGCCGCCACGACCCCTGCGTCGGCATCCGCGCCGTCCCGGTCGGCGAGGCGATGATGGCCTGCGTCCTCCTCGATCACATCCTGATGGATCGGGGGCAAGTAGGTGAGCGTTCGGGCGGCGACGGGATCGGCTGAGCGCGGCGCGGGGAGGGCGGCGGCGCGCAGAGGGCGGCTATCGAGACGGGGCCGCCGTTTGCGGGGTTTGCTTGCGGGCTATAATCGTTCATCGAACCGAGAGCAGAGAAGCCTTGAAAGCAGATAGAAGCGGCCATTTGTCCCACATTATGATTACTGGTTCTGCACACTAGGTGGTTGAGCCGATGTGAATATGATCGTATTGTTCATATGGGATAAAGTTGGTGGTATTCGAAATGAACCTGTTCATAGACGCAAATATTTTTCTAGATTTTTATCATTTAAGTGGAGGAGATATTGAGGAACTTAATAAGTTAGTCGACCTTCTTGAGAAAAAAGAGATGATTTTATTCTCCTGTAATCAGCTTAGAGAAGAAATTAAAAGAAATAGAGACGGAAAAGTAAGTGAATCAATGAGAGAGTTTAAGAGGGTAAATTTTAAGGTTTCTTTTCCTGCATTTTGTAAGCAGTACGGTCAATACAAGGAGATCAGAAGTCTAATGAATGATGCCAATAAAAGGCACTCGGAGTTATATTCTAAGGCGATGGATGATGTGCAAAGGTCATCACTTGCAGCGGATTCGGTAATTAAAGATCTTCTCGATAAATCAAATAATATAGAGTTGGATGATAACACGTATCATTCTGCATTAAAAAGATTTCGTATGGGAAACCCTCCGGGAAAGAAAAAGGTTACTCTTGGAGATGAGTTGAATTGGGAGAGTATGTTAAAGGGGGTTCCGGATGGGGAGGATTTAATATTTATTTCTGGTGACGGAGATTATTGCTCTCCTATAGATAATAATAATATAAATTCATTTCTATCAGATGAATGGAAAGAGAAGAAAAAGTCACGCATAGAGTTTTTTAAGTCACTGTCCGATTTCTTAAAGGTAAAATTTCCGCACATCAATCTTACTGGTGATGTTGAGGTTAATAGGCTTATTGAGCGTCTTTCCAGTAGTGAATCATTTGCAACGACGCATTCGGTAATTGCATCACTTTCAGCATATAGTGATTTCTCGAAATCACAAGTCGAAGACCTTTCGGAGAGCTTAGATTTAAACTCTCAAGTGAACTGGATTATTAGCGATAAAGATGTGCGATCATTCTATATGAATATATTGAAAAATTATGGTGATGTTATATCGGTGGAATCGAAATCGAAGCTGGAAAAATACCTGTTTCCGTCCGCCTCTGAGCCAGAGATTCGAGATAATGTAGACAAAAAAGTTCTGTTTTGAAAGTTATAAAGTCAAAATGAATTCTTCATTCGATGGCTGTTCAATCTAAGTACCTCATTAATTAATTAATTGTACTGATCATTTGTGAGGGGTTATTTCTGCGTATTGCTTACATTCGTGCGAGGCGCAGCGAACAACCAATCTCCGCTCTTCGCAGCCACGGACCGCACTCGCGGCACTAGCCACCCTACATCCCAAGCCGACCAACGCGGCTTGCGAACACGCCTGAACCCGACGCTAGGGCCACAACGCCCCACACCTCTCCAACCAGAACGCCGGCCCTGTCCACACGCCAAATCCGGCGCGCGATATCGGGGGGCGCGGCGACCGCAACCCCCCCCTCCGCGCCGCCGCCGGAGGGCCTTCTGGCGCGCGTCAAAAAACGTAACGCACGGGGAATCTATATAAATCAATGGGTTGACCCCCTTATCGCGTGCGATAACGCACGCCGCGCGCCCAGAGGCGGGTGGTCAGCGCGTCAGCTCCCGCATCGCGGACTCGATCCCCCGAAGCGTCATCGGATACATCCGCCCGCCGAAGATCTCGTGGATGATCTGCGTCGAATGGGTGTAGCGCCAGTGCTTCTCCGGCGTCGGGTTGATCCAGACGCTGTTCGGCCAGTGATCGAGCGCGCGGCGGAGCCAGGTCTCGCCCGATTCCGGGTTCCAGTGCTCGACCGCGCCGCCGGGCTGCACGATCTCATAGGGGCTCATCGCCGCGTCGCCGACGAAGACCACGCGGTAATCCGGCCCGTATGTCCGCAGCGCCTCCCAGGTCGGGGTCTGCTGCTCCCAGCGCCGGCGGTTGTCCTTCCAGACGCCCTCATAGAGGCAGTTGTGGAAGTAGAAATGCTCCATGTGCTTGAATTCCGACGAGGCCGCGGAAAACAGCTCCTCCACGATCTTCACATGGCCGTCCATCGAGCCGCCATTGTCGAGAAAGAGCAGCACCTTCACCGCGTTCCGCCGCTCGGGCCGGGTCTTCACGTCCAGATAGCCGTGCTCCGCCGTCGCCCGGATCGTGCCGTCGAGGTCCAGCTCCTCCTCCGCCCCGTCCCGCGCCCAGCGGCGCAGGCGCCGGAGCGCGATCTTGATGTTGCGGGTGCCGATCTCCACCGTGTCGTCGAGATTGCGGTATTCCCGCTTGTCCCAGACCTTCACCGCCCGCCGGTGGCGGCTCTCCTTCTGGCCGATCCGGACCCCTTCGGGGTTGTAGCCATAGGCCCCGAACGGCGAGGTGCCCGCGGTCCCGATCCATTTCGAGCCGCCCTGGTGGCGCTTCTCCTGCTCGGCGAGGCGCTGGCGCAGCGTCTCCATCAGCTTGTCCCAGCCGCCGAGGCTTTCGATCTCCGCCATCTCCTCGGGGCTCAGATGCTTCTCGGCGAGCTTTCGCAACCATTCCTCGGGCAGATCGACCTCGGCCACCGCCTCGGCGAGATTGGCGCCCTCCAGCCCCTTGAAGCAGGTCGCGAACACCTGATCGAAGCGGTCGATATGGCGCTCATCCTTCACCAGCGCGGCGCGGGCGAGGTAATAGAACGCCTCGACGTCATACATGGCGACGCCCTTGTCGAGCGCCTCCAGCAGCATGAGATACTCACGGAGCGAAACCGGCACCTTCGCGTCGCGGAGTGAGAGAAAGAAACGGTTGAACATGGCGGCAGCCTATCTGATTCAGGCCGAGCCAAAAAGGCGGAGCCTGACGATCAGGATCGCCACCGCCAGCCCGATCAGCCCGAACAGGATTCCGTGGCCGATGGCGTATTGCGCCCGATCGGCGATCCCGCCGCCACGGCGCCTGGCGCGGCTCCAGCCGAAAATCAGGCCGCCGACGAATGAAATCAATGCAAGCACGGAAACATGGTCCTTCCTGAACTCGGTGCGCGTCAGCCCTGACCGATCCGGGCGGCTTCGGCAAGGGCTGTTCCGCGGCGGGAGGGGAGACTCATCGCCGCAAAGCCCGCGCTCAAGGCGGGATCAGCGCTGATATTTGATGAACGGCGTCAGCGCGCCGATCCGGTCGTAAAGCTTCCGCGCCGTATGGTTGAACTCCTGCGTCAGCCAATAGACCGAGGGGCAGCCGGCCGTGTCCGCGGCCGCGTACACCGCTTCGATCAACGCCCGGCCGGCGCCGGTCCCGCGGGTGTCCGGCTCGACATAGAGATCCTGCAGATAACAGACATTCTCCACTTTCCAGCCATGACGATGATAAAGGTAATGGGTGAGCCCGACCGCGCGCCCGTCCTTCTCCGCGATCAGGCCGTGGAAATCCTGCGGGTCGTCGCCGAGCAGGCGCCGCCAGAACGTCTCATAGACCTCCTCGGAAACGCTCGTCTCGTAAAACTCCAGATAGAGCGTCCAGAGTCTGCGCCATTCGGCGTGATCGGCGGCTTCGAGCGGGCGGATCTTGAGCATGGGACCTCAGGCGAGCAGCGAGACGGTGAAGACGGACAGCACGGTGGAGAGAATAACCGCCTTCGCGACGCTGTCCACCGGAACTCCGTAGCGGAGGCCGAGGATGAAGGCCATCGCGCCGCAGGGCGCGGCGAAGACGAGGCGCGCCGGGTCCTCCCATTCGGGCGAGACCGGAACGACCGTCCCGAAAAGCGCGAGCGCGCAGAGCGGGTGGACGAAGGTCTTGAGGATGGTCGCCGACCATGCGGGCCCGCCGACGCGGCGCAGATCGGCGCCGGAGAGGATGACGCCGAGCGCGAAGAGCGAGCCCGGCGCGGCGGCGGCGCCGGCGAGGGCGAGAAAGCGCTCGAGCCCGTCATGAAGCCCGATCCCCGCCCAGTTCACCGCGAAGCCGCCGAAGATCGCCATGATCAGCGGGTTCTTCAGGATCGAGCCCAGCGTCGCCAGCGGCCCGGCGCCGCCGGTCATCGCCTCCAGAATCATGATCGTCCCGGCGAAGATGATCATCGTGTCGAACACGACCGTCGTCGCCACCGGAAGCGTGGCGCCCTGGCCGTAGAGCGTCTCGACGATGGGAAGGATGAAGAAGACGTGGTTCGGAAAGGCGCCGGTCATGCCGACCAGCAGCGCCTCCAGCGGCGCGAGCCGAAAGACGTGGCGGCAGATGAGATAGCCGAGCGCGTAGAGCGCGATCAGGCTGCCCTCATAGGCGATGAGAACCGGCCAGTCGATCTTCGAGAGATCGGCGAGGGCGATCAGCCGGAAGAGGAGACAGGGAACCGCGACGCTGACGACGAAGGTGTTCGTCCCCTCCGCCGCCGTCCGGCTGAACGCGCCGCGCAGCCCCAGAACGAAGCCGAGCGCCGGAAAGGCGAAGACCGGCAGAATCGCGTATTGCAGCGGACCGAGCAGAGCCTCCATCAGGCGCGGCCTGTCAGGTCGAGGTTCTCCGGCTCAGGGAGCCCGGCGGCTCCCGAAGGTGAAGAGTCCATTCGTTCTTCGGGAGCGCGCCCCGTCCGGCCGGTCACACCGTTCTGCGATCTACGCGGCTTCCCTGCGACGCTTGACCAAGCCTCCCGAAAGGAGCGCAAGCGCGCCGAGAAGAAGAACCCCCGAGGCGGGCAGCGGCACCGCGCCGACGCCTGGCGCGGCGGCCGTCCCGGGCAGCATGCCGGATGCGCTGAAGATCGTCGCGCCCGGATCGGCGGAAAATGAGAGCGCCGACGTCGAGAACAGGTCGCCGATGCTCGGCTGATCGCCGCTGGTGAACACGGATGACGAGAGGGAAAGCGCATATGTGCGGCCTTCCTCGGCGAAGAAGGTGTCCGTGAGGACGCCTTCGAACGGGGTCGCGGCGCCGCTTCCATCGACGATGAAACGATCCGCGCCGCCGATCCCGAAATCGCCGCTCGCGACATCGTCCTCGAGCCCGGCCCCAACCACGGCGAGGCCGCCGCTGGTGCTCGAGACGAGATTCTCGAAAACGAACTCGTCCAGGTCGAAATCGTACTCTCCGATCGAATTCGGAGCGACGAGATTGCCGAGGCTCCCCACCTGACCAAACACCAGGAAGGCCGAAGCGAGGTCGGTCACGTCGAATATTCTGATCGAGGTGGACCCCGCGACGAGGTTGTCGGAACCCGCTCCGTCATCGGTGTTGGAGAGGACGCCGTCATAGTCGACCGCGTAGCTGATGTTTCCGCTTGTCGCGCCCCCGAAATCGAAGCTCAGGACGTCGAAGAGAACCGCATCGGTCGACGCGCCGGCGAAACTCGTGCTGGGGGTGACGCCCAGAAACGCGCCCACCTCGCCGGTCGCGAGACTGGCCCGGTTCTTGAATGCGCCGTCCAGGAGCGTCCGCTCGGCGTTCTGGGCGCCGGTCGAAACGGTGTTGAAGCGCTCCTGACGCGTCGGATCAAGAACCGTTACGCCGCCTCTGATTTGCGTTCCGGAATTGATTCCAAGCGGGCCTGGCGTCAGCGGCTCGAACGTCGCCGATTGGGCGGCGCCGGCGCATATGGATAGCGCCGCCGCATACACAAGACTACGCATGAAACCTCCCCGTTTTCTGGTTTGAAAGAAACATACCTTTATATGTTCTTGATGCACAATGCGGTATCCCCGCCCGACCAACGGAAAAGCCCGGTGTTTCAACTTTTGCGCCCGAAGGTTGTTTCGGTTCGGCGTCGCGCATGGCGCTCTGCTCGACGTGGAGGCGCCTTCGCCGAATGGAGGGGCGTCTTGCGGAACGGGGGCGCCCGGGCCGGCGACGCGAGCGCCGGCCGCTCCATTCCACGCTATTGGTTCTGGCGTCTCCGGTTCATGAACGCCAGCCTCTCGAGCAGATGAACGTCCTGCTCGTTTTTCAGCAAGGCGCCGTGAAGCCGGGGGAGGGCGTCGGTCGAGTCGCCTTTCAGGTCGGCGGCGGACAGCTCCTCCGCCATCAGCAGGCGAAGCCAGTCCAGCGCCTCCGAGGTCGAGGGCTTCTTCTTCAGGCCGGGCGTCTCGCGAAGCTCGTAGAACTGCGTCAGCGCGGCGTGGACCAGGCTTTTCTTGATGCCGGGGTAATGAACGTCGACGATCTCCTGCATCACGTCGGCGTCGGGGAAGCGGATGTAGTGGAAGAAGCAGCGGCGCAGGAACGCGTCCGGAAGCTCCTTCTCGTTGTTCGAGGTGATGATGACGATCGGGCGCTGCTTCGCGCGAATGGTCTCTCCGGTCTCGTAGACGAAGAACTCCATCCGGTCGAGCTCCTGAAGAAGATCGTTCGGAAACTCGATATCGGCCTTGTCGATCTCGTCGATCAGGAGAACGACCTTGCCGTCGGCTTCGAACGCCTCCCAGAGCTTTCCCTTGCGGATGTAGTTGGCGACGTCGCCGACGCGGTCGTCGCCGAGCTGGCTGTCGCGGAGCCGGCTGACGGCGTCATATTCATAAAGCCCCTGCTGCGCGCGGGTGGTCGATTTCACATTCCATTCCAGCAAGGGCAGGTCGAGCGCCTTCGCGATCTGTCGCGCCAGCTCGGTCTTGCCGGTGCCCGGCTCGCCCTTCACGAGAAGCGGCCGCTCAAGCGTGATCGCGGCGTTCACCGCCACGGTGAGGTCGCCGGTGGCGACGTAGTCTCTGGTTCCGTCGAATCGCACTTCTGATTCCTTCCTGTCTCAGGGAGGGGTTCTAACGCCTCGCAGCGTTGAAGGAAAATTGATTTACCGGGGGGAGAGTTTTGGGTGACATTCTCGGCGAATTCACCCTATAACGCGCCCGCGAGACCTGAGCGGCGCCATTTCGCCGTGTATGTGTTGGGGACGATGGAACCATGAACAAGCATGTCAAACTTGCCTCTGACTATTTCCCGTCGGAGGACGAGCCGTTCATGTGTGAGCGGCACAAGGAATATTTCCGTCGCAAGCTCAAGAAGTGGAAGGAGTCGATTTACGACGAGAGCCGCGGAACCGTGCGCGACATGCGCGAAGTCGCGCGCAACATCCCTGATATCGCAGATCGCGCCTCGGAGGAGACGGACCGCGCGCTGGAGTTGAGAACCCGCGACCGCCAGCGCAAGCTGATCGGCAAGATCGACGCCGCGTTGCGGCGTATCGAGGAGGGCACCTACGGGTATTGCGAGGACAGCGGCGTTCCGATCAGCCTCAAACGGCTGGATGCGCGGCCGATCGCGACCCTGAGCCTCGAAGCGCAGGAGCGCCACGAGCGGAGGGAGAAAGTCTACCGCGACGATTGAGTCCGGCTCGGTCCGGTCGCGAAACGCACCGCTTCGGCGGGCGCGCGCCCGGCCTGACCCGCGCAGCGTTTTCGGCGCGCCCGAACCGACATGAGCGGCGCCGCGCGGCTTGACATCGCACCGGGAAGCCCCGCCAATCGGCGCGAGTGATCGGAGACGCCGAATGCGGGGCGGTGGCGGATGAAGACGAAACGCGCGAGCCGGGCGCCGGCGGCCGGGCGGGGGCGCGCGCCGGGATGACGGATCGCGCCGGCCGGGGAACCATTCTTTTCGTTCTGCTGATCGGGCTTCTCTGGGGGCTGAACTGGCCCGCGGTGAAGTTCATGCTCACCGAAATCCCACCGATCACCATCCGCGCGGTCGCCTTCACGCTTGCGGCCCTGATGCTCGTGGCCGTCGCGCGGGCTCTGGGACATGACCTCCGCCCGGCCCGCAGGGAGCGGGTCGCGCTGGCGGCGACCGGCTTTTTCATGGTCTTCGGCTTCAACGCCCTGACATCGCTTGGGCAGCTGCTGACGGAAACCTCGAAAGCGGCGATCATCGCCTACACGATGCCGGCGCTCACCGCGGGGCTCGCGGTGGTCTTTCTGGGCGAGCGGCTGGGCGCGCGCCTGATCGCGGCGCTCGCGCTCGGGATGGCGGGGCTGGTGGTGCTGGCGTCGGAAAGCTTCGCCGCTCTGGCGGCCGCCCCGCTCGGCCCCGCGATCATGTTCGCGGCGGCGTTCTCATGGGCGCTCGGCAATATCGCGCTGAAGGCCCGCGCCTGGACCCTGTCGCCGCTGGCGCGGACGGTCTGGTTCTTCGTCGTCTCCGCGCTCTGTTGCTGGGCGCTCGTTTTCGCGTTCGAGCCGCCGTGGCGGCAGACATGGCCGAGCGCGCCGGTGCTCTGGACCATGGTCTTTCATGTGCTGGGCCCGATGGTGGTCTGCTATGCGCTCTTCACGACCCTGGTCGGACGGATGAGCGCGACGGTCGCGGCGCTCTCGACCCTGACCGCGCCAGTCGTCGGGGTGGTGTCGTCCATGGTTCTTCTGGGCGACCCGGTCACCTGGCAGAAGGCGCTTTCGCTGACCATGGTGGTGGCGTCGATTCTGATGACGCTGATTCCGCTTCCCGCGCGGCGACGCTGAGAGCGGCGGCGCAGATTTTGTTTGCGGAGCGCGGCCTTTTCATTAGGCTGATGTTCAGCCCTACAAAAAGACGACACCCCGGATAATCAATACTTGGAGGAAACGGAATGACGCCATTTACAAAACGTGGAGCCGCCCGTCTCGCGGTCGCGGCCGCAGCGGCGGCGATGGTTCTGCCGCTGTCGGCGAATGCGGAAACGGTGCTGAAATTCGCGCATGTCTACGAGTCGAGCGAGCCCTATCACACCTGCGCCGTCGCCGCGAGCGACGCGCTGATGGGCGCGACGGACGGGCGCTACAGCATCGACGTCTTCCCGGCTTCGTCGCTCGGCAAGGAGGTCGACATCAACGAAGGTCTGGGCTTCGGCACCGTCGACATCATCTACACGGGCCAGCTGTTCGCCGGCCGCGCCTACGGCCCGGTCGCGATTGGCGGCGCGCCGTTCATGTTCCGCGATTTCGATCACTGGGACAAATACCGGAAGTCCGATCTGTTCAAGGAGCTGGCCGACGGCTACGCCGACGCGAGCGGCAACCACATCGTCGCGATGACCTATTACGGCGCGCGCCATGTCACGTCGAACAAGCCCATCCTGAAGCCGGAAGACATGCAGGGCATGAAGATCCGCGTGCCGAACGCGCCGCTCTACATGATGTTCCCGCGCGCGGTCGGCGCGAATCCGACGCCGATCGCCTTCGCCGAGGTGTATCTCGCGCTTCAGCAAGGGACGGTCGACGGGCAGGAGAACCCGCTGCCGACGATCAAGGCGAAGAAGTTCTACGAGGTGCAGTCGGACATCAACCTGACCGCGCATATCACCGACGCGCTTCTCACGATCATCGGCGGCCCGCGCTGGGACATGATGGATGAAGCCGACCGCGACGCGCTTGTCGGCGTGCTTCAGGACGCCGCCGTCTGCTCGACGGATCAGATCATCCAGCAGGAGAAGGAACTGGTCGCGTGGTTCCGCGAACAGGGCGTCACCGTGAACGAGGTCGATCGCGGCCCGTTCATCGAAGCCACGAAAAAGCTCCATAACGGCGACATGGCGACCTGGGATCAGGAAACCTATGACCGTCTTCAGGCGCTTGAGTGAACTGAACGCCTCGGCGTCTTTCTGACGGAATGGGGCGCGCGGGCGCGCCTCATGCCGACCGCCCTCGCCAGCCGCCAGACGGGGGCGGTCGTCTGTTTCGCGATTTCGGGAAAACGGAAATGAATGATCTGAATGACCTCGAGGAGGAGATCGACATCTCCGACGTCAAGAAGGACGATTATCTCGTTCTCCTTGTATTTTGGGTGTTGGCGTTCGTCGTCTTCCTTCAGTTCTTCACCCGTTACGTGCTGAACGACAGTCTTGGCTGGACCGAGGAGATCGCGCGGTTCCTGCTGATCGCCGTCACCTTCATCGGCTCGATCATGGCGGTAAGGACCCGCAGCCACATCGCGGTGGAGTTCCTCTATCGATGGGTTCCGCGTCCGGTCCGGCGCGTCTGTCAGGCCGCGATCGACGTCGTCAACATCGTCTTTTTCGGCGCTCTCACCTGGTTCTGCATCATCCTCGCCGGGCGCACGCGGCAGATGATGGTCTCGATCGACGTGCCGAAGTCCCTGATCTACTGGGGGGTCGCGGCGTGTTTCGCGGTGATGACCCTCTATGCGTTGCGCAATGCGTGGCGAAACCTCCGAACCGGGTCGAGCCCGCTGATCGACCCCGAGAAATACGCCCACACCATCAAGTCGATCGACTAGGAGCGCCCGTTCGTGGACATCGCATATCTCTTCGTCATGCTTTTCGGCATGATCATCGTCGGGGTTCCCGTCGCCATCGCGCTCGCCGGTTCGTCGGCGATCTTCATCATCGCGTCCGGCTCCGTGCCCGCGATGGTCGTCGCGCACCGGATGATCAACGGCGTGGACAGTTTTCCGCTTCTGGCGGTTCCGTTCTTCATTCTCGCCGGCAACCTGATGAACACCGCCGGGATCACCGAGCGGATCTTCGAATTCGCCAAGGCGCTGGTCGGCTGGATGCGCGGCGGGCTCGGCCACGTCAATATCGGCGCTTCGGTCATATTCGCGGGCATGTCGGGCGCGGCGGTGGCCGACGCCGGCGGCCTCGGCGCGATCGAGATCAAGGCGATGCGGGACGCGGATTACGACGTGGGCTTCGCAGTCGGGATCACCGCCGCCTCATCGACCATCGGCCCGATCATCCCGCCCTCGCTGCCGATGATCATCTATGGCGTGATCGCGGGCGCCTCCATCGGTCAGCTCTTCGCCGCGGGCTTCATTCCCGGTCTGATCATGGCGGTCTCGCTGATGCTGATGGTCGCGTGGTACGCGCGGCGGAAGGGGTTCAAACGCGACCAGCCGTTTCATCTCCCGACGCTGGCGCGCACCTTCGTCCGGGCGTTTCTCTCGCTTCTCACGCCCGCGATCATCGTCGGCGGCATCCTCACGGGCGTCTTCACGCCGACGGAGGCCGCGATCGCCGCCTGCGCCTGGGCGATGGTCCTCGGGCTCTTCATCTATCGGACGCTGACCTGGAAGCGCTTCGTCCGCGTCTCCTTCGACACGATCGAGACGACCGCCGTCATCCTGTTCATCGTCGGAGCGGCGTCGATCTTCGCCTGGCTGTTGACCGCGCACCGTGTGCCCGAGCAATTCGCCAGCCTGATCCTTTCGGTTTCGGACAATCCGTTTCTCGTCCTCATTCTGGTCAACGTGATCCTGCTGATCGTCGGCTGCTTCATGGAGACGGTGGCTGCGATCACCATTCTCGTGCCGGTTCTTCTCCCGATCACGACGCAGATGGGGGTCGATCCGGTTCATTTCGGCGTCATCATGGTGCTGAACCTGATGCTCGGGCTGCTGACGCCGCCGGTCGGTCTGGTGCTCTATGTCCTCTCGCGGGTCGCCAAGGTGCCGTTCGAACTCTGCGTGGTGGCGACGGCGCCTTTCCTCATTCCGCTGGTCATCGTCCTTCTGCTGGTGACGTTCGTCCCGGCGTTGACGATGTGGCTGCCGACCTTGATCTACAGATAGGCGGCCGGGCGGCGGGGCGCGGCGATGCGTGGGCCTCCGGGTTGCCCTTCCATCGGCGGCCCTGATTTGAGGGCGTGAACGGGCGCCGCCGATCGCCCGGCGCTCATCGGCGCGCCGCGCAGGCGGATTTGAGGCGGGGGCGGCGGCGGCTCGATCGCAAGCCGATGCGCGCCCGATGCCGCTCCGCTCCCGTTGGATCTTCCCCAACGGAATCAGAGCCGTCCCGGACGTTCAATCGCTTGATCGGGTTGTGAGCCAAGGTTTGGCGGGCTGACGGGCTGCTTCGCACCGTCGTCCGCGCAGGGCCCCTCCATCGGAAGGGCCCTGTCATCGGTTTGGATTGGATCAGTTCTTCGCGTAGTACTCGACGACCAGATTGGGCTCCATCGCGGCCGGGTAGGGCACATCCGAGAACGCGGGCATGCGCACAAAAGTCGCGGTCATCTTGGAGTGATCGGCGGAGATGTATTCCGGAACGTCACGCTCCGGAAGCTGCACGGCCTCGAGCAGGACGACGAGCTGGCGCGATTTCTCCCGCACCTCGACCACGTCGCCGGGCCTGACGCGGTAGGACGGGATGTTCACCCGCTTGCCGTTCACGAGAAGATGGCCGTGGTTGACGAATTGCCGGGCGGCGAAGACGGTCGGCGCGAATTTCGCGCGATAGATGACGGCGTCGAGGCGCGACTCGAGCAGGCCGACGAGATTTTCGCCGGTGTCGCCGCGGATCCGCTCGGCTTCGGTGTAGATCTTCCGGAACTGCTTCTCGGTCAGGTCGCCGTAATAGCCCTTCAGCTTCTGCTTGGCGCGAAGCTGGAGCCCGAAATCGGACATCTTGCCCTTGCGGCGCTGCCCATGCTGGCCGGGGCCGTATTCGCGGCGATTGACCGGGGATTTCGGGCGGCCCCAGATGTTTTCACCCATCCGGCGATCGATCTTGTATTTCGCTGAGGTGCGCTTGGTCACCGGCGGTCTCCATAATATCATGCGGCGCGAAATCGCCGCTGCAGCATTGAGGCGTTTTCCTCTTCCGGGGCTGTCCCGGACGACAGGGTCCGCCTTTCGACGGCCGCAAACGCCAGTGAATCCTCCGTCCTAACGGGCGGAGGCGTGGCGCGGGATTTATGGCGCGCGGCGATGCGAGTCAAGCGAAGGCCGGCGCCTCAATGCTCGCCGCCAGGCCGGGGCCGATAGCGTGGAAGCTCCCATCCCCGCAGGATCGCGCCGGCGCGAAGGGCGAACCCGGCGAGGGCGCAGAGCGGAAAGGCGATGAGGGCGCCCACCCCCGCCAGCGTCAATCCCACGAAGGCGGCGGCGGCGACAAGGGCGGCCGTGGCGTGTATCTCCTGCTGGAGCGCGACGGGAGGCTCGCCCGCGATCAGGTCGCGCGCGATGCCGCCGAATGTCGAGGTCAACACCCCCATGACGATGGCGACCAGCGGGCCGACGCCCGCCTTCAGCGCGATATCCGCGCCGAGCACGCCGTAAGCCGCGAGGCCGAGCGCGTCGGCCCAGAGAACCCACCGATAGCGCTGCGCGATGAACGGGCAATAGAGGTAGACCGCCAGCGCGACGATGAGGCAAGCGGCGAGATACCCCTGGTCGTTCACCCAGAACACCGGGCGCGCGATCAGGAGATCGCGGAGCGTGCCGCCGCCGATCCCGGCGAGAGTGGCGAGTAGACCGAAGCCGATCAGGTCCAGCTGCTTCCGGCTGGCGACCAGCGCGCCGGATGCGGCGAAGACCGCGACGCCGAGATAGTCCAGCGCCTGGATCGCGGTCATCCGTCACCTCCCGGCCGGGCCGATGGCCGGGCTGGCGGCGCGGCGCCGCTCATGTCACTTCGTAGCGGATGCGCATCTTCTCCGCGCCTTCCTCCATGCCGTGCTCGGCCTGAAGGCGCAGAAGCTCGGCGTCGCGCCGGCGGAACTCCTCGATGATCTCGTCGACCGCCGCCTCGTCTCCCATCGCCCGGAGGCAGTCGGAGGCGAGGGAGATCGCGCTTTCGCGGGTCTCGCGGATGACGTAGTCGGCGCCGGCGGCGCGCAGCTCGAGCTCCTGAAACCGGTCATACGCCGCGACGAAGAACGTCACATGCGGATAGCGATGCTTCAGCCGCTGAACCGCGAGCTTCACGCCCTCGCGGTCGTTGATGCAGAAAAAGATCGCCTCCGCCGTCTCGGCGCCCGAGGCCTTCATCACGTCCGGCTTCGTCGCGTCGCCGTAGAACACTTCGGAGCCGAAGGTCCGCGCGAGGCGGATGCGGCGCGGCGCATTGTCGATCAGCGTCACGGAATAGCCGCGCATCCGCATGATCCGGGCGACGACCTGACCGAAACGCCCGAATCCGGCGACGATGATGCTGGCGGGCGGAATTTCTCCGTTCTCCTTGATGAGGGCGTCGTCCTCGCGTTTCTGCGCGACGCGCGCCAGCCAACGCTCGACGCCTTTCACCACGAAGGGCGTCATCGCCATGGAGAGCGCGACGGCGATCGTCAGGACGCTTTCCTCCTCGGAGGTGATGAGCCGGTCGGAGGCGGCGAGCGCGAAGACGACGAAGCCGAACTCGCCGGCCTGACCCAGCGTCGCTGCGATCCGGAGCGAATCTTCACGGCCCGAGCCGAAAGCCCGCGTCAGGCCGAAGAGGACCGCCATCTTCACCGCGAAGAGCGCCAGCGCGCCCGATATCACCAGCCACCACCAGGCCGCGGCGACGCCCCAGTCCACCGACATGCCGACGCCGACGAAAAAAAGCCCGAGAAAAAGCGCGCGAAACGGCTCGATGTCGCTTTCGAGCTGGTGGCGAAACTCCGTTCCCGCCAGGAGGACGCCGGCGATGAAGGCGCCAAGCGCCATCGAGAGCCCGGCCCATTGCATCGCCAGCGCGGCGAGCGCGACGACGAGAAGCGCCGCCGCGGTGAAGACTTCGTCCGCCCGAACGAGCGCGATCAGCCGGAAGACGTGTTTCAGCCCGAAATGCCCGACCAGAAACAGCCCGAGCAGCGCGGCGATCGCGACATAGGCGTCGTTCAACGTCATCCCCGCGCTCGCGCCGCCGATCACGGTCGTGAGGGCGAGGATGGGAACGACGGCGATGTCCTGAAAGAGAAGAATGGAGAACGCCCGGTCGCCATATGGGGTGGAGAGCGCCTTCTGGTCGCGCAGGATCTGGATGCCGAACGCGGTCGAGGAGAGCGCGAGCGCGAGACCGATGACGGCGGCCGCGCCCCATGAGCCGCCGACCAGCCAGCCAAGCCCCGCCAGCGCCAGCGCCGTCAGCGTCACCTGCGCGAAGCCGAGACCGAATATCTCCGCCCGGAGCCGCCAGAGCCGTCGCGGCTGAAGCTCCAGCCCGATGACGAAAAGCAGCAGCACGACCCCGAATTCGGAGATATGGCGCACCGCCAGCACATCGGGCAGGAGCTTCAGGCCGAACGGCCCGACCAGCGCGCCGGCGGCGAGATATCCGAGAATGGAGCCGAGGCCGAGACGCTTGAAAAGCGGCACCGCCAGCACGGTCGCGCCAAGAAAGGCCGACGCCTCTATCAGGAGCGGGTCGGCGGCGACGAGTGCGGCGGCAGGATCTGCCATTCGTTCCTTTCCAGAGTGGGGTCGCCATTCTGACGTGTAGCGGCCGAAAAGAGAAGACATGTCTCGAAAGCGGTGGCCCGCGCCCGGGGCCGGGCCGGGCCTGATCCATCGGCGCCCAGGGGCGGCTTCAGCTCGATGACCGTCGAAAGGGCGCCGTTTCAGGTCGCCTCGGGCTCGCCTCCGAAAACCGCCCAGAACTCATCGCGCGCGTTGCTGCGCGGGAAGTCGGTCGACGGGACGGGCGCGCCAAGGAACCGACAGATCGGCTCCCATCCATCTGTGGGCGTGAAGACCAGGAGGCGTTCCGCCGGGATGGTCGCGCGGACCTTTTCGTTGTTCCGGCGGTACGCCGCGATCGAGCGGTCGCGATCCAGCCCGCCGAATGTGTCGCGCACGAGGAGCTTGTCCATCGTCTCGAAGATCGCGGCGACGGGCGGCGGCAGCGGGATGCTTTCGCGATTGGCGAAGAATTTGCCGATCGTGGTGGAGTAGCTGCTCCACCAGTCCTCTTCGGGGCGTTCGGTGTGGATCACCCTGGCGTCGGGAAAAGCAGTCGAAAGCGCCGGCCAGACCGCGGCGCCGGGAAAGTCGACCTGGCTCGCGTAGCCTGCGAAGACCTCCTCCCAGTCGACGTCACGCCCGTCGGCGAGCGCGGCCCAGTGTGCGGGTTGAGCCGGGTTCCTCATCACCTCGATCATGTGATGGCACGGACCGAAGCCGAGGTGTTCGAGGGCCATCTTGGTGGACATCGTGCCTGTCCGGCCAAAACCGGAGCCGATAATTTTCAGTCCCATGGGAATCGGTCCTTCTTGATGAAATGCCTCTTTGCACGCGGCGCGACCTTATCACGGGGCGTGACCTCAAATTGCGCGATATGGGAATCAGGCACAATCGAAAGCTGTTCAGGCGTCATGGAGGACGGGATCGACCCGGACCGGCCGTCCTTATCGACCTGTCGATCAGCGAGGGCGGCGTGGCCGCGGCGGCGGCGAAACCGGGGAGGGGACGCTCCGCCATCAGGCGCGCCTGCGCGAACAGGGTGGGGGCGGCGCGGCGGCTGGTTGATCCGGGGCCCCCGCGCGCCGCGGCGTTCGCATGGCGCGCCGCCTTGCGCTGCAACCCGCAATCCCTATAAACCGGCGCGATCCCACATGAGGATCGCGAGTCCGATCATTGCGGGAGCCCATCATGCCGAAACGCGCCGATATCCACAGCGTCCTCATCATCGGCGCGGGACCTATCATCATCGGCCAGGCGTGCGAATTCGACTATTCGGGGGCGCAGGCGTGCAAGGCGCTGCGCGAGGAGGGATATCGCGTCATTCTGGTCAACTCGAATCCGGCGACGATCATGACCGACCCCGCCCTCGCCGACGCCACCTATATCGAGCCGATCACGCCGGAGGTGGTCGAGCGGATCATCCGGCAGGAACAGGAGCGCCATCCGGGCGAGAAGATGGCGCTGCTGCCGACCATGGGCGGGCAGACCGGGCTCAACACCGCCATGAGCCTGGCGGAATCGGGCGTGCTGGAGCGGCTCGGCGTCGAACTGATCGGCGCGAAGCGCGAGGCCATCGCCATGGCCGAAGACCGGAAACTCTTCCGCGAGGCGATGGACCGGATCGGGCTGGAGAATCCGCGCGCCACCATCGCCGAGACCATGGAAGATTGCATGGCCGCGCTGGACGATATCGGCCTGCCGGCGATCATCCGGCCGGCGTTCACGCTCGGCGGCACCGGCGGCGGCATCGCCTATAACCGGGAGGATTATCTCCGGATCTGCGCAGGCGGACTGGACGCCTCCCCGGTCAACCAGATCCTGATCGACGAGAGCCTTCTCGGCTGGAAAGAGTTCGAAATGGAGGTGGTCCGCGACAAGGCGGACAACGCGATCATCATCTGCTCGATCGAGAACATCGATCCGATGGGCGTTCACACCGGAGACAGCATCACCGTCGCGCCGGCGCTGACGCTGACCGACAAGGAATACCAGATGATGCGGTCCGCCTCGATCGCGGTGCTGCGGGAGATCGGGGTGGAGACCGGCGGCTCCAACGTCCAGTTCGCGGTCAACCCCGAAGACGGGCGGCTCGTGGTGATCGAGATGAACCCTCGCGTCTCGCGGTCCTCGGCGCTCGCCTCGAAAGCCACGGGCTTTCCGATCGCCAAGATCGCCGCGAAGCTCGCCATCGGCTATACGCTCGACGAGTTGGACAACGACATCACCGGAGTGACGCCGGCGAGCTTCGAGCCGACGATCGATTACGTCGTCACCAAGATCCCGCGCTTCACTTTCGAGAAGTTCCCGGGCGCGACCAACGACCTCACCACGTCGATGAAATCCGTCGGCGAGGCGATGGCGGTCGGACGGAGTTTCAACGAAAGCTTCCAGAAGGCGCTCGTCTCGATGGAGACCGGGCTCACCGGCCTCGATGAGATCGCCATCGACGGGCTGACGGAGGCGAGCGGGGCGGATGAGCGGAAAGCCACGATCATGGCGGCGCTGGGGCGCGCCACGCCGGACCGGATCCGCGTCATCGCGCAGGCGATGCGTGAAGGCCTGAGCCAGGACGATATCCGCGCCGCGACCGCATACGACCCCTGGTACCTTGAGCGGATCGGCGAGATTCTGGCGGCGGAAGAGGGCGTGCGGGCCGACGGCTTGCCGAGCGACGCCGCGGCGATGCGGACGCTGAAGGGCATGGGGTTCTCGGATGCGCGCCTCGGGACGCTGGCCGGCCTCGACGAAGCGGAGGTCCGCGCGCGCCGGCTCGCCCTCGGCGTCAAGGCGGTGTTCAAGAGGATCGACACCTGCGCGGCGGAGTTCGAGGCGCAGACGCCCTACATGTATTCGACCTACGAGGCCGACGCGATGGGCGTCGTCGAATGCGAGTCGCGCCCCTCGACCCGCAAGAAGGTCGTGATCCTTGGCGGCGGGCCGAACCGGATCGGGCAGGGGATCGAGTTCGATTACTGCTGCTGCCACGCCTGCTACGCGCTGACCGAAGCGGGCTATGAGACGATCATGGTCAACTGCAACCCCGAAACGGTCTCGACCGATTACGACACCTCCGACCGGCTCTATTTCGAGCCGCTGACCATCGAGCATGTGATGGAGATCCTGCGCGTGGAGCAGGAGGCGGGGGAGCTTCACGGCGTCATCGTGCAGTTCGGCGGCCAGACCCCGCTGAAGCTCGCCAATGCGCTGGAGGAGGCGGGAATTCCCATTCTGGGCACGACGCCCGACGCCATCGACCTCGCCGAGGATCGCTCCCGCTTTCAGCAGCTTCTGCGCAAGCTCGGCCTGAAGCAGCCCGAAAACGGCATCGCCCATAGCCGCGACGAGGCGTTCGCGGTCGCGCATGAGGTCGGCTATCCGGTGGTGATCCGGCCCTCCTATGTGCTGGGCGGGCGGGCGATGGAGATCGTTCGCGCCGACGCGGAGCTGGAGCGGTATATTCGCGAGGCGGTGGTCGTCTCCGGCTCGAGCCCGGTTCTGATCGACGGTTATCTCTCCGGCGCCGTCGAAGTCGATGTCGACGCGCTCTCGGATGGCGAGGCGGTCCATGTCGCGGGCGTGATGGAGCATATCGAGGAGGCTGGCGTCCATTCGGGAGACAGCGCCTGTTCGCTGCCGCCGTATTCGCTTTCGCCGGAGGTGATCGCGGAACTGAAGCGCCAGACGGCGGAGATGGCGCGCGGTCTCGGCGTCGTCGGGTTGATGAACGTCCAGTTCGCGATCAAGGGCGACGAGATCTATGTGCTGGAGGTGAACCCGCGCGCGTCGCGCACGGTGCCGTTCGTGGCGAAGGCGATCGGCGCGCCGATCGCGGCCATCGCCGCGCGGCTGATGGCCGGCGAGAAGCTCTCCGCCTTCGACCTTCCGACCAGCGATCCCGCGCATGTCGCGGTGAAGGAGGCGGTGCTCCCCTTCGCCCGGTTCCCCGGCGTCGACACGCTGCTCGGCCCGGAGATGCGCTCCACCGGCGAGGTGATGGGGATCGAC
The DNA here is from genome assembly GCF_037646705.1 of Paludibacillus litoralis. NCBI lineage: Bacteria > Pseudomonadati > Pseudomonadota > Alphaproteobacteria > Rhodobacterales > Paracoccaceae > Paludibacillus > Paludibacillus litoralis. Next base: position 155,499 of record NZ_JBBHER010000002.1, read on the forward strand.
AAGGGCTTCGCCCGGGCCTTCCTCAAGAGCCAGATCGCCGCCGGCGTCGCGCTGCCGAAAGAGGGGCGGGTCTTCGTCTCGGTGAAGGATGCGGACAAGCCCGCCATTCTCGACGCGGTGAGCCGCCTCGCGAAGCTCGGCTTCAGTTTCGCCGCGACGGCGGGGACGGCGGCGTATCTTTCTGAAAACGGCGTCCCGGCGACGGTGGTGAAGAAGGTCTATGAAGGGCGCCCGAACATCGTCGACATGATGAAGGACGGCGAGATCGCGCTGGTCTTCAACACCACCGACCTGCCGCAATCGATCCGGGACAGCGCCAGCCTCCGCCGGACCGCGCTGGCGATGAGAACGCCCTACTACACGACAGCCGCGGGCGCGCAGGCGGCGGCGCGGGCGATCGAGAATCGGCTCGACGGCGAGCTGGAGGTGGAGACGCTTCAGGTCTACGCCGGCGCATGAGCGGGCCCGATCGAGTTTACGCGATCGGAGACGTTCACGGCCAACTTGATCTTCTCCTCGACGCGCACGCCCGGATCGAGCGGGATCTGGCGGCGAGTCCGGTGACGGAATACGTCATCGTCCATATCGGCGATTATGTCGACCGCGGGCCGGACAGCGCCGGCGTCCTTGCCCGCCTCGTCGCGGGCGCCGACGCTGGCGAGCCCTGGATCAACCTCATGGGCAACCATGACCGGATGTTCTTTCGGTATCTCATCGCGCCCGGCGGCCGGGACCACCAGCTCGACCCCGAGCTCTGGTGGCTTCACGAGCGGATCGGCGGGCTCGACACGCTTCGCTCCTATGGGCTGACCCTGCCCGACGGCGCGACGGCGGAGCGGGGCGTCGCCCTTCACCGCGCCGCGCGAGAGGTGGTGCCGGCGCGCCATCTGGCCTTTCTCGCCGGGCTCCGGCGCTACTGGTTCTGGCGGGAGTGGTTCTTCGTCCACGCCGGCGTGCGCCCCGGCGTGGCGTTGAGCGCGCAGGACGAGGACGACCTGATCTGGATCAGGGACGAGTTCCTCTCAAGCGCCGCCGACCACGGCGCCGTCGTCGTTCACGGGCATACGCCGGTCGAGGCGGTCGAGGACCACGGAAACCGGATCGCCATCGACACCGGCGCGGGGTATGGCGGGCCGCTCTCCTGCCTTGTCATAGACGGAGGAAGCGGCGGCGTGCGGGTGCTGGGCGGGCCGATTCTCCGCTGACGAGCGGATCGAATCTTGCCCTGAGCGGATGATGCTGTTTCAGTCCCGCAGTCATTCAGACGAGTTTCCGCGAAAGGGGCGGGCCGTGATCGACAGGCCACTCGAAGATGTGCCGCTGGACCGCGACATCACCTCGCGCGAGGGGATCTCCATCGATCAGGCCGCGCGGGTCCGGCTCGCCTTTCTCCTTGGCCAGAATCAGGCGATGGTGGCGCAGACGCAATTCGCCGACGCGAAGGCTGGGGCGCTGCTTGCGATCATCGGGCTGCTCGCCACGCGGGGGCCGGGCGCGAGCTTCGTCGCCGGCGGGGGCGGCGATCAACTGGTCGCCATCGCATTGCACGCGGCGGCGCTGATTTCCTGCATGGTGGTTCTTTTCCCGCGTTACGCCGGCGGCGCGCTCCGGACGAGGCTTGCGGCCAGCGAACGGTTTTCCTGGCCCGCCCTCACCGCGAAGGGCGTCTCCGCCGACAGCTATGCGGACTTCATGCAAAGCGCGCAGGTCTCGCAACTGATGATCTCGGTCGCGCGCAGCAATCAGGCGATGGCGACGATCCTTCTGCGGAAATTCGCCTGGTTGCGCGCGGCGTTTGGCATCGCCATAATCGACTTCTTCTTCATTGCAGCCAGGGCGACATTTGGCGGCGCCTGAGAGTGGGGGCCGCATGCGCACGGAAATCGTCATAATCGGCGCCGGGCCTTCGGGCCTTCTGCTTAGCCAGATGCTGCACCGGAGCGGGATCGACACCATTGTTCTGGAGCGGCGCTCCCGCGCCTATGTCCTGAACCGGATCCGCGCCGGGGTTCTGGAATGGGGAACGGTGGAGACCCTGCGCGAGGCGGGCGTCGGCGCGCGGGCGGACGCCGAGGGCTTCATCCATGAAGGCGTGTTCATCGCCGCGCAGAACCGGGGCATCCGGATTCCGCTCAAGGAGCTCACCGGGCGGCCGGTCATGGTCTATGGCCAGACCGAGGTCACCAAGGATCTCTACGCCGCGCGGGACGCCATGGGCGGGGTGGTGATCGCCAGCGTCGACGGGGTGGCGATCCATGGGGTCGAGACCGAGGCGCCGTATGTCACCTATCAGAAGAACGGCGCCGAGCATCGGGTCGATTGCGAGTTCGTGATCGGCTGCGACGGATCGCACGGCGTGAGCCGGGAGACGATCCCGAAGGCGGTGTTGCGGGAGTATGAGCGGATCTACCCGTTCGGCTGGCTTGGCGTGCTGTCGGAGACGCCGCCGGTGAGCGAGGAGCTGATCTACGCGAATCACGAGCGGGGCTTCGCGCTCTGTTCGATGCGGCACGCCCATCTGAGCCGCTACTATATCCAGACCGAGCTCGGCGACGACCCGGCGTCATGGAGCGACGCCGCGTTCTGGGACGAGTTGAAGCGCAGGATTCCCGAAGAGGCGGCCGCGACGCTTATAACCGGCCCGACCATCGAGAAATCGATCACGCCGCTTCGAAGCTATGTCGCGGAGCCGATGCGCTGGGGGCGGTTGTTTCTGGTCGGGGACGCCGCGCATATCGTGCCGCCGACCGGCGCGAAGGGGCTGAACCTCGCGGTGTCGGATGTGCATTATCTGCATCGGGCGCTGGTCCGGCGGTATCGGGACAAGTCCGATGAGGGGATCGACGATTATTCCGCGCGCGCGCTCGCGCGGGTCTGGAAATCGGTGCGCTTCAGCTGGTGGATGACGACGATGCTGCATCGCTTCCCCGATCAGGACGCCTTCGATCAGCGCATTCGCGAGAGCGAGGTCGATTATCTGGAGCATTCGCGCGCCGCGCAGAAGGTGCTTGCGGAGAATTACGCGGGCCTTCCGTTCTGAGCCCGGGCTTCAGCCGGACGAGAGCGGCAGGAACATGACCAGCGCCGGAAACGCGATGATCAGCAGGACCCGCACCAGGTCGGCGATGATGAACGGGATGACGCCGCGATAGATCGCCCCGATCGAGACATCGCCGATCACCCCCCGGATGACGAAGAGATTGAGCCCGACCGGCGGCGTGATCAGCGAAAGCTCGGTCACCATCACGGCGAAGATGCCGAACCAGATCGGATCGTAGCCAAGCCCGACCACGATCGGGAAGAAGATCGGGATCGTCAGCAGGATCATCGAGAGGCTCTCCATGAACATGCCAAGGACGATATAGATCAGGAAGATGATCAGGATCACCGTGAGCGGCGTGAGGTTGAGCGATGTGATCAGGTCCGAGAGCGCCGCGGGCAACCCGATCAGGTTCATGAAATTGGAGAAGACCAGCGCGCCGATCAGGACGAGAAAGAGGCTCGCGGTCGTCGTCGCCGTCTCCACCAGCGCGTCCATGAGGCCGGAGAAAGGGAGGGCGCGCCGCCAGAGCGCGAACAGGAGCGCGCCGAAGGCGCCGACGCCGCCCGCCTCGGTCGGAGTGAAGACGCCCTGATAGAGCCCGCCGATTATCAGGACGAACAGCAGGAGAACCGGGCCGACGCTGCGGAATCTCCTGAGCCGCGCCGGCCAGGGGACGCGCGGGGCGGCCGGCGCGGCCGCCGGGTCGAGCCGCGCGACGATGCTGACCGCCGCCATGTAGAGCAGGACGGCGACGAGTCCCGGCGCGATCCCGGCGATGAACAGCTTGCCGATATCCGTGCCGGTCGCGATGCCGTAGAGCACAAGAATGACCGAAGGAGGAATGAGGATGCCGAGCGTGCCGCCCGCAGCCACCGAGGACGCGGCGAGCCCGTCGGAATAGCCGTAGCGGCGCATCTCCGGCACCGCGACCTTCGCCATCGTCGCCGCGGTCGCGATGGAGGAGCCGCTGAGCGCGGCGAAGCCGCCGCAGGCGAGAATGGTGGCCGACGCCAGCCCGCCCCGCCGATGCCCGACGAAGCCGTGACAAAGTCGATACAGATCCTCCGACATCCGCGCGCGCGTCACCAGCGCGCCCATCAGGATGAACATCGGCACGACCGAAAGCTCATAGGACATGGTCGCGTTGAACGGCATCTGCCCGATCATGCCGAGCGCGGTGCGCGTCGAGACGCCGACGGCGATGCCGCCGAGCCCGATCAGAAGCATGGCGAAAGCGATCGGCATGCCGAGCATCATCAGGCCGAAAACCCCGGCGAAGGCCAGCCCGGAGATCTCCCAGACGCCGCTCACAGGCCGGGCCCCACCGGGCGGGCGCCGGTTTCTCCGCGAAGCGCGTCGCGCGCGCTAAGGATGAAGGCCAGCGCGGTCACGATGAGAAGCAACGCCATCGATTGCGCGATGAGCCCCTTGGGGATGCGCAACTCCATCGTGATTTCGCCGTAACGCAGGATACGCGCGCCATAGAGCCACATCCGCCAGGCGATGAAGACCGAGATCGCCGCGCCGAGAAGCTCGGTCGCGAATGTCGCGTAGCGTCGCACCGGCGGGGAGAACCGGTCGAAGAGGACCGTGACGCAGATATTGCCCCGGCTCCGGACCATCTGCGGCAAGGCGAAGAAGACGATCAGGCCCATCGAAATCTCGGTGATCTCGAACGAGCCGGGAATCGGACTTCTGAACAGGTAGCGCATCACGACATCCGCGAAGGTGACGCACATCATCAGCGCGCCAAAGGCGGCCGCGACCCAAGCGAGTACGAGAAAGCCGAGGTCGAGAGCGGAGATGAGCGGATTCATCCCGGATTTCATGGGTGTTCGCCTTTTGCGGATGGCGGGAACGGCGCGGGACGGGGCTGCGCCGTTCGTCGCGGCCTATTGAGCCTTGTTCACGACCTTGTCGGCGCGATAGGCGGCGACGATCGCGCGGGAGTAGTCGAGAATTTTCTGGCCGTCGAGCCCGCGCGCCTCCGCCTCCTGGAGCCATTCCGCCTCCATGTCGGACAGGCGGTCGCGCGCGATGGCGACCTCCTCGTCGGACAGGGTGATGAACTCGACCCCGGCCTCCTTCAACGCCTTTTCGCCGACGGCGTCGCCATTGGTCCAGGCCCAGCCGGCGAGAAGGGCGATCGCCATGCCGCTATGCTTGGTCACGGCCGCCTGCTGCTCGGGGCTGAGCGCGTCCCAGCTGTCCTGATTGAAGGCGATCCAGAACGTATCGGTGTAGAGCCCGCCCGGAATCCGGGTGATCGAGGTGATCACCGGCGTGATGCCGAAGAAATCGATCGATTCGAGCGGGAAGGTGATGCCGTCGGCGACGCCGCGCGACATCGCGGTCTGCGCCTCGGTCGGCGGCAACTGCACCGGCGTCGCGCCGAGCTGGCTCATGATGCGCCCGGTGACCCCGCCGCCGACGCGGATCGTCCGCCCCTCGAGATCGGAGATCTTCTCGATCCGGCCCTTGGCCATGTTGATGCTCGGATTCGAATGGGTGAAGAGCCCGACGACATGCGCGCCCTCATGCTCGTGATAATCCGACCCGAACCGCTCATAGGTCGCCCAGGCCGCGGCGGAGCCGGACCACGGATCGGGCGAGGCGAAGGGAAGGTCCATGATCTGGGTCATGGTGAAGCGGCCGACATTGTGGCCGCTGACCCCGTAGCCGACATCGAAGGCCTGATCGAGCAGCAGGTCGAATTGCGCCGGCGGCGGGCCGAGCGGCGAGGTCATGATCTCGAATTTCAGCGAGCCGTCGGTCTCCGCCTCGATGGCGTCGGCCCAGGGCCTGATGATGCCCGCGACGATCAGATGATGCGCCGGCAGCCAGGTGCCGACCCGGAGCGTGGCGACCTCGTCCGCCGCCGACGCGGCGCCCGCCATCGCCCATGTGGCCGCGAGGGCCGCGGCGATCGCCGTCATTCTTGTCATGTGCATTCTCGTCTCCCTTGTATTGGTCGTGCGTCGGGGCCGCCGGACGCGGTCAGAGCGGCGTCGGCGCCGACAGTTGATAGATTTTCAGGGCGTCCGCCTCATCGCCGCCCCGCGCCGTCAGGAGGCGGAACTGGGCCGCGGCGAGCGCGGTGAAGGGCGTTGGTGTTTTCGTCGCTTGCGCGAGCGCCGCGACCGAATCGAGATCTTTCAGCATGGTGTAGGCGTGGCCGAGCGGCGGCTCGTGGATCGCCGCCACCATCCGCGGCACGAAAAGCTGCAGAGGCGCCGAATCCGCGAAACCGCCGCTGAGCGCCTCCGGCAGCCGCGCGGCGTCGACCCCGGCGTTGACGGCGAGCCGGGTCGCCTCCGCCAGCACCGCCATGGTGCAGCCGACGATCACCTGATTGCAGAGCTTGGTGGTCTGCCCGGCGCCGCTCGGCCCCATCAGCGTGAAGCGCGCGGCCATGGCGAGGACGACCGGCTTCACGCGCTCGAACGCCGCCTCCGGCCCTCCGGCCATGATCGCGAGGTCGCCCTTCTCCGCGCCCGGAACGCCGCCGGAGACCGGCGCGTCGATCCAGATCATTCCACTCTCCCGCTCCAGCCGCGCGGCCATCTCCCGGGTGGCGTCGGGCGAGATCGACGAGAAGTCGACCAGGACGGCGCCCTTTCGCGCGCCTTCGGCGACGCCGCCGGGGCCGAAGACGGCGGCCTCCATCGCCGCGGTGTCGGTCAGGCAGGTGAAGACGATATCCGTGTCCGCGGCGACGCCCGCCGGGCCGCTTGCGCCTCGCGCGCCCGCCGCGATCAGCGGCGCGGCCTTCGCCTCGGTCCGGTTCCAGACTGTGAGCGGATAGCCGGCGGCGAGCAGCCGCCGCGCCATCGGCGCGCCCATCAGCCCGAGGCCGATATAGCCGAGCCTCGGCGTGGGAGTTTCCTTCACCATCGGTCTCTTTCCCTGGCGCGCGGCCTCACCAGTGCGGCTTTTCAGGCCAGACCGCCCCGCCGGCGTGAGTCACGGCGCCTTCATGCGCCTGGCCGACGGTCGCGGCGTATTTGGCCAGCAATCCCGCGGGATGATTTGGCTCGCGCGGGGTCCACCGCTCGCGGCGCGCCTTCATCTCCGCATCCGAGACAGCGATCGTGATCGTCGACGCGTCGGCGTCGATGGTGATCCGGTCGCCGTTCTCGACCAGGGCGATCGGCCCGCCGATGGCGGCCTCGGGCGACGCGTAGCCGATGCACATGCCCCGGGAGGCGCCGGAAAACCGCCCGTCGGTCAGCAACGCGACATCCTCGCCCATGCCGTGGCCGTAGATCACCGCGGTGAGGCCGAGCATCTCCCGCATGCCGGGGCCGCCTCTCGGCCCTTCGTTCCGGACGATGAGCACTTCGCCCTTCTGGTAGTCGCGCTTGGAGATGACGGCGATGGCCTCGTCCTCGCTCTCGAAAACGCGCGCGGTTCCTTCGAAACGATGGGATTTCAGCCCCGCGACCTTCAGGAGCGCGCCATCGGGGCAAAGATTGCCCTTCAGCACGGTGACGCCCCCGCTCTTCATGATCGGGTTCGAGAGCGGGCGGATCACCTTTCCGTCGGGGGCGGGCGCGCCGGCGGCTTCCTCGGCGAGGGTGCGGCCGGTGACCGTCAGCGTGTCGCCATGCATGTAGCCGGCGTTGATCAGCTCGCGGATCACGACCAGCGCGCCGCCGATGTCGAAAACGTCCTTGGCGTGATACTGGCCGCCGGGCTTCAGATCGCCGATGAACGGCGTGCGCTGGAGCACCTCGGCCACGTCCGCCATGGTGAACCGGATGCCGGCCTCATGCGCGATGGCCGGGATATGAAGCGCGGCGTTGGTGGAGCCGCCGGTCGCCGCGACGATGGCGGCGGCGTTCTCCAGCGCCTTCCGGGTGACGATGTCGCGCGGGAGCGGCCCGCCGCCCTCGATCGCCCGCATCACCAGTTCGCCCGCGCGCTTGCAGGCGATGATGCGCTCCGAATAGACGCCGGGAATCATCGACACGTTGGGAACCGTGAGGCCGAGCGCCTCCGAGACCATCCCCATCGTGTTGGCGGTGAACTGCCCGGCGCAGGAGCCGATGCTCGGCAGGCAGGAATGCTCCATCACCTGAAGCTCGGCCTCCGTCATCCGCCCGGCCTGCACCGCGCCGACGCCCTCATAGGCGTCGAGGACGGAGACGTCCCGCCCCTGAAACCGCCCGGGGAGCGCGGAGCCGCCATAGATGAAGACCGACGGCACGTTGCAGCGGACCATGCCCATCATCACGCCGGGCAGGGTCTTGTCGCAGCCGCCGAACCCGACCAGCCCGTCATAGGCGTGGCCATGCATCACCGCCTCGATGCTGTCGGCGATCAGCTCGCGGCTGACGAGGGAGAATTTCATGCCCTCGTGGTTCATCCCGATTCCGTCGGAGACCGAGATGGTGGTGAACTCGCGCGGCGTTCCGCCGGCGATGTGGACGCCGTCCTTGGCGTATCGCACCTGCGATTCATGGGTCATGTTGCAGGGAGTCTGCTCACCCTTCTGGCTGACGACGCCGATCATCGGCCGCGCGATCGCGGCGTCGTCCAGCCCCATCGCGCGCATGAAGGCGCGGTGCGGCGCGCGATCGATCCCATCCGTCGTGATCCGCGAACGGAGCTTTCTGTTCGTTTGATCCACCATTGGTTCGCTCCCCCTGCCTCTGTAAACGCGGTCTCACTTAACAGTCTTCGGAGAGTTTTTGTCCAGCCTTCGACGCCGCGGCGTCGAAGGGTCAATCCTCGCGGAACGCCTTGTTGAAATAATCGGTGAACGGCTTGGTGAGATAGGAGAACGGGGACCGGTCTCCGGTCCGGATATAGACCTCGACCGGCATGCCGGCGATCAGCTCCACATCGCCGAGCTTGTCGAGTTCGCCCGGGTCGATCTTCAACTGTATGAGATAATAGGACCGTCCGATCTGCTCGTTCGTGAACGCGTCGGGCGAAATCTGGATGACTTTGCCGGCGACGTCGGGCGTCGTCCGCGCGGAGAAGGCCGAGAACCGAAGACGCGAGGCCTGGCCGGGATAGACCTGGTCGATGTTGCTGGTCTCGAGCTCGGCTTCGACGATCAGGCCGGCGTCCGAAGGGACGATGTAGAGAATCGGCTCCGCCGCCCGGACGACGCTCCGGAGCGCGAAGACGGTCATGCCGATGACCCGGCCGGGACGAGGCGCGCGGATCTCCAGCCTGTCGATCCGCTCGAGAAGCGAATTTCGCTTCTCGCGCAATTCGTTCTCTCGGGCTTCGTTGTCGCGCATCTCGGTGATCGCCGCCTCCCGGGTTGTGGAGCCGATGCCGAGGATCTGCATCTCGATTTCGGAGATCTGGCCGCGAAGGCGCGCGATATTGGCGATCAGATCGCCCCGCTGCCCGAGGAGCCGCGCGTTTTCACGCTCGAGCGAGAGCACGCGGCTCGCCTGCGCGAGGCCCTTCTTCTGCAGCTCTTTCAGGTTGTTGAGCTCCTGCTCGACGAATTCGAGCTGTTTGACCATCGCTTCCTGCTGCGCCTCCGCGCCCACGATTTCCTCGCGGACCTGCGCCTGACGTTCGCGGAGCTGCTGGATCTGGCTCTTCGCCGTGACGGCGCGGGCGATGAACATCTGCCGCTGGCCTTCGATCAGCGATGCGATCTTGGGGTCGGTGGCGCCGAGGGCGAGCAATTCCTCGTCGAACACCGGCTCTTCCCGGTCGAGTTGTTCGGCGGCGAGGCGCCCGCGCCGGGCCATCAGCTCATAGAGCTGGCCCTCGACAATGGCGAGTTCGGCGCGGATCAGCTTGTCGTCGAGGCGGATCAGCGGCTCGCCGGCGGCGACCGTCTGGCCTTCCCTGACGAGGATTTCCTTCACGACGCCGCCTTCGGGATGCTCGACGACCTGACGTTCGGATTCGACCTTCAGCTTGCCCTGCGCGACGATGGCGCCGGAGATCGAGGTGAAGGTGGACCAGCCCCCGACGCCGAGGACGAGCGCCGCAAGGGTCAGGACGCCCAGCCAGAGATGACGGTTGGCCGACCAGCGGCGCGCGGTCTCCCGGCGAAGTTCGGCGTTGTCGGTCACCGCTCTAGTCATTTTCTTTACTCGCGGTGGGGGTGGGTTGGGTCTTCACGGCGCCGACCGGCTTCTCGGCCGGAGGTTTAGGCCGCTCCTGGGCCAGGCGCCGATGGTTGGCGGTCGTCTGACGCAACACGTCGTTCTTCGGGCCGAACGCCCGCGGCTGCCCTCGCTCCACCATCAGGAGAAGATCGCACGCGGCGATGGCGCTCGGCCGGTGCGCCATGATGATGACGGTGCGCCCCCGCTTTTTCGCCTCGATGATGGCGGTGACCAGCGCCTGTTCGCCCTCTGCGTCCAGATTGGAGTTCGGCTCGTCGAGAACCAGAACCGCCGGATCCCGATAGAGCGCGCGCGCCAACGCGATCCGCTGGCGCTGGCCGCCGGAGAGCCGGCCCCCGGACGGGCCCGCCGGCGTGTCATAGCCGTTTGGCAGATGGAGGATCATGTCATGCGCGCCGGCGCGTTTCGCCGCCAGCACCACCGCTTCGGGGTCCATCTCATCATCGAGTCTGGCGATGTTTTCGGCCACGGTCGCTTCGAACAGCGAGACGTCCTGGGGCAGGTAGCCCATGTGCCTGCCGAGCGTGTCGTCGTCGAACTGGTCGAGCGCGGCGCCATCGAGGCGAATTACGCCTTGCGCAGGCCTCCAGATATTGACCAGCGCCCGCGCCAATGTCGATTTCCCGGAGGCCGAAGGCCCGATCACGCCGAGCGCGGAGCCCGGCTCGATGCTGAAGTTGACGCCGCGAAGCGTCGGCTCCCGCTCCCCCGGCGCGACGATCGAAAGGTTCTGCACGTCGATTCGCCCTTTCGGGGCCGGGAGCGGGGTCCGCGGCCGCTGAGCGGGGGTCCGGGCCAGCAAATCCGAGAGATTGTTCCAGCTGTCCTTCGCGCGCTGAATGTTGGACCATTGGCCGATCGCCTGCTCCACCGGCGAGAGCGCGCGGCCGAGGAGGATGGAGCCGGCGATCATCATGCCGGGCGTGATGATATGCTGGATCGCCAGCCACGCGCCGAGCGCGAGCATCGCCGACTGGAGGAAGAACCGCAGCGTCTTCGACGTGGTGGCGTAGCTTCCCGTGCTGTCGGAGGCGCGCACGCTCGAGTCGAGCGCGAGTTCCCGGTGCTTGCGCCATTTGCCGAGCGCGGCGCCGCGCATCCCGAGCGCCTGCACCGTCTCGCCCTCGCGCCGAAGCGCTTCCGAGAACGCCTCGGACTGCGCGGAAGCGCGTTGGCTTTCCGCCATCGGTTTGCGCGACGCCCATTCGTTCAGGATCGTGATGCCAAGAAGAAGCGCGCCGCCGACAATCGCCAGCACCCCGAGCTGCCAGTGGAAAATGAAGATGACGACGATGAAGATCGGCGCCCATGGCATGTCGAAAATGGCGAAAGGCGCCGGCGAGGAGAGAACCCGCTGGATGGTCTCGAGATCACGCAACCCGCTCTGCGGCCGCGATCTTTCCGAGGGCGCCACGGCGCGGCGAAGAACGGCGTCGAACACCCGCTTGTCCAACAGATCCTGGAAGCGCGCGCCGGCGCGGGCCAGCACGCGGGTGCGCGCGTAGTCCAGAAGGCCCATGAACAGGAAAAGCGCCGTGACCAGCCCGAAAAGCGCGACCAGCGTCGCCTCCGAGTTCGAGGCGAGCACCCGGTCATAGACCTGCAGCATGAAGAGCGGCCCCGTCAGCATCAGGATGTTGACGAACGCGCTGAACACGCCGACGCCCGCCAGAAGCCGCTTGGAGGCGAAGAGCGCGCCGCGTAATTCGCGCCGGCCGGCGGTGGACTCTGTGTCTGACATAACGCCTCTATAACACTCGGGATGTTAACTGAGCCTGCCCCCGACTCGTGTATGGTGCGCTTACTGTACATCGCTGCGCCGTGGCGGAACGTCGCTGCGCACACTGTGATCATGATCACAGCCGCGAATCACGGCGCAACTTGCGCGGCGGCGGCGGCTGGGGCAATAGGGCGGGCGCGAATTTGATGGGTGACGTTAAAAGGTCTGGAGAGACGTGGATGAAAAGCGATTGTTTGCGAACCGCACTCCGGGCGTCGTTTGGCGTCACGGCTCTTTTCACGGCCGGTTGCGTCGCTGCGCCGGCGGTGGACGGAGAACTGATCGCCGATCCCTATGAAGAGACGAACAGAGCGGTCCACGCCTTCAACAAGGACGTCGACACCCTCCTCCTGCGGCCGGTGGCGGAGGGATATGACTTGTTCACGCCGGATCTGGTCAAATTCCTGGTCAGCAATGAGCTGAACTATCTGAGCCTGCCGAGGATTTTTCTCAATCGTCTGTTGCAGGGCGATCTAGAGGAGGCGGGCGCCGCGCTGGCGCGGTTCGCGCTCAACACCACGATCGGCGCGGTCGGGCTGCTCGATCCGGCGACGGAATTCGGGCTGCCGCATACGCAGACCGATTTCGGCGTCACTCTCGCGGCGTGGGGCGCCGAGGAGGGCGTCTATCATGAGGTTCCGATCTTCGGGCCGAGAACGTCACGCGATGCGGTCGGACTCGTCGGTCAGGTCTTGCTCGATCCGGCCATCCTCATCACGTTCGGCGTCGTGGACGCGCCGGCTACGGTCACAACGCTGGAATACGGCCGTTTGGGCATGGACCCCGTGAACAGCCGCTACGAGAATGCGGAGCTTGTGGATCAGCTCCTCTACGAATCCGAAGATAGCTATATTTCGATTCGCAGCGGGTATGTTCAATCTCGCCGACGGCAGGTCGCCGGAGAGACGAACGTGGATGAATTGCCGGACATATTCGCTGAGTGAGGCGGGCGTCCGGCGCGTGGAGGCGCAGATGAAGATGATGGATCTTTCACGGCGGGGGGCGCTCGCGCTCGCATGCGGCGGTTTTCTCGCGCTCCGCGCCGTCCGGGCTTCGGCGCTCTCGACGGACGATGCGGAGCGCTTCGTCACCGGCGTGATCGAAGATCTGCGCAAGCTGATAAACGACGGGCGCGACGGCGCCGAGGGGGCGGCGGAGTTTCTCGCGCTTCTGGAGCGGAAAAGCGCGCTTGACGCCGTTGGCAAATTCGCGGTCGGCCGCACCTGGCGGGAAATGAGCCCGGCGCAGCGCGACGCCTATCAGAAGGCGTTCAGAGGCTATATCTCGCGCACCTACCAGAACCGTTTCGACGAGTATAACGGTGAGGATATCATCGTCTCGGGCGCGGTCGACGCCGGCGCGAAGGGAATTCTGGTCAAGAGCAAGCTGACGCGGGCCTCGGCGGAGCCGGTCGACCTTGAATGGCTGGTCACGGATCGGAGCGGAAAGCCGCTTCTTTCGGATGTGGTGTTCGAGGGGGTCTCGCTCGCGATCACGCTTCGGGAGACGTTCGGCGGAATGCTCGAGAAGCGGAAAGGCGATATCGACGCCTTCACCATGGATCTCGGCGAGTCGTCCGGGGCCTGACGGCCCCGGCGCGGTTTGTCGTCAGCCCGCGGCCATCGCCGTCAGTCGACATAGCGGGTGTTGTCGCTGGCGAGCAGCTCGGCGATCGACTCGGGCAGCTTGAGCCCCTTGGCGACTTCGGCGTCGAGATCCGCCTCCAGCTGGCGGACGACTTCGAGTTGGGCGAGCACGCTGTCCAGCTGCTCGAAAGGAACGACGACGACGCCGTCGCGGTCCGCGACGATCATGTCGCCGGTCTCGACCTCGCGTCCGCCGATCTGGATCGGCAGGCCGATCCGGCCCGGCCCGTTGGAGACCGGCGAGGCGGGATTCAGGCCCGTGCACCAGACCGGGAGCCCGACCTCGACAAGGCCCGCATAGTCGCGCATGGGCCCATCGGTCACGAATCCCGCGGCGCCGGCGTTCTTCATCATTCCCGTCGCCCGGTCGCCCGCCGCGGCGGCGCCCTGATGGGCGCCGAAGGCGGAGACCACGATATCGCCCGGCTGGATGAAGGCGAGCGACGCGATCAGCGCCAGAATTTCGCCCGCCCCGCAATCCACGGTCAGCGCCGGACCGGCGGCGACGCAGCGGATATCCAGCCCGTCGCCGAGCGGCCGAAGCCCGAGAAGCGCGCCGGAGCCGTACATCGCATCCGCGACGAAGCTCGACGGCGTGTTCTGAAACGCCGCGATCTGGCTGGCGGTCGGGCGCCGGTCAGGGCGACGAATGGTTAATGTGGCTGGCCCTTCGATCATTTCGCTCTCCTTGCGTTGCGGGGAGACGATGCTGTGATCCGCGGTCGATGACAAGGACTGGACATTTCCTCCGCGGCGCCGATGCTCGCGTGCTTGCGCAACGATCGAAGGAGACGCCGGGTGGAATATTCGCCGGAGACGGAGCTGGCTCAGACGATCGAGATCCGCCGACCCGAAGCGATGCGCTGGGCGATCCTCGTCACGCTCTTCTGCCTGACGCTGCTCTGCGGGGTGATCGGCTTCACGGCGATCGGCGGCTCGCTTGCGACGGTCATCCTCATGGCGGTGTTCATGGTGGCGCTGATCGGGCTCGGCCGGGCGCTGTTTCTGACCGATGCGGCGCGGGTCATCTTCGATGGGGGACGCCTTGTCGACGACTCCGGCCGGGAGATTTGCCGGCTCGACGAGATCGAGAAGGTCGAGCGCGGGTTCGCCCTCTTCAAACCGTCCTCCGGCTTTGTGCTGACCCTGAAAGCGCCGCGCGGGCGCGGCTGGTCGCCCGGTCTCTGGTGGCGGTTCGGGCGCCGCGTCGGGATTGGCGGCGCGACGCCGAGCCGGGCGGGGCGCAACATGGCCGACGCGCTCAACGGCGCGCTGGCGATGCGAAGCGTCGCGTGAATCCGACGCCGAGGCGCGGAACCCGCCCGTTCACGGTCAGGGCGGCGCGAATCGCGGCCAGTTCATCCTCAACCTCCCGATAGTCGGGCTCCCATCGGTCGATGTCGGCCTGATCGGCGCAGCCGTCGGTCGGATCGAACCGATTGTCAGAGATCAACCAGACCGACGCCTGCCCATCTTCGATCGCCAGATTGGCGACGATGGCGCGCGGCGTCACGCCGCCGCCGGGCTCGACGTCGTCGATCACCACCAGCGTGGCGGCGGCTTCGCGCTCATATCGTGTCTCGTCGTAAGCGCCTTTGCGGCGGGTCACCGCGCCGGTCTCGCGGTCGATCAGAAGATCGGCGGGCGGCGTCGCGACGATATCCTCGCGCACGGAGATATCGCGCATGAAATCGACGAGGCGCACGGCGTTCAGGTAGCGCGCGGTGCGGCGGGCGCGGGCCTTTTCGCCCAGCCAGTCGGCCAGGGTCGGCAGGTCCGCGAGCGCGGCTTCCGAGGCGAGCGCCCGGCCGAGGGGCGAGCGCCCGGAGCCGAGCGCGCCGAAGATCACCAGATGGTCGAATCCGGGGTCGCCCGTCCCCCGCGCGAAGTCGCGGAGCGTATCGAGCGGCTCCGGCAGATAGGGCGCGGCCGGGCCGCGCTCGGCGCGCCCCATCTCCAGCGGCTGCTCGACGGGGATCGTCACGATCCTGAGCGCCGCGTGGAAGACCGCAAGGCGGCTCGCCATGCTCAGACCGGCGAGATCGAGCGCCTGCTGGCGGAACGCCCAGGGCTTGCCGAGGCCGAGAAACACGGCGAGGAACACCAGAAGCCCCATCACTTCGGAGCCCGATACCCATGACGTGGCGGTCATCACCGGCGTGTCGGAGAGAACGCCCGCGCCAATCCAGGCCCCGGCGAAATAGAACATCCCGTCCGTGCGCGCATCCATCCGCGCGTCGTCGAGATAATCGGCCTCGACCCGCGCGCTCTCTCCGAGCACGCCCCGCGGCCGGCGCGCGGTCGCAGCCGCGATCTCCTTGTGGACATTGGGCAGGTCGGAGCCGAACTCCTTCACCCACCAGAGCGCGCATGAGGCGATGGCGGCCGCGATGGCCATCGGCCAATCCCCTTCCAGCCCGTTCCATGTGCCGAAAACGAACCACACCGCCATGATCGTGATCACGCCGGCCTGAATGACGCGTTCGATGCCGCCGAGCTTTTCAGGGATGTCGGACCCGAAGGCGGTGGCGCGCATCGCATAGGCGAAGAACAGCGCCGCCAGAGCGACGGCGGTCCAGCGGCGCGCGACCTCGTCCGTGCCGGCGCCGGAGGTCGCGATCCAGAACGCGCCGAAAACCGCGATCAGCGCGCAGGTGAAATACCGGATATCCTTGCAGAGCATCACGATCCCGGCGCCGATCGCGAAGGCGGCGGCGGCGACGCCGATAAGGTCGATATAGGTCTCCGCGGCGGCGGGGGTCGGCGCGGCCATCGCTTTGAAGAGAAGATAGGCGAGCGCAATCACCGCGAGACCGAAAAGCACGCCATGCATCGCGCGCCGCGCCCGGAGCGCGATGGCGCGGTAGCGGGCGGCGATATTCGGCGAAATCTCGACGGCCCGGCCAAAGACGCCGAGGCCGCAGACCGCGGCGATCGCCGCGAGAACGATGAACGACGCGAGAAACAGAAGAAAGTTGTTCGCAACGCAGGCGATGGCGAATTCGCAATCCCCGGTCGCCTGCCGCGGCCGTCCGTCCCAATCCACGATCAGCCGCGCGGTCGAGCTGATCGTGTCTGCGATCCACACGAAAAAGAACGTCGTCACCATGCCCAGCGTCATGTGGCCGAGCTGGTTCGCCATCCAGGCGTAGACCCGGCTATAGTTCGACTGAACGTCGGAAAACCCGAATTCGCGCGCGAAGATCGCCTTGAGCCACATCGTTTCGCCAGCCGATCCCGTTTGCAATCATGCCGTTGGAAAGGAATAACCCCGTTGACCTAGCATGTCGGCGCATGATGTTACAGACCGCAAGGAGAGCCGGAATGATCGAACTCGCCGCAACCGAATATCCCGCGGTGGAAGAGACGGAGGCGCCGCCGCTGGTGATCGCGCACGGTATTTTCGGCTCGGCGCGCAACTGGCGCGCGATCGCGAAGCGGCTGGCGGCGAAGCGGCGCGTGCTCGTTGTCGACATGCGCAATCACGGCGACAGCCCCTGGGCCGACGCGCATGATTATCTCGCCATGGCGGGTGATCTCGCCGGAGTGATCGAGAGGAACGGAGGGCGCGCCTCGGTTCTCGGCCATTCGATGGGCGGCAAGGCGGCGATGGTGCTGGCGGAGACCCGGCCCGAACTGGTCGAGCGGCTGATCGTCGCCGATATCGCGCCGGTCCCCTATGCGCACACGCGCGATCTGATGGTGGAGATCGAGGCGATGCGCGCGGTGGATCTCGGGCCGCTTGCGCGCCGGGCCGAGGTCGAGGCGGCGCTCGGCGTCTATATCGGATCCGTCCCGGTCCGCTCCTTTCTGGCGCAGAGCGCGATTCTGGGCGATACGCCGCGCTGGTCGATCAATCTCGACGCGCTGAGCGCGAACATAAAGGCGATCAGCGGCTACCCCGATATCGGAGGCGTGTACGAGGGGCCGGTGTTGATGCTTCACGGCGAAGATTCGGATTACGTGCTTCCGAAGCATCACGCGGAGATTCTCGCGCGCTTCCCGGCGGCGGAGTTTCAGGCGCTGGAGGGGGCGGGGCACTGGATCCATGCGGATCAGCCGCGCGCGTTCTTGAACGCGGTGCTCGATTTCATCGCCAGATAGGCGCGCGGGGGCCTACGCCGCGAGCCGCTCCCGGCCATGCGGCGCGGCCCAGTCGATGATCGGGCCGGTGGAGATGATCCGGTTCGGATTGATCGTGTCGTGGCTGTAGAGATAGTGCCGCCGAATATGGTCGAAATGGACCGTCCCGGAAATTCCGGGATGCTGATAGAGATCGCGCGTGTAGGCCCAGAGCGCGGGATAGTCGACGAGCCGCCGCCGGTCGCATTTGAAATGGCCGACATAGACCGGGTCGAACCGGACCAGGGTCGGAAAGAGGCGCCAGTCCGCCTCCGTGATGCGGTCGCCAAGAAGATACCGGCGCGTCGCGAGCCGCTCCTCCAGCCAGTCCAGCGTTCCGAACACCGCGTTCACCGCCTCGTCGTAAGCGGCCTGTTCGGTGGCGAATCCGGCGCGGTAGACGCCGTTGTTCAGGGTGTCGTAGATCCGCTCGTTCAGCGCGGCGATCTCGGCGTGGAGCGCGGCTGGATGAAAATCCAGCCGATTTCCGGTGATCCCGTCGAAGGCGGAGTTGAACATGCGGATGATCTCGGCGCTCTCATTGGAGACGATGGTCCTCCGTTTCCGGTCCCAGAGCAGCGGGACGGTCGCGCGCGTCGTCGCGTGCGGGTCCGCCTCGGTGTAAACTTGGTGAAGCCGGGTCTTGCCGAGCACGGTATCGCCCGTCGCGCCGGGGAAGGTCCCGTCCAGCGTCCAGCCTTCGGAGAGCATGTCCGGGTCGACCACATCGACGCTGACATGCGGCGCGAGCCCCTTCAACTGCCGGAAGATCAACGTCCGGTGCGCCCACGGGCAGGCGTAGGAAACGTAGAGATGGTAGCGCCCGCTCTCCGCGTTGAACCCGCCCTCCCCGGATGGGCCGGGCGCGCCATCCGGCGTCACCCAGTTCCGGAATTGCGATTCCTGCCGCTCAAAGGCGCCGCCGGTGGCCTTCGTATCATACCAGATGTCGCGCCATTCGCCGTTGACGAGCTTACCCATGAAACAATCTCCTTCCGGCCGAAGACATAAACCGCCGCCAGCGAAGCGCCACCCGGCTGCTGCCGAACGGCGCGTTCGGCGTGGGGAAACGGTCAGTGCGGCGATCGATCCGGCGCGAGGGGAGCGGGCCGCTAACCCGCGCTCGTCATCTCGCCTTCCATCACCAGCCGGCCGTCCGGCCCGCGCGCCCAGAGCGCCGCGCCGCCATCCCGGTCTTTCGCGGCGATCGTGATCTCCTCGAAATCGAAGGCGGGCGCGCGGGCGCGAAAGCTGAAAGCGGCGGCGGGGCCGTGCGCCTCCTCGGCGAAACCCAGCATCACCTGCGCGATCAGCGGCGCGTGGATCAAGAGGCCGGGGTAGCCTTCAACATCGCGCGCGTAATCGCGGTCATAGTGAATTCGATGGCCGTTGAATGTGAGCGCGGAATACCGGAAGAGCCCGACCGGCCCCGGGCGGAAGACGCGGCTGCGGGTCTCGTCCGTCGGCGCGGGGGAGGGCGCCGTCGGCGCGGCCCCGGGCGCGGGGTCTTCGCGGTAGACCAGATTCTGCCGCTCGCTGACGGCGAGCGCGCCGGCCGTGGAAATCTCATGCCGGAGCGTGACGAACGCGAGCGGGCCGGAGCGGCCGGTCTTGCGCGCGATGGCCTCGATCGTGGTCTTCCTCTCGGCCTCGGCGCCGATGGGGAGCGGCCGGTGAAAGGTCAGCGCGCCGCCGGCCCACATCCGGCGAGGCAGGCCGAGATCGGGGATGAAGCCGCCCCGCGCGGGGTGCCCGTCGCGCCCGAGCGCGCGCCCAGGCGCGGCTTCGAGAAAATAGATCCAGTGCTGAAACGCAGGCAGCGGTGCGCCCGCCGCCGGCGGCGGGCCGGGAAGATCGAGCGCGGCGTGAAGCGCGCCCGCGCGCCAGGCGTCGATCCGGTCATGCGCGGCGCGTGTGCGCCCGATGAGGTCTTCCGCGCTCACGCGCCGAACTCCGCCCGGATCGCAGGGCCGTGCTCGTCCAGCGCCGGCGCTCGGCCGGGCGCCGCCCAATCGGCCCGCGCGGCGGCGGCGGGGAGCTCCGCGCCGCTGTCGCCGAACGTGGCGAGGACGCGGCGAAGATGCGGATGCGCGGCGAATCCGGCGACATCGTTCACCTCGCCCCAGGCGATCCGGGCGTCATCCAGCGCGGCGCGAATGGCCTCGAACTTCTGCGCGCCGAAGGCGGCGGCGACGGCGGCGTCGGTCTCCGCCCGGTTGGCGACGCGGGCGTCGTTGGTCGCGAAGCGCGGATCCTCCGCCAACCGCTCGCGCCCCAGCACCTCCCGCGCGAGCGCCCGCCATTCCCGGTCCGACTGCACGGAGATCAGGATCAGGCGGCCATCCGCCGCGGCGAACGCGCCATAGGGCGCGATGGAGGGATGCGCGAGGCCAACCCGCCCCGGCGCTTTGCCGAGATAGGCGTGATGGAGGAGCGGCACCGTCATCCATTCGGCCAGAACGTCGAAAAGCGAAACCTCCACATGCGCGCCGAGCCCGGTCCGCGCCTGCCGGACCAGCGCGGCGGAGATTGCGCCGAAGGCGGTGATCCCGGCCCCGATATCGGCGACGGAGACGCCGACGCGGCCGATCTCTCCCGGCCCTCCGGAGATGGAGGCGAGGCCGCTTTCAGCCTGAATCAGGAGATCATAGGCCTTCCGCTTCGCATATGGCCCCTCCGCGCCGAAGCCGGAAATATCGCAGACGATGAGACGCGGATCGGCGGCGCGAAGCTCCGTCGCGCCGAGACCGAGCCGTCCGGCCGCGCCGACCGCCAGATTCTGAACGAAAATATCCGCCCGTGAGACCATTCGCGCCATGATCGCGCGGTCCTCGGGCGCTTTCAGGTCGAGAGCGACGCTCTCCTTCCCCTGATTCAGCCAGGTGAAATAGCTGGACTGGCCGTTCGCCGCCTTGTCGTAGCCGCGCGCGAAATCGCCCTCCGGCCGCTCCACCTTGATGACGCGGGCGCCCGCCTCGGCCAGACGGAGCGTCGCCATCGGGGCCGCGACCGCCTGCTCGAGGCTGACGACGAGAACGCCTTCGAGCGGTTTCATCATGGCCGCCGCACCGGGCCCGGGGCGCGGCGCTCGCCGATGTCGGAAGTGCTGGAGGATTCTATCATGGGCCGATTAAAGCGGCATTGGCCGCATGGCCGCAAGGTCGGACGTGAGTATGACGGCGCCGCGCTTCAGGCCAGCGGCGCCTTGAGAATGAAGTGCGCGCCCTCGCCCGTCGTGGGCGCGAGTTCGATCGAGCCGTTGAAAAGGCGCATGAATTTTCGGCAGATCGGCAGGCCGAGCCCGGCGGAGCCGGCGGTGGAGCGCCGAAAGAAGGTCTCGAAGATCCGCTCCCTGTCTTCGGGCGCGACGCCGGGGCCGTTGTCGATCATGTCCAGACGATAGGCGCCGTCCTCGACCGATGTTCGAAGCTCGATCCGGGCAAGGGGCTTGTCGTTATGGATGATCGCGTTCGAAATGAGGTTGATGTACACTTGCGAGAGGCGGTCAGGGTCCGCGAGGATCAGCACGGGCCCCGCGCGCACGGTCCAGATCAGCTCCGCATCCTCCGGGCGGTAGGGCGCCATGGCGATCTCGACGGCGGCCGCGAGCGCCGCCTCCGCGTCGATCGGGCGGTGTTCGGCCGCGCGCGGGTCGTCGAGGAAACTGAGGTCGCGGATCTCGTCCAGCAGATGCGTGAGGCGGATGCTCTCCCCCTGAATGATCGAGGCGAAGCGGCCGCGCTGCGCGGCGTCGAGTTCCGGGTTGCGCTCCAGTATCTCCGCAAAGGAGCGGACCGAGGTCATCGGCGTGCGCAATTCATGGCTGACCTGGCTGAGAAAATCGTCCTTGCGCGCGTCCAGCGTCTTCAATTGCTCGTTGGCGGCGCGAAGCTCGCGCGCGGTCTGCTCCACCTCCGCGGTTTTCGCGCGGAGCGCCTCCGTCGCCCGGCGGAGCTTCGCGTTTTCATCCGCCATGTCGACCAGGTCGGCCATCGAAATCCGTTCGCCGCCCGCGATCCGGTTGACCATCGCGTGGGCGGAGGCGGCGCCGACCGAACCCGCGAGATTGCGCTCCAGACTGGAGATGAAGGCGGGAGTCGGGTCGGGCAATCCGTCCACCTTGCCCTGGCGATTGGCGGCGGCGCGGAAGACCGAGGTGGCTGCGCTGGTTCCAAGGATGCGCTGCGCGAGAATGTAGAGATCGGAGGACGCCGCGGAGCGGCGCACCAGACCGAACGCGCGCGTCGGCTCGGCGCTGAAGGCGTTGGTGAACAGCGCCGATTGCAATCTCTCCAGCGGGCTCATGCGGCTGAACAGGCTGACAAGGACCAGCGCGGTCGCATTGGCGCCGAGGCTCCATGCGGTCGCATGGACGAGCGGGTCGGCGGCGGACGCGCCGAAAAGCGCGTAGGGGCGGAGGAATCCGAGACCGAAGGGGCCGTCCGTCATGATCGACGCGGGGAACGCGACGACGCCATCGAAGCTCGGCAGGTAAAGCGTCCAGAGCCAGAGCGCGAAACCGATGGTGAGCCCGGCGGCCGCGCCGGCCCGCGTCGCCCCCCGCCAGAAGACGCCGGCGACCAGCGGAGGGAGGAATTGCGCGACGCCGCAAAAGGCGATGAGCCCGGTCGACGCCAGCGCGTCCGACCGGCCCGTCATCAGGAAATAGATGTAGCCGAGCGCGAGAATCCCGAGGATCGCGCCCCTCCGGGACATGAGGAGCGCGCTTCTGACGTCGCCTGACCGCTCCATGCCGGCGCCGGCCATCAGCCGGACCGATAGTGGCGCGACGATATGATTGGAGACCATGGTCGAGAGCGCGATGGTGGAGACGATCACCATCGAGGTGGCGGCCGAAAACCCGCCGATGAAAGCGACGGTCGCCAGCGCGTTGTCGCCGCGCATCAGCGGCAATGTCAGCACGTAGAGGTCAGGATTGGCGCCCTCGGGCGCGACGACGGCGCCGACGGCCGCGATGGGCACGACGAAAAGCGAGATGAGCAGGAGATAGCAGGGGAACATCCACGACGCGGTGGAGAGGTGCCGCTCATCGGTGTTCTCCACGACCGTCACCTGAAACTGCCGCGGCAGGCAGATGATCGCCGTCGCGGAGAGAAACATCAGGACCGTCCAGCGGGATCCGAACGTCTGGTCGAGCCGGAGGCTTTCCGCCGTCGCGCCGGCGAAGGTCGCCTCCAGCCCGCCGGCGACGGAATAGACCGCATAGAGCCCGACCGCGATCAGCGCGGTGAGCTTGACCACGGCCTCAAGCGCGATCGCCGCGACGACGCCGTAATGGCGCTCGTTCTCATCGAGCGAGCGGGTTCCGAACAGAATGGTGAAGAGCCCGAGCCCGAGCGCCGCGACGAAGGCGATCAGCCGATCCTTGCTCGCGTCGCCGCCGGTGATGACCTCATAGCTCAGGGTCAGCGACTGAAGCTGGAGCGCGATGTAAGGGGTGGTCGCCGTCACCGCGACGATGGTGGCGAAGGCGGCGAGCGCGCCGGATTTTCCGTAACGCGACGAGATCATGTCGGCGATCGAGGTGATCCGGTGGATGCGCCCGATCCGGACGATCTTGCGGATGAGCCACCACCAGCCGATGAAGGCCACGGTCGGGCCGAGATAGATCGTCGCGAACTCCAGCCCGTTCCGGGCGGCGGAGCCGACGGCCCCGTAAAAAGTCCAGGCGGTGCAGTAGACGGAGAGCGAGAGCGTGTAGATGATGGGGGAGCGGAGCCAGGCGGCGCCGCCCCGCGCGGCCCTGCGGTCCACCCACCAGGCGAGGCCGAAAAGAAGCGCGACATATCCGAGCGAGACGGAGAGGATCATGTTCGCGCCGATGGTCACGCGCCGCCCTCTCCCGCGTTCTGGCGCCGTTCCGCGCGCGCCAGCCTGCGCGACAGCGCCCAGGAGAGGACGACCATCGCGCCCCATGCGCCGAAGAGATACACGACGATCAACGGGGCGCCGAACACCGCGATATCCGTGACGAACAGCTCGAGCACCGGCGCCGAGAACAGCAGCAGCCCGGCGAGCGGCAGCGCCAGCGCCGCGTCATGGGCGCGCGCCGCCGAAAACGCGGCCTTGTCGCCTGCGGTCAGTCGGGCCGCCGCATCCTCCGCCGGATTGTCTTCCGGCGGGGGGCTCACACCAGCAGCGCCTTCACGGCCGCAACCAGTTCGGCGTTGGAGAACGGCTTGGTCATGAACCAGTCGACGCCGGCGCTCTCTGCGATCTCCCGGTCGCGGCGCTGCCCTTTCGCCGTCAGCATGAGAACGGGGAGCGCGGCGATGCGCGGCGTGGCGCGGATCCGGCGGAGAAGCTCGAACCCGTTCAATCCCGGCAGCATCACATCGAGAACCAGCACATCCGGCGCCTCCGCGCCGAGCGCCGCGAACGCCGCGTCGCCGTCGTCGAACGCCGTCACCGTGAATCCCTCCCTTGTGAAAAGGAAGGTGAGGCTCTCGACGATATGCGGCTCATCCTCCACGATCATCACGCGGGCCATGCGGCGCTTGCTCCCCATTGTTCAGGGTTCATCCCCTTTTGATCACTAGGGCAGGGTCGCCGACGAAAATCAACGCTGGATGCGAAAGCGCCGGTTTCGGCCCGGCCGCGCGCAGATCGCCCGGATGATGGATTCCAAGGCGAAATATTTGAAAAACATATGGAACGCCGCCGCGATTGCGCCCGAGGCCTCGGAGAATTCATGGCTCGCTCATCGTCTTGTTATGCCGGCTGCGCGAGCCATGAGAGGGACGCATGAAACGCGCGGAGTGCGCGCAGGGGATATGGGTTCGGCTCTCGGGCCGTCCGGTGGAGCCGCATGGGGCGGACGTTCTCCTCGGGCGCCGCCGGCCTGACGTTCCTTGAATGCGGGGTCGCCCCGTTTCCCACGCGATGGGACGGCCGAAGGCCATGGCCGCCGCCACCGGCGCCGGCTCTCTCCGCTTCATGAGGATGTCCATACGGCTCGCGCGCGCGGGCGGCGCTCAAAGCCGCCGACGCGCCTGCGACATGAACGCGCCATCCGGACATCCCGCCGGATGACGGTCCTCTGGGCGATCGCGGGGGTTAGGCGGCCGCTTCCGTATCGTCGTCCTTGGCCTTTGCGCGCGCCGAATTCAGTTGCGGCAGCGGGATCGTCATGAAGGCCGGCATGTGATCGCCAAGGCCTTTCACCGGGGCGCCCCTGTCGCCGTTTCCATTGCCGCCGCGTCTGGCCGCCGGCTTTCCGGCCTGAGGCGCGGCCGCGCGCTTCGGCTCGGCGGCGCGTTTCGGCTCCGCCGCCACCGCGGTCTTTTCAGGGCTTGAACTCTGGGCCGGCTCAGGCGCGGGGGTGGGCGCCGCGGGGGCGGCGTCTTCGGCCGGAGCCGCTTCCTTGGGTTGAGCGCGCCGCCGGGGCGTGCGGCTTTTGCGGCCTTCGTCGCCCCGTGCGTCTGAGCGCGAGTCGTCGCGATGGGCGCGAACGGCGCCTTCAGGCGGGCTGGCTCGCTCGATCTTGGTTCCGATCAGTTCTTCGATCTTCTCGAGGTACTTTTCCTCGAACGGCAGGCAGAGGGTGATCGCGTCGCCCGGGCGCCCCGCGCGCCCGGTGCGGCCGATCCGGTGGACATAGTCTTCCGAATGGATCGGCACGTCGAAGTTGAAGACATGGCTGACGATCGGAATATCCAGCCCGCGCGCGGCCACATCCGACGCCACGAGGATCTTCAGCTCGTTTGCGCGGAACGCGTCCAGGGTGCGCGTGCGCACCTTCTGATCGAGATCGCCGTGGATCGGCGCGGCGTCATAGCCGTATTTCGCGAGGCTCTTGGCGACGATATCGACATTGGACTTGCGGTTGCAGAAAACGATCGCGTTGGTCAGCTTCTCGCCTTCCGCGTTGATCAGCGCGCGCAGAAGATCGCGCTTCTCACGGTCCGAGTTCTCTTTCGACGACGCTTTCCATTCGATGATGCGCTGGGTGATGTTCTCGCCCGTCGTCGCCTGCCGCGCGACCTCGACACGCACCGGATTATTGAGGAATTCCTGCGTCAGGCGGGTGATCTCCGGCGGCATGGTGGCGGAGAAGAACAGCGTTTGCCGGGTGAAGGGGGTGAGCTTGAAGATCCGCTCGATGTCCGGGATGAACCCCATGTCGAGCATGCGGTCGGCCTCGTCGACCACCATGATCTCGATGCCGGTCATCATCAGCTTGCCGCGCTCGAAATGGTCCAGCAGCCGGCCCGGCGTCGCGATCAGGACGTCGACGCCGCGATCGATGAGCTTGTCCTGATCCTTGAAGCTGACGCCGCCGATCAGGAGGGCCATGGTGAGCTTGTGATACTTGTCGTAAATCTTGAAGTTCTCGGCCACCTGCGCGGCGAGTTCCCGCGTCGGGCAAAGCACGAGGGAGCGCGGCATCCGCGCCCGCGCCCGGCCTTGCGCGAGAATCGAGATCAGGGGCAGGGTGAAGGCTGCGGTCTTGCCGGTGCCGGTCTGGGCGATGCCGAGCACATCCTTCCCCATCAGGGCGTGAGGGATCGCCTGTTCCTGAATCGGGGTCGGCGTGTCGTATCCGGCTTCGGTGACAGCCTGAAGAACCTTGGGATCGAGGTATAAATCTGAGAAGGTGGTCATATGGGCCTTTCGCGTTGGTTTGGCGGTTTGACGACCGCTTTTTCAACGCGGTCCCGAGCGCCCGTATTGGCGCTCATCCTTCTTATTCGGCGCAATTTACTCTTATGTGGCCAAGAGTCAACGAATGCGAACTCCGCGGCGCCCATACGCCATTTCGGCGGCGCAGAAACAGGCGCCGGAATGGGCGGTCCCGGGGGAAGGGGTTCTTGATTTTTCTTTGCGTCGTCGGCCGTGCTTTCGCGCGCTTGGGCGAGGCCTTTCATGGTGTCGCAGGCGGTCGACTCCAGAAGAAGAACAGGCGCGAGGCGTGGAGACTTGAACCAAGCTGGTCTGGCTCCCGGCGGACGCGTTTTCAGACCATCATTTCCTTGGTCGCGGTCAACTCGACATTCGGAAAGTCCTTTCCGGCGCGGTCGATGTCCCACTGGATCCGGATCAGAAACACCGGGTCGCCGTCATGATCGCGCGCCATCTGGCCGCGATTGGCCTTGATGAACGCCTCGACATCCGAGTCCTCGCCGCGGACCCAGCGGGCGGAGTTGTATTGCGTCGGCTCGAAGCGGATGGGAAGATCATACTCGATCTCCATCCGGCTGCCGAGCACGTCGAACTGAAGCGGGCCGACGACGCCGACGATCCACCCTGCGCCGATCTCGGGCTTGAAGAGCTTCGCCGCGCCCTCTTCGGCGAACTGGGTCAGCGCCTTGTCGAGATGCTTGGCCTTCATCGGGTCTCCGGCGCGCACGGATTGCAAAAGCTCCGGCGCGAAGGAGGGGATGCCGACGAAGCGCAGATCCTCCCCTTCGGTCAGCGTGTCGCCGATCCGGAGCTGGCCGTGATTGGGCACGCCGATGATGTCTCCCGCCCAGGCGTCGTCCGCGATCTCCCTGTCGTTGGCGAGAAACAGCATCGGGCTCGAGATCGCCATCTGCTTGCCCGTGCGGACATGGCGCAGTTTGGCGCCGCGCCTGAAATGGCCCGAACATAGCCGGACGAAGGCGACCCGGTCGCGATGCTTCGGGTCCATGTTCGCCTGCACCTTGAACACGAACCCGGTGACATTGCTTTCGTCGGCCGAGATCTGGCGCTTGTCGCTCGCGCGAGGTTGCGGCGGCGGCGCGAATTCGCCAAGGCCGGTCAGAAGTTCTTTCACGCCGAAGGAGTTGATCGCGGAGCCGAACCAGAGCGGCGTCATCGTCCCGTCAAGGAAGGCCTGCCGGTCGAATGCGGGCAGGAGCCCGCGCGCCAGCTCCACCTGTTCGCGAAGCGTGGCGAGCAGGCCGGCGGGCACATGCGCCTCGAGCGCGGGGTCGTCGAGCCCGACGATCTTCACCGAGCGCCCCTTCACGTTGCGCTCGGCCCGGTCCATCAGCTCCAGCCGGTCGTTCACGAGATCATAGGCGCCGAGGAATTCCCGCCCAACCCCGATCGGCCAGGACACCGGCGCGACGTCGAGCGCGAGCAATTCCTGAATCTCGTCGATGATGTCGAACGGATCGCGGCTTTCCCGGTCCATCTTGTTGCAGAAGGAGAGGATCGGCATGTCGCGGAGGCGGCAGACCTCGAAGAGCTTCCGGGTCTGGCTCTCGACGCCCTTCGCGCCGTCGATCACCATCACCGCCGCGTCGACCGCGGTCAGCGTCCGGTATGTGTCCTCGGAAAAATCCGCGTGGCCCGGGGTGTCGACGAGGTTGAACCAGTAGGGGCCGAATTCGAAGGACATCGCCGAAGCGGAGACGGAGATGCCGCGCTCCTGCTCCATCTTCATGAAATCCGAGCGCGTCCGCCGCGCCTCGCCCTTGGCGCGCACCTGTCCGGCCATGTTGATCGCGCCGCCATGCAGCAGCAGCTTTTCCGTCAGCGTCGTCTTGCCGGCGTCGGGATGCGAGATGATCGCGAATGTCCGGCGGCGGGCGATTTCGGGCGGAAGGTCCGGGGCGTTGTGGGCGCGGGTCATGGGGCGCGTATATCCGGGCGCGGAGGGGGAGGAAAGGGCGATGCGTCGGATGCGCGCCGCCCTCGGCTCAGGCGGGGAGGATCCTGTCCCGGGGCCCTTGCCGGGCTTCCGATTCAATCGCCGCCGCCGCGCCGTCCCCCCCGGCGCCGGGAGGCATGTCGATCGTGATCGTCGTCCCTCGGCCGGGCGCGCTCTCGATCGTGAATCCTGCGCCGTGAGCCCGCGCGATCTCGCGCGCCAGCGTCAATCCGACGCCGGAGCCGTTTTCGGCGTTCTCCACGCCGTTCACCCGGCCGAAAAGCTCAAGCGCGACGGCGATCTCCGGCTCCGTCATGCCGACGCCGTCATCCATCACCGTGAATGTGGCGCCGCCATTTTCGGCGCGGGAGAGGCGAACCAGAACCTCGCCGTTCTCGGCCGCGTATTTGATGGCGTTCTCGGCGAGATGCGAAAGCATCCGGCGCAGCCCGTCGGAATCGCCTGCGGCGTGAAGCGGCGCGTCGGCGGAGGCCTCGACCCGGAACCGGACATTGCGGCTCGCGGCCTCCAGTTTGAAGCGATTCTTGATTTCGGGCAGGATTGCGGGGAGATCGACGGAGGTGTTCGTCAGCTTCGCGCCGCCGGTCGCCATCGCGGCGATATCGAGAAGATCGGTGACGAGATCCAGCATCCGCTGGCCGCTCTCGTGAATGTTGGCCGCAAATTCCCGATAGGCGGCCGATGTCGGGCCGAGGGCCTCGGTCCGGATCAGCTCGGAGAGGCCGATCACCCCGTTCAGAGGCGTGCGAAGCTCATGGCTGACGCCGAGGAGAAACCGGGACTTCGCCTCCGCCGCCGCCTCCACCCTGGTGAGCGCGTCGCGGAGTTCGCGCCGGGCCTGACGTTCCCGGATCGCGATCACGCCAAGCTGAAGAACCACCGCCGACCAGGCGAGGATCGTGACGATGAGCACCGTGAGGACCAGCGGCCATTCCGTATCCGGCGCGCCGATGAGGCTGATGAGACGAAGGGAATAGCCGCAGAAAAAGGCGCTGAAGGGCAGGGTGACCAGAATGGCGATCTGCAGGCCGCGACGACGCATGAGCCGCCAGACCGTGACCATCATGTAGAAGGTCAGCGCGCCATTGATCACCGAGCTTGTCGTCAACATCGCCGTCGGCGCGCCGGCCAGCGCCGCCTGCGCGGCGAGGTTCGCGAGCCCGGTCAGCGTCAGGGCCGCGATCGGCGGCTTGTTGTTCTCCGTCCGAAGGACCGCGAAGAAGGCGCAGCACATCCCGCCATATGCGCCCGCCGCGGCGAGCAGCGGCATGTATCTGAGATTGACCTCCGGTCGGATCAGAATCGCGACGACGCCGACCAGATAGAACAGGTTGGCTCCATTCAGCCAATGGATGGCCGGATCGCGCCGGATATGCCTGTCGAACGCAAGCCCCATGCCAAGCGCGATGACCACGGATACGCCGGCGAACAGGATGACGGACGGCGCGTCGATCTCAATCAACATGGCCGCCGGCTCCTCTTCCGTCAGAGGATTGGGCCCTGTAATTTGTTGAAGAGACGTGGATGCTGGCCGAATTGCGACACTGGACCTCGCGCACGGCCTCGTTCATATCTCGCCGCATGAGCGATTTCCCCACAAAATCCGACATCCTTTCCTGGGTCCGTGAGAATCCCGGTCGGGCGTCGAAACGCGATATCGCTCGAGCCTTCGGCATCAAAGGCGCAGAGCGCGTCGAGTTGAAGCGAATCATCCGCGAGTTGCAAGGTGAGGGTGCGATAAAGAAGACCGGCCGGAAACATTTCCGTGGCGATGGCGCCTTGCCGCCGGTCGGAATGCTGGTGGTGGAGGCGACGGGGGCCTCCGGCGATCTTTTCGCCGCGCCCGAGAACTGGTCGGATGAGAGCCCTCCGCCGCGGATCGTCATCATCGAAAAGAGAGGCGACCCGGCGCTGACGAAGGGCGATCGGATTCTGGCCCGGCTCGCGCCGAGCGAGCGCGAAGCCGGAACATTCGAAGCGCGGATGATCCGCAAGATCGCCTCCGGCGCGCGCCGGGCGCTTGGAATCTACCGGATCGGAGAAGAGGGCGGGCGGCTTGTCCCGGTCGACCGCAGGCAGGACGAGATGCTGATCACCGAACCGGGCGACGCCCGGGACGGCGAGCTGGTCGAGGTCGAGGCGCTGCCCGGCCCCCGGTTCGGCCTGCGCCGGGCGCGGGTGGTGGAGCGGCTGGGCGATCCCGGAGCGGCGCGCTCGGTATCGCTGATCGCGGTGCACACGCACGGCATTCCCACCGAGTTCCCCGAAGCCGCGCTGAAGGAGGCCGCGGCGGTCAAGCCGCTGAAGAATTTCAAGGGCCGCGAAGATCTCCGCCATCTGCCGCTGATCACCATCGACCCGTCGGACGCGCGCGACCATGACGACGCGGTCTGCGCGGCGCCCGATGAGGAGAACGAGGGCGGCTGGATCGTCTGGGTGGCGATCGCCGATGTCGCGCATTACGTCCGCCCCGGCTCCGCGTTGGACCGGGAGGCGAAGAAGCGGGGCAACTCCACCTATTTTCCCGACCGCGTGGTGCCGATGTTGCCGGAGTCGCTTTCGGGCGATCTTTGCTCGCTGCATGCGGGCGCCGACCGGCCCTGCATCGCGGCGCGGATGGTTCTCTCCGCCGAGGGCGCGCTCCGGGGGCGGAGCTTTCATCGCGGCGTCATGCGCTCGCCGGCCTCGCTGACCTATGAACAGACGCAGGCCGCGATCGATGGCGCGCCGGACGAGGTGACGGCGGATCTGGTCGAGCCGGTCCTGAAGCCGCTTTACGGCGCATACGCCGCCGCCGCCGCGGCGCGGGAGCGGCGGGCGCCCCTGCATCTCGAGCTGCCGGAACGCCGGATCGAGCTTTCGCCTGAGGGGAAGGTGACCGCCGTCCGGGTGCGTGAGCGGCTGGACGCGCACAAACTGATCGAGGAGTTCATGATCCTCGCCAATGTCGCGGCGGCGACGGTGCTGGAGGAGAAGCGCCGGCCGCTGCTCTACCGCGTTCACGAAGAGCCGGACCCGCTGAAGATCGACGCGCTGCGCACGCTGGCGGAGGAGGCTGGTTACCGGTTGGCGAAGGGGCAGGTGCTGGAGACGCGCCATCTGAACGCGCTTCTGGACGCGGCGGCCGGCTCGCCTGACGCGGAGCTGATCAATCTCGCGGTGCTCCGCGCGCAGACGCAGGCCTATTACGCGCCCGAAAATTTCAGCCATTTCGGACTCGCGCTCCGCTCCTACGCGCATTTCACTTCGCCGATCCGGCGTTACGCCGATCTGATCGTCCATCGGGCGTTGATCGCCGCGCATCGCTGGGGCGACGATGGTCAGACCATGGAGGAGGCGGCGAGCCTGCCCGAGATCGCCGAGCATATCTCGATGACCGAACGCCGCTCGATGGACGCGGAGCGTGACACGATCGACCGGTATCTTTCGGCCTTTCTCGCGGATCGGGTCGGGGCGGAGTTCGAAGGCCGGGTCTCCGGCGTCGCGCGGTTCGGGCTTTTCGTGAAGCTGGATGAGAGCGGCGCTGACGGGCTTGTGCCGATCTCGTCGCTCGGCGCGGAGTATTTCCGGCATGACGAGGCGCGCGCCGCGCTGGTCGGGGAGCGCTCGGGCAAGACCATCGCCATGGGCGCCCGCGCCCGCGTGCGGCTGGCGGAGGCGACGCCCCTGACCGGCGGTCTTCTGTTTGAATTGCTGGAGGCGGAAGGCTTTGGCAAGCCGGGCCGCGCCGGGCCGCGCGGCGGCGGACCGAAAAGGCGGCTGGGGCAGGCGAGGGCCCGAAAGGTGAAACTGGCCAAAAAGCAGGCGCGCCGCGGCGGCTGAACCCGGCGTCAGCGCCGAAGCGCGGTTTTCAGGTCGGCCATGGCGAGGGCCCCCAACGCGAAGGCGAGGATGGCGTAGAGCGCTCCTCCGAGCAGCACGACGCCGGCGAGCGCGAAATAACGAACGCCGGGCGCGATCAGCGCGTCGGCGAGCGCGCCGATCGCGAGATGCAACCCGCCCGCCATCAACGCGCTCGCCAGAACCAGCCTTGGAAGCCGGCGCCGAAGGCGGGCGTCCGGCCGGACCGCGTCGCCAAAGCCGCGCGCGCCGCGCCAGAGCAGGGCGAGGTTCAGCCAGCCCGCCAGCGTGGTGCCGATCGGGATCGCCAGCCAACCGATGAGCGGCGCGCCAAGGAGAGAGATCGCGGTGTTGAGCGCGACGGACGCCGCGGCGAAGCGCAGCGGGGATTTCGTGTCTTCGCGGGCGAAATAGGCGGGCTGAACCACCTTTTGCATGACGAAGGCGGGCAGGCCGAAGGCGAAAAGCGCGACCGCCGCCGCGACCGCCGCGGCGTCCTCGCCGCTGAAGGCGCCGCGCGAGAAAAGGACGGAGGCGAACGGCCCCGCCGCGACGACCAGCGCCGCGGCGGCCGGCAGCGTCAGCGCCATCGAGAATTCCGTCGCCCGGCAGAACGCGGCGCGGGCGCCGGCCTCGTCCGCCGCCCGCACCCGGCGGGAAAGCTCCGGCAGAAGAACCACGCCGATGGCGACGCCGACGACGCCAAGCGGCAATTGGTAAAGCCGGTCGGCGTAGGAAAGCCACGCGACCGCGCCGGAAAAGAAACTGGCGATCGCCGTGCCGATCAGGAGGTTGATCTGCATCACGCCGCCAGCCAGCGCGCCGGGCACGCCGAGCGCCACGAGGCGGCTCATCTCCGGCGACCAGCGCGGCCGGCGGAGCTTCAGCTCGAACCCCGAGAGCCGCGCCGCCCGCGCCACCAGCCAGACCTGCGCGAATCCGGCGGCGAGCACCCCGAGCGCGAGCGCGGAGCCGACCGGCGCCGCCGCGAGCGCCGCGACCGCCATCGCCCCGATCAGGATGATGTTGAGCAGAAGCGGCGTCGCCGCCGGCGCGGCGAACCGACCCAGCGCGTTCAGAACGCCGGAAAAAAGCGCGGTCAGCGCCATGCAGAGAAGATAGGGGAACTGGATGCGGCCATAGAGAACCGCGAGGCGGAACCGCTCCGGATCGTCGGCGAACCCCGCCGCCAGCGCGAAGATCAGCGCCGGCATCAGGAGGAGCGCCGCAAGCGTGAGCAGAAGCAATATGGCGATCAAACCCGCCATCGCGTCTTCCGCGAAGGCTTTCGCGTCTTCTCCGCTCTCCAGCTTCTTGGAGAAAAGCGGGATGAAGGCCATGTTGAACGCGCCTTCGGCGAAGAAGCGCCGAAACATGTTGGGCAGGCGAAAGGCGACGAAGAACGCCTCCGCCACCGGCCCCGCGCCAAGCAGCCCGGCGATCATCACATCGCGGATGAAACCGAGAACCCGGCTCGCCATCGTCCAGGAGCCGACGGTGGCGAAGGCGCGCAGGAGCCGGATCGGCCGCGCCAGGTCTGCGCTCACGTAGCGTCCTCTGCCTCGTCCGCCGCGCGGCGGATCGCGTCGCGGAGCTTCTTTTCGATGGTCTTCTGCTTGGCGGCGGCGCGGACCTTCATGCCGAAGAGATCCTTTACGTAGAAGCTGTCCACCGCCTGTTCGCCATAGGTGATGATGACGGCCGAAGCGGTGTTGAGATTCGCCCCCGCCAGCACCCGCGCCAGATCATAGAGAAGCCCGACCCGATCACGGGTGTCGACCTCGATCACCGTATAGAGATCCGACGAGTCGTTGTCGAAGGTGATGGTCGTCGGCACGTTGAATGGCCGCTCCCGCCGTTTCAGCTCCCGCTTCGGCTTCAACGCGTCGCGGGCGACGAATTCGCCGCGAAGCGCGCGGTGGATCGATTTCTTCAGCCGCTCGTGGCGCTCGGCCTCGAACGGCGCGCCGTCCTGATCCTGAATCCAGAACACTGCGGTCGTCATGCCGTCCGATGCGGTGAAAAAGCGGGCGTCCCGGATCGACGCGCCCGTCAGCGCGAGCGCGCCCGCGATCCTGCCGAAAAGGCCGGGATGATCGGCAAGGTAGAGGCAACACCGCGTCGCGCCGCGCGCATCGTCATTGTCGAAGCGGGAATGAACGTTTTCCGGCTTTGCGGTGCGGCCCATCTCGGCCAGGCGCTCCAGAGTGTCGATGTCGAGGCTCGACCAATAAGGCGGCTGGTGCCGGCCCAGCCACTCCTCGATCTCGTTTGGCTTCCAGGCGACGAGGCGCGCGCGGAGCCGCTCTTTCGCTTCGGTGACCCGGGAGGCGCGGCTCAATCTTTCGCTGCCGACGCCGAGCTCGCTGAGCGTCTCGCTGTAAAGCGTGCGCAAGAGCTGCGCCTTCCAGTTGTTCCAGACATTCGGGCCGACCGCGCGAATGTCGAGCGCGGTGACGACCAGAAGCAGCTTCAGCCGCTCCACGCTCCGCACCTGTTCGGCGAAGGCCCGAACGGTGGCGAGATCCGAGATGTCGCGCTTCTGCGCGGTGTCGGACATGATCAGATGATGCCGAACCAGCCATTCGACCAGTTCGGTCTGGTCTTCGGTCAGGCCAAGCCGGGGGCAGACGCTGGCCGCGATCTCGGCCCCGACCTCTTCATGCGGGCGCAGGCTGCCCTTGCCGATGTCATGAAAGAACAGCGCGAGCGTCAGCACCCGCATGTCGACGCCTCTGGCGAGGATGTCGCTCGCCACCGGCAGCTCGTCGACCAGTTCGCCCGCCGCCAGCTGTTGCAGGCTCCCGATCGCGAGAATGGTGTGCTCGTCCACCGTGTAGTGGTGATACATGTTGAACTGCATGAGCGAGACGATGCGGTCGAATTCCGGCACAAAGGCGCCGAGAACGCCGGTTTCGTTCATCCGCCGCAAGGCGCGCTCCGGATCGGAGCTGCCGACCAGCATGTTGAGAAAAATCGCGTTCGCTTCGGGGTTCGCCCTGAATTCATCGTCGATCAGGTGGAGTTTCCGCGCCACCATCCGGTGCGCGTTCGGATGGATGAGCGCGCCGGTCCTCAACCCCTCTTCAAACAGCCTGAGGATATTCAGCCGGTCGTTGTCGAACCAGCTTTCGTCGCGGACGTCGATCCGCCCGCCTCGGAGGAAAAGGCCCGCGGAATCGACTCTGGCCCCCCCGAACGAGAAGGCGCGGATGAGCGCGCCAAGACTCGGGCGCGCCTTTTTCTGATCGGCCTCGAGCGCCGCGCAGAAGAACCGGGTGAGGTCTCCGACGTCCTTCGCGTGGCGATAATACCGCTGCATGAAGACCTCGACCGCGCGTTTGCCGCCTTGCGGCTCGAAGCCGAGGCGGGCCGCGATCTCGACCTGAAAGTCGAATGTAAGCTGTTCCTGCGCGCGGCCGGCCGCGTCGTGCAGATGGCAACGGACGGTCCAGAGAAAGGTCGAAGCGGCGGAGAAGATCTCGGCCTCGTCGGCTTTCAGCACGCCCTTCTCGATCAGCGCCGACACTTCCTCCACATCGTAGATATACTTGGCGATCCAGAAGAGCGTCTGAAGGTCGCGAAGGCCCCCCTTGCCCTCCTTGATGTTTGGCTCGACCAGATACCGGGAGCCGCCGTTGCGGGCGTGCCGGGCGTCACGCTCCGCCAGTTTCGCCTCGACGAACTCCGCCCCGGTCGAAAGGATAAGCTCCTTGCGCAGCTCGTCGCGCAGTTTGTTCGCCAGCGCCGGATCGCCCCAGAGAAACCGCTTCTCAAGCAGCGAGGTGCGGACCGTGATGTCGCTTTTCGAATACCGCATGCACTCCGCGATGCTGCGCACCGCGTGCCCGACCTTCAGTTTCAGATCCCAGAGGATATAGAGCGTGGCCTTGATCAGCTGCTCGACCCGGGGCGATTTGCTGCGCGCCGTGAGGAAAAGAAGATCGACATCCGAATAGGGCGCCATTTCGCCCCGGCCGTACCCGCCCGTCGCGACCACGGCGATAGGCTCGGCCCCGGCTCCGGTCTCCTCGTGGTCGGGATGGAGCGTCTCCGCCACGAAATCCAGCGTGCAGGTCACGATGATGTCCATCAGTTCCGCCAGCGCGCGCGCGGTCCGGGGGCCGCTGTCGCGCGCGCCGCCAAGGAGCATCCGCGCGAAACGCCGCCCCTCGGACAGGTTTTCCGTCAACACGGCGATCGCGGCGGCGCGCGGGTCGTCGGCCTTCGCCGCTTCCGCGAGCGCGAGCGCGAGCGTCTCGCGCGTCGGGCGCCGCGGGGGCGCGTCGCTGACGCGGTCCGGTTCGGTCTCGGCGGCGGGCTGAGGGGTGGCGGCCTTCATCGTTCAGACTCCCCCGGGGCGCCGGTCGGACCCACGCGCTCGTCAGGCGCCGGGCGCGCTTGTTGGCGCGGGATCGAGCTTGATCGGGCCATCCTTGGTGATCTCCATGACGGCGAAGCTGCGCCGGTTCAGCCCGTCTCTGGTGAGGCGGAACACGCCCGTGGCGCCATCATGCGCGCTGGCGGTGATCGCGGCGGCGCTGAACGCGGGCGGGCCGCCGGCGGCGGCCGCGCGCACGATGTCCGCGGCCGCGACGACCGCGTCATACCCGATGGTGGCGAGGGGCGAGGGGCGCCGGTTCAACATCGCGGCGAACTTGTCGGCGAAGGCCGCGTGGCGTTCGGGATCCGCGCTCACATACCAGCCGCCTTGCAATACGGATTCGGAGGCGTTGGCCGGGTCGTCCCAGCGGCTCAGGCCGAGATAGCGGTACTGGCGGGGCGAGACGTCGTGATAGCCGAGAAACGCGGCCACCGAGCGAAGCGCGTCGCCGGTGTCGGTGATCAGAACGCCGTCCACGCCCGAGGCGCGGATCTCACTCGCGTTGGCTTGGCTCGAGCCTTCGATTCCTTCAAAGCTGCGCTGATAGCCGAGGATCGGCCTGACCCTGACCCCGGCGCTCCGCCCCGCTTCCGGCGCGGCCGAGGCCACGGCCTGGCCGTAGCGGTCCTGGGGATGAAGAAGCGCGATCGAGCCCACGCCCTGCGATCCGGCGTAGCTGAACAGGCGCCGCATCTCGTCGCCCGGCAACTGGCCGAGCACCCAGACATTGCCGCCCGCGACGCTGGCGTCGTTCGAGAATGAGATGACGTTCAGGCCCGCCTGCGCCGCGACGGGCGCGACGGCGGCGGTGGACTCGCCGAGAAGCGGGCCGAGGATCAGCGCCGCGCCGTCGCGCACGGCGTGCCCGACCGCCACGGCCGCGTCGGCGGCGTTTCCATTGGTGTCGTAGATCTTCATCGTCAAGTTGGCGGGCGCGTGCTCCGAAAGCGCGATCTGGGCGGCGGCGGTGAGGTCCTGCGCCACCTGGCTCGCGCCTGGGCTGGGCGCCGTCGTCGGCGCGAGAAGCGCGATGATGACCGGGCCGTTCGGATTGACGATCGGGGCCGAGGGCTGGGCGGATGCGCCTCCGCCGCCCGTCCGGGCGCTGGCCCCGACGCGGGACGACGGCGATGAGGCGCAGGCCGTCAGAGCGGCGACGCCGACAAGAAGCGCGGCGGCGCGGACCGCACCGCGCGCCCGGCGGATGAAATATTCGGTCATGGCGGTTGCGCTCTGGCGCATGATCTGGATCTCCTGATTCTGACGGGCCGCGGCCGGTCCGGCGGTGGGCCCCGCCGGGCGCGGCGGGGGTGGCGAAGAGGAGGGAAGACTATGGCCCGGACCGGACAAAGTAAACGAGCGGCGCCCGCCGCGGCCACGTCGCCCGCAGCCTCCGACGGGGCGCGCGCGCCCGGTTTGCCGGCGGGGCTTTATCTGGCGGCGACGCCGATCGGCGCCTCCGGCGACGTGACGCTCCGCACGCTGGATGCGCTCGCGAGGGCGGATGTGATCGCGGCGGAGGATACGCGGCGCGCGCTGAAGCTGATGATGATCCACGGCGTCGCCCGCGCCGGCCGACCGTTGATCGCTTACCACGATCATAACGGGCGGGAGGCGCGCCCGGGCCTGCTTGCGCGGATCGAGGCCGGAGCGAGCGTGATCTGCGTCACCGACGCGGGAACGCCGCTGATCGCGGATCCCGGCTGGAAACTGGCGGAGGAGGCGATCGCGCGGGGGCTCCCCGTCACCGCGCTTCCGGGCGCGTCCGCGCTGCTGACCGCGCTGGTGGTGGCCGGGCTGCCCACCGACCGGTTCATGTTCGCCGGGTTTTCACCGCCGAAGCAGGCGGCGCGGCGGGCCGATCTCGCCGCCCTCAAGGGCGTGCCGGCGACGCTGGTTTTCTATGAGAGTCCGCGCCGGCTCGGCGCGCTCCTGGCCGATATGGTTCTGGTCTTCGGCGGGGCGCGGCGCGCGGCGGTCTGCCGGGAGCTCACCAAGATGCATGAGGAGGTGCGGCGCGGAAGCCTGGCCGAGCTTGCGGACATCTACGCGGGGCCGCCGCCCAAAGGCGAAATCGTCGTTTGCGTCGGCCCGCCGCTCGCCGCGCCCGCGAGCGAAGAAGAGATTGACGCGGCGCTCAAGGCGGCGCTGCGGGAGATGGGCGTCCGGGACGCGGCCGCGGCGGTCGCCGCCGCGCTCGATCTGCCGCGTCGCTCGGTCTATGCGCGCGCCCTCGCCCTCGCTGGCGAGGAGAGGAGATGAGCGAGGGCCGCGCGCGGCGCGGCGCGGCGAACCATCGCGCCGGGATGGCGGCCGAGGCCGGCGTCGCGCGGCTCTACGTCGCCGAAGGCGCCGCGCTCCTCGCGCGGCGTTGGCGGTGCCCGGCCGGCGAGATCGACCTGATCATCCGCGAGCCGGAGACGATCGTTTTCGTCGAGGTCAAGCGCCGGGTGAAAACGCCGGAAGAAGACCCTGTGGGAGAAAGGCAGTGGCGGCGCTTGGAGGCGGCGGCGGGGATGTATATGATGCGGAGCGGAACGGGCGACATCCCGCTTCGTTTCGACCTCGCCATCGTCGGCGCGGACGGAACGGCGGAGATCATCAGAAACGCCCGCATATGAGGCTAGAGGCGAGACATGAGCGGAAACTTCGGGCTCGCGCGCGCCACCGGCGCGGCGCTGATAATGGGGTGGGCTCTTTCGGGTTGCGTGGGGGCGACCATTGTCGGCGGCGCGCTGACGGCCACCGGTATTTCGGTGGCGCAGGAACGCTCCACCCGACAGGCGCTGACCGATACGGAAATCCAGCTGACGATCGACAACAAGCTCCTGAATGAAGACTACGGCCTGTTCGCGGACGTCTCGACAGAGGTGGTGGAGGGCAGGGTGCTCCTGACCGGGACCGTGCCGAAGCCGGAGCAGAGGATCCGCGCGGCGGAGCTGGTCTGGTCGACCCCGGATGTGGTCGAGCTGATCAATGAAGTGACGGTGGCGGAGGATTCGGGCGCGCTCTCCTATGGCGGAGACGTCTGGATTTCGACCCAGCTTCGCGCGAAGATCCTCGCCGACAAGCATATCAGCGGCGTGAACTACAATATCGAGACGGTGGACGGCGTGGTCCATGTGATCGGCGTGGCCCGGAGCGAAGCCGAGCTGGAGCGGGTGACGCGCCACGCCAGCCGGATCGACGGCGTGAAGGAGGTCGTCAGCCATGTGCTGCTGAAGCACGACGATCGGCGGGTCGCCGGCTGAGCCGCGCCGCAGAGGGGGAGGAGGACGAGATGAGCCTGAGCGTAGCCATTCAGATGGATCCGATCGAAAAGGCCGATATCGACGCGGACAGCACGTTCCGGCTCGCCGAGGAGGCGCAAGCGCGCGGGCATTCGCTGTTCTACTATCACGTCGAGGATCTCGCCTATGACGAGGGGCGGGTGG
This sequence comes from Paludibacillus litoralis, assembly GCF_037646705.1. NCBI lineage: Bacteria > Pseudomonadati > Pseudomonadota > Alphaproteobacteria > Rhodobacterales > Paracoccaceae > Paludibacillus > Paludibacillus litoralis. Next base: position 195,478 of record NZ_JBBHER010000002.1, read on the forward strand.
CGGCCTATGGCTGGCCGATGACCGTGCGGCGCAAGAAGGGCGATCATTTCTCGCTTGGCGAGCGGGAGCTGCGCGATCTCGCGACGATGGATGTCGTGCTGCTCCGGCAGGATCCACCCTTCGACATGAGCTACATCACCAACACGCATCTTCTTCAGAGGATCCATCCGAAGACGCTTGTGGTGAACGATCCGTTCTGGGTGCGGAATTATCCGGAAAAGCTCCTTGTGCTCGATTTCGCGGATCTCTCGCCGCCGACGATGATCGCGCGGAGCCTCGAACATATCCGCGCGTTCCGCCAACGCCACGGCGACATGATCCTGAAGCCTCTTTACGGCAATGGCGGCGTTGGCGTGTTCAAGCTGACCCAGAGCGACGGGAACCTGAACTCCCTGCATGAGATGTTCGCCGGCATGAACCGCGAGCCGCTGATCGCGCAGAAATACCTCCCCGCCGTCACCGAGGGAGACAAACGCGTGATTCTGGTGGACGGCGAGGCGGTGGGCGCGATCAACCGCGTGCCCGCGGCCGGCGAGACCCGCTCCAACATGCATGTGGGCGGCCGGCCGGAAAAGGTCGCGATGGACGACCGCGACCTTGAGATCTGCGCCCGGATCGGACCGCTCCTGCGCGAGCGCGGCCAGATTTTCGTGGGGATCGACGTGATCGGCGGGCTCCTGACCGAGATCAACGTCACCTCGCCGACCGGCATTCAGGAGCTTGAGCGCTTCGAGGGCGTGAACGCCGCCGGGCTGATCTGGGATGCGATCGAACGCCGGCGCGCCGCCGCGGCCCGATCTGGCTGATGTCCTTTCGTCTCGCCGGCATATCGCTTTTCCTGCGGCTGGTGGAGAAACCGCGCCTTGCGCGGATGAAGAGCCCGATGGACGCGCGGGCCGCGTTCGAGAGGGCGGCGGCGCGGATTTTCCGGACGCCGCCGGATGCGAACCTGTTCGCCGACCGCATCAGGGGGCCGGCGGGCGATATCCCGATCGAATGGGTGAGCAGAGGGCGGCCGGACCGGCGTTCGGTCGTGCTCTATCTTCATGGCGGCGCCTATATGATGGGCTCTCCGGCGACGCATCGCCATCTTGCGGCCCGGCTTGCGGGCCATTCCGAAGCGCGGGCGCTGGTTCCGGCTTATCGGCTGGCGCCGGAAACGCGGTGGCCGGGCGCGGTCGAGGATGCGCTCTCTTGCTATCGGGAGCTTCTGAACGCCGGTTATGATGCGGGCCGCATCGCCTTCGCCGGAGACAGCGCCGGCGGCGGGCTGGCGTTTGCGACGTTGATCGCGGCGCGGGAGGCGGGGCTTCCGGACCCGGCCTGCATCGCCGCCTTCTCGCCATGGATCGATCTGACGCTCAGCCGGAAAAGTCTGCGCCGCAACGCCCGGTCAGACCCGATGCTGCCGGCGTCGAGAGTCGCGGAGGCGCGGGATCTCTACGTTTCCGCCGCTGACGCCGGGGCGGCCACGGCGTCGCCTCTACTGGCCGCCATTCCATCGCCGCCGCCGGTCCTGATCCAGGCCAGCCGGATCGAACTTCTGGAGGATGAGGCGGCGGAGATGGCCGAAAAACTGCGCGAGGCGGGCGGCGATGTCCGGCTCGAATGGTTTGCGAGGACGCCCCATGCGATGCAGATATTCTGCGGTTTGATCCCGGAAGCCGACAAGGCGCTGGTCCGGGCGGGCGCGTTCATCCGCTCGAAGCTCGGCGACTCGTGAGCCGCGGGAAGGCCGGCCGGAGGCGATTGCGCGCCGCGCCTTCGATCTGCGCCGTCGAGGGGAGGCCCTAGGAGCCGTGGTTCTGATTTCGTGTCTCCGAAGCCGGCGCCGGGGCGACGCTTCTCAGACGTTCAGCAGAAGATGCTCGCGCTCCCACGGGCTGATCACGCGCATGAACTCGGCGTGCTCGGCGCGCTTCACCGCAGAATAGATGCGCACGAACTCCTCGCCAAGGACGCCGCGGAGCGCCGTGTTGTCTTCGAGATGGGCCACGCTCTCGAGCTGGCTTTCAGGCAGGTCGCGCTTCATCAGATAGGCGTCGCCGGTGGCCCGGGGGCGCGGCTCGGCCTTCTCCTCCATGCCGAGCCAGCCGCAGGCGAGAGCGGCGGCGATGGCGAGATAGGGGTTGGCGTCGGAGCCGATGACCCGGTTCTCCACCCGCCGCGCCTCGGGGCCGGATCTCGGCATGCGGATGCCGACGGAACGGTTGTCCACCCCCCATTCGAGATTGATCGGCGCGGACTGATAGGCGATGAGCCGGCGATAGGAGTTCACATAAGGCGCGGCGATCGCCATCGCGGCGGGGAAATGCCGCTGCTGGCCGCCGATGAAATGATAAAACGCGGGCGTGGGCGCGCCGGCCGCGTCCGAGAAGATGTTCCGCCCGCTGGCGATCTCGACCACCGACATGTGGACATGCATGGCGCTGCCGGGCTGGTTCTCCATCGGCTTGGCCATGAAGGTGGCGTAGCAATCGCATTGCATCGCCGCTTCGCGGATCAGGCGCTTGAACAGAAAGACCTGGTCGGCGAGGGCGATCGGGTCGCCATGGACGAGGTTGATCTCGAGCTGCGCGGCGCCGGATTCCTGGATGATCGTGTCGATCTCGAGCCCCTGCGCCTCGGCGTAGTCGTAGATATGCTCGATCACCCGCTCGTATTCATCGACGGCGGAGAGCGAGAACGCCTGGCTTCCGGTGGACTGCCGGCCGGAGCGGCCGACGGGCGGCTCCAGCGGGTAATCCGGGTCGGTGTTCTTCTTGGTCAGGTAGAATTCGATCTCGGGCGCGACGACGGGGCGGAGCCCTTTCGCGGCGTAGAGCTCGACGACGCGGCGCAGCACCTGGCGCGGCGCGGCGCCGGCGAGGCGCCCCTCGCTGTCCGCGAGATCATGGATGATGACGAGGGAAGGGTCCCCGGCCCAGGGGACGGCCCGCGCGGTGGAGAAATCGGGGCGGAGCGTGAGGTCGCTGTCCGTCTCGAAATCATGGCGCGAGACATCGGCGTATTCGCCGTTGATGGTGGAGATCAGGATGGAGACCGGCAGGCGCACATCCCCGCCCTGCATGAATTTCGAGGCCGGCATGACCTTGCCGCGCGCGATCCCGGCGAGATCGGGGGTGACGCATTCGATCTCGTCGATCCCGTTGGCGCGGATCCAGCCCTTCAGCGAGTCGGCGTCGGGCGTGGCCAGCACGGGAGAGTGGCTGAGGCCGAGGACGGGTTTGGTCAAGGACATGGGATGGCTCGCACGGAAAAGAACGGCAGCCTACGCCGCCGGCCTCCGGCTGAAAAGAGACATCGGCCCGGGCGGCGGGGCCGTGAGGCCCGCGGGCGCCCGCGCCAATGTCTTGTCAAGGATTCCCGACCTGGGTCGGGAGCCGGTCTCCGGCGTAGATTCCGGCGCCGATGATCGAATTGTCGTCCGTCCTGACTTCGAGCGAGCCCGCCGCCGCCCGCGCCGGGTCGCCGCCGGGGCCATTGAAAAAGTCGCCCTGCATGCTGAGCGTGCCGGCGCGCCCCATGATCTCGGCCTGCAGATTGGTGCCGGAAATGGCGGTTCCGTCTCCGGGGCCGACGTCGACGGCGACATTCGAGCCGAGAAGGTCGGTGAAGGTGGCGGCGCCGACCAGTTGGCCGAAGTCGAACTGCAAGTTGAAGTCGGCGCCGTCGATCACGTTCGAGCCGTCGACGATCGCGGAGACGACGGCGAAACCGTCATAGCTGGCGACGCCGCTGGTCGGGATGCCCGAGGTGATGTCGCCGGCGACGAAGGCGCCGAGATGGAAGCGCTGGTCGTTGGTGATCGGGCTGCACGCGTTCTGGCAGGCGATGAGCGCGCTTTCGGGGTCGGCGGTCGCCTCGCCCGCCCACCAGCCCCAGGTGAGGTATTCCGAACGCGGCGTGACGCCGGCCGGGAAGATCCCGCCATCGCCCACGAGCGCGGCGGACGCCAGCGCCCCGCGGAACACGTTCGGATCGCCGCCGACGGACGTCTGGAAATTCGCGCTGCTCTGCCCGTTGGTCGCGTCCCGCGCGGCGAACCGCCGGTCGTCGATCATCAGGCTCTTGTCGTCCTCGCCGCCGAACTGGACGAAAAGATCGAAGATCTGCGGAGATCCCTCAGACCCTGCGTTGTCGAAGAAGTTGTCGAGACTGAGATCCGCGGTGACGGAGTTGGTCGCCGGGTTGAAGTTTATCAGGGCGCCAAAGGAGCCGCCGCTATACCCGGCATATTCCACACCGGTCCCGAGATCGAGCCCGGTGGTCGCGGCGTAGCCGGTCAAGTTCGAAGCGGGCAGCGTCATGCGGTCCGCGATTGTGAGACTGTCGACCGCGTTGCGCGAGGCGACGCTGTGGTTGGTGAACGAGACGGTCGATCCATCCGTGTTGATCAAGAGGCTCGGGTCGCCGGTGTTGTCGCCGAAATTGGAGCTGTTCGAAAGCGCGAAATGCTGCGCGTCGGGGCCAAAGGCGGAGCCGCCGTCGCCGTCCTCGACGGTCGTGATCGGGGTGATGAGGCGGACGGGGCCGCCATCGACGTAGACCGAGCCTTCGTAAGCGCCGCTGAACGCCGGCGTTCCCTTCCCGGCCGCGCCGACATTGGCGGTGAACACGCCGAAAGCGGAGCTTTGGCCGTTGCCGGTGTCGCGGACCTGCAGGAAGGCCGCCCCGGCCTTCGCGGCGCCGCCGGTCGCCGCGCCGCCGGAGTTGCCGACAAGGGTGAGATCGCTGAACCCGTCGCTCGTGAACAGGCCGCCCAGGGCGGGAAAGAACGCGGCCTCGCCGGTGAGCAGGTCCGGGGAGATGGTGTAGGCGCGCGTCATGACGTCGTCTCCGGCGGCGTCGAGCAACGGGCCGCTGATCGCGCCGCTGAGAAACGCTCCGGCGCCGCCGCCCATCGTATCGTAGGTGGCGTAGGTGAACTCGCCCTCGGGGTCGAAGAACCCGCGCCCGGCGATGGCGCCGCGCGGCGAGGCGCCCTCATCGAAACCAAAATCGAAGAAACCAGGCGCGGTCGGGATCACGAAAGTCTCGCCATTGGCGGTCACTCCGACGCGCGATCCGGAGAAGACCTCCGTGAAGACGAACGTCTCATCGTCGACGGACGCCCCGCCCGTCACGCCGGGAAGCAGCGTGAGCGGGTTCACCGGCGGCGTGACTGGCGGGGTGACCGGTGGGGTCACCGGCGGCGTGACGGGCGGCGTCACCGGCGGCGTGACGGGCGGGGTCACCGGTGGCGTGACGGGCGGGGTCACCGGCGGTGTGACGGGTGGGGTCACTGGCGGCGTGACGGGTGGGGTCACCGGCGGGTTAACTGGCGGCGTGACCGGCGGATTGACGGGCGGATTCACCGGCGGGGTGACGGGCGGGGTCACTGGCGGCGTGACCGGAGGGGTCGTCGTCTGATCGTCCTGCAGGTCGGCGGTCGCGTCGTCGTCGATCGGCGTCGTCACCGATACGTCGGTCCGCTCCGTGGTCCGGTCGGACTCGCCGAAGTTGCTCTCGCTCTCGCCCGAGGTCGAGACCGGCTCGTCGCTGGAGGCGCCTTTCGCCTCCGAGTTGACGCCGGGCAGGTTGCTGGCGATGACGTCGGGATCTTCGGGACGGACGCGTTGCCCGGCCTCGCCGCGCCCGATCAGCGCGAGCGTCGTCTCCCGGATCAGAAGCCGGTCCGCCACCCCGAGATAGGTGATGACGCCGCCGACCGAGACTTCGGCGACGCCGTTCGAGCGGGAGATGACGATCTCCTCGCCGTTGACCGTGGTCACCCGGGTGTATTCGCCGGCGATGTGCATCACCCGGGTCGCGCCGTCGGCGCCGACGATGATGATCGACATGCCGCCGCGGATGCCGATCGTCGCCGTGGGCGTCCGCACCACGGCGTCGGTGGTCTTGGAGATCTTGCCGCCGATGAAACGGAGGACGCCCCGGGTCATGGCGACGCCGAACTCGCCGGTCTGGGAGGCGGGATCGTAGACGTAGCGGTCGAGAACCAGGTTGCTGTTCGGCGCGACGGTGAGCGACGACTGGTCGAGAAACAGGAACTGCCCCGAGCCGATCCTCGAACTTTCGATCCGCTCATCGAGCACGAGGTCGTCGCCGAGGGTGAGCGGCGTCGGCGTGGCCGCCGGCGGCGTGCCTTCGACATCGCTGTTGACCGCCGCAACCGCGCCGACGGTGTTCGCCGCTGCGCCGGAGGCGTGCGCCGCCAGGAACGCCGTGAGCGCCGCGGCGGTGAAATTCAGGGTCTTCGCCGTGGTCATGGCCCGCCCTCCCTTGTCGTTTCGCGCCGTTGTTCCGCGCCGTTGGGGGCGCGTCAAAAAGTGAGGCCCACGGAAAGGGCCGCGCCGAAATTCTCGATGTCGAAATTCGGCAGATTGCTGTCTCGGTAGAGATAATCGGCTTCCGCCTGGATGAACCAGCCGCCGCTTATATGGAAGACATGGCTGACGCCCGCCCTCAGGTCGATATCCTTCCGCTTCCGCGTCGGATCGACCACCGGATCGGGGTCCTCATACCAGCGCCAGGTGGCGCCGGCGAAACCGGAGACGCTCCAGAGCCGGTCGGTGAGGGAGAGGCCGCTGTCATAGCGATGAATGGCGGCGAGCCGGATGCCGGTCTCGTAATTGGTGTTGTAATCCTCGCGCGCCTGATCGGTGTCGAAAAAAACCAACGCGGAGAGCGTGTTCGCTTCATCGGGGGAATAGGACGCGCCGAACGCGGCGCGGTGGTTGTGCCCGTCATAATCGTCGCGATCGTCATATTCGCGCCATTTCGATTCGATGGCCGCGAAGACGTTCACCCGGTCGTTCAGGGTGTCGCTGTATTCGGCGCCGAGCCCGGCGCCGTAATAGAGCAGCTCGTTGCCGGAGCGCACGAGCTCCGCCGAGAGGAATGGCCGCAGCTTCGGGCCGAACCGCTTCTCATCCAGCGAGAGCCGGGGCCCGGTGGCGAGCGCCACGCTGTCGATGTCGCCGCGGGTCTCCTCCAGGTAGTGAAGGGAGAAGGCCGAAAGATCGGTCAGCCAGACATCGTCGTTCGGGCGGCCGAGATCGATGAAATGGCGCCCCTGCAGGGTGCTGCGAAAGCCGAGATCGTCGGCCTCGACGAAATCCTGATCGAGCAGCGCCGGATTGCCGAGAACGAGGACGCTGGGGTCGGGCGGGCCGAGATTGGCGTTTGAGGAGTAACTGGCGCCGAAGGTGGCGACGGCCGAGAAGCCGCTGGTCTGCGTCCGCCTGTCGATCTGGGAGAGAAAGACGTCGATCCGCCGGGCGACTTCGGGGGGCGGGTCGTCGTTGGCGAGCACGTCTTCGAAATAATAGCGGGCGTTCTCATAGGCGCCGAGCCGGAAATAGGCGGCGCCGAGTTCGACCTTGGCGCGCGCGAGGCCCGGATTGAAAATCAGCATCCGCTCCAGCGTGGTGATCGCGGCCTCGAAATCCCGAAGCTCCACCGAGACGAGCGCGTGCTGGAACATGATGTCGAGATCGTCGGGCGCGCGCAGCATGGCGTCATAGAGCGCCTCTTGCCGCGCGCGCATGTCCGCCGCCGCCACGGCGTCCTGCGCTTCGGCGACGCCGAGAGACGCGAATCCGGCGAGCGCCGCGGCCGCGCACAGTTTCCGAGCAATCATCCGACCCCCTCTTTTCGTCTCCTCCGTGCGGATCCCCCCCGCGCTCGGCTCAGGGTAGAGGTGTCTATCATAAGGTCGTGTGATTCAAAAATGAAAATTGACGTCAAATAATTGGCGACCTATTCGGGAGGCTGATCGCCGACGCCGCCAAATGCGGGTCGAGTCGGTCAAGATGATCGACATCGCCAACTCCAGATCGACGCCCGGCCGAGCTTTGCGCGTCTGGGCGAGACGAGAGCGCTTCGAGCGCGGGTTTGCCCGCCTGACATCGCTTCGCCGCCGTTGGACCTCCATCAAGGGCGTCAGAGCCGTCCGGGACTTTCAATCCCCTTCGGCTCAGGCGCTCAGGTCGCAGCCGACCGGCGGTGCGGGTCGACAAGATCGCGCAGCACGTCGCCAAGCAGGTTGAAGGCCAGGACGGTCACGAAAATCGCGAGGCCCGGGAAGGTCGCGACCCACCATGCGGTCGCCAGGTATTGTCGCCCGAACGCGATATCCCAGCCCCATGACAATGTGGTCCCGGTGATGCCGAAGAAGGCGAGGCCGCTCTCCAGTATCACCATGTAGCCGATCTGCATGCTGGCCGTGATGACGACCGGGGCGAGAAGGTTCGGCAAGACGTGCCGCCACATGATCGCCAACGGACGGGTGCCGCAGCTTCGCGCCGCCAGCACGAACTGCTCTTCGCGGATGCGCAGGGCGTTGCCGCGCACGATCCGCGCGTGCCAGATCCAGCCGGTGAAGCCCATCACCGCGATGATGTTGCCGATCTTCGGCCCCAGGATCGCCACCACGAGAAGCGCCATCAAAATGATGGGGATGGACAGGAGCACGTCGACGAAGCGCATGATCACCGTATCCCACACCCCGCTGAAGAAGCCCGCGACAAGCCCGAGCGTGACGCCGATGACGACGGCGATCGCGACGCCGGCCACCGCGGTGCCGAGCGAGACGCGGGCCCCGTAGATGATCCGGCTCAGCACGTCGCGGCCGTGGGTGTCGGTTCCGAGCACATAGGTCCAGGAGCCGCCCTCGAGAAACGCTGGCGGCTTGTTGCGGTGGACGAGCGCGAAGCCGTTGGGGTCATGTGGCGCGATCCATGGCCCGAAGAGGACCGTCACGATCAGGATGGCCACCACGGCGAGCGCGAATTGCGCCATGAAGTTGCCGCGCAGTTCACGAGCCAGCGCCGCGAACGGGCCGCGCCGCCGTCCAGCGGAGGCGGGAAGGGAGGCGTCGGTCATTTGAGCCTGATCCTCGGGTCGAGCCAGAGATAGAGAAGATCGACGAGAAGGTTCACGAAGACGAAGATGAAGGAGACCAGAAGCACGCCGGCCTGAATGACCGGGTAGTCGCGCCGCATGATCGATTCCACCATCAACCGCCCTATTCCCGGCCAGGCGAAAACGGTCTCGGTCACAACGGCGCCGCCGAGCAGCGCGCCGACTTCAAGGCCGACGAATGTGACCACGGAAATCAGCGAGTTCGGCAGGACGTGGCGCACGATGACGCCGCTACGGCTCATGCTCTTGGCCCGCGCGACCTTCACATAGGGTTTGCGCAGGTTCTCCATGATGTCGGTGCGGGTCAGCCTGGTGACGAGCGCCATCAGGAAGGTGCCAAGCGTGATCGCGGGCAGGATGATATGGCGCGCCCACTCCATCAGCGGCGCGCCGTCGCCCTGTAAGAGCGCCCGGAACGCCTCCGTGATGGCGGGGCCTCGCCCCATCGACGGCAACCATTGCAGATGCACCGCAAAGAACAGGATCAGCATGACGCCGAGCCAGAAATTGGGCGTCGAAACGCCGAAGAGCGCGACAAAGTTCGCGCCATAGTCGAGCGGCGTCTTGCGCCAGACGGCTGAAACGACCCCCAGAAGCACCGCGAGGGGCACGAACACGATCGCCGAGACAAGCGTGAGTTCGATCGTGTTGGGCAGGCGCTCGGCCAGCATGTCGAACGTCGGCTGACCGACGAACCAGGAGGTGCCGAAGTCGCCCGACAGGAGGTTGCCCATGTAGCGCAGGTAGCGCTCGTGCATCGGCAGATCGAGGCCGAGCGATTGACGGACGAGCTGAAACTGCTCGTCCGTCGCGTTTTCTCCCACGAGATTCACCGCCGGATCGCCGGGCGCGAAATTGAGGATCACGAAGACCAGCGTCGCAGCGCCCCATATCACGACAATCGCGTGCATGAGGCGCCGCAGGATGTAGGCGGTCATCTGATGATCAGGCCGGCTTCACATAGTGGAGCGGGATCATCTCGTCCGGTCGCGCCCGCCACGTGTGGTTCGTGGATATCCCGTAGGTGTTGGCCTGCAGGTACATGAAGATCCACGGCGCCTCCTCATATGCGATTCTGCACGCTTCCTGGTAGATCTCCGCCCTTTCCTGCTGGTCCGCGGTGCTGCGGCCGGCTTCGATGAGCTTTCCGACCTCGGGCATGTGGTTGCAGGAGAAGGCGCCTTCGTGGAGCAGGGTGCCGATATAGCTGTCGGCGTCGAAGGTGCTGTTGCCGCCCCATGACAGCATGTAGATCGGGCCCGCCTTCCGGCTGGTGATCCGGGTGGCGAGGGTGCCGGCGTCGTAGACGCGCAGCTCCGCCTTGATGCCGACCTCCTTCAGAAAGTTCGCGAGCGCCTCGGTCACCGCGGTGCCTGCGATGAGCCATCCGGGATTGACCTCGATCGTGGTGGTGAAGCCGTCGGGGTAGCCGGCCTCCTTCAGAAGCGCCTTCGCCTTTTCGGGGTCGTAGGGATAGGGCTCGAGGGAGGGATCATGCCCGGGGACGGTCGAGGGAAGGACGCTCGCCATCGTCTCGCCGGTTCCCTGAAGATAGACCTCGTTCAGAAGCGCGGCGTCCACGGCGTAGTTGAGAGCCTGCCGCACGCGCTTGTCGCCCATCGGCTCCATGTCGTAATTCAGGCCGGCGAGCACGATGCGGTTGCCGATGCTGGTTGAAACCATCGTGCCGTCGCGCGAATTGATGCGCTCGAAGTCCTCCATCACCGGCCGCGGCGCGATGTGCAGGTCGCCCGCCAGAAGCGCTGCGATGCGCGTCGCGTCTTCCTCGACCACCGTGGCCTTGACGCTGCGGATGACGGGCATCTCGCCCCAATAGTCGTCGTTGCGCTCGACCCGCAACACGTCGTCGGGCTTGAACTCGACCAGCCGGAACGCGCCGGATCCGACGGGGTTCAAGGCCAGGTGCTGCTTGTCGTGGGAGCTGTAGTATTCCGGCGCCATGATCGAGAGGGTCGGCATGAAGGCCGGCAGCATCGGGAATGGCGACCTGCAGACGAAGTCGACCGTGTATTGATCGACGACCTTCGCCTCCACCACCTCCGAGAAGGATTGGCGATACGGGGAGCCGGTCTCCTCGGCCAGCCGCCGGTCGACGGAAAACTTGACGGCGTGAGCGTCGAGCGCTTCGCCATTATGGAACTTGCCGCCCTCGCGCAGATGAAAGCGCCAGGTGTTGTCGCCGATGAAGCGGTATTCATGAGCGAGATAAGGTTTGAGCTCGTTCGTCTCCCCGTCGCGGAAAACCAGAGGATCGAACAACCAGTTCTGCGCGACGATGCAGGTGCGGATATTGGTCTGCTCGGGATCGAGATTCGGCATGCCGCTCCAGATGCCGATGCGGAACTCGTCGAAGCCGGTTTCCGCCGCGAAGGCCGGCCGCGTCGAGAAACCTGGGAGCGCGGCCGCCGCGGCGACCGCGCCGCCGGCGCCGGCGTATTTGAGAACCTCGCGACGAGACGGAATGAGGGGAGAGTTCTTGGGTTTAGACATGCTCTTGAGCTCCTGTCTTCGGTGTGGTCGTCAGCGAATGGCTTTCGGCGCGGACTGCGCCGCGCGGATCGCGCCGTGGCTGGGCGTGAGGTTGCGCCGTCGGTTCTCAAGCCGCTCCGAGCGGGCGGCTTCGAGCGTGGCCGCATCGAAGGCGCCATGCTCTCCCGCGACGCCGGGAAAATGGCGCGCGACAGGCAGAAAGTCATGGACGTGGACGCGCAAGAGCCGCTCCAGCTCGTCGAGCGGGGCGGCGTGATCGTCCGCCCTGATGTCGATGTCCGGATGGCCGGGGCGACCCCGGACCAGAAGCGCCGCCGATTGCCGCCCTCGGCAATCGCCGCCGACGCGTTCGCCGGCCTGCAGCGCCGCGATCAACCGTTCGCCGAAACCGCCGGAGGCGCTCAGGAAGCCGTCCAGAGTCGCCTGCGCCACCTCCTCGCCCGCCAGTGTGTTGCCCGCGACGGAGACGCCCGGTCGCTGGACCCGGCCCGACCAGTAGGGGCAGCGCCCGCCGGTATGGCCGGCGGTGGCGCCGTCTTCCGCCAGGACATGAAGCTGGCGCACGTCCGCGCCAGGATCGCTATCCAACAGGCGCTTGACGACCGCATCTGGGGTCTCGCCGTCCGAGAGAAGCCGAAGCGCGCGCGGGCCAAGGGCGCGGTTGACGATGGCCTGCGTCGCGACGGCGCCCACTCCCGCCTCGACATGCGGCACCATGGCGCCGACGGCGAAGAAACAGCTCGTGACCGCGCAGCCAAGCGCGCCTGTCTCGGGGTCCTTTGCAAGAATTGACCAGGTCATCTACCGTCTCCTTCAGGCGAAATGGCAAGCGGCGGCGTGTCCGCCGCCAAGGTCGCGAAAGGCGGGAACCTCTTCGCGGCACCGAAGCTCGGCGCGAAAACAGCGCGTGTGGAACGGGCAACCGGAGGGTTGCTCGACAGCGCTTGGCAGCTCTCCCTCGAGCACGATCCGGCGCGGCCTGCTCTCGACGTCAGGGTCTGGAATGGCCGACATCAACGCCTGCGTGTAGGGATGGCTCGGCGACAGATAGACGTCGTCCGCGGGGCCGGTCTCGACGATACGGCCAAGATACATCACGATTATTCGATCGCTGATGTAGCGAACGACCGAAAGGTCGTGGGAGATGAACAGATAAGTCAGGCCGAACTCCTCGCGCAATTCGAGGAGGAGCGCGAGGATCTGAGCCTGCACGCTGACATCCAGCGCGGACACCGCCTCGTCAGCGACGATCAGCGCCGGGTTGAGCGCAAGCGCGCGGGCGATCCCGATCCGCTGGCGCTGGCCGCCGCTGAATTCGTGCGGGCGCCGCTCGCCGTGACGGGCGGTCAGCCCCACTCTCTCGAGGAGCCAGGCGACGCGCTCCGCCTGCTCCGCCGGCGTTCCGACCCCGAAGGCGCGAAGCGGCTCGGCGACGATGTCCGCCACCTTCATCCTCGGGTTGAGCGAGGAATACGGGTTCTGCAGCACGATCTGCATATGTCGCCTGAGACGCCGGTTTTCCTTCGCGGGGAGACCGACGATGCTGCGGCCGCGAAAACGCACGTCGCCGCCATCGACCGCGAGCAGTTGCAGAATCGCCAGCCCGGCGGTCGACTTGCCGCATCCCGACTCGCCGACGATGCCGACCGTCTGCCCCTCGGCCACGTCGAAGCTGACGCCATCGACGGCGCGCAGCATCCGCCTGGGCTTGCCGCGCAGCGCGTCTGCAAGGCTCCGACGCATCGGATAATGCTTCTTGAGCCCATCGACCTCCAGAAGGGGCCGCGCATTGATCGCCGCGTCTTCAACCATAGAGATGGCACCGAACACTGTCGCCGTCGTCCATCTCGACGGCGGGCGGCGCGACCTCGCGGCAGATCCGCATCGCGCGCGGGCAGCGGGCATGGTAGCGGCAGCCGGTCACGCGGCTCCCGGCCTCCGGAACGGCGCCGGGGATCGACTTGAGTTCGCCGCGGCGGGTCGTGCGTCGTGGAATGGAATCGAGCAGGCCGACCGTGTAGGGGTGGCGGGGGCGACGAAACAGCCTGTTGGCCTGTATCTGCTCGACGATCTGCCCCGCATACATCACGGCGACCCGGTCGCAGGTCTCGGCGACGACCCCGAGATCATGGGTGATCAGGATGATGGCCATGTCGCGCTCGTTTCGCAGCCGCACGAGCAATTCCAGAATCTGGGCCTGAATGGTCACGTCGAGCGCGGTGGTCGGCTCATCCGCGATCAGAAGCGAGGGATCGCACGCCAGGCTCATCGCGATCATAACACGCTGCTGCATGCCGCCGGAGAGCTGGTGCGGATATTCGCGCACCCTCTCCTCCGGATCCTGGAGGTTGACCGCGCGAAGTCCCGCCAGAATGCGTTCGCGCACCGCGGCGTCGCTCGCGCGCCCTGTCCCGACACGCCGCCAGTGCAGACGGACCGCTTCCGCCAGTTGGCCGCCGATCTTTCGAACAGGGTTGAGCGACGCCATCGGGTCTTGCCAGATCATCGAGATATCGCCGCCCCGATACGGCCGCATTCGCCGCTCGCTCAGCGAGAGCAGGTCCGTGCCCCTGAGCTCGATGCTGCCGCCGGCGATCTCGCCTGGCGGGTCGATCAGGCGCAGCAGGGATGTGGCGGTCACCGACTTGCCGCTGCCGGATTCGCCTACGAGCCCCAGAATCTCCCCAGGCTTCACGTTGAAGCTTACGGCGTCGACCGCCGTATGATGCCCGCCGGGAATCGGAAATCTGACGACCAGATCCCTGACGCGGAGAAGGGCGTCGGAACCGGCGCTCGGGGGCCCACTGCGGCTCGAATCTGGAGTCATTGTGGAGGAAGCCTCAGCGAAAGGTGACTATATTTTGGTAAACATTGTTGACTGATATGTCAATCTGAGCGCGGACCGCGTTTCACGATGATCTCACCGCCCCGCCGCATGACTGAACGCTCCGACGCCGCTCAGGGCTTTGATGTTTCGTGTTGAGGCGAAGTGTTGAGCGTATTTTCACATGGGTCGGAAGTCGCCGCGGTTCGTCCGCAAATCGGGAGACCGGAATCGAGAGATCAGCCGCCTGAGCCTGCTTCGCCGGCATCCGCTTCATGCCGCGGAGGATTGTAAAGTATTGCCAGGTAAAGTGGATTTTTGACCCGGCTCTGAGCCTGGCGAATGGGAATAGGATGAGGCATGGGGTACATGACTCATTGGTTTCGCACACGGAAAGTTATGAATCATGGTTTCGTCGGATGCGAGCGCGAATATTTCCACAGGGTTGGACGCGGATCCGGAGACGGATCCGGTAAGGTGGCGCATCCTTTTCGTGCTGTTGGTCTCGATTTTCATGACGCTGGTTGGCGTCAGCATCGTGAACGTGGCCTTGCCCTCGATCCGGCTGGGCCTCGGCGCGTCGCAATCCGATCTGCAATGGGTGCTGTCGGGCTACGCGCTGACCTTCGGCGTCGTTCTGGTGGCCGCCGGGCGGGCCGGGGACATCATGGGCCGTGGCGGGCTGTTCCTTGTCGGCGCGGGCGTCTTCACCGCTGCTTCGGTCGCGGCTGGTCTGGCGCCTGACGCCACATGGCTCAATATCGCCCGGTTTGTGCAGGGGATCGGCTCGGGATTGCTGAACCCGCAGGGGCTCGGGATGATCCAGCACTATTTTCGGGGCGAAGCGCGCGGGCGCGCTTTCGGGTATTTCGGCGCGGCTGTCGGGTTTTCGGTGGCGGTCGGCCCCGTCCTCGGCGGCTTTCTGATCGAGCTTGGCGGACCCGAACTGGGGTGGCGGTTGACGTTTCTCGTGAATGTCCCGATTGGCGCCACGGCCATCGTCCTGGGGTTGTTGTGGTTTCCGCGCCCCCTGATCAAGCGCCTGCCTCGAATGGGAAGCGGTCTGCGTTCGCTCGACCCGGTGGGCGCGCTTCTCCTGGGGCTGGCCGTGCTGGCGATCCTGTTCCCGTTTGTCGAAGGGGGCGGCGACGCGGCTCTCTGGCTGCTGCTGCCGCTCGGTTTCCTGCTGGTTCGCCTCTGGGTCGGATGGGAGCGGCGCTATGTCCGTCTGGGCCTGAGCCCGATGGTCGATCTCAAGATCTTCTCGACCGGCAGCTACACCAACGGCATCACGATCATGGCGCTCTATTTCATGGGGATGACCAGCATCTGGGTGCTGGTCGCGCTCTATGTGCAGGAGGGCGGTGGAAAAACGGCGCTGCAATCCGGGACCTTCGGAATTCCGGCCGCCCTGCTTTCGGCCTATGCGGCCTATTGGGCCGGAAGCCGGGTCTCGCGGCTTGGCCGCAAGCTGGTCATTGGCGGCCTTCTTCTGGCGCTGCTCGGCCTCGGGCTGAGCATTGTCGTGGTCATCATGCACGAGGCGGGCCGTGTGAGCGTCTGGTGGCTCATGGTTTCGTTGTCCTTCGTCGGGCTGGCGCAGGGGATGGTCATCAGTCCCAACCAGACGCTGACGCTCGAGGATGTGCCGCTCGATTATGCGGGGAGTTCGGGGGCCATCATGCAGACCGGCCAGCGTATCGGCACGGCTGTTGGAATCGCGATTATCACCGCGGCGACGTTTTTCTCGCTCGCGGCGGCGTCGTGGTCGGCGGCGATGATTGTCGGGTTCGGGCTGATTTCATTCGTGATTTTTCTGGCGCTTCTCGTTTCGGTCAAGGATCTGCGCGAGCGCGCCATCCGTCATCAACCTCCGCTTCTCCGTGATCCGCCCCTTCATGGAGAGTGAGGCGGCGGCCTGAGCCGCACGGGCGCTCCGGAGACGGCTCCGCAGCCATTCTTGTTTGCTCCCGCGCCGCACGGAATTTTCCGCCGCCTCGGCGGGCGGGAGGCGCCCGATGACGCGCTGCGGCGAGAGCCCGCCCGTGACCGCCGGCCTCAGGGCTCCGGGCTCCAGTCGATCATCCGCAGCCCTTGGCCGCCCAGCGCCTGAAATGCGCGTTGGCGGCAGGTGAAGACGATGATCTGCAGGTCGCGCGCCTGCCGGTGCAGCGCGTCGAACATCTTCTCGATCCGGTCATCGTCCGAATAGACGAGCGCGTCGTCCAGGATCACCGGAACCGGCGCGCCGTTCCGCGCGAGAAGCCGGGCGAAGGCGAGGCGAGTGAGGACCGTCAGCTGCTCACGCATGCCGCCGCTAAGATCGCCGACGTCTTCCGCCTGGCCCTTCCGCTCCAGAGATTGCGGCAGAAGGCTCGCGTCGTCGAACGTGATCGACGCCTCCTCCAGCAAAAGCGCGAGCAGCGGCTTGAGCTCGGCCATCACCGGGCCGAAATACTGATCTCGCGCCGCGCTCCGCGCTTCGGTCAGCGCGCGCCGCAGCCGCGTCAACGCGGCGACCTCGGCTTCGAAGAGGCGCACGCGCTCCTCCGCCGCCTGGCGGCGGCCCCTGATCTCTTCGTAGACCTCCTCCACGGCGTCTTCGGACCGCGTCCGTATCCGGCCGGACAGGCCCTCGATCTCGACGCGGAGGGCCTGAGATTCCGCATGCGTCCGCTCGACGACGGAAGCCGCGCGCCTCGCGGCGGCCGCGGCGCTCTCGAGATCGGGAGCGGCCGCGCGCAGCGCCGCCGCCTGCGCGGTCTCCGCCTCCACGGCGCGCGCCGCGCCGCGCGCGGCTTCGCGGCGCGTCTCCAGTTCCTGCTCCCGCATGTCGGCGGGGCCCAGAACGGCGTCGGTCCTGTCGATCTCCGCCCGCGCCGCCTTGAGCGCCGCCTCGATGCGGATACAGGCCTCGCTCGCGGTGACGCGCGCCGCGGTCGCCGCGTCCTTCGCGGCCTGAGCGCCGGCGAGCGTCGCCGCCGCTTCATCCAGTTCTCGCGCGAGCGCGTCAGGGTCTCCGGCCTCCGGATCGACCGCCTCCGCCTTCTTCGACATTCGCCCGACCTCGGCCCGCAGGGCCTCCAGACCCTCGGGCGCCCGGACGCGAAGCTCGTCCCGGGCCGCCTTCACCGCCTCCGCCTTCACCGCCGCGAGCTGCTGTCGCTTGCGCAGGGCGGAGAGGCTTTCGACATCGAGCAGTTCGAGGAGATCGGCGTGGTCGCGCTCCGCTTTGACGAGCGCGCTCACTGCGGCTCCGGCGTCTTCGCCCCCGCCGGGAGAGACGATCATGGACCCGATCCCCGCCATCTCCAGCGTGACCGGGCCGGTCAGGACGCGTCGTGCGCCGCCGGCGAGCGGCGCGCCGCCCTCCAGCACGCGCCCCTCCCCGCCTTTCTCATAGGCGATCTCGATCACGGCCGCTTTCGCTTCGGCGGCGGCGCGAAGCGCGCCGATCCGGCGCTCGAGGCTCTCCAGAGCGTCGATGTCTTCGGGGCGCGCCTTCAGCGCCTCGAAGGCGGCCGTCTCCTCTTCGACGCGGCGGCGCGCCTCCTCGGCGTGTTTCAGGTTCTCTTTCAGCGCCTTCAAATTGATCGTGGCCTCGGCGGCGAGAGACGCCTTCTGCGCGGTCGCGTATGCGGCGCGCGTCCTCCCGGCGGCCTTTTCGGCGGCGGCTTGCTCCGCGGCGGCTTGCTCTTCCGATCTCCGCGCGGCGTCCAGCCGGGCGACGGCTTCCGCGTGCGCGCGCTCCAGCCGGGAGACGGCCGCGGCCTGATCCGCCGCAGCCGCCAGCGCGGCGCGGTAGGTCTCGAGCGCGCCATGCGCGGCGTCATGCCGGGCCGCCGCAAGCTGCGATGATTTTTCGGCTTCGGAGAGCTTCGACGCGTGGGCCTCCGCGGCTGTCAACGCGGCCGCCGCGCGGTCCATCTCCATCTTCTGCGCCGCCAGCGTCTCCGGGTCGGTCAACCGCTTGAGGCGCTCGCGCTTGGCGCGGCGTTCATCGAGCGCGCTCCTGAGGTTTTCGACATCGAGACGCAGCGCGTCCTCCTCGCCCGAAAGCCTGGCGGCCTCGTCGATCGCGGCCGCGTAGGGGCCGCCGGCCTTCGGCCGCCCGGTGTTGGTCACGAGGCGCCCAAGCTCCTCGCCGGATCGGTCAAGCGCGCGCATCATCCGGCGCCCGCCGGTGAGGGCCTCCACCTCGCCGCCCGCGACCGACGTCAGAACATCCTCGCGGGCTCGGCGTTCGGCGTCCTGCTCGCCTCTCGTCCCGCCCCCCATCTCGGTGACGCCCTGCCGGACCCAGAGCAGACCCGCCGGGCCGCCGGCGCCGCCGGCGACGAGCGCGTCGATCCAGCGTTCCGCTTCGTCCGCCTGCGCGATCAGCCGGTTGGCCGAGAGATCGGTCACCGCCGCGCGTTTGCCCGCGTAATATTGCTTTCGCAGGCGAAAAAGCCCCGCGTCCGTCTCCACGTCCGCCTCGATCACCGGACTGCCGCCGCTATAGGGGCGAAGCTGGCGCACTGCGGCCGCGGTGCTGGTGTGCGCCTGAAAGAAGAGCGCGTGCAGCGCATCGAAACTTGTCGATTTGCCGTGCTCGTTCGGCGCGGTGAGCACGTTCACGCCGTCGCCGATCTCCTCCATGGCGACGCCGCGGCCGGCGAAGCGGCGCACATTCCAGAGCCTGAGCGCCCTGAGCTTCACGACGCCTCCGTCACGTAGTCGTAGAGCCGGGAGAGCGCGGCCTTCGCCGCTTCGCGCTCTGGAGCGGAGAGCGCGTCGGAGCGGGCGTCCGCCAGCAGCGCTTCCGCCGCCTCCCGCAGCGCGCCCGCCTTGTCGATGACGTCGAGATCGTCGACCTCGTAATCCAGCCCAAGATCGTCCTCGCGAAGCTCGAACCAGGCGAAATCGGCTTCGACGGCCGCGCTCGCTCCGATCAGCGCCGCCCGCTCCGCGAGGCTGCAGCGCCCCTCGACAACGACCCGCGCGAGCGTCTGCCGCCGGCGGCCGATCTCCGGCAGCGAGTCCGTGAGCCGGGCGCCGGCGTCGGCGCCGGGCTGGAGAGAGACGTCGCACGTTCTCCAGTCGAAGGCGCCGGTGTCGGCGGGCGCCGCCACCGGCGGCGCGCCCCGCTCGCCGATGCTCACGACGAGGGCGCGGCCCGGCGCGCGATGCTTGAAACGATCGGGCTCCGGAGCTCCGGAATACCACGTGCGCTCGCCGATCCGCATCTGCCCGTGCCAATCCCCGAGCGCGAGATAGTCGAGCCCGGACCGCTCGGCGCGGTCCGGCGCGATCACGTCCGACGCGCCGTCCTCGCCGAAGCTCTGGACCGCTCCATGAGCGAGGCCGATCCGGATCGCCGATGGGTCGACCTCCGCGTCGGACATCCATTCCGTCAGGTCGCGCCCGGGGCGCCGCGCCGTGCAGGGCGCAGGGAGGATGACCACGCCCGCCGCGATTTCGATCGGCGTCGGCGTGAGCGCGAGAATGACGTTGTCCGGCCTTTGGGCGCCGATCGAGGACCAGAGCGGATCGGCGGCGAGGGAGTCGTGGTTGCCGGGAAGAAGGACCCATCGGATATCCGCCGCCGCGCCCATGGCGCGCAGCGCCTGACGCACGACCGCAGGCGACGGGGTTTCGGCGTCGAAGACATCGCCGGCGACGAGAACCGCCGCCGCCCCCTCGGTCTTCGCGAGCTCGGCGAGGGTCTGGATGCTGGCGTGACGCGCCTCGGTCAGGCGCCCCCGCAGCGCCTCGGGCATGCGCCCGAACCGCTTTCCGAGATGAAGATCGGATGTGTGAATGAAGCTGAACATCGAACCCGTCTGAACACCTCCACCATACGCCGACACATTCGGGAGCGTATCCTGTGGCGGGTGTCTGTAAAGGCTTACGTGGCGGGCGGTCCCCGACACAAGGTCATATGAGTCTTAGTCGGATTCCGAAATCCACATCGCGGCGCATCAGCCCCGAGGCGCGGCGGAGGCGGGCATCGCGCGGTCTGACCTGGTTGATTTCGGCTTGGCTCTGATCCGGTCTTTGCTTCCGACGAGGGGCGGGGCGTAAGGCCGGCTGGCGCGCCCCCGGCAAGCTCGCCATCTCAGAGATCCCCCCCGGACACCGCCATCGCCGCGCTCGTCCGAATTGAATCCGGCGGAAAATCTCAGGCGGCCCATGCGCGCCAACCGCCTGCCGGATCACGTGTTCAGCCCTTATTGCGCGCGCGCGGACACCATGGTGGGCGCCTGGGCGTGTGGAAATCCGCGCTTCTGTTTTGGTGAATCGTTGATTCTCGTTTACCTTTACTGGATTGGCCATCGGGGGGTGGGGCGGATCATGGACTTTTTTGCGCCGTTCGCGCGTTTGGCCTGCGCGCTCTTTCTTTCCTTGATCCTGTCGGCCTGCTTTATTCAGTTCGACGAACCTCCGTTCGACCCAGCGGAAGGCGTCGCGCTGGCCGGCGACGACGCCCTCGTCGTCGTGCTCGGAAAAGGCGGCTTTCCGAAGAAGTCCAAGGCGGGGGATGAGGTCGGCGTCCTCAAGCTCCAGCAAGCGGGCTATCTGCTGTCGTCGGAGGGGGACCGCTCGGGCGGGCTCACGATCTCCTTCCACGAGATTCCGGGGAGGGATGGCCTCCTCTTCATGCAGTTTCGCGATGAGGGCGGAGATCCCTGGAACGGCTTTTTCGCGAGAATGACCGGAAAGCGGGAGATCTCCATCGCTGCGCTTTCGCTCTCCGCGGAGACGAAAGCCGCGCTTCCCCACCTTGGCGTCGAAGTCGGAAGCGATGGCGCCGTGAAAGCGAAGACCGCCATCCAGGCCCGCATGATCATCGAAGCCGCTTTCGAAGACGACAGCTTCGACGAGATGAAAACCGCCGGCTTCACCCCGTTTTTCCGCATCGCCTCGACGAGAGCGGAAAAGGAGCGGCTGCGCCTCGCGGCCTATCATGACAATTGCCTGGCCTGGGCGGGGCATGTCTATGACCCCGAGGTGCGCAAGCTCGCGCCGGACTACCGGAACGGCGTCCCCGCCGACGAGATCGAAGCGGATGCGATCGACATCTGTCGGCGCGCCGCGGCGCTGCCGGGCGCGTCGCCTTCCGTCCGGATCGCCCTGGCGCGCGCGCTTCAGAACAATGGCGGGGAGCGGGAGGCGCGGGAGATCATCGCGGAGCTGGCTGATGACGGCGACACGCTCGGAGCCTATCTCAAGACGAGCTTCATGGCCCTTGGAGACTGGCCAGGCGCGACGCCGGACGACGGCTATCGGGAGATGGCCGAGGCGGCGCGCGCCGGGAACTGGATCGCCGGCATCGTCGCGGCGGATCAGTCGGTGAACGGGAGCGGCGCGCTCGGCCCGGGCGAAGCCCTGAATTTCGCCCTCGACGGCGCAAAACGCCATCCCGGCGGTTACTATGCGGCCGGGCGCATTCTTCTTTACGGAACCGGCGTCGCCGCCGATTTGCCCCGCGCCCACGATTATTTCGAACGCGCCTCGGCCGCCGACTTCGCCTACGGAAATCTCTATTACGGGATGACGCTCATCTACGGCTGGGGCGTGGAGAAGAATTTCAAGAAGGCGGTCAAACCGCTCGAGAGGGCCCGAGAGCAGGAGCTGAACTGGGCGAACTATTATCTTGGCTATCTCTACGCCTACGCCGGCGACGACCTGAAGGACGAGCGCAAGGCGTTCAGCTATTTCCAGAAGGCGCACAAGGCCGACATCGCCGACGCGACCGCGGAACTCGGCGTGAGAACCTATTTCGGAACCGGAACGAAGGCGAACCCGAAGGAGGGCAGGGCGCTGGTTCTCGCCGCCATGAAAGAAGGCTCCAAAAGCGCAAAGGACTTCCTGAACCGCATCGAGAAGGCGGAGAAGGGCGCCAGAGCGCGATCGACGACGCGCGACGAGTCCCGCGGCGCCGCGGAGTCTCCGTTTCCGAAAACCGGCTACCGGAAAGGAAATCTCCTCTCCGCGATTTATGAAGGGCGCACCAGGGGCGTGGACCCGGCGCCGTACGGGTTCTACCTCAGCACGTTCGCGACAATGTTCATCAACGCGGAGGATCGCGCCTGCCAGGTTCTCGTCGGGCCGCGGGCGCGCGGCGCGCTTGTGGCGCTCGGCTCGGTCGACGCCCTTCAGAAGATCCTCGGCCCCCTCTTCGACGCGCATAAACGCGGCAGCGACGGGAGAGACGACGCGTTCGGAGACGGTATGGCGGCCGGGCTTCAGGGGACCCTTCAGGGCGCTGAAGCTGAGGCCTCGGCCAAGGCGGATGCGCAGACATTCTACAACCGCCACCGCTGCGCGTCCCCCGTAGCGATCCTCTTTTTCCAGAAGTTCAACGCCTTCGTCACCTCGAAGAGATGAAGGCGCGCCGCCGCTTCGTCACGCCGCCCATCGGGCCGCGACGCCTCGCCCGGCCCGCTCAGAACGAGTGATCGCGCGGCCCGGGCGCGTCGTCGGATAAAGCTGGAGGGAGCTTGCGGTCCGGTTGTTCGGCCAGCGGCCGGTCAACCGCCTGCCCCCTGCGCCAAGTGTCCTGAGCGCGGCGCGCTTGTCTCGACGCCTGGTCGCCACGACCTCGAGCGTCTCTCCATCGTGATCGACGGCGCGCCAGCGCCAGTTGGGGAACGCGCGCATCGCGTTTGCGCGTTTGCGACGGATCTCGGCGGCGAACATCGGGCCGAACCCGGTCCCCCAGAATCGGATCGTCTCGCGGCTCACGCCGATTCTCCTCCCGTGGAGGAGGCCCCGCGACGATAGCGGGAGCCGGAGTTGCGTGGTCATGGTCAGACGGGTGATGGCCGGGCTTTTGAAATTTCAGAAGGATCTGCATGCGCTTATCCGGCGCGGCTGCGCGCCGGGCCTCCGGTGCTCAAGCCGGTTTCGGCTGACAAAGCCCTCTACGGGATTGTGGACAGTCGAATCAAAGAGTAGTAGCGATAACACCTACGAAATATGACGGGAGGCACCGAGGCACATGAAGGGCGATCCGCAGGGCGCGAATTTCAGAGCATCATTGGACGAATTCGAACGCCGGCGCGCCAAGGCGCTCGCCATGGGAAATCCGGAGAAACTCGATGCGCGCCGCAAGGCCGGCGTGCTGAACGCCCGTGAGCGCCTCGATTGCTTTCTCGATGAGGACAGTTTCACCGAGTTCGGCCTTTTCGCCACGTCGCACCGCCCGGAGATGCGGGAGAAAACCCCGGCGGACGGCAAGATCGCCGGCTTCGGGCGCGTCAACGGTCGGCCCGTCGCGGTCGTTTCGAACGACTTCACGGTTCTGGGCGCGTCGTCGAGCGTCATCAACGGCAAGAAGGTGAAGCATATCAAGGACGTCGCGGTTTCGCGCGGCATACCGATGGTGTGCCTCGGCGAATCCGCCGGCGCGCGGATGCCTGACCGCATGGGCGCGAGCGGCCGCGCGCTCCTCGGGCAGGACCCGGTCGAGTTCCGCCGATGCCGCGAAATGCCGCTGGTCTCCGCGCTTCTGGGCGACTGCTATGGCTCGTCGACGTGGTACGCGTGCCTGTCTGACTTCACGGTGATGCGCAAAGGCGCGACGATGGCGGTCGCGAGTTCGCGCGTAACCTCCATCGCGATCAATCAGACCGTCGATCCCGAGGAGCTCGGCGGCTGGCGTCTGCATACGGAGAAGACCGGCCTCGTCGACTATGCGGAAGCGAGCGACGAAGAAGCGCTGGCGGTCGTCAAGCGCTATCTCAGCTACATGCCGCAACATCAGGGGGAGGTTCCGCCGTCCACCGATGCTCCGGTCCGCTCCGACGGCGCGCGCGAAGCCATTCTCGACCTTCTGCCCGAAGGCCGCTCCCAGGTTTACGATTCCCGGAAAGTCGTCGCTGCGATCGTCGATGAGGGAAGCGTCTTCGAGATGAAGCCCCGGTTCGGCAGGTCGATCGTGACGGCGCTGGCGCGCGTCAGCGGCCGGGTTGTCGGCGTCATCGCCAACAACCCGATGGTTCGAGGCGGAGCGATTGACGTCGATGCGATGCGCAAGGCGACCAGCTTCGTGGTCCACTGCGATTCCTTCAACATTCCGCTCGTTTTTCTGGTGGATCAGCCCGGCTTCCTGATCGGCGTCGACGGCGAGAAACGCTGGGCGCCCGGGCGCATCATGAACTGGATGAACGCGCTTTCTCTCGTCACCGTTCCCCGCATCGCCATCACGCTGCGCAAGAATTACGGGCAGGCCTATCTGAACATGGGCGGCGGGCGCAATTCCGACGCCTCCGCAGCCTGGCCCTCAGCCGATTTCGGGTTCATGGATCCGCATGTCGGCGTCAATGTTCTCTACGGCCTCAAACGCGAAGACGACCCGGAACGCTTTGATCGGCTGGTGAAGGAGATATCGAACGATAGCTCCGCATATGCGTTGGCGGCCCTTTTCGAGAGCCATACGGTTCTGGATCCGCGGGACACGAGCAAATTCATCACCAGCGCGCTGGACATCCACTGTGGCGGCCCGACCAACGGCGTCGGGAGCCATCACCTCGCCAACTGGCCGACCAGCTACTGAGAAGGTGGCGCAATGAGCGATCCGCACCCCCCGGCATGGAGACGTCTCCGGAGCGACATCATCGTCGCGCGGGATGGAGGCGCTTCGGCGCTCGACGAATATCATGCGAAAAACGTCCTCGTCCGTCTCGGCATCGCCGTACCAAGGGGGGTGCGCGTAGGCGAAGAGGAGGAAATCTCCCCGCGCCTCCGGGATTTATCCGCCCCGTTCGCGCTCAAGGCGCTGGCGAGCGCTCCTCTGCACAAGAGCGACATTGGCGCGGTCAGCCTCCACCTGCGATCGGCAGCCAGCGTCGAGGAGGCCAGAGAGAAAATCGCCGCGCGCCTCGCAAGCTCAAAAATAGCCGTCACCGGATACCTCGTGGAGGAGATGGCTTCGCCCGGCGTCGAGATTGTGATCGGCGGAGTCATCGATCCGCAACTCGGGCCGATGCTCATGCTCGGCGCGGGCGGAATTTTCGCCGAGATCCTCGACGACACTGCGTTCGGTCTCTGTCCGATCAGTCGAAACGACGCGCAGAGAATGTTGCGGGAGCTCAAGGTCTATCCGATTCTCGCCGGAGCGCGCGGGCGAGAACCCGTCGCGATGGACGCGCTGGTCGACGCGCTGATCGTCCTCGGCGGGCCCGACGGCTTTTTCACACATAACGCGGACATCGTTCGGGAGTTCGATCTGAACCCGATCTTCGTCAGTCCGGCTGGAATCGTCGCCGTGGATGCGCGCATGGTTATCGGAAGCGTGGCGTGATGCAGGATCGCAAGAACCCGGGCGCCGCGCAGGCGCGCTTCGCAGCGCTTTTCAATCCGCAAACGATCGCGGTCGCCGGCGCGTCGGCGTCGCAGGTCACTGCGGGCAACCGTTTCATCCGGCTGTTGCGGCATTGGAATTTTCGCGGCGAGATTTACGCGATTCACCCGAGGGCGGAAACCATCGAGGGTGTTCCCGCCTACCGGTCGCTGGCCGAAACGCCGCGTCCGGTCGACTACGCCTACATCACGATTCCTGCGGCGCATGTGCCCGAACTTCTCGCGGCGGCGCGCGGCCGCGTCGCTTTCGCGCAAGTCATGGCCAGCATCGCCCCGGACAATCTGGCGGCTTGGGAGCGAGAGCTTCTGGGCGCGGCGAAGTCGGCGGGGGTGCGCCTGATCGGTCCGAACTGCATGGGCACGCATTCGCCGCGAGGCGGATACACCTTCATGGAGGGCGCGCGTCTCGAGCCGGGCGACGTCGGGGTGGCGGCGCAGAGCGGAGGGCTCGGCATGGACATCCTGCGCCGGGGCCAGGCGTCCGGTCTTCGCTTTAGCGGCCTCGTCACCCTCGGCAACAGCATCGACGTCACGCCGGTAGACATGCTCGACTACTTTCTCGACGACCCCGAGACGCGCGCGATAGGCCTCTACATCGAAGACGTGAAGGACGGCGCCAGATTTCGCGCCCTGCTTGACGCGAACGCAGGCGCCAAGCCCGTGGTCTTGCTGGTCGGCGGCCTGACGACGCTCGGCGGAGCGGCGGCCGCCTCGCATACGGGCGCCATGACCGGCGGCGGCCGCGCGTGGGAGGCGCTGGCCCGTCAGACCGGCGCCATACTCACCTTCACGCTCGACGACTTTCTTGAAACATTGCAGACCTGCGCCTGGCTGACGCCGAAGCCCACGTCGTCCGCAGCGGGAATCGTCCTCTTTGGAAACGGCGGCGGAACCAGCGTTCTGGCGTCGGACGCCGTCGCCCGCGCAGGCTTCGGCCTCACGGGAATGCCGCCGGCCGCGCTCGCCGAGATCGCCGAACTGCGGCTGCCGCCCGGTGCGAGCGTTGTCAATCCGATCGACCTTCCCGCGAGCGTGTTGCAGGAACAGCAGGGCCGCATCGCCGGCCATATACTCGAAATCGTGCGCCGACACGCCAAACCGCACGCCGTTATCGCGCATCTCAACCTGCCGGTGATCATGGGCTATCGCCACATTGAGAATTTCATGCCGAATCTGATCGAGGCATTGCTCAAGATCGGATCCAGTGCGACAGCGGCGCCACATCTTGTTCTCGCCCTGCGCTCCGACGGAAGCGAAGAGGTGGATGCATGGAGGCGAACGTTCCGGTCCGCCGCGACGGCGCGAAGGGTCCCCTGTTACGACGAATTGCCTCAGGCGGTGTCGGCGCTGTCGCGATTCCGATACTACGAAGATTTCATCGCCGATCGTCTTGCGGGGAGCTACAGTGAAGGGAGGCGCGAAGACGGCGCCTGAAACTTGGGAGACATGCGTTATGGGTATGACTGTGGTTGCGCGACAATCCGTGCCCGATGACCTTCTGGTCGACCTCAAACGCCTGGGATTCACCGAATACGAGGCGCGGGTATACTTTCAGCTGCTTTTGCAAAGCCCCGCGACTGCGTATGAGGTCGCGAAAGCCAGCGGCGTCCCGCGTCCCAACACCTATAATGCGCTCGAAGCTCTGTCGCAGCGGGGCGCTGTTCTTCCTGTGAGCGAAAGCCCGGTCCGGTATATCGCCGCGGCGCCCGACAAACACATAGATCACATCGGTCGAACGACGCTCGCCCTTTGCGATGATCTTGTGCGGCGACTATCCAAGCTGACGCCCGCCGCCAACGATACTTACGTCTGGACATTGCACGGCGAGACCAGCGTCCGCGACAAGATCGACTCTCTGCTCGATGCGAGCAAGGTCTCGATCTGGGTGAAGGCGGCGGACGATGTTCTGCGCGTCCATGCGAAGGCGCTTCGCGCCGCCGCCGAACGGGGTGTCGAGATATTCATCATCCTGTTTGGCGGCGACGCGGACGAATTCAACTTTGGTGAAAACTGCAGCGTCTATCTGCATGAGGGCAACGGCGTTCGCATGGGGTCGGCGGACAATCTGTTCACCCTGGCGATCGATCATGACGAGATGCTGACCGCGGTCATCGAAGACGAAATGACCGCGTCCTACACCCGCAATCGGGCGGTCGTGCGCATGGCGGAGTCCCTGCTCCGGCACGATTATTATATGGCGGAGATCTACGTCCGGTTCGGCGATCAGATTGACGCGGTGTTCGGCCCCTATCTTCGCGATTTGCGTCTGCGAACCTTTTCGCCGGAACAGGCGTCCTCGTTCAGGGACAAGACCGGACTGCGTTAGGCAACGCCCGCCGGTGAAACGGCGGGCGCCTTTCTCCAATTTCCTGATTTGGCGGTCCGATGGCCGGCGTGCGCCGCCTCGCCGGGTTCCTTCGCGAATGCGCCGGCTTCCGCCGATGCGATAGGCCGGCCGCCTCCATGCGCAGCCTTGTGGGCTGGCCGTCAAATAGACGTTGCAATTACAACCACTCATATCCTCTAATGGCCCGCCGAAGGGATACGCGCAGAGGAAGATTCGTCTGGATGAGGAATGTCGAAAGCTCGGACGAAGCGATGAAAATCGGCGCGGCGCCGCCCGTGGTTCGCGCCCGTTCGACCTGCCGGTCAGCCCGCGAAAGCATCGACGCATGACAGATGGAGACGGCGGATCGAGCACTGGCGGCTTTGACCGTTTCGGTGGTTCGAAAAAACTGGGATCGCATGCGACCGGATTTTTCAGGATTGAGAATCTCGCGGGCCGGTGGTGGTTCATCACCCCCGAGGGCAATGCATTCTTTTCTTTGGGCCTCAATCATATATCCAGCGGCGCCCTGCGCGGGCCGGAGACCTTAAAGGACTTCCTCGCCAAATATGGCGGCGACGAAGGCTGGATTCGCGATGCGGTCGCTCCGGATCTCAGGTCATGGGGGTTCAACTCGATCGGCTGGACCCAGGAAGTCGCGCAGCGATACGCGCCGCAAGATCCGCTGAAGCGGGTGGACGCGCCAGATCCGCGCCGCGGCTGGGGCGCCAATTTCGCTCTCCTTCATGATCGGCCATGGGAGCACGAACGTTATCAGTGGGCGGGCATGCCGTACTGTCATTCACTGAATTTCGTGAACAACGCATATTACTATGATGGATCGATCAGCGCCCTGGGCGACTCGATGCATTACCCGGATGTTTTTGATCCATATTTTGAGGACCACTGCGACCATCTCGCCCGAACCTATGCCGGAAGCATGCGGGATGACCCGAACCTGATCGGCTATTTCTTTTCTGACGTTCCTGACTGGTCGGGTGAAGTTCATTCGCGTCACTGGGCGCGATCCGTGGAAGGCGCCTTTTACAGCGACGCCGATGCGCGGATCGCCGCCATCGCAAACTACTATTTCAAAACAACCGCCGCCGCGATCCGCCGCTATGATCCGAACCACCTTTTGCTGGGTGATCGCTTCCTCTGCGGCCGCGCGCTGCCAGATTCGGCGCTCCTTGCGATGAAGGATCATGTCGATGTTCTCTCGGTTCAGTCCGGAGGGAATTTCGACGAGGAAAGGGTGCAACTCCGCAATTGGCGAGAGCGCTGCGGCAAGCCGATACTGCTTTGCGATGCCGTGATGCCTCCGCAATATTTCGAGCCGCCGCAGCAGAAAAACCGCGGCGACGCCTACATCCGCTATCTGCGTGCGGCGCTCACCGCGGATTCCGTCATAGGCGTGCATTTCTGCGGCGCCTATGTTCGCGCCGACCCTCGTGGATGGGGGATCAAGTCGGCTTCGGACGAGGCTGACCGCGATCTGATCGATGCGTTCATGAGCATCCACGCCAAGGCTTATGACGTCGCCCTCGACAACGATCAGGCGGAGGTGCTGTGAGACCGCGCGCCGATCCGCCGCCACGGGAGCCCGGTCCGGCTCCCGCCTCCCTGTAGCGCCCTGGCGGCCGTAGCAATGATCGCCACCATCAGCCACAATCGATCGGACCAGTCCCCGATACGCATCTTGAGGAAAGCCCGTGCAAACTGAAAACGCTCCGGCCAACCTGGAAAGCGCCAACTCGGCGATGTCCAGGATCGGCGACGAATGGGTCTTGTCGAAGCGAATTTTCGAATGGCGCGAACCGTTCCGCGGTCAGGTCGCCACTAGGGTGAATTTCGCCGATCTCGCCGATCTCGATCGCGCGCTCGACGCTGCGGTGGCGGCGCGGCCGGTCGTGGCGGGCTTGCCGGGGTATGAGCGCGCCAGCATCCTGCGCCGCGCGGCGGGGCTCCTGGACGAGCGAAAGGCCGAAATCGCCGGCATGATGAGCAGGGAAACCGGAAAAGCCATCAGCGACGCCAACCAGGAATTGTCGCGCGCCGTCGAGGTCCTCGGCTTTTGCGCGGAGGAAGCGATCCGCATCGAAGGGCGTCACATTCCGTTGGACGGCAGCGCGTTGGGCGTTGGAAAGGTCGCGATCGGCCTTCGTTTCCCGGTTGGGGTCGTCGCTGGAATCGTCCCGTTCAACGCGCCGGTCAACCTCGCATGTCACAAGATCGGGCCGGCGCTGGCGGCTGGCGCCCCAATCGTGATCAAGGCGCCGCCGCAGGCGGCATACACGCTGCAATTGTTGGCGCAGGTCTGCGTGGACGCGGGGTTCCCCACCGGCGCGATCGGCCTTCTGCACGGCGATGCGGAGCTTGGCCGGGCCTTCGTGCGCGATCCGCGGGTCGATTTCATATCCTTCACCGGGTCGGCCGGCGTCGGCGCGGAGATCAAGGCGGCCGCCGGAACGCGTGGCTGCATACTCGAACTCGGCGGCGTGGGGCCGACCATCGTTCATTCCGACGCCGACATCGAAAAGGCGGTCCCGATATGCGCGCAAGCCGGCTTTCGTCTCGCGGGTCAGAGCTGCGCGTCCGTTCAGAACCTCTTCATTCATGAAGACGTCGCAGAGGATTTCACGTCGCGCATCCTCGCGTTCACAAAGACGCTGAAGCTCGGCGATCCGGCCGATTCCCAGACCAATATCGGACCGGTCATCGACGAACAGGCCGCCGAGCGTATCTCCACATGGCTCGCCGAAGCACGTGAGGCCGGCGCGAAGGTGCTATGCGGCGGTGGGCGCGACGGCACGATGGTCGAGCCGACGCTGATGACGAATGTCACGCCGGAAATGAAGGTCGTCTGCCGCGAGGTGTTCGGTCCGGTCATTGCGCTCCGACCTTACCGCGACCTGGACGAAGTGTTCGGCTGGATACGCGGCACCGGCCTTGGCCTGAATTGCGGCCTGTTCACCGCCGCCCACGCCGTCGCCCTGAGGGCGGTTCGAGAGTTGCGGTGCGCCTCGATCATCGTCAATGGCGCGACGGCGTTTCGCCCTGACCAACTCCCCTATGGCGGGCTGGGCGGGAGCGGCTACGGCAGGGAAAGTCCGCGCGACACGGTAAGGGCGATGACCGAGGAGCGTCTGCTGGTCTTTGCGTAAGCCTTCGCAGGCGGGGCGTGGCGCGCGACGTGAAATGCGCCACGCCGTCCGCTAGCGGCCCGGCGAGGCTTCGTCGGCGCCGCCCAGCTCTTGGCTCCAGAACCACCAGTCGCGTGAGATCACCATTTCGGCGGTGTCCGCTCTGAATTCGGCCAGATGCGCCGTGGCCCGATGAGCGTCGAAGGCGGCCTGATCGACATAGGTCTCGAAGAGCAGGAACAACGCCGGATTTTCGGCGCTCTGATGGAAGCGAAACGACAAACAGCCGGGCTCGCGCTCCATCGAGTTTCGCGCATGCGCCATCAGGCGATTTTTGAACGCCTCCATGGCCTCGGGCCGACACACGATATGAGCGGTATGGACGATCATGGGCTGAAGTTACGGCAGGATTCGAAGAGCGCGATATTCATCGAGCATCGCCTCCAGCATCGCGAGGCTGTCAATTCGGTCAGGAAACCCGGCGTCATGCAGTCTGTCCGTATTCGATGCGACGTCATGTTTCTGGCCGAAGAGAAAATCCGCGAACGGGAAATGCGCGACGGCGTCGAGCGGAAGCTGCTGGAGCGACGATTTTCTGACGATATCGGTCCAGAGGCCGGCCTTCTCCGTCATCCACGGCGCCAACGCGCGCGCGCGGGGTTCGCCTGGCGTCATCCCGAACCTGGCGGCCAGCCGCGGCCAGAACTCCGCCCAGGTGAAATGATCGCCATTGGTGACGTTGAAGGCCGCATTCCGCGCCCTGGAGCCTGAGGTCAGATGGAGGATGGATCGCCCGAGCAGATTCCGCTCGGTCACTTCCGTCAAGGCATGGAACGCCGCCCCGTCGCCAGGAAAATCGAGCACGGTGGACTCTTCACGGCGGATCGCCGCATAGGCGCCGAGCGTCGACACCAGATTTCGGCCATGCCCTGGCCGCACGGCGCAGACATAGCTCGGTCTCGACGCGGTCCAGCGCCAGCGTTTCCCCGACTGGAAATCCTGCAGCCATTCCTGTTGCGCGTGATAGAAATTTCGCGCCGCCGGGAGCGGCTGATCCTCCCGCGCGGGCGTCGCGGCGGAGCCGGACGCGAAGTCGTACCATTTCCCGCCCTCGACGATATGAACATCCGAGAGCAGCGGCGCCATGTCGTCCGCCGATTCGACGAGGTTGCGCAACATCGCGACATTTTCCGCGACGTCT
Organism: Paludibacillus litoralis; assembly: GCF_037646705.1. Classification (NCBI taxonomy): domain Bacteria; kingdom Pseudomonadati; phylum Pseudomonadota; class Alphaproteobacteria; order Rhodobacterales; family Paracoccaceae; genus Paludibacillus; species Paludibacillus litoralis. Next base: position 227,757 of record NZ_JBBHER010000002.1, read on the forward strand.
TCGCCGCCGCCGTCCCGGAAAGGGGCGCGCGCGCAATAGAAGACATGGGTCACATCGGCGAGCGCGTCTGCAAGCGCGGCGCGCACCGCTCCCCGATCGAGAAGGTCAATCGCGACATGCGCGTTCGCCGTCCCCGGCCGCGCGCTGCGGGTGACGCCAAGCGCCGCCACACCCTCGCGCGCGAGCTGCTCCATCAGCCCCGACCCGACATGGCCGGTTGCGCCTGCGACAATAGCCTTGGGCGGCGCGCTCATATCTCGACCCTTCCACCGAGCATTCTGGTGCGATCGACAAGCATTGTCTCGATCGCGCTCATGAAGGACTTGCAATAGGGTTGCTGAAAGTGGGCGTCCCACGCCGCCCGATCGACATACATCTCGATGAGAAACGCCGTATTCGGCTCTTCATCGGATAGAACCACATCAAACTGAAGACAGCCCGGCTCGCTCCTTGCCGCTTCCGCGTTGACTGCCGCAAGCTTCGCCCAACTGGGGCGCATGCCCGCCTTGACATGGTGGATGGCGAGGACGGTGAAGGCCGGCACGTCGGCACCTCCGATAATGGCCGGGATTCGGCGAAAATCTCCCGTCACTTTCTAGATGAAATTAGTAGTTGTAACAACAACTATTATTTCTTGCCTGCGACGACGCCATCCACTAGCGTGTCGGCGGCGGGTGTGCCCGCGAACCAACCGGAGGATCGTACATGAAGGCGCTGCTACTTCGCGCTCCGAACGATTTCGACGTTGTCGACCGGCCGGCGCCCCGAATGGCGAAAGGCTCGGCGCTGCTTCGGATCCATCGCACTGGCGTCTGCGCCACTGATATCGCCACGATCCGGGGGCAAAGCCGGATGGCGGTCTTTCCGATGACGCCCGGTCATGAATTCGTCGCGCGGATCGAAGAGATCGAAGCCGATGCGGGCCACCAGGTGGGCGATTGGGTCACGATCTATCCGACTCAGGGATGCGGCCATTGCGCCGCCTGCCGCAAGGACGCGCCGAATTTCTGCCCAGAGTTCAGAGTATGGGGGGTGCATCGCGACGGCGGCGCCTTTGCCGAACAAATGGTGGTTCCGATCGACCATTTGCTGCCGGTCCCGGCGAGTCTGCGGGGGGACGCCGGCGCGCTGATTGAGCCGACCGCCGTCGCGGCGCACGCGCTCCGGCGGGCGCGGCTCCAGCCGGGACACCGCGTCGCGATCATCGGCGCCGGCGTCATCGGGTTGCTCATCGCCCAGGCGGCGCGCGCCGCGGGCGCCGCGCAGGTGGTTGCGGTTGACCGGCTGCCCGCGCGCAGGGCGGCCGTGGAGGCGCTCGGGCTCGACGGTTTCCTCCTCGCCAAGGGCGGGAACCTCGCTGAGGACTTGTCCGCGTTCGCGGATGAGCCGTTCGACATCGTTTTCGACAATGTCTGCGTTCCCGAGACGCTCACCGCCGGCGTCGCGGCGCTGCGGATCGACGGCGCGCTCGTGTTGCTGGCCTTTCCGCATGGCGACGAAGAGCCGCCGATCCCCTACACGGCGGCCTACCGAAAGGAACTGTCGCTGATCCTGTCGCGAAACTACGCGCGTGAGGATTTCGTCGAAGCCACCAGGTTGCTGGAGGCTGGCGCGATTTCGTCGGAGGTGATGATAACCGGCGCCTTCGCACTGTCAGATTTCGCGAAAGCTTACGGCGAACTGCGCGACACGCCGGAGCGACATCTCAAAGTGCTGATCGACCCACAGAGGTGACAAATGCCGCTTTTCGATGGATTCGAATCCACCCTCACAGAAGTTGACGGCTGCGAGATTCACGCGCGTGTCGGCGGTGAAGGTCCACCCGTTCTGTTGTTGCACGGGTATCCTCAAACGCATGTCTGCTGGCACAAGGTCGCGCCGGCGCTCGCACGACACTTCACGGTGGTTGCGGCCGACCTGCGCGGCTACGGAGACAGCGGGAAGCCCGAGGGCGGCGGCGACCATGCGGCCTATTCCAAGGCGAGAATGGCGAAAGACATGATTGGCCTGATGGAGAGGCTCGGTTTTGAGCGCTTCATGGCTGCTGGTCATGATCGCGGCGGCCGGGTCGTCCAGCGTATCGCCCAGGCGCATCCGGAACACGTCTCTCGCGTCGCCATCCTCGACATCATCCCGATGACGCTCGCGCCCGACATGTTCCAGAAGGTCGACTCCAATTTCGGCCGCGACACCTATCACTGGTTCTTCCTGTCGCAACCCTGCGACCTGCCGGAACGCCTGATCGGCGCCGACCCGGAGTTCTTTCTCCGATGGACGCTCGAATCCTGGGGGCGCCGCGAGGGGTGGCTTTCGGAGGAAGCCTTCGCGGAGTACATCCGCACGTTCCGCGATCCGGCCTCAATCCACGCAACCTGCGAGGATTACAGGGCCGGCGTGACCGCCGACGCCGAGGACGGCCCCGCCGGGCGCATCGCCGCCCCACTTCTTTCCCTCTGGGGAAGGGAGAGCAAGTTCGGCCGCCGGTTCGATCCGGTCGCCTACTGGCGGACGCTCTGCGACGAGGTGAGCGGCGTCGAGGTTCCGGGCGGTCATTTTATCGCCGAGGAATCCCCTGACGAAGTGGCGGCTGCGCTGATCGACTGGTTCGGTCGCTGACCCTCGACGCCCGACGTCTTGCGCCGCCGGGCCGGCGGCGCGATCACAGCAGCGCGGTCGAGAACCAGGGAATGAACGCGAGCAGCATCAGGCTGACGAAAAGGCCTACAATCATCGGCGCGGCGCGCCCGGCGATCGTCATGACCGGCGTTCGTGAGATGGAGCTGGCGACAAAGAGGTTCAGCCCGACAGGCGGCGTCACGAAGCCGATGGCGAGCGTAACCACGAAGATCACCCCGAAATGAACCGGATCGAGCCCGATCGAACTGGCGACCGGCGCAAGCAATGGCGTCAACAGAATGACGTTCGGCGTCGTCTCCATGAGCATGCCGGCGACGAGCAGGATGAGGATCATCACCAACATCAGGACTGTCGGGTCCGAAGAAAGCAGGAGCAGCGCTTCAACGCCTGCGCGCGGCAGATTGAGCACCGCCAATATCTGCGACAGCGCCACGGCGAGCGCGATGATCGGCGCGATAAGGCCGGTGATGTCGGCGCTTACGTTCACGATGCGGGGCAGATCCCTGACCTTGAGCTCACGCGTCACGAATAGGCCGACAACGAGGCAGTAGGCGGCGGCGACGGCCGCAGCCTCCGTTGGCGTGAAAATGCCGCCATAGATCCCGCCGAGAATGATCGCGGTGGCTCCGAATGCGAGATTCGCGCGCAGCCCGGTCCGCAGCAGTTCACGTCCGCTGAACGGGATCCTCTTGCCGATGCCGCGGCGCCGGCAGGTTATGGTCGCAATGACGCCCATGGTGCCGATCATCAGGATGCCGGGGATGATGCCGGCGATAAAGAGATCGCCGATCGAGGTGCCCGACGCGACCCCGTAGAGCACGAAGACGATGCTTGGCGGGATGATGATGCCGACCGTTCCGCCGCAGGCGGCCACAGCGGCCGAATAGTCCCGCGGGTAGCCGTCTCGCTCCATCGGATCCAGCATCATCCGGCCCATCGCCGCCACCGTAGCGGCGTTCGAGCCGCTGATCGCGGCGAAGAACCCGCAGGCGATCAGGAGCGTCAGCGCGAGGCCGCCATGCGCCCAGCCGATCAATGCGCGAGAGAAATCTATCAGTCGCTTCGCGATCCCGGAATGTCCGATCAGATCGCCGGTCAATATATAGAGCGGCATGGCGAGCAGCGGGAAGAGGTTGATCTCCGAAAATGTCGCGATGCCGATATTGTCGATGGTGAAATTCTTCTGGGTCAGAACAAGAAAGACGGCGCCCAACCCAAGGCAAACCACAATCTCCACCCCGAGCAGGAGAAAGACCGCCATGCCCCCGAGCGCCAATGCCACACTAGCGTCCATGACCTAGTTTCCTCCGATGAAGCCGGGTTCGATCATTTCGCCGCGCCGATACGCCTGGATTGTAAGAATGCTGCGCTGAACGACCCGCAGCGCGATCACTCCCCATCCGATCGGGATAGACGCCACGGCGACCCAGTAAGGAATCTGGATTCCAGTAAAATACTGCTCGAATTCGATGGTGGTGATCATGAATCTCGTGCCTGTCACAATGACAATGATCGCGAGGGTGAAGAACAGAGCGTCATTCAGCATGAAGAGTATGAAGTTGCCCTTCCTGCCGGTGAATATCCTGATTATGTCAATCGACAGGTGGCTTCTGCTTTTGACGCCGCGCGCCGCCGCCAGATACGCAAGCCAGATAAACGCGTAACGGGCGGTCTCTTCGCCATAAGACGTCGAGGCGCCAAGCACGTATCTCCGGAACACCTCAATGACGATTATGAATGTCAAATATGAGTACAGTATAAAATTGAAATAATACTCAAAGTTTTTGTCGAGCCATAGTGCCCATTTGGGGAATTTGAATTTCATGGCGCTGGCATCACTACGTCATCCGCGACCGGGTGGTCGCCTGGGGCTGCGATCGGCAGGCTCTCGTCTGTCGCCCCCGCCGGCGGAGGAGGCCGGGAGCGAAGCGCTCCCGGCCCAGATCCGTCAGGATCGCCACCACCGCCGCATCTCGACGGGGCCGCTCTCCTGGGCGATCCGGCCTGTCGCCTCGTATTCTTTTCGGCCGAACTTCTCGACGAGCGGGTCAAGCACGTCCTTGTTCCTCTCGAAGGAAAGGAAGTCGCGCCAGGCGTCCCGCTCGTCATCGCTGAGGAAGACGAAATTCGGATCGAGCTTTCCCCAGATCGTGTCCTTCGGCGAATCCGGCCTGATGCCCCATTGGTCACGCAGATACGGCTCATACGCGTCATGCTGGAAGACCTGGGTCTGATAGGAGCCCTCGAGAATGCCTTCCTGAATCGCCTCGGGAAGTTGCCTGAACCAGCGGGCTGAAATGAACATCGCGTCGGAGTTGTACATGAACTCCGTGTTGACGAGTTGTCCGATCACCTCCGAGATGTTCACGTCCGCCACCGGGCCGGGCGCGACGTGCAGACCGTCGACGGCGCCTTCCTTCAGCGCGTTGTAGGTCTCGCCCCAGTTCACCGGCGTCGGATTGGCCGGCAGGATATCGAACGCAACCTGTTCGAGTTTCGAGCCGGTCACGCGGATCTTGAGCCCGTCCATGTCTTCTGGACGACGGACCTCCCGGTCGAGGCCGCGGCGCAGCTGCACCCATCGGATCTGCGGGAAGAAAGCTGTCGCGATCAGGCCCTGCTTCTCCGATTTCGCCCGGAAGATATCGTTCCATTCGCGTGAAAAGGTCAGGCGCCAGAAATTCTCGATCGACCCGACATGGTAGGGGAAATCGATGACATTCCAGACCGAAGCGGAAGCCGCGGCGTTCTGCGTCGAGCCATGCGCCGCCTGCAATGTCGCCTGTTGCAACTTGCGAGGCATATCGACCTGGTTCCCGAGCACGCCGCCGTATTGAAGCTCGACATAGACCTTACCGTCCGTGGCGGCCTCGATGTTCTTTTTCCATTCGATGACGCCGGTCAGGTTCGATTGCTCGGTGGAAAGCGGGCCGTTCGGCCAGCGTCCAGGCGCCTCGGTGATGCCGGTGAGCATCACGTGATCGGCCTTGTCCTTCTTTTCCGCCTCGCTCTGCGCGAGCGCTTCGGTCGCACTGAAAAGCAATGCGCCTGCTGGCGCCGTCACCCATGCGAGCGCCGCCGCCGAGCCGCCAAAGCGCGCGGCGAGACGCATGAATTCGCGTCGGGTGTCTGTGCGCCCTGATTCTGCGAGTTTCTTCATTCTTACCTCCCTTTGTTTTGCTTTTCGTTTATTTCACAGGATCTGCGTTCGCCCCCTGTCAGCAGCCGTCAGGAGTTCTTCTCTCTCGATGATCCGAACTCCGCCGCGCGACCTCGCCTTCGCTTCGCATGCTCCGTTCACTCCGGCCGGTAGCGCTTGCCGAAACTCGGCTCCCGGTAGGGCGTGGGCGGCAATTGCCAGGCCCCGGTTGAGGGCGGGCGAACGTCCCCATCGACGTGGACGTCGATCAGGCACGGTTTCCCGAGCGCCAGCGCATGTTCGAGCGCAGGACCAAGCTCGTCGGCGTGCCGAACGGTGATGGCGTCGACGCCATATGATTTCGCCATGAGCGCGAAATCCGGATTGTAGCGTTCGCCGTCCCGATAGAAGAGCGTTCCAATCTCGCGCCCTTCGAACATGCCGACCTGAATGTCGCGGATCGAAACCCAGCCGAAATTGTTCCAGACGACCCAGATCGCCGGAATGTCGTACTCCACCGCGGTGGCGAGGACGTAAGGCGTCATCGTGAAGCCGCCGTCGCCGCAGACCGAGATGCAGGGTCTGTCTTTCGCGGCCAGCTTCGCCCCGAGAACTCCGCAGACGCTGAAGCCCATCGCGCCGAAGCCATAGGAATTGAGGAACGTGCCGGGCTGCCTCGCCTCCCAGAACTGCATGAACCAGTTGTGATGCGCGCCGACGTCCGGGATCAGGATCCCGTCATCCGGCAAGACCGCGCGCAGTTCCTTGACGACCTGCTCCGGTCGAAGCGGGGTCGAGGAGATGTCGAATTTCGGGCGAACATGCTCCTCCCACCGGCGCCGCCATTCCGCGATGTCGCCCAGCCATTCCTCGTGGCGAATCGTGATGGCGCGGCGGTCGAGCTCCAGCAGGAGCTGCGCGAGAAATGTCTTCACATCGGCGACGACACCCAGCTCGACAGGATAATTACGGCCGATCTCCATGGCGTCTATATCGACCTGGATGAGCTTGGTCGGCGGAATGTTCCAGGAATATCCGGGGATCCATGACGAAGCCGAGCGGTCATCGAAGCGCGCGCCAAGATCGAGAAGCACATCGCATCGCCGGGCCGCCTCATTCGCCGGGTAACTGCCGTTCCGGCCGACAAAGCCGAGCGAATACTCGCTCCGCATGTCCAGCGCGCCCATGCCGTTCGGAAGGCTCACGACCGGCGTCCGCAGTCGCCGGACAAGTTCGGTCAGTTCAGGCCCCGCCTCGGAAAGAACGACGCCGTTCCCGGTGTAAATGAGCGGCCTCTCGGCGGCGAGCAGGAGGTCCGCCACCTTTGCGACGACCGAAGGCGCCGCGCCGACGCGGCTCTGAATGCTCGCGCCTTGCGTCGGCTCATAGGCGAGGTCGGCGCTCTCCTGAAACAGATCGAACGGGATATCCACGTTCACCGGCCCGGGCCTGCCTTGCGTGGTCAGGGTCAGCGCCTGGCGCATCACGAGCGGCAGGCTTTCAATCCTCTGGGGCTGATAGCCGCGCTTCACGAAAGACCGGACGCTCTGGGCGAAATCCGACTGATTGTGCCGCGCGATTTCCTGGAACGGGGAACGGTTCGCCTGCACGGTGGGCGCGCTCGCGGTCAATGACAGGATCGCGGACGAATCGCTCAGCGCATTCGCAAGCGGCATCAGCATGTTGACGGAGCCCGGCCCGATCGATGCGAGCGTTGCGGCGGGCTGATGCGCGACCCGGTAATAGGCGTCGGCCATATGGCCGGCGGCCTGTTCGTGCCTTGGAGAGATCAACGGCAATTCGTCCGCACGATCATACATCGCATCCAGGAGGCCGACATTGCCATGTCCGCATACGCCGAAGACGTAGGGCACTTTCTCCCGAATCAAAAAATCGACAATGAACTCTCCACCCTTCATCCGTCGACCTCCCGTTCGCAGTGTGTTTCTTGTTCGCTTCAAACAGCATCCACATCGTCGTAGCTATTGCAACTACAAATATGATAATGTCCGTCCGCGAGCGGGATTTCCCTCGCGGATGGATGGAGTCGAAGGTGCGATTTTCCGGCAAGACAGTGCTCGTCACGGGGGCCGGTGGCGGCATCGGGCGAGGGATGGCGTTGGGTTTCGCCGCTGAGGGCGCAAAGGTCTGGGCCTGCGATATCGATGCGGAGTCCGTTGCGGCGACCGTCGCCGACATCGCCTCACGCGGCGGAGAAGCGCAAGCCTGCGTCCTTGATGTGGCCAGCGAAGCGGAGATCGACTCGGCGCTTTCCGCCGCCGAAGCGCGGTTCGGGGCGCCTCACGTGCTGGTGCATTGCGCGGCGGTCAATCAACTGACGCCGATTCTCGACATGTCCGCAGAGGATTGGCGCCGGATCGTGGATGTGAACCTCACCGGAAGTTTCCTGATCGCGCGAGCGGCGGCGCAACGGATGATCCCGAATCGTTTCGGGCGCATCGTGCTGATCTCGTCGAATGTAGGGTTTCGCGGCGCCGCGCATCGCGGCGCTTACGCCGCGTCCAAGGCCGGGGTGATCAACTTTGCCGAGACCCTCGCTATTGAGCTCGCCGAAACGGGAATCACCGTCAATACGATCGCCCCGGGGCCGACCGAGACGCCGATGACCGCATGGCAACCGCCCGAGATCCGGCGCGCGTTGCTGGCCGACGTGCCGCTTGGACGGTATGGCCAGATCGAGGAGATGGTGTTCGGCGCACTTTTCCTCGCCTCTGATGAAGCAGGCTATATTACCGCCCACACCCTCTCGATTGACGGGGGCTATGTCGGCGCCGGGATCATCAAACCCAGGATCGGCCCCGAAAAGACAATCTGAGAGGCTTGCGGATGTTCGTCGTTCTTGGCGACACTCACGCCAGTGCGGGGCTGCTGGCGGCTGTTGTCGCCTGCGCCGGCCTCCTGCGGGGCTTCGCGGGGTTCGGCTCCGCCTTGCTCATCGTTCCGGCGCTTAGTCTCTCGATTGGCCCGACTGTTGCGGTCGCAATCGCGACCATGCTCGAAGGCGTCGCAACGATGCTCCTGTTGCCAGCCGCGCTGAAGCGCGCGGACCGCAGGATGATGCTGATCATGAGCCCGTGCGCCGCCATGGCCATTCCGGTGGGGCACGCGCTGCTCGTCGGCCTTGATCCGACCTTGAGCAATATCGCGATCAGCGGCGCCATACTGGCGATGACCGCCATGATCGTCGCTGGCGCGCGCCTGCCGCTGCGCCACAGTTCGGCCGGGCATGCCGTCGCAGGCGGGCTTCTGGGCTTTTTCACCGGCTTCGGCGGGGTCGGCGGGCCGCCGCTTGTTCTCTATATCCTTGCCGGCGGCGCCTCTCCCGCGACGAAACGCGCAAGCATTATCACGGTTTCCTCGATCTCGTTGACGATCGCGCTCTTCTCGACCGCGTATTTTGGCCTGCTCACGCGTGAGGCGCTGCAAGGCGCGGCCGTGTTGACTCCGGTATTCTTGCTCGGCGGCGTGGCGGGGTCGTACGCATTCCGGGTGGCTGGCGACCGGTTCTTTCAAAAGGTCGCTCTCTCCGGGCTGATGCTGGCGGTTCTGGGTCTCTTCACCGCGAATCTCGCGCGGGCGCTGAGCTGACCGGACCTCCCGTCAATGCGGATCGCGCCGCCGGTCGGCGAACGCGTCGATCCGGTCCAGCCGCCCATTCCTCCCCGAACGTCAGTCCGGGTCGAGGCGCCGTATGGCGGCGACGCTTTCGGCGATAGCCGCATCGCCATCCGCGTCTATGATCTCCAACACAAGATCGCCTTCATAGCCGATGCGCCGCATGGCTTGCAGCGCCTCGTCGAAGCGCACAACCCCGGCGCCGATCCGGTCATGCTTCCAGGACGAAAGAGGGGTGTCCGAAAAGTGGACAAGCCGCAAATGCTGTTTCAGCCGCTCAAAGCCGTGGTCCGGCGATTCGCCCGCGAACACGGCGTTCGGGACATCGTACACCGCCCCGAGGTTGGGGTGGTCAATCGCTTCGATCAGTCCGGCGATCTGGTCGGCCTTGGGCCAGAAGCTGTAGGGGATGTTCTCCAGCAACAGACTAACGCCCGATTGCTCGGTCCTGGCCAAAAGCGTCTCGATGCCGGCGCGGCTCCAGCCTTCGAGCATCGTGATCGGCGGCGGCAAAAGCGGACGGCCTGCGCCCGGGGACATGACGATGCCTTTCGCGCGCCAATCCGCAGCGAGATCGACGACTTCGGCGAGTATTCCGCCGGCCAGAGCGCGAACCTCCTCCGCAGGGCTGGCCAGATTGTTGTCAAAGCCGCCCGGGTTGAGCGCGACGATCTCGATCTCACCTGAACGCACACGCTCGGAGATTCGTCCGCGAACGTCTTTCTTGAGGCTCCTTGGCCAGCAATATGGAGCCGTGAGAAGCAGCTCGATACGCCGGTATCCCTGCGCGACGAGGTGGTCGAGGCACGCCTCGACGTCGTAGCGCCAGATAAACGGGAAGTTATTGATGACAATCGGATAAGGCATCGGCTCGATTTCCCCCATGGCCCGGAACGCGGCCGCCTGCCGCGCCCTGATAGTAGTTGTCATTACGGCAACGTCAATATACTCTCTCCCGAGACGGCATCGCGGCATGAGGGGGCGAACGTGAAAGTCTTGATTACCGGTGGCGGCGGATTCATCGGCCGGAAGATCGCGCGCGCTCTGGCGGACCGCGGCGATCAGGCCATCGCATTCGATTTCGCCTTTCCGGCCGAGGCGAAGCGCCTCGCCGTCGAAAACCGGAGAGTCCACCTTGTTGAAGGCGACATCACCGATCTCGCGCCCGTCATCGCGGCCTTTCAGGAGCATCGGCCCGACGCGATCATTCACTGCGCCGCAATCGTTGGCGTTCTTTTTTCGATCGCGAGCCCCGGGAACGTCTTCCGCGTGAATCTGCAAGGCAGCATCAATATCTTCGAGGCGATGCGCCTTTGCGGCGTGCGTCGAGTCGTCCATATGAGTTCCGAAGAAGTCTACGGTGATTTCGAACACCCGAAGATCAATGAAGACCATCCGACCCGGCCGAACATGCCCTATGGCATCAGCAAGCTGGCGGTGGAGCAGACGGGGCGGGTCTATCGGGATCTCCACGATCTCGAATGCATCAACATGCGAACGTCATGGGTCTATGGGGTCGGGCTGCCGCGCCCGAGACCGCCAACCACGTTTCTCGACGCGGCGCTTCAGGGGCGAGCCTGCCATCTGTCGTTCGGGGCCGACGCGGCGATCGACTTCACCTATATGGATGATGTCGTCGCGGGCGTCCTCGCGGCGCTTGATGAAAAATCGCACAAATATGACGTCTACAACCTGGCTAGCGGCGCCGCCACGACGCTCGGTGAAATGGTCGAGCTGATTCGGGAGATGATTCCCGGAGCGGACATCTCCGCGAAGCCCGGACCTTACATGTTCACATCGACACTCAGAGCCCCCGTAAAGGGCGCCCTCGACATGAGCCGTGCGCATGAAGCGTTGGGGTTCGCGCCGCGCTTCGATCTCCGACGCGGCTTCGAAGCCTATATCGAAGATTGGCGCGCCCGGGCCCCCGGCTAACGACGCCAGCCATTGAATGCCGCGCATTACTTAAGGAGCGACCGACCGATGAGACTCCACTATACGACCAACTCACCCTTCGCGAGAAAAGTGCTGATGACTGCGCGTGAAGTCGGCGTAAACGGCCGGATCGAGCTGACCGTCAGCAACCCCTGGGGCGACGAAAACCCGGCGGCGGCGGTCAATCCGGCCGGCAAGGTCCCGGCCCTCGTTCTGGATGACGGCCTTGTGCTCTACGATTCGCCGGTGATCTGCGAATATCTCGACAGCCTCGGCCAGGGCCACGCTGTTTTCCCCGCCGCCGGGACCGAGCGATGGCGCGCGCTGCAGCGACAGGCGCTCGGAGACGCGCTTCTCGATGCGATGATCGCACGGCGCCTCGAGAGCCGGCGCCCCAATGGCGAAAGATCGGACGCCTGGATCGCCCGGCAGGTTCTCTCGGTGAACCGCTGCCTTGACGCCATGGAGGCGGACGCGGCGCAGCTTCCAGAACAACCGACGATCGGACACATCGCCTATTTCTGCGCCCTGGCGCATCTGGATTTTCGCTTCGCCGACGAGAACTGGCGACCCGGGCGGCCGAAACTCGAGGCGTGGTTCGCCACATTCGAGTCTCGTCCGTCAGCCCAATCCACCATCCCTCACGATTGAGCGCCACCGTGGACTCGGTTGATGTTATCGTAGTCGGCGCCGGCGCCGTCGGTCTCGCAATCGCCCGCGAGTTGGCGATGGACGGCCAGGATGTTCTCGTGGTCGAGCGCAACGCCTCGTTCGGGATGGAGACCAGTTCACGCAACAACGAGGTCGTTCATTCGGGCGTCTTTCACCGGCCCGGAAGCCCACAGGCCGCTCTCTGCCGGCGCGGGCGCGATATGACCTACGCCTATTGCGCTGCGCGGGGCGTCAGGACCGAACGCACCGGCAAGCTCATCCTGGCGAATTCCGAGACGGATCGCGATTGGCTGGCCGGCGTTTTCGAGCTCGGACTGGAGAATGACTGCGACGATCTCGAATGGCTGGAGGGCGAAGAAGTTCTGCGCCTGGAGCCCGAGATCGCCTGTCATTCCGCCATCCTCTCGCCATCGACCGGCATCATGGACACCCACAATCTCATGCTGGCCTTTCTGGGGGACGCGGAGGCGGCGGGCGCGCTCGTCGCCTTTCGCTCCGAGGTCACAGATGTCGAGCCGGTGGCGGGCGGGTTCAAGATCACCGTCGTCGGCCATTCTGGTGAACGAATTGATCTGCGGTGCCGCACGTTCGTCAACGCCGCTGGCCCATGGTCGGCCGAAGTCGCGCGGAAGATTCGCGGCTTGCCGGAATCAGCGCTGCCCAAGGTTCATTTCGCGAAAGGGACCTTTTTCAAATATCACGGGGCGCGGCCGTTCTCCCGGCTTGTCGTCCCTTCTCAGCCCTCATGGCGGAACGGCGGGATATTTACACTGGATCTCGGCGGCCAGGGGAAGTTCGGGCCGGACGAAGAATGGATCGACGCCGTCGACTACAAGCTCGACCAGAGCCGGGCCGCTGCGGTGGCGGAGGCGATCCGGCGCTATTGGCCGAATGTCCGGGCCGACGCGCTGATCGCCGAATATGCAGGTGTGCGCCCGCGCCTCAACGGCCCTGGCGAGCCACCCGCCAACTGGCTGTTGCAAGGCCCGGACCTGAACGGGCTGAATGGCCTGATCAACCTCTTCGGCGTCGAAAGCCCCGGCGTCACTTCGTCTCTCGCGATCGCCAGCGAAGTCGCCCAGATGGTCCAGGGCGCGCCATCCCCCTTCGCGCCGGCCGCCGGACCGGCAGGCGAGAGCGCCGGTTCAACAATCCACCAGTAAAGCGGCCGGATAGTCCGCCGCTGGCCGGCCGAAAGGATGCCGCGGCTTTCCGCGCCGCTGCGGCGGAGATGAATGCGCGGCGCCGTCCTCCTCCCGCCGGCGCCGGCGGCCCCGCCCCGCTTTTCTCACACCCGACATCCAGCGCGCGATTCCCGAAGGCCGCCAGCGGCAGGGCCTGACCGCTCAAGCGGCTGATGAAGATGGGGCGCCCGCTTGACGGGGACGCGCGGGCCGGGGCGATCGACAGGGTGGCGATCCAGCAGACGCCCGACGGCGGCGCCAGGCCCCGCAGCCGGGTCTCCTTGTGCCGTCCGCCTCGCTCCCTGCTCAGGCGGGATCAATTCCCTGATCGGCAAATAGCAGGGAAACGCGCGCAAGCTTCAGGATCGCCATCATGTATTGAACCGAAGCGCCGCCCGCGGGCCAAACAGAGGCAGCTGTGAGGGGGGGGTGGCGGAGACGAAGGGATACTCCAACCAAATCTCTAATCATCTGATTTTAAATGAGAATATCTCGAATTGTTGTCCACTTTCTGCGCTGTCCTGTATGGACCACATCAAATCGACTTCTTCCTGTCAACCTCGCTGGGCCGATTTTCTGTCTTATTGACGCTAGGGCTGCTCGCAATCATCCTCGTTAGTTCTCACAGAAAAATCTGAGTGGGTTTGATACATCGCAGGGAATTCGAACTCCCCCCATGCCCGGCCCTCCATTTTGCGGGGGATGCGCGATGCTACGGAGTGTGTGGTCCTCTTTCTTCGCCTCATGAAGGCGCGGTGGGCAAGGGCAGGCAGATCATGCCCGCTCTCGCACATAGGCTGTATTTCGGTCAGCCGTTCGACAGCGCCCGGTACACCGAGGTCCGACCCACCTTGAGGTCTCTTGCGATCTGAGTTGGCGAGACGCCCTCGCGGTGCAGCTTTCTGACGGCTTCCTTATCTACGCTCGGTTTGCGCCCTTTGTACCGGCCTTCCGCTTTTGCTTTTGCGATGCCCTCCATCTGGCGCTCTTTGCGTACGGCTGTCTCGAACTCCGCGAAGACGCCCAGCATCCCAAGGAATGCCTTTCCGGCGGCGTCAGCCGTATCTATGGGCTGCTCTATGGCCTCCAGCGCAGCACCCTTCGCCTCCAGCGCCTTGACGATCTCAAAGAGGTCCGCAATCGAACGGGCGAGGCGGTCGATGCGTGTTATGACCAGCGTGTCGCCCTCTCTAATGAAGTCGAGGAGGGTGGCGAGTTCATTTCGCCCTGTGCGGCTTGTGCCGCTCACCTTCTCAGCGCGGATGATTTCGCAGCCTGCCGCCTTGAGAGCTTCCTTCTGAACCTCAAGGCTCTGGTCCTCCGTCGATACCCGTGCGTATCCATATCTCGCCATCGGCGTCTCCTGTTCCATTAGGCTCTAGACTTTCCGGAAGATATGTTCCGTAAATCACAATTCAACCCTAATGGAACATAATTTGTGCTCCGCGCGATTGTACCGCTGGGCTATACCCTAAAGGGGATACCCGGCACAATCGGGACAGCCTGATGCTGCGCTGAAGAGAGACCTTCATGCGGAAGCACCGGCGGTGGCGTTGGTTACCTAAGCGCATTCTGAGGTGCTGATTCGTTGATGGCCCACCGCGGGTGCGAAGGCGTCCAAGCGGACATGCCCTTTGACACCCGATGAGCAAGCTCTGATAACTGGCCGTGAGGCAATTTACAATTTCGACAGAAGAGAGATGATGAGAAAATATCTCAATGCAACGACCATCACATGGGCTTTGCTTCATGTGATTTTAGTCCTAATTGGAATTCTTGTCATAAACATCGACTACACGACCAACGCTCTCGGTTCAGAAATATCCACCGGCCTTGGCGTGTCCATAATGGCCGCAGGTGTTGTTGGCATATTTCTTTTTTTGTACGTCGCGCTCTTAGATACGACGCGGTCACGACTGCAGGCCCTGAGCGATGCTGGATTGGACGGCATCTTTCGTCATCGATCTGTACGAATTAAGGGCGAATATGATGCGAGACTCGCGCAAGCGAAAAGAATAGATGTAGTAGGGTATGGCCTCGGAAGCATGCTTGAGGATTTCTCGAATGAATTTGCAAGATGGTCACGGCAGGCAAAAGTCCGGATAGTCGCCATTAACCCAGACGCCCCTACCAAGGAATCGAGCTACGCTGACATGCGGGATAAAGAGGAAGGCCGCGAAGCAGGAAAAACAAGATCGGACGTTCAGAGACTTATCAAATCTATCAAAGAGAATGAAGATATTAACAAAGATCACTTTGAACTTCGCCTTATGAACTCAATCCCATCCGTAAATATCATGATTATTGACGAAGAGATATTCTGGGGCCCCTACCTCTTGGCAGAGCAGAGTCGAAATACATTTACCATGACCGTTCGCAAGGGAGGGTTCATGTTCAAGGCCCTCGACAACCACTTCTCCCAGATATGGGATAACCATTCAGCCCCACCCCCATGACGCATAATGGTCGCTGTTGCCCGACATGAAAATCGAAATCCGTATACCATCCCGCCTTCACTTCGCACTGTGCGATCTACGCCCAGCTTCTGTATATGGGAATGGCGGAATTGGTTTGGGGATCGACGCACCCCATCTGGAGGTTTCATGCACTACCGGTCACGGCCAAGTGGGTCTTCACGGGAAAGCAACTGAGCAGGAAGGCGAGGTGATCGCTCTCATTAAACGTTTAAAAGCTTTCGTTAACGTAGACACATTGGATATCGAAGTGGTCTCGCATCTTCCCGCACACTCCGGGTTCGGCAGCCACACTGCCCTTGCTCTCGGGATTGTTGAGGCCGTCGGATTGCTCTCACAATCGAACTGGAACGAACGCCAAATTATCGAGCTTTCAGGGCGGGGGGGGACCTCCGGAGTGGGCATTCAGACATACTTTCACGGAGGCCTTGCCTATGACTTTGGCAGGCCTGGGGTAGTGCCAGAAGAGTTGTTACCCTCCTCGGTATCTTCGCCATGGGTGGGGCCTATTTTTGGACCGCGCGTTGAGTTTCCTGATTATTGGGAGGTTCTCTTGGCTATTCCGAATGGCAATCACGTATACGGCCAAAAGGAAGTTGAGTTTTTTGAAGAACACACGCCTTTAGAAGAACTAGATGCGCTAAGAGCAATAGCCTCCATACATCACGGAGTGATCCCAGCGGTAGCGTCCGCAGACTTGGTGGCTCTCGCAACCTCACTGAGGCGTGTACATCTATCCGGCTTCAAAATGCTCGAGTTGAAATATCAGTCACAAGATGTTCGCCAGATGTACGGGGCGTTGGTAGAAAAAAACATTGCCAGCGGATTGAGTAGTTTTGGCCCACTCATTTACTCGATTGTTGACGTAGATGACAGGGAGGCAAAGGATTATTTTGAAATTGTTGCGTCGGCCCACTCAGCTCATATTTTTAATCCAACGATAGCATCTCGCGGCCGACTGGTGTCGATTCTATGAGTGATGAAAGACCCAATATCCGAAGAAGCGTTCTCGGAAGCGCCACTCATCTACGCAAATTAAAGGTATATTTCTACACATCTAATCTAGAAAAACTTCTGCAAGCTAGGCTCTTATTTCAAAGCAAGGGCTATACTTTAAGTCATTTTCGAGCAAATAGAGAGCCGTATGAGGAAGATTACTCTCTGAATAAGGGAGAATTACTTAGGAGGGCCATTTCGCAAGTTCGAAATCAATTTTTGGTTAGATCCGTATTTTTCGTTGAAGACACGTCCATTCGGATAGATGCTCTTAGCAACGAAAATGACTATCCGGGCCTTCGGGCAAAGGAGTGGTTCGCAGAGATTACATTTGATGAGCTTGATACGATACTCAAATCTAAAGGCAATAACCGCCAAGCAATCGTAAAATCGGACGCCGCACTACATATCCCAAATTTGGAAGAGACATTTATATTTCACGGGGAAACAAGTGGGGTAATTGCTGATCGCCCTCCGGAATTTGAAACAAATTTGCAACACCCTTGGCTTACACCCAATACGTTCAACGGATGGCTTATTCCCGACGGGGCGACCATTCCTCTTGGAGCAATGTCCTTTGAAGATTCGTTAGAGTACGACTTTCGCGGAGAGGCACTGGAAAAGCTGCTGAGTTTTCTTAGGCCACTCAATGCCGCAGCTAACCTCCCAAGCAACTTTTTTACTCGGGAGAGCAATTCAAGAACAATAGACCACGTTGAGCCGTATCTTCCGCATATTTTTGATCCGGAAGATGAAGAGGCGCCCACTGTTGTTTGTATAGTTGGGCATAAATGTGCCGGAAAAACTACGGCGAGCGAATTCGTTCAGAGTAATTTCGGTGCAGCGTTCTTCGAGGCGAGTGAGCAGCTGAGAGAAATGGCAAAGGATCGCGGCATAGAAATTACATCATCAAAATCAGCGAATGATTTCTTGGAAAGGTTTGGTCAAGATATAGTCGCTAAGCAGATAATTGATCAATTATCAGGAGACGCATCTCCACTAATTGTGATTAGCGGTTTACGCACAATAGAGGAGATTGCTCTGATACATGAAACTTATGTAAATGTTCGTACAATTATGGTAAGAGCTGATCGACGCATTCGCTTTGAACGTCACATCAGGAGAGGTCGCGACAGGGATGTCAAAACCCCTAAGCAATTTGATGAACTTGACCGAGATCAACTAAGTTTTGGGCTGCTACAGCTGGCAGATGAATTTGCGGATGCATCAATCCTCAACGAAAGCGACCTTCCTAGGTACTATGACAAGGTTAATTCGACGGTTCGAGATGCGCTGGTCTATCGACGAAAAGAGGGGGGTAGATCATACAGCGCCCTATCTGAGCTGCATCGCTGCTTGATTGCACTCTCAAGGTTATCGGAATTCGCCAGCTGCGAAGAGATATCAGCCGAGACAGAAGATCTTGGCTCGATGGTTTGGAGATACAACACCAATCGTGCCTTCAAGAACATTCCACTATTTGTCGACCGCTTTGACAAGGGCGAGGAGTTACTAAACTATCGGATAAATGGTCGAGGTGAGCGCCTGTTGACATTGCTCAACGTGAGCAAGGAATACAGCCCACCACCTCGATTGCGGTAAGCACCTCCCTTTCATTCCTTTGAAGGACCGCGGATGCGCGAGCGAGCATCTGACCCCCGACGACTTGCGAGTGATACAGGCAGACATTAATGACGTGTTCTTAAAATTACTCCCGTCAACTGGGGCGCGGCAATTGCCGAAGTCAAAGACTGGATGAAGTTACGGAGACAGGCTCTGCAACACTACGTACTGTCCACTACTATTCTCTAGGGCGCTAAAATGGCTCGAGTGGGGTTGCATCGCAGATGCCGGAGGCAGACTTTAGGCTGGGAGCCTCATTTTGTCAGCCAAGCTTTAGGGTTCGGAGAAACGTCGCAAGCCACAGCACGCGGTAGTCAACTACATCGGCAAGTCATGGCTTCTCAATCTTGTAAGATGCGATAGAGAATGGGTGTACACTCACGACGGCAATCGTATCGAGATCTATATTCTATATCTAAATAACGTAGGTTAGTTGCTGGGATTGATAACGCCGCGCGGTGAAAAGGTTTCTACTGCACCAGCGTTAGATCATCTTCTCCGCCGGGGGGCGAATTGTGAGCCACCTTAGCGAATAATCGCTGAGAGCGTCCGCCGACGCCGTTTCATTGCTTCCGAACTTTATACTTTCATCGCTTCAGAGGTTTGCTGGTGGCGCTGTAAGCGGCAGTTCGTTGAGACTTTAGTTGTTTCGCAATCCGTTAGTCTGCGCATTAGCGAACCCCTATAGCCGTATTTTGGAGCGCCGCAAGCGTTTCGGACGTCTGAAAGGTGCGCGACCCCCCCATTAGGGACCACCTGAGCTATGAGAACAAGCCGCTCCTGTTTTGAGCTCCGCATGACGGACGTTCGAAAGCGGCCCCCAACACCCACCAATGAACTAACAGCAGCGCCCAACTGGCGCGGCTGGGGCTGGTCTCGCCTGATTGCGGCCCAACATGCGCGAGCGGCTGGCGCCGGCTCCAGCCGTGGTTCTTGGTGCCAGAAGAAAGCCAATCATGACATACCTAACCGACAGCACCCCAGCCGCGCCGATTTCAGAGAATGAGCGCGACGACCACTATCGCGGCCTTCTCCTTCGCTTGAACGCCAGATGGCGGATCATATGCGCGGCGACAGACGATCAATGGATCATCCAACGCTACGGCGGAAGGAGGGACGGCCGCCCAAGATGGGAGAGCCTGAGCTTTGCCGCGACCCGCTCCGGGCTGATCCTCGCAGCCTGTGAGCGAGCCGGCATGGTCGGGCCTCCCCAACGCGCGGTTCTCGAAGCTCTCCCCGAGCATTACCGCGAATTCCGGGCGCTCCGCATCGCCTGAACCTGTCCGGGCGACCGGACCACCAAATCCAGACACATTGAAAAGGACAAACCATGTTCGACAACGTCGAAGCGGGCGAAGCCCTGCGTGACAGACCCTTCAACGAAGAGCGCATCGCCGCATCGGAACGGATGAAGGGTTTCATAGAGGCGGCGCTGGTTGGCCTGGCCGAATACCAGCAGCGCAATGGATCGCGAAAGCGCCGGAGAAAAGCCGCCGATCAGGTTCGCTGGGAGAACGCCGTCGAGGCCATCATCTGCGATCTTTGCTATCAGGCCCTGACGGAGCCAGAGCGGGGTATCGCGATCTGCCGCTCCAAAGGTCAGCTAGGCCGTAACTCCCGATATCGCTCGTCCATCCTTGGCAAGCAGTTTCCTGTAATCGTCGACGCGCTCGCCTCTTTGGATTACCTCGCTGAGGACAGGGGCGGACGGCGATACGGAAACGCGGGCCGTGCGTCAGTGATCTGGCCGGGGTCCCGGTTGCGCCAAGAAGTCGGACGTCGATGGATCGAACTTTCCGACATCGGCATAAACCTGCCGCGCGAGACGATCATTCTGAAAAGCGGAAAGAATCCCGACGACTATTTCAGTAAGGCCGATATGGTTGAGTACGAGGACACGTCCACAACCATAAGGAGGCGGACGCAGGTCGATGCTCTCAACTCTTGGCTCGACAACGCCGACATCCGGCTAGCGCAACATTCTGAGGTCGACCCTGATATTGGCCGGCGCGGCCTCAGGCGCATCTTTACGAACCAAAGCTTCGACAATGGCGGTCGCCTCTACGGCGGATTTTGGCAGAACATGCGAAAGGAAGAACGGCCTCGTATCCGGATCAACGGCACATTCTGCGTTGAGATTGACTACGGTCAAATGAACCCTCGGATCGCATACGGGCTTGCAGGTGCAGCCGACTGCACCGAAGACGCCTACCTCATCCCCGGCCTTGAAGACCATCGGAATGGGGTGAAGCGGGTCATGAACGCCATGTTCTTCTCGACAAAGCCGCTAGGTAAATTTCCCAAGGGGACCCGCTCGCTGTTTGCACCTGAGTTTCGGATCGAGAATGTGACGAGACTGATTGAAGACGCCCATCCGGCTCTCTCGGGGTTCTTCTATTCAGGCGCTGGGCATCATCTCCAACACATCGAGAGCGAGATCATGGTGGACGTGATGCTGCGACTGAAATCGGTCGGCGTCGTCGCCCTGCCAATCCATGACGCGGTTATCGTGCCCGAGGATGAGGAGTTTGTGGCGATCGATATCATGAAGGACGCGTTCAGACGGCATGTTGGAAGCGAGGGGATCGTCGATGTGAGGGGATGACAGGCCACCAACCCCGCTTGCCCTCCCAGTTCCGCCCCCGCCATATGTGCAGCCAAAAAAATGAACTGATTGAGGAGAATCTATGAGGGGGAGGGAGGAAGGGGGGGGGGAAGTTAAACCAACCATCAGGTTAACCATATGGCGGGCCCGTAAGAAATGGACCCGCCCACCGTCCAACCAATCAGAAGCGTTCGAGATAGCCTTGGCGCTCCATCTCCGCGCCTATCGCCTCCTGCGTTTCGGTCAGACGTTCCCTGACCGCGCCGTGGTCGTATATCGAACTCGCACCGCCTTCCTTGGCCCAGCCTCCAAGCTGCAGGACGATGCTCTCGATGATCCCCGGCGTGTTCCGAGCGACGGTACGCCAAGTGTGCCGGGTGCTATGAAAAGACAGCCGTTTGTCTGTGGCTCTGCCGAGCACTCTTCGGCGCTCGCGTGTGAAAGCTTGCGGGAGCGCCGATACTTTTCCTGTGGAGGGTCTGATCGGCCAATCAGGGAAAACACGGCCATCCTCCACTCTGCTGGTCAGTCGCTGGCGCATCAGTTGTCGGGCGACGCCGATAAGAGGAATATATCTCCGTGCGTTCTCCGTTTTGCCCACGCGGATAACGAACCCGGCGACATCCTCGTCCACATCCGAGACAAGCAACTTCGCCACTTCATCCGACCGGCAACCCGTCACCAGAGCCAGCCGAAACGCGTCTCCCAAGCGGTCACCCTGAGGGAATGCGGCGCAAATCTTCTGGACCTGCTCTGGCGAGAACGCTGCGCGGCGATCATCCGGGCTGCGTTTGGCTTTCGGAACGCCGCTTTCGAACGACCACGGATTGACGCCCTTGATTAAGCGCCGCTCCCGCGCCCATTTCCAGACGCCGCTCAGCATCGTGATGTGCTTGTTGATCGTTCCGGAGGATAGACCGTCTTTTGCGTGGGCTGATGTGAGATTCGGGAGATAATTGAACCGGAAGTCCTGAGCGACATCCGGCGTGACATCTTCAAGCTCGACGTACCCGTCCATGAATTCGGACAGGTATCGGACGGCGGTTCTAACGTCCTTCACGGTCGATTGCGAAAGCGGTTTGTATCCCGCCGCGTTATTCTCCGCGCGGTTCTCAAGATAAAGCTCCAGCGCGTCTGAAAGCGCATACCCGTCTCCCAGCGCCACCTTCGCGTATGTTTCAAGTTTCTTTTTGCTTGGTCGCTTGGAGCGCGGACGATTGCCGGCGCTTTCAATTTTGTCGACGACGATGCCGCGCAAACCGACCGCATAGCCAACGGTTTCATCCACCGGCGCGGAAGGGTCGCCAGTCATATCTGCCGGGTGGGGCGGTTTCTCTTCATCCTTCACGATCTCCCGCCTCATGATCGCCGCGCTCTCCAGAGAGAAATCCTCAGCGCCATTCGCAATGGCGACGCGGCTGCGTATCTCGCCAAGGATGATGTCCCGCTTCTTTTGCGCCTCGGGAAGATGGCGCGTTCCGAGCCCCAGTTTGATTTCTCTGCCGAAGGGCTTGCCGGTTTTGGGGTTCTCGCGCCCGATCAACTCGGGGGGCGTCTTCATGCGGAAGACGTAACCTTTGCCGGGGCCTCTTGGTTGAACGAGATAGCGCACATCTTCACCATGCGTTTTGTGGTCCAAAGTGGACAACGCGCTTGGTGGCAACTTTCGGGATTTCATATAAATAGCAGATAGTTAGGCGGGGTGGCGGAGACGAAGGGATTCGAACCCTCGAGAGCCTTTTGAGCCCTACTCCCTTAGCAGGGGAGCGCCTTCGACCACTCGGCCACATCTCCGAGGACGCTTAAAGCATCGATAAGCACCGGATTTCAAGGGAAAGATTTCATGAGGCCGCGCGCGGGGCCAGCTTGGTTTTTGAGAGCGTCCTACGCGCCGTTTGGGTGCTCTCGCGCGCTAAATCCGAGCTTGCCGGTTCATGTGGCTACGATCCGCCACGATCATCCGCGAATGCATGGCGAGGGGTTGGACCGGCCGAAGATTCTTGAATTCATCGCCAAATGACGCAAGCGCCATAGTCGCTGAATACGTCTTGGTGCGGGGCGGATCATATCCCGAATTCGGATGTTTCGTAGTCCTACAATTACGCATCCGAATGAATGGCATCGAGAAGGCCGTGCGCAACCCGCCTGCCGCGGCGCACATGTCGAAGCTGGCTATTGCGCTGTATGTGCCGCTGGCTGATCTCGTCCCTGACAGTCGCCGCACCGGTCTCAAGCTCCACCCGGTCGAGGGTGGCGGCGCGGTGCTGGCGGAGATGGCGCTGAACCTCCCCGCCGATGCGGCGCAGACAGTATGGGATATCGCCGAGAGGCGCCGACGATGGCTCCGGCGAGCATCCCTGACGGCGCCTGCGACAGAAGAAGGCTGATGAACAATGCCCTCGGCGTCAAGGTGAGCTCCGCCTTCAGGTCGTCGGGCGCGCTTTCGCCCGGCCACATGATGGCGCGGCCCCGTTTGTGATTGCGAGGCTCGCGTCGACGTCTCCGAGGTCATGAACCACGGCGCACCTGGTGGCATTCTCCTATGCGGGAGCGCCCACTGAACGAGTTCTCAAGCGGAGTCCGCGAAGGCCGCGCATGTTTCGTAAGCGAGGGAAAGAACGCGAGACGTCGCAGCGTCTTGCGTCGGCGGGCGCGATGCGTATAGACAATCTCCCGACGGAGAGGTGGCCGAGTGGTCGAAGGCGCACGCCTGGAAAGTGTGTAGGCGGGAAACCGTCTCCAGGGTTCGAATCCCTGTCTCTCCGCCATCAACCGGCCCGAGGGCCGATCTGATCCGCTGCGAAGGGATGATAACGCCAAATGCCGCCAAGGCGCTGACTGATTTTGCTTCGCAATTTGCGCCGCAAGTCTGAGCGAGACGCGGCCTTGTTCCGGCGCTTGGCGGCCGATCTTCCCCGCCGTTCGTTCCTCATCAGTCCATACCCATTTCAATCTGGAGCGCCGGCTCCGCCGACGAGACGACTTCAGGGGCGACCGCGCGGCCGCTCTTGCGGAGTGGCGGCGTCTCGGCGCGACTTGAGCGTGCGCGGGACTCGTCCGAACGAAGACTCGTGCGTTTCGTCTGACAATATGCTCCACATTTCGTATAACGCTGTCTGTAAAA
The DNA here is from genome assembly GCF_037646705.1 of Paludibacillus litoralis. Lineage (NCBI taxonomy): Bacteria > Pseudomonadati > Pseudomonadota > Alphaproteobacteria > Rhodobacterales > Paracoccaceae > Paludibacillus > Paludibacillus litoralis. Next base: position 251,782 of record NZ_JBBHER010000002.1, read on the forward strand.
GGCAGCCAAGCGCCAGAGTCCGCGCAATCAGAACAGGGAAAACATCATGCGAAACGCCGTGAAGCTCGCCGCCGAGGGGGGAAAAAAGGTCAGGGGGGTGCAGCTGACGATCGCGGAGCCGACGCTGATCGAGGTGTTGGCGACCGTCGGAATCGATTTCGTCTTTCTCGACTGCGAACATGGTCCATTCGAGATGCGCGACATCGAAGCCTGTTGCCGGACCAGCGAACTTTGCGGGCTCACAGTGGTCGCACGAGCGCCAAGCTGCGACGCGGCGACGATCACAAGGCTTCTCGACCGCGGCGTCAACGGGATCGTGACGCCCCATGTCGACAGCGTCGCCGAGGCTCAGGCGGTCGTCGATGCGGCCTATTTCGCGCCGCTCGGGAAGCGCTCCTTCGGCGCCGGCCGGCCGCATTTCGGTTTCGGCATCACCGACCGGCTCGCGCATCTGGCCGCGTGCAACAGCGCGGTCTCGGTAGGGATCATGATCGAGAGCCGCGGCGGGCTCGAAGACGCGGGCGAGATCGCGGCGCTGCCGGGGGTCGACTACGTCTCTTTCGGCATGAACGACCTCGCACAAGATCTGGGATTCCCGGGCGAACCGCAGCGCAAGGAGGTCGTGGACGCCGCAACCGAGGCTTCAAGGAAAATCCGCGCGGCCGGGAAGCCGGTCCGCGATGACTTCATGAGCGTCGCCTGGGTGAATGAGATACTTGTGGCGGGCGCGAAGCAGCTTCTCGGCTGATCGCGCCCGGGTTCGGAGCGGAGCGCGCCGCCCCGGGCGGCGCCGAACGACTGAGGTCGGTGCGAAAATGCTCTAACTGAGGAAAACGTGCCGAGGACGGCCCCAGTCGTTCGCCAAGGCGATCTGCTGTTCGACGTCTTCCTCCAACATGAAGCCGAGCTGGACGAGCGCGCGCGCGGCCGCCTCGATGCTGGCGGCGTAGTCGCTCGCGGAGGCGAAGCGCAGTGCGATGGGACGGCGGGGATCGCTGGTCATCCGCGCAGTCTCGGGGCATTCGGGAAACGGCACATAGCTTCCCGCAAGGCTTACGAGCGCCCCGTGACCATGAGCTCGCGACCGAATGTTCCAGCCAGTGTAAGTGCCGAGCGGCGCCTCGACCATTGGCGGCCGTATCCCCGCGATCTCGTTGCCGTCCGGGTCGGTTAGCGGGACGAGGGCGCGGAATTCCGAGTCCGGCCGCATATCGTTGAACGCCGTAGGCCGGATTACTCCCGGAATCTCGGGGAAGGCCTCGCGCCATTCGTCCAGCGAGCCGAGCGTGCCGTCCTCACGTCGCGGGATGCGGCTTGGCGGCGGCGCCTCGCCGAGGCTCGCCCAACGGTCCAGCGCCACCAGATGCGCGCGGAACAGGAACGAGGTCTGGACCACGTTCTCGAAATTCTCCCCGATCCCGCGGCGGGCCCGGGGCAAGGCGGGATCAGAATAGTGCTGACTGCCGGACCATAGATAGATGCGCGCGCCATCGACCTCAGGGAGCGTGTTTCCTGCGGCGTCCGTGTGCGTCAGTGAACCGCGGCGCTGCCAGTATTCGGTCGAACTCTGAGTATGGATCACCAGCGGGTCGGTGTCGGGGCGTTTGAGGATCGCGTCCTCCCGGCCGCTCGCCGGGTCTCTGGTGGGGGCGTATGCGAACGGGAACCGATCCGTGTCGGTGTTGCGATCCTCATATTGGGTGCTTCCGCCATAGGTCAGATTGGCGAACCGATCCATATTCATTCGTCCGGCGCCGGCTACATGGCATATCACGCCGTCGAACACCCGCCGTCCCGCGCTATCGGCGTTGAAGCCGTGATAGATGAAATCGCGGATGCAGCGCCCCGTCTGCGAACGGCCGTATGCGTAGCATTTTTCGATCGCGCCTTCGCCCAGCGGGTTGGCCGCGCCCAGGTCGTCCGTGTCGGCGTAGCGCAAAAAGCTCGTGAGGTTGCGCACCGCGACATGGCCAAGCCCGAGCACCAGTGGATCGCGCCCCTCATACTCCAATTCGTAAATCCAGCCCGGCTCGAAGCCCTCCTCCAGCCGGATGTGAACGTCGCTTGGCGTGACGGCCATTTCGCCGCCCTGATTGTCGAGACCGAAACCCTGCTCTTCGCGGGCGAACGCCCACGCGGAGGACGGTATCAGGATCGGCTCCGACGTCGGATAGCGCCGCTTGGTCAACCGGGCCGAGGTCGTGTCCAGAGAGACCGCCGGGTGACTGCGTGTGTTGATGCGGCCGCTGAGAGGGTGCACGCGCGTTCCCGGATGTTCCACGACAAACTCGCTTCGCACGGCGCCGGTGATCGCGCGGCCGTCGCGACGAGCGACCGGCAGATCGAGCAGCATCCGATCGTCGCCGGGAACGAGATCGCCTTGCCAGCCCAGCCAGACCACCGTGTAGCCACGCCTCATGAGAAACCCGTTCCCCGCGTCCGAGAGGCTGCGGGGGCGGTTGGTGTGAGGCGCGTCATTGAAGAACTGAAGGCACCGCTTGTTGCCTCGATTGCCGTAATCGAGAAACAGCCGGCGATTGGACTTGGTTTGATCGCGAGGGCGCAAGATCTCGAAATCCGTCGCAATCCAAATGAGCCCTTCGGAATCGCGCTCAGCGAGTTCCAGGTCGACGATCGCGCCGCTTGGGACCGAGTCCGGATTGACGCCCAGTCTGGCTCGGCCCCGCACCACCGCATAGGCCCCGGCGGCGCCGAAGCCGCGCCCGTCCGCGAAGTCACACTCTTCCAGGATCGTGAGTTCGACGCGCTCGCGTTTCATCCCGCCTCCTCCGGATCAGTTGAAAAGACGAGCGACGTCGGGCGTATACCTGCCCATGCTGTCCGGATCGAGTTCGACCCCCAACCCGGGCCCATCGGGGATTTTGAGACAACCGTCCTCGTCGAGAGAGAAGGGGACTTTCAGGATCCCGTCCAGGTAGGCGCTGTCGGCGATATACTCCACCAGATCGGTGTCAGGCGTCGCCGCCGCCATATGCAGGTCGGCGGCGAGGCCGATAGCGGTGTTCCAGCCATGGCCGAGATACTTCACCCCGAATTCCGAAGCCGTCCAGGCGATGCGCCGCTGCTCGCTGAGCCCGCCGACCTTTGTGACGTCCGGCTGCACGATATCGAAAGCGCCACGTGTGAGCCACGGCAAGAAAGTCTGGCGACGGGTCAGCACCTCTCCGCCGGCAATGGCGATAGGGCTCGCGCGTCTCAGTTCGCAGAAATCGTCGATAGCGTCGGGCCGCAATGGCTCCTCGAACCACGCCACGTCGTAATCGTCGAGCATCTTGGCGGTGCGCAGCGCCCATTTGAGGCCATTTGGCCAGAATGCGTCGCTCGCCCCGGCGTCGACCATAAGAAGGGCGTCATCGCCGGCGGCCTCGCGCGCGGCTGCGATGATCGCTTCATCATGCGCCGCCTCGCCCGTTCGGCCGAATGGCCCCCAGCCGATCTTGAACGCCCGGAAGCCCAGAGCCCGGTGCGGCGCGATCACGTCGGTCATTCGCGACGGCTCGTCCATCAACAACGAGCAATAGGGGCGCACACGCTCCCTGTAGCAACCGCCCAGCAGACGGCCGACCGGCATGCCCACCACCTTGCCAAGGATATCCCACAGCGCGATATCGATGCCGCTAATCGCGTGCGTCAGGGTGCCGCCTCGCCCCATCCAGAAGGTGTTCTGGTGCAGCTTTTCGCTCACGCGTTCCGGCTCGAGAGCGTTCTCGCCTTCGAAGAGAGGCTTCAGCACGTCAATCGCGGCCTCCACCAGGCGCCCGTTGGTGAAGACGCTGCCATAGCCGGTAATCCCGGCGTCAGTATGCACCGCCACGATCGCATGTACGGAATCTTCAGGCCGTATTTCGATTGACCAACCGCCCTTGGGGCTCTCTCCGACCAAAGGCAACACACGGATCTCGCGGATCGAGACCTTGGGGATCGCCGCCGTCGGCGCAGTTTCGGCGCGGGAGGGTTGATTTCGACACATTCTGGAGTTCCTTACTGCAGTCGGAGCGAACACTGCTCGCGCCTCGGCCATTGAAAGTTCACTTTTGCGCGGCGTCCCGTTCCGCTTTGCGTTTTTCGATGAGAGCGACGAAATCTATCGCCTGATTTTGCGCGCGAATATGTTCGTCGATTTCCTTGGCGATCGCCGACATGTTTCCGGATCTGAACTCGTCGACAAGCCGCCGGTGCTCTCCAACGATCTCAGGCATCGGCTTGGCGAGCGTCGACAGGCCGAAAATGATGGTGAGCTGCCGCGAAAGCATCTCCCAAAGTTGGCTGAGCACGTCGTTGCCGCTGAGGCTGACGAGCACGCGATGAAAATTGGTGTCCGCGTTGCCAATTCCATAGGAATCGCCACGCACGCTCATCAGCTCCATCTCATTTACGATGGTCAGGAGGAGCTGAGCGTCTTTGGCGCCGTTGCGCCCGCTCGATATCGCGCGCTCAATCGCCGACGTCTCCAGCGAGATTCTGGCCTCGATGAGATCGTCAATGCGCTTCCGCGTCACCGGCGTCAGGCGAATCCCCTTGTAGGGCTCATTGACGACCAGGCCCTGGCTCTCGAGGATGCGTAGCGCCTCGCGAATTGGAACCCGGCTGATTCCGAGTTTCTGGGCGACCTCAACTTCGACGATCCGGTCGCCGGGGAGTATGATTCCCCGCGCCGCCCCCTCAATCACTGTCTGGATCACCTTGTCGACCAGGGTTTCAGGGCGCAGCGGTTGCCATCCGGTGCTGGAGTCGGCCTGCCCGCTGAATCTGTCTCGTTCTTGAAATGTCCGTCTGCTCATTTCACGCCGTTCCTAATAGCGCGCTTTTCACGCGATACGGGTAATCCCTGTCACCAACCTTACTCCAGCCAACACTTCGCCAGTCGTCAGTAGGGCGCAAAACAGCGAGGGCTTGACTCGACTCAATTTCGTATACGATCATACACTCATACGCGCTAAAGGCAACACGACGCCTCCCCGGCGCGTGGACGAGCTATGCGGTGTCCGAACGAGGAATGGAGGTGCCCGTGCGTAGAGTGCTTATCGCGGAATGCATGCAGGAAATATCCTCGTTCAACCCGGTCGAATCCGGATACGCCAACTTCGCAATCGATCGCGGTGCGGACGTCTACCGTCAGCGCACGCTGAACAGGGCGATAGGCGGCGCGCTCGCGACGTTCGAGGCCCGCGCTGACGTCGAAGTCATTCCGTCGATCTCGGCGCGCGCAAGCAGCGCCGGAATATTGTCGGCGGAGGGTTGGCGCGCGCTTTCAACCGAGATTCTGGCCGCGATCAGAGAACGGATCGAAGGGGTGGACGCCATCTATGTGTCGCTGCACGGCGCTATGGGCGCAATAGGCGAACTTGATCCGGAAGGCTTCCTCCTCCAGGAAATTCGGGCGATGAGCGGCCCTGACACGCCGATCGTTATCTCCCTGGATCTTCATGGCGTTCTCACCGAGCGCATGTTGCGTCAGATTGACGGGTTGGCGATTTACCACACCTACCCCCACGTCGATTTCGCCGATACCGGACGCAGGGCGGCCGAGCTTCTGCTTCACCTTATGGACAACCCGTCAATTCGGCCGGTGATCACCCGAGTCGTTATCCCGGCTCTTGTCCGGGGCGACGAACTCATTACGCGAACCGGATGCTATGGTGAGTTGATCGGGGAATGTAAGCGGATGGAGCGCGAAGGCGGCGTGCTCGCGGCGGGCGTCATGATCGGCAATCCGTTCACCGACGTGCCCGAGCTCTGCAGCCAGGTCATCGCCGTGACCGACGGCGAAAGGCCGGATATCGACCGCGCTGCCGCCCAGCTGGCCGAGGAATTCTGGAGCCTGCGCTTTCGCATGCAGGGCAAACTCATCGGGATGGACCGGGCGATCGCTCAGGTGCGCGCGATCGATGGGACCGCCGTGTTCACGGACGCCGCCGACGCCACCTCTTCCGGCGCCAGCGGCGATTCCAACGCGATCCTGCGCGCGCTGCGCGACGCCGGTTACGAGAAGCGCGTGCTCGCTCAGATTGTCGACGCCGACGCCGCGGCGATGGCGCATGAGGCCGGCGTCGGGGCGGTCATCGACACCACGATCGGCGGCGGCCTCGACCCGGATCGGTTCGAGCCCATGCCGATCCGCGCCACCGTGAAACTCCTCTCCGACGGCAAGTTTCGCCTCGAAACGATGCGGATGGAGCTCGACGCCGGGCCAACCGCCGTGCTGTGCTTCGGGTCGGTCACCGTCGTCGTTATCTCGCGCACCGTCAGCCTGTTCGATCGCGCGCTCTACTTCGCAAATGGCCTCAATCCGCGAGAGTTCGATCTGGTCGTCGTGAAATCTCCGCACACCGAGCATCGGATGTATGACGCCTGGGTCGAGCGAAATTTCAACGTCGACGCGCCGGGCGCGACCTCGGCGGATCTTCGCAGCCTCGGTCACACGATCTGCGCCCGGCCGATGTACCCGCTCGACGACGGTTTCACCTTTACGCCTGAGCCGACGCATTTCTCCCGCGGCGGCTGACGCCGATAAGGCCCCCCATGGAAGGTGGTATCAATGTCGAAACCCGATATCCTCGTCGTTGGCAAGCGGCCCGAATGGTATTTCCGCAGTCTTGAGGAGGAATTCACGGTGCATCGCGCGCCGGACGACGATCCGGCGCATGTTTCGCCCGACCTGGCGAAGCGTGTCGAGGCGCTGACCAGCTCAAGCATCGTCGGGCGCAGGATGATCGACGCGTTGCCGGCCCTGCGCCTCGTCGCCAGCGGCGCCGCCGGATATGAGAAGATTGATGTCGGCGCGCTGCGCGAGCGCGGAATCCCGCTCACCAACACGCCGTCGGTGACTGACGGTTGCGTCGCCGACATGGCGTTCGCGCTGCTTCTCGCCGCCGCCCGAAGCGTCGCGGCCGCCGACCGCTTCATTCGCGCCGGACGGTGGCCCACGGAGGAATTCCCACTGGTGCCGCGCGTGTTTGGCCGCCGCCTCGGCATCCTGGGCATGGGGCGGATCGGCGTTGAGGTCGCGAAGCGCGCCGCAGGCTTCGATATGCCCGTGAGTTACCATAACCGCAGCCCTGTCCGCGGCTCGCCGCATACGTATTGCGCTACGCTTCTCGAACTTGCGCAATCGTCGGACTTTCTCATCGTCGCCTGTCCCGGCGGCGCCGAGACCCGCCATATCGTCAATCAGGCTGTGCTGGAGGCGCTCGGGCCGACGGGGGTCGTCGTCAATATCGCCCGCGGCTCGATCATCGACCAGCAGGCGCTGACGCAGGCTCTCGCGCAAGGGCGGATCATGGCGGCTGGTCTCGATGTTTTCGAGAATGAGCCGCACGTTCCGCCCGAGCTGGCCTCGCTCGAAAATGTGGTTCTCACGCCGCATCGGGGCGGGGGCACCCATCAGACCTGGCGCGCCGCATGTGAATTGGTGAAGGCTAATCTCAGGGCGCATTTCAGGGGAGAGCCCTTGGTGACGCCGGTCGATATCACCTCAGACGGCTAGCTTCAACGCTGCGGGGCAATCTTGTTGACTCATGCAATTTGTTGTATACGATAATACTATCTCGCACCGAAAATCGGTAACATTCGTGACGTAAATCCGCACCAACAGGGGAGTGCAGGTCATGACCAAGCTGACGCGACGTGGAGTTCTGAAATACGGTTCGGCAAGCATTACGGTGGGGGCGCTGGCCCATCCGTTTTCACTCAAGGCGCAGTCAGGCGCGCCGGTCGTCGGCGGCCAAGCCGTCGTCGCCATGAGTGCGGCCACGGAAACTGTCGATCCGCATTTCTCGCGCTCCCAGGCCGCCCGCAACGTCTTGATGCACATGTGCGAAACCCTCGTCACCATTGACGAGCGCGGCTCGCCGCAGCTTCAACTCGCCGAAGATCTCAAGGTTTCGGAAGACTCGCGGGTCTACACCTTCCGCCTTCGCGGCGGCGTCCCGTTCCATAACGGCAAGGAGATGACGTCCGCCGACGCGAAGGCGTCGCTCGAGCGATACGCCCGCGTGAGCCCCGAGAAGGTCCGCCTCGCGAATGTCGACCGCATCACCACGCCGGACTCTCGCACGCTGGTGGTCGAGCTCAAGAAGTCGATGCCGAGCTGGATCGAGCTGATCAAGTCGCCAGCCTCGCCGATGACGATCATCCCGCTGGAGGAATGCGGAAAAGAGGCCAACAACGTCGATCCAATCTCGACCGGCCCGTATCGCTTTGTCGAGTGGGACGGAGTCACCCGCCTCACCGGAGAGCGTTTCGACGATTACGCGCCCAACACGGCCTTCGAGGGCCGCGACGGCTATGGCGGCCGCCGCACCGCGTATTTCGACGAAATCTCGTTTCGCGTCGCGTCCGAGGCGAGCAGCCGTATCGCCGGCCTGCAGAGCGGCGCGTTCGACATTATCGACGATGTGCCGGTGCAGGCGGCTCTTCGCCTCGATTCCGAGGGGAGCTATCGCGTCTTCGACCACATGACGCGCGGCATCAATGTCGTCCCGGTCAACATACAGCGCCCGCCAACCGACAAACTCCTCGTCCGTCAGGCGATCCAGCGCGTATTGAATGTCGACGACATCATGACGATCGCCACCGACGGGGCCTTCCGGCTCAATCCGTCCTTCGTTTATCCTACGAGCGAGTTCTATCCGGCCGACGCCGAGAATCTCGTCTACAACGCCAACGACGTTGAGGGCGCCCGCGCTCTCTTGAAGGAAGCGGGCTATAATGGCGAGGAGCTCGTCATCCTGACCAGTTCGGATATCGCATCGCTTGAAGAGGTCGCGGTGGTGATGTCGGAGCAGCTCAAGTCGATCGGCATGAATGTGAAGCTCAACGTCCTCGACTGGCCGGGCGCGAATGCGCAGCGGGCGGATCCGACGACTCACAACATGTTCAGCACGGCCTACGCGATCCAGCCCTTGCTCGGGCCCTTCCAGTACCAGCGCCTCGTCTCTGGCAAGAACAACTGGTCGTTCTACGAGGAAGATACGGAGATGGAGGCGGCGTGGGATCGCCTGCTCAGCGCCACGGACCTGGAGGGGCGAAAGCAGGCGTGGCGGGACATCGAATTCCGCATCAACTCGCAGGTTTACCAGCTCAAGATGGGCGACCGCAGCTCGAAGCAGGCGAGTTCGATGGCGGTGCAGAACTTCAAGACGTTCGACAGCATCAGGCTGTGGGACATCTGGAAGACGTGACCGGCGCGACTTAACGAGAGGCGGGCATCATGTGGACCTATGTGGCCCGAAGGCTGGCCAGCGTTGCGCCTGTGCTGCTGCTGGTCAGTCTTGTCGCCTTCGGGCTGATCCACATCATTCCGGGGGATTCCGCCTATGTGATCGCCGGGCCGAACGCCACGTCCGATCAGATCGCATCGATACGGGCGACCCTCGGGCTCGACCGCCCGCTCTATGAGCAACTCGTCATATGGTACTCGAATGCGCTGCAGGGCGACCTGGGGCGGTCCTATATGCTCGGCCGCGGCGTGTCGCAAGCGATTGTCGAGCGCCTGCCGGTCACGATCTCTCTGACCATTTTCTCGCTGCTTCTGACGGTTCCGATCGGCGTGTTGGCCGGGCTGATCGCCGCCTACAACCACAACGGCTGGCTTGACACCTCAGTCATGGGCTTCGCGCTCATCGGGGTTTCGCTGCCGACTTTCTGGCTCGCCATCATGGCGGTGCTGTTGTTCTCCGTGCATCTCGGCTGGCTCCCTTCCGGCGGCTACGTTCCACCCAGCGAAAGTATCGTGGGCTATATCAAATCGCTGACTTTGCCCGCGATCTCGCTGGCGGTCTTCCAGATCGCCCTGCTCGCCCGGATGACGCGGGCGACCACGCTGGAGGTGCTTCATCAGGACTATGTGCGCACAGCGCGCGCCAAAGGGGTGGCGGAGTGGCGCGTCGTCGGCCGGCACGCGCTGTCCAACGTCATGATTCCGATCGTCACGGTCATCGGCGTTATCATCAATGTCGCCCTGTCAGGAACCGTCGTGATCGAGCAGGTGTTCTCATTGCCGGGCCTTGGTCAGCTCGTCGTGCAGGGAATATTGCGTCGTGACTATCCCGTTATTCAGGGTTCTCTTCTGATGGTCGCCGTCCTGATGGTGCTGGTCAATCTTGCGGTGGACCTTCTCTACACCTACCTCGATCCGCGGGTGAAAAATGAGTGACGTCGCCGCCAAAGCCGACTTCGCCGCGCGCGCCGCATCAAACCGACGTCTGGCTTTTGTCCGTCACATGCTGTCGCACAAGGGGTTCGTGATCGGCGCGGCGATGACGATACTCATGACGGCGATTGCGATCATCGCTCCGTTTCTGATGTCCGATAGTCCGCTTACGCTGAATGTGCGGCACAGGTTCAGCCCGCCTTCGGAACAGTTTTTCTTCGGGACGGACCATTATGGGCGGGATGTGTTCGTCCGCGTCGTCTACGGCGCCGGTCTGTCGCTCTCGCTCGGGCTCTGGGTGGTGCTCTGCACGGGGGTCCTCGGCACTTTGGTCGGCACGCTGTCGGGCTATTTTCGGCGCATCGACAGCATTCTGATGCGTTTGATGGACGCGTTGATGGCGTTTCCGTCGCTGATGCTCGCCATCGCCATCGCGGCGGCGCTTGGCAGCGGCGCGGCGAATGTGGTCATCGCCCTGTCGATCGCATACGCGCCTCGCACCGCCCGAATCGTGCGGGCGTCCGTGCTGATGGTGCGTGACGCGGAATATGTCGAGGCGGCGCGCCTGGCGGGGGCCAGCCATCTGCGCATCATATTTCGCCATATCCTGCCAAACAGCATGGCGCCGCTGATCATCGACCTGACATTCGTATTCGCCTACGCGGTGCTGGCGGAAGCCGCGCTGAGTTTCCTCGGAGTGGGGCCGCCGCCGCCGACCCCGAGTTGGGGAAACATTCTCGCGGAGGGGCGCGACTACGTCGTCGACGCTCCCTGGATCACGACGTTTCCTGGCCTCATCATCGCCTTCACGGTGCTGGGTCTCAACCTCTTCGGCGATGGGTTGCGTGACGTTCTCGACCCGAAGTTGAAAACGTCATGACCGAGATCCTGCGAAGCGCGCCGGCGCCTCTCTTGTCCGTTCGCAACCTGGTCACCGAGTTCCGCACCGGAATGGGCGTGGTCACCGCAGTGGACGATGTAAGCTTCGACGTCGCGAAGGGCGAGCGGCTGGCCATCGTCGGCGAGTCGGGTAGCGGCAAGACGATCACCGCTCTGTCCATCCTTCAACTCATTCCCCGCCCGCCGGGCCGGATCCGCAGCGGTCAGGTCTTGCTGGAGGGAACGGACATCATGTCCTTGAGCCGCGGCGCCCTGCGCGGAATCCGCGGCGGGCGCATCGCCATGATTTTTCAGGAGCCCATGTCGTCGTTGAACCCGGTGTTCACGATCGGCTACCAGATCTGCGAGGTTCTGGCGCTCCACTGCGGCCTGCGAGGCGCCCGAGCGCAGAGCCGGGCCGCCGAATTGCTTTCCCTGGTCAACATTCCATCGCCCCGGCAATGCCTCGACCGCTACCCTCACGAACTCTCCGGCGGCATGCGTCAGCGCGCCATGATCGCCATGGCGCTCGCGGGCGAGCCGCAACTTTTGATCGCCGACGAGCCGACAACGGCCCTCGACGTGACGGTTCAGGCGCAGATCCTGGATCTGCTCAGCGACATCCAGCGCGAATTCGGCATGGCGATCATCTTCATCACGCATGATCTCGGCGTCGTCGCCGAATTCGCGGAGCGGCTAATCGTGATGTACGCCGGCAAGATCGTCGAAGAGGCGCGCGTCGATCGGGCCTTCGCCGAACCTCTTCACCCCTACACCGAAGGCCTGATACGGAGCATGCCGCCCATAGATCGTGACGTCGATTTCTTGCCGACCATCGAAGGCCAGGTGCCGCCGCCGCACGCCTTGCCGGCCGGGTGCCGGTTCAATCCACGATGCGTTTACGCCCGCGGGCGGTGCGCCGAACAGGTGCCGCCGCTGATGGAGCTGCGGCCGGGCCAGTCTGCGGCGTGCATCCGCCATACGGACTATTCGGTGCCTCGCGATGACTGACGATACGCCTCTGCTCAAGGTTGACGAGCTCCGCAAGCATTTCCAGGTCGGGCGCCGGCGCGCTTTTGGCCGCACGCCGCTTCTTCGCGCTGTCGATGGCGTCAGTTTCGACATCGCTCATGGAGAGACGCTGGGGCTGGTCGGCGAATCCGGCTGCGGCAAGTCGACGACCGGCCGGCTGATCGTCGGCCTCATGCCGCCAACCTCCGGCTCCGTCCGTTTCAACGATGGGGATGTGGACACCGTGGACGGGCGCGCGCCGCGCGCGCATCGGCGGCGTTCCCAGTTCATCTTCCAGGACCCCTATGGCTCGCTCAACCCGCGCATGACGGTCGAGCGCATCATCTCCGAGCCGATTGACATCGCCGGCGGCGTCGACCGGGTTGCGCGCCGCAAGCGCGTGGCGGAGCTCCTTGATATCGTCGGTCTCGCGGATCACCACGCGACACGCTATCCGCACGAGTTCTCCGGCGGTCAGCGCCAACGTATCGGGATCGCGCGCGCATTGGCGCTCAACCCCAAATTCATCGTATGCGACGAGCCGGTCTCGGCTCTTGACGTTTCTGTTCAGGCGCAGGTTCTCAACCTCATGTTGCGGCTGCAACGCGAATTCAATCTGACCTATCTATTCATCGCCCACGATCTGGCCGTGGTGCGGCAGATATCCAACCGCATCGCCGTCATGTACCTTGGGAAAATCGTGGAGATTGCGGAGCGCGCCGCCTTATTCGACGATCCTCTTCATCCTTACACGCAGGCGCTTTTGGCCTCGGTTCCGGTGTCGCGCCCCGGAACGTCCAGGCGCAGGGTGCCGCTCCAAGGCGACGTGCCAAGCCCGGTCAACCCGCCGAAAGGCTGCCGTTTTCACACCCGCTGTCCGTTGGCCTTCGACCGGTGCCGAGTCGATGAGCCGCCTCTCGCGCAGATCAGCGGCTCCCATTCGGTCGCGTGCCATCTCGTGAAGCGCAGCGATTGTTGACGCGGCCATGAAGGACGCGTCCGGCGTTCGAATGTGAAATCCGCCCCTGGCCGCTCGACCGGCGCGCGGTCGAACAAAACCCATTTTTGCGCTTGACCGCAACCGGCGCCCCGGGCCCGCCTTGATCGCCGTCAGGCCTGTCGGCGCCGCCGGAAAACCCGGCGATTGGGAAGACGGAACCGCCGTTCGAAGGCGCGCGCCGACGGAGCGGCGCCAGGGGTGTTCCGAAGAGAACTCGCCTCCGCCGATCATCAGATGGCGGGAAACGGGCGTCGTGGCGGCGTCTCACGCCGTTCTTGTCCGAAGACAAACGCCCGGGGAAGTTGAGACTTGCCGCGGGCGGCGCCGATGTAAATAGTGGCTATCCAATTATGGGCGCGCCGTGCGGCCAATGTTTTTCCTTGAACCACTCATTCGTGTGTGATGCTGACGATGGACAAGAGAAGCCGACCAGATACCTCCCGGAAACGGTCTTCGAAGGCGGATGAAAGCGCCGAGGCGTTCCCCGGAAGGAGAGTGGCCGACCCCGCCGACACCTTGCAGGGGAAGCCGGCGTCGACGGCCGGAAAGCCCGCCCAGAGACGGCCGCAAACCAACCGTGAATTGCGGGAGGTCAGCTTGCGCCGCATCTATGATTCAGCGCTGCGGCTGTTCGTCGAGCAGGGTTATCGCGCGACCACGGTGAACGATATCGCGGCGGGGGCGGGGCTGACCAAGGGCGGCGTATATTTTTACATCGAGAAGAAGGAGCATCTGATGTCGCAGATGCTCGACAGCGTCGCCGGGCGGTATATCGACGACATTCTCACGGCGCTCGCGAAGAAGGACATGCCGCCTCCGGACAAGCTGGTGGCCTTCGTCCATTCGCAGGTGCAGTTTGCGCAGGCTCATCCGCATGAGGTCATGCTGCTGGTGATGTCCTCGGTGGAGTTCGCCAAGGGCGGGAGCGAACTCTCGGAGAAGATTGAAGATATCTATCAGCGGATGCGCCAGTTCATCGAGTCCCTGCTGCTGGAAGGGCGTGAGCGCGGCGTGTTCAAGACGGGTTTGAGCGCGCCGGCCTTCGCGTCGTTCTATGTCGCGGCGCATGACGGCATGATGCTCGAATGGTATCGCCGCGGGACGGAGATCGACGGCGGCGAGCTGGTGCGGATATATCGCGAGGCGTTGTTGCGCACGCTGGCGTAAGCCTGGAAAGCAGCCCGCGCCGTCAGGGCGCGACGGGCGATCTCCCCGGCGGGGCGCCGGGCTCGACGCCGATATCGAGCCCGGCGCCGGCCGCCTTGAGGTGATCGACGAGTTTGCGCTCCGCCTCCGAAATCGGGCGTTCGGCGCTCCAGACGACGCCGAGATCGAGGGTCGGGATAGGCTCGCTGAGCTTGCGTATCTCGACACGTCCGCCATCGAGCGACCATGGCCGATAGACCAGGCTCGCGAGGATCGTGATCGCGCCGCCTGTGGCGACCATCCCGCGCACCGCCTCCATCGAGGTGGTCCGCAGGATCACATTCGGGTCGAAGCCGATATCCGCGAGATATCTTCGCGCCGAGACCGGCGCCTCGTCGGAGGTGAACTGCACGAAAGGTTCGGATCGCAGATCCTGAAGCGAAATCTCGGAGCGCTTGTTCAAGGGGTGGGCGCTCGACAGCCACAACACGCGCGGGGAGCGCATCAGCATCTGGACATTGAGGAGATGGGCCTCGGACAGGTTGGAGACGATGATCAGCGCGAGATCGACCGCGCCGCGCCGCACCGCCTGTTCAAGGGCGGGGCGCTCCATCTCGATCAGGTCGATGGTGATGTCGGGATAGGCGCGGCGGAACCGCGCGAGCGCCGGCAGCAGAAAATACCCGACCCCGGTATAGGTGACGCCGAAGCGGATGCGCCCCTTGACGCTGGATTCCCGGTTTTTCATCGACAGGATGGAATCGGCGATGCTGGCTTCGATGTTGCGCGCGTGCTGCAGGAATTTCACGCCGTCCTGCGTCAGGGCGACGCCGCCGACGCGCCGGCGGATCAGCGTCACGCCGAGCTGTGATTCCAGCCCCTTGATCGCCACGGTGACCGCCGATTGCGAAATCCCGAGGCTGACGGCGGCGGCGGAGATCTGTTGCGTCTCCGCGGCGGCGACGAAATAGCGGATCTGCTTCAGGGAGATCATTATACATTTTTCTCATATAGAGATTTTGTAATTTACATTGGTAATAAGCACTCCCGCCTGTCAACCTTCCGGCGCGCTTGGCTCAAGCTCGAAACACGCGCGGCGCGGCCCGTCCGCGCGCCGTGTTCGAATGAAAGGGAAGGAAGTCCGATGTCGTCCGATGCGTCGATCAATGCTGTGTCCGAAGGCATGGAGCTGGAGATTTTCAAGGGCGGAGACAGGCGCCCGCGCCGGGAGCGGCCGGCGCGAACCCATCGCGAGGCCGCCCGCGACACGCCGGTCTTCTCGGAAACGGACGTGCTCGTGATCGGCGGCGGCCCGGCCGGCGCTTCGGCGGCGGTCGCGGCCGCGCGGCTCGGCGCGGATGTGACCTTGGTGGAGCGCTACAACCACCTCGGCGGGCTCTCCACCGGTGGGCTGGTGATCTGGATCGACCGGATGTCGGACTGGAGCGGGCGGCAGGTGATCGCCGGTTTCGCGCAGGATCTGTTCGACCGGTTGCCGAAAGAGGCGGTGATGGGGCCGCCAAGATCGGACTGGGGCTCGAAGGATCGGGCGACCGCCGACTACTGGTCGTATCGCTCCGCCGCGTTCCAGAACATCGTGACATGGTCGCCCACCATCGATCCCGAGGCGCTCAAGACGCTGTCGCTCGAGATGATGGTGGAGAACAAGGTCCGTCTGGTGCTGCACGCGCTCGCGGTCGAGCCGATCGTCGAGGACAACGCGCTGAAGGGCGCGATCTTCGAGAGCAAGGAAGGCCGCCACGCCATTCTCGCCAAGGTCGTCATCGACACCACGGGCGACGCCGACATGCTGTTCCGCGCGGGCGTCCCGTCGGATTCGGACATCGACGCCGGCGACATCCATCACTGCATCAACACGGCGTTCATGCTGGGCGGCGTCGATATGGAGCGTTGGACGGACTTCCGCCGCTCCGACAAGGCTGGCTTTTCCGACTTCATGAAGCGGGGCCGCGAGAAGCTGAAATATTTCGAGAAGCCGTTTTTCTCGTGGCGTTCCGATATCGGCCTGTTCATGGGGCCGCGCCTGTCAGGCTACAGCGCGGTCAATGTCGAGGATCTGAGCGAGGTCGAGATCAAGTCCCGCCAGCTCACCGTCGGCCATCTGGCGTTCTATCGGGCGCATGCGCCGGGGTTCGAGAACGCGTATCTGCTGCTGGGCGCGCCGCAGGTCGGCGTGCGTCACAGCCGCCGCTTTGCGGCGGAGCGCATGGTGACGCGCGGGCAATGGGACGAGGGAAAGGTGTGGGATGACGAGATCGGCGTCTCGACCTCGCTCGCGCCGAAGTGGAAGAACATCTCGGTGCCCTACGGCTCTCTGTTGCCGGTCGGGCTCGAGGGCGCGCTCGGCGCGGGGCGGCATGTCGCCTGCGACGCGAGCTCGCACACCTTCCTGCGCGAGATCCCGCAATGCTGGATGACCGGGCAGGCTGCGGGGGTGGCGGGCGCGCTGGCGGCGGGCTCGGGGCTGCATCCGCGCCAGCTTGATCCACGCCTGATCCAGAGCGAGCTGCTGAAGCAGGGCGCGTATCTCTCGCCCGATGTGGCGGCGGGCGCGGCGGCTGTCGGGGCCGCGGCGGAATAGAGGGGCGCCGGCGGCGCCAGCGCGCCCCGGCGATTGGAATGCGCTCCTCCCGGCCCCGCCCGGGATGGAGCGCATTTTCATTCGGAACCGCCCCTTCCGCGCTCTTCGCGCCCTTGAAGGAGCCGCCGGCGCGCGCCGGAGCGCGACATGCGCCGCCTGTCCTGGCGCGGGCGCCGCCGGCGTGATCCGCGCGCAAAACCCGTCCGCGCGCAAAAACCGCTTCGACGCCCGAAACCCGACGCGACCAGGCTTGACCGAACAAACTAACTGTGCAGTATGTAAATACCGACTGGTAGGTTTCTATCGAGGCGCGCCGCCCTGAAAGGGGAGAGGCGCCCCGGCCGACCGAGAGCGCGGTTCGGAATGGCGAGAGGGTCTGCATGTACGAATTCATCGAATTTGGACTGAGGGGCGTGCTGCTTGGCGTGACCTACGGCCTGCTCGCCTTTCCGATCAGTCTTCTGTTCATCGCGACCGACACCGTGGATCTCGCGGTGGGCGGCTATGCGGTTCTGGCCGGGGCGGTCGCGATGCTCTTCGGGGATTCGCTCGGCCCCGTGATCGCCATCATGGCGGGCGTGATGGTGGCGGTTCTGGCCTCGTCGATCGTCGGCGGCATCTCGCTCATACTGGGGAGGACGCAGAAGAACGATCCGCTTGTGCTGGTCCTCGCCAGCTTCGGCTTCGCGCTGTTCATCGAATCCTTCGTGCTGACGGGCTTCGGGCAGGACCCGTTCATCCGCCAGCCCTTCATGCATTTCTGGAGCCTCTGGGGCATCCGCATCAGCCCGCAGGCCGGCGTCAATGTCGCGGTCGGGCTCGCGCTCGTCGGCGCGGTCTATGTGCTGCTGTATCGCACCGCCTGGGGCCGCGACATGCGCGCCAGCGCCAACAATGAGCGCGGCGCGGCGCTCGCCGGAATTCCGGTGCGCAGGCTGCAGTTCATGACCTTCATGATCGCAGGCGCGCTCGCCGGCATCGCCGGGGTCCTCGTTCTCTACAGCGCCGGCATGGATTTCGCCTCCGGTCTGCATCTGACGCTGGCCGGTTTCGGCGCGGCGATCGTGTTCGGTCTGCATGGCCCGTTGCGGGGGTTCTTCGGCGGCCTCGCCATCGGCGTCGTCGAAACGATCAGCGCCGGATATGCGAGCGGCGGCGTCGCCAGTCTGGTGCCGCTGGCGTTCATCTTCGCGGTGCTGACGCTTGGGCGGGTGAGCCGCGACGCCCCGGCGGGAGGTCGGGCGTGAGCATGCTCGCCCGCCAGCGCCCCGCGCTCTGCCTCCTCGTCGCCGTCGCGATCTTCACGGCGGCGCTCGGCTCCAGCAAGATCTGGCTCGACACCTCCATCGTCATCGCAATCTATTCGCTGATGGCGATTTCGGTCGGCGTGAGCTACGGGCAGGCCGGAATCCTGTCGGTGGCGCAAGCGGCCTTCGCGTCAATAGGCGCGTACGCGACGGCGATCGTGACCGCCCGTTACGGCCTGCCGTCGATCTTGGGGTTGGCTCTGGCTCTGACGCTTCCGGCCCTGGTCGCCTATCCGCTGGCGCGGGTGGTGACGCGGCTGAGCCCGCTGGCGCTGGCCATCGCCACGCTCGTCTTCGGGCAGGCCTTCGACATCGCGCTGCGCGAGGGCGGCGATTTCACCGGGGGCTATATCGGTATTTCCGGCGTCCCGCCGATGTCTTTCGCGTCATCGCTGTTCTCGTTTCATGTGTTGAGCTGGGGCGTTGTAATTCTCGTCGTCGTCCTGCTCGGCAACCTGATGAATTCGGGCTTCGGCCGGGCGACGGCGACGGTGCGGGCGGATTCGTTCCGCGCCGTCGCCGATGGCGTCGATGTCGCCCATATCCGCAGCGCCGTGCTGGCGTTGTCGGCGTCGATCGCCGGCCTCGGCGGCTGGCTCTACGCGCATCACATCTCCTATATCGGCCCGGACTCGCTTGGGCCGGCGATGTCGCTGTCGGTGCTTCTGATGGCGGTGGTGGGCGGCGCGCGCTCGATCCTCGGCCCGGTGCTGGGCGCGACGCTGCTCACGCTGATCTTCGAGCTCATCCCGGCCCAGGAGGTGCAGGGGATGTTCTACGGCGGCGCGCTGATCATCGTTCTGATCCTGACGCCGAATGGGCTCTTCGGCCTCTTCGAGATGGCGCGTCGGCTGCCGCGTCTTCTTGCGGGCGGGCGCGGGCCGGCCGCGCAAACAGCGCCCGGCGCGGCGGCGTCCGGAGAGCCGTCATGACGATCGAGGCCAAAAACATCGAAGTCCGCTTCGGAGGGATCGCGGCGCTCCAGGGTGTCGATGTGACGGTGGAGCGCGGCGAAATCCTCGCGGTGATCGGCCCGAACGGATCCGGCAAGAGCACCCTGTTCAACGCGATCACCGGCTTTGTCGCCCTCAGCAACGGCGACGTGTCGATCGACGGCGAGAGCCTCGCGGGCGTCCCGGCCCATCAGCGCATCTCCCGCGGGGTCTCCCGGACCTTCCAGACGCCGCGGATCGACCCGACCGCGACGGTCGAGGATGCGGTGCTGTGCGGATTCCACACCGGATCGAAGAACGGCCTGTTCAGCGGCCTGTTCCGCCCCGCCGCGCTCCGCCGAAGCGAGAAGGATCTCCGCGCCCGCCGCGATGAGCTCCTTGAAGGGCTGGAGCTGTCGGGCGTCGCCAAGCAGAAGACCGGCGAATTGCCGATGGGCCTCATCCGCATGGTCGATATCGCGCGGGCGATGGCGGCCGAACCGCGCTTCCTCCTGCTCGACGAGCCGGCCGCCGGGCTCTCCAAGGCCGAGCAGAACGTGTTCATTCAGCAGGTCCGCAAGGTCGCCGCGCGCAATGTCGGGGTGCTGCTGGTCGAGCACAATTTCGGCCTGGTCAAGAAGCTGGCGAACCGCCTCATCGTTTTCGATCGCGGCAAGGTGCTGCTTCGCGGGACGGCGCAAGAGGTCAGCCGCCGTCCTGAATTCATCAGCGCCTATCTCGGCACGGGGACCCATTGAAAGATTCCGTCATGCCCAAGAGCCTTGCGTCAGAAGTTCATCGGCCGGGTCCCCGCCCGGGGGGCGCGGCCGAGCCCGGCGGCGAGGTCGCGCTGGTCTGCCGCGACGTCACCGCGCGGTATGGCCGTATCCAGGTCTGCAACGGGATCTCCCTGACCCTGCGCGCCGGGGAGGTCGTCGCCATTCTCGGGCCGAATGGCGCGGGGAAAAGCAGCTTTCTCGGCGCCGTGAGCGGCCTTGTTCATGGCGGCGGCGCGATCGAGCTTGGCGGCGTCGATATCGGAAAGATGCCTGCGCATGCGCGCGCCCAAGCGGGCGTCGCCTTCGTTCCCGAGATCCGCGGCAATATCTGTCCGGCGCTGTCGATCGACGAGAATCTGGCGCTTGGATTGCGGATGATCAAAGGCGACCGCGCCGCGGCGCTCGATCATGTCTTCAGCCTGTTCCCCATTCTCAAGGAGCGCCTGCGCACGCCCGCGGGCATGCTGAGCGGCGGCGAGCAGCAGATGCTGGCCATCGGCATGGCGGCGGCGCGCCGGCCCAGGGTCCTGTTGCTCGACGAGCCGACGCAGGGGCTCGCGCCCGCCATCCATGAGATCCTGCGCGAGACGTTCGAGCATTTTCGCGCCGACGGCCTGGCGCTGGCGGTGGCCGAACAGAACGTGGCGTTCGCCGCCTCCATCGCCAGCCGCTTTCTGATGCTGGTCGATGGCGCGATCGTCATGACCGGAGGGCGGGCCGAACTCGACCAGCACGACACCATCCTTTCGAGCTTTCTCGGCAACGAGATCGACGACGACGACACCCCAGCCCTTCATGCGAGTTAGACAATTGGTTGACCATAAAACCTCCACGCCGCCGAAAGGAGCGCTCGCGGGCGTTCGCATCATCGATCTGACGCGTCTCGCGCCGGGGCCGTACTGCACGATGCTTCTGGCCGACCATGGCGCCGAGGTGATCGTCGTCGGCGGCGGGCGCGCCGGGCTTCCGGTGCCGGAATTGTCGCGCGGGAAGACCTTCATCTCGCTCGATCTGAAATCGGAGAAGGGCCGCGAGGCGCTGCGGCGGCTCGTCGCCACCGCCGATGTCCTCATCGAGGGGTTTCGCCCCGGCGTCGCCGCGCGGATCGGCGCGGGCTATGAGGAGCTGAGCGCGGTCAATCCCCGGCTCGTCTACTGCTCGATGACGGGATACGGGCAGGACGGCCCGCGCGCGCAGGAAGCGGGCCACGACATCAATTACCTCGCCGCCAGCGGCGTGCTCGGCGCGGTCGGCCCGGCGGGGGACGTCTCCTCTCCGCCTCTCAATCTGTTGGCGGATTTCGGCGCGGGCGGGCTGCTCGCGGCGTTCGGCATCATGACGGCGCTGTTCGAAGCGCGCCGGTCGGGGCGCGGCCAGCATGTCGACGCCGCGATGATCGACGGCTGCATGTCGATGATGGCGATGCATTTTCCCGCATGGAAGACCGAAGTCATGCCGGGGCGGGGCGACGGGCTGATCGTCGGCAACGCGCCGTTCTACCGCTGCTATTTCTGCGCCGATGGCCGGCAGGTGTCGGTGGGGGCGCTGGAGCGCGGCTTCTTCGAGACGCTGTGGCGGGTGCTCGATCTCGGGGACGCGCCCGACCACATGGATGTGGCGCTCTGGCCTGAAATCGAGCGGGTCCTCACGCGAACGTTCAAGTCGGAGCCGCGCGCGCACTGGGCGGAGCTGTTCGCGCAGACCGACGCCTGCGTCGCGGCGGTGCTCGACCCCGATGAAGTGTGGGCCGACCCGCATAACAGGCATCGTCATCCGACCTCGTCCAGCGCGCGCGTGCCCGCGATCCCGCGGTTGAGCCGAACGCCCGCGATGAGCCGCCCGCTCGATACCAGTGATCACAGCGCGGAGGTTCTCGCCGATCTCGGATTGAACGAAGACGATATCAGCGCCGCCACCCCGCAGGACGCCGCCGCGATCGGCGGGCTGTCGTGGCCGCCGGTTCTGCGCAATGCGCCTCAGGTGAAGGGATAACCAGAATGTCAGAGATGACCAGACAGGACTACGACGCGTTTCGCGAGGTGATGCGTCGGCTGGCGGTCGAAAAGGTCGCGCCGCACGCCGCGGAGGTCGACAAGACCCGGAAGCCGCCGCTGAAGGCCTATGAGGCGTTTCGCGACGCCGGGTTGCTGGCGCTGCCCTTCGCTGAATCGCTCGGCGGGCAGGAAGGCGATCTCATGTCCCAGGTGATCGCGGTCGAGGAGATGGCGCGCGTCTGCGGGACGTCGGGCCTGACGCTGATGACCGGCTGGGCGGCGCTCGATCCGCTGGTGCGGTTTGGCGCGCCCGAGTTGATCGAAAAGATCGTGCCGTCCCTCGCGGCGGGCGACACGGTTGCGGCCTGGTGCCTGACGGAGCCGCAGGGCGGGTCCGATCTGCCCTCGCTCAAGACGAAGGCGGAACGCGACGGCGACGACTGGGTGATCAACGGCGTCAAGCGCTTCATCACCAACGCGACATGGGCGGACTGGTATCTCGTTCTCGCGCGCACCGGCGAGAAGGCCTACGGGATCTTCATGGTTCACCGCGACGATCCGGGCATTTCGTTCGGCAAGCTGGAAGCCAAGATGGGGCTGCGCGGCAGCCCGACCGCGGACGTCATCTTCGACAATTGCCGCATTCCCGCCAGCCGCGCGGTGGGCGACACCACCATGGGCTACAAGCACATGATGGTCTCGCTCACCATCTCCCGCCCGCTGATCGCGGCGCAGGCGCTGGGGATCGCGCAGGGCGCGCTCGATCAGGCGGTGAGCTACACGCGGGACCGCAAGCAGTTCGGCCAGTCGATCTCCCGCTTCCAGCTTCTGCGCGGCATGATCGCCGACATGGCGGTGAAGATCGAATCTTCGCGCCTCCTCCTGCACCGCGCGGTCGAGGCGATCGAGGCCGATCCCACCACGGGGCGCACGCTGGCGTCGATGGCGAAGCTGCTCTGCAGCGACACCGCGATGTCCGTCACCACGGACGCCGTGCAGCTGCATGGCGGCTACGGCTATCTTGAGGACTATCCGGTCGAGCGCATGATGCGCGACGCCAAGATCACCCAGATCTACGAAGGCACCAATCAGATCCAACGCATGATCATCGCCAAGAGCGTCTATGGCGATTGAGATGAAGACGAAAGGCATCCTGGACGGCGTGACCGTTCTCGATCTCAGCGAGGTGTATCAGGCGCCGCTGGCGGCGCAGGTGCTGGGGGATTTCGGCGCGACCGTGATCAAGATCGAGCGGCCCGGCTCCGGCGAGATCCTGCGCAACTATGACGCCCACGCCTCGGCGCATGGACTGATGAGCAGCTATTTCGCCGCCGTGAACCGCAACAAGCGCTCGCTCGTCGTGGACCTGAAGACGGACGCGGGGCGCGCGGTGGTCTCGCGCCTCGCGGCCGGCGCCGATGTCGTGATGCACAATTACCGGCCCGGCGTGATGGAGCGCCTCGGCCTCGGTTTCGAGCGGCTCAGCGCCGCGAATCCGCGTCTCGTCTATGCGGAATCCAGCGGCTACGGCCCGACCGGGCCGCTCGCGCAGAATCCCGGGCAGGACATGGCGATCCAGTCCCTGTCGGGGATCGCAATGGGCAACGCGCTGCCGGACGGCACGCCGGCGCTGATCAACACGCCGGTGATCGATTTCGCCGCCGGCATGGTCCTGGCGCAGGGGATCACCCTCGCCCTGCTGGAGCGCGAGCGTTCCGGCAAGGGCCAGAAAGTCAGCACCTCCCTGCTGAACGCCGCGATCGCGATACAGAGCCTCGAGGCGGCGTCCCAGCTCATGTACGGCTGTGAGACCCGCTGGATCGACAAGGGCCTGAACTATGTCTTCCGGACATCGGACGGCTGGGTGACGGTGTTGGGGTTCTTCCGCGCGAACCCGCTGCGCCTGCTCTGCAACGCGCTCGGCGTCGCCGATCTCAGCCTGCGTGAGGACATGAACACGCCGGAGCGGCAGCTCGAGAACAAGGCCGTCATCTTCGATCTCATCCGCGAAGAATTCACGCGCTTCACCACGGCGGAGTGCATGGAGCGCCTCGTCGCGCAGGATATCCTGTGTTCGCCGCTGCTTTCGCTGGCGGAGGCGGTGGATCACCCGCAGGTCCGGCGCAACGGCATGGTCGTCTCCCTGCCGATCGACGACGCGCCGGATGTCGAGGTCATCGCCAATCCGCTGTCGCTGTCACGGACGCCGGCCACGATCCGCAGCGGCCCGCCGCGGCTCGGCCAACACACGCACGCCATCCTCCGGGACGCAGGGTTCTCGGAGGAGGACATCGCCGGCCATGCGGCCGGCGGGGCTTTCGGCATGTCGCTGGAGGCGGACGAAAACAACCGCACTTCAACAGGGAGTTGAACAGATGAGTCTCAATCGCCTCACCACATTCTTGGGCTCGGCGGCCATCGCCGCCGCGTCATTCGCGGCGGTCGCGCCCGCGCACGCGGAGGCCAAGGAGCCGTTGCGGATCGGGCTGCTGCTCAGCATGTCCGGGCCGGCCGCGCCATTCGGAATTCCCGAGCGCGACGTCATCGAGATCCTCGCCAAGAAGATGAACGACGAGGGCGGCGTCGACGGCCGCATGATCGAACTCTTCATGTATGACGACGCCACCAACCCGACCGAGGCGGCGCGCGGCGCCACCAAGCTGATTCAGAAGGACAATGTCGTGGCGATCGTCGGCTCGACCACCGGCAGCGGCACGCTGGCGGCGGGGCCGGTGATGATGCGGTACGAGGTGCCGATCGTCGCGCCGAACGCGACGCTGGCGGTGACGTCGCCGGAGAACAGCTTCTTCCCGTGGGTGTTTCGCTCACTGACCGGCGATCTGACCAATACGCGGGTGCTGCTGGAGCGGGCGATCGAAGACGGCGCCACGAAGGTCGGCCTCTTCTATCAGGAGGACGCCTACGGAAAGAACACCGCCGACTTCCTGCAGGAGCTGGCGAAGGAAAAGGGAGTGACCATCGTCGAAAGCGCGGCCGCGCCCCTGAAGTCGCTTGATCTGACCTCGCAGGCCTCAAAGATTCGCAACGCCGATCCCGAGGTCGTTCTGATTCAGGCTTCGGCGCCGGCGCTGGGGGCCGCGTTCGTCCGCGCCGCGCGGCAGGTCGGTCTCGATGCGCCGATGTGGGCGCCGCTCGGGCTCGGCCAGAAATCCTTTGTCGACAACAGCGGCGAGGCCGGCAACGGCATCCGTCTGACGCTCGTCGCGAACTGGGACGATCCGTCGCCGAAAATGCAGACCCTCGGCGACATTCTCACCGCCGCCGGCAAGCCCCCGCAGGGCTTTGGCGAGGTGATCGGCTCGAACGCGTTCCTGGCCATCGTCGAGGCGTCGAAGTCCATCAGCGGCGAGATCACCGGAAAGGCGATGCGGGACGCGCTGGAGAACCTCTGCGGCGTGGAAACCTACTCCGCGGGCACGCTTTGCTACAGCCCGGACGACCACGACGGCTGGAGCCATGATCTTGTGCAAACGGGGATCATTCAGGATGGAAAATTCGTCACGACCTCTCGATAATCGGCTGAATTGATCCTCAGCGACAGGGAAAGCCAGTGCAAATCGAGTTCGATTCTGACGTGAAGACGGTCGGCGAATGCCTGCGCCAACAGGCGCAGGCGACGCCGGAGCGCGTCGCGATAGACATGATCGGCGAAGCGAGCGAGACTTTCTCTGACTGTCACCAACGATCGCTCGCGTTCGCGCGGGCGTTCATCGCCGCCGGCCTCGCCATGGGCGAGACGGCGGTCGTCATGGCGCCCAATTGCCTGACCGCGATCCACGCCTGGCTCGGCGCCAACCTGGCCGGGGTGGTCGACGTCACCATCAACACCGCCTATCGCGGGCGGGTGCTGGAGCATGCGGTCAATACCGCGAATGCGAAGATCCTGATCGCGGAGGCGGGGTTCCTGCCGGTTCTGCGCGAGAGCGAGGCGAATCTTCCGGCGCTGGAGCGCATCGTCTGGTTCCGCGTCGGCTCCGATCCGGCGCCGGCGAGCGTCCCCGATTTCAAACGGATCGAGATCGTCGCGCTGGACGCGTTCCTCGCCGCCGGCGCGCAAGGCGATTTCGACTTGCCGACCGTTCGGATGAGCGACATCGCCTCGGTCATCTACACCTCCGGCACCACCGGCCCGGCCAAGGGCGTGATGATGCCGCATGCGCAGGTCTGCGCGCTGGCGCGGCAATCGGTCGAAGGGCTGCGTCTCGGGCCGGATGACGTGTTCTACTGCTTTCATCCGCTGTTCCATATGGCCGGACGGTTCATGGCCGTGTTCGCGACGATGATGGCGGGGGGCCGGGTCGTGATCGACACCACCTTCAAGGCCGCGCTCTGGGTCGACCGCGTGCGCGCCTGCGGCGCGACGGTCGGCCTCGCCCATGGCCCGATGATCGAGATGATCTTCGCGGAGCCGCCGCGCGCCGAAGACTCCGATCACGCCGTCACGAGATTGCTGGCGGCGCCGTTCCCCAAGGCGATCGCGGAGGCCTTCGAAGAGAGGTTCCATCTTCGAGGGATCGAGGTCTGGGGCATGACCGAAGTCAATATCGGCGCATGGCGGCCGATAGACGAGCCGTTGCGGCTCGGGTCATGCGGCCGGGTCAGCGACAAATGGGTGGAGTTGAAGATCGTCGATCCCGACACCGATATCGAATGCGAGGTGGGAACCCCCGGCGAGATCGTGGTGCGGCCGCGCCACCCCTTCGTCTTCATGAGCGGCTATCTCGGCATGCCGGAGAAGACCGTCGAGGCGTGGCGGAATCTCTGGTTCCATTCGGGCGACATCGGGTATCTCGACGCCGAGGGCTATTGCTATTTCGTCGACCGGCGCGGCGACCATATCAGGCGGCGCGCCGAGAATATCGCGAGCTACGACATCGAGAGCGCGGCGATGGCCCATCCGGCGGTCGCCGAATGCGCGGCGGTCGGCGTGCCGTCCGAATTCGCGGGCGATGACGATATCAAGCTCTGTCTGGTGCCGCGCCCCGGGCGAACGGCGGCGCCTGAAGCCGTCCTGACCCATCTGGCGGGATGTCTGCCGCACTACATGGTGCCGCGCTATATCGAGACGCTCGATCAGCTGCCGCGCACGCCGACCAACAAGATCAGGAAGGCGGAGCTGCGCGAGCGCGGGGTCTCGCCGCAGACCTGGGATCGCAAGGCCGCCGGGATCGTCCTGCGCGAGTTGATCGCCGCGACGCGCGCGGCGAAGGCGGACGCATGACGGCGGCGACCCGCCCGACCGCCGAGTCCGACCCGAGCGAAGCGCCGCGGGCTCCGCGCCTGCGGTCGTGAGGCGGGCCGATGACAGAGATGACGACGCCGCGCGACATGGCGCGTGAGGACAGAGACGCCATCACCCGCGCGGGAGGTCGTCTTCCGGGCGTCAAGGCGTCGCCGAGGGGGGCGCGCATGATGCGCCGCGGCGACGCCTTGGCGCGATGTCGGCGGCGCGCGAACCCCACCCGACAGCAACAATGGCCGCAGAGTGACCGATAAAGACCCCAAGAAACCCGGAGAGTTGTTTTCCTTCGTGTCCAAACGCGGGACGACAGACGATGACGCGCCCGATCCGGCGAAGACCGGCGCGAAAAGATCGCGGGGCGCGCGCGTATCGTGGACGCGCGACGACGCCCCGCCGCCGGTCGACCGTATTTGCGAGGCGGCTTTGGCGCTCTTCGTCGAGAAGGGGTATCGCTCGACGACGCTCGACGCGATCGCGCGGCGCGGCGGGCTGACCAAAGGCGCGATCTACTATTACTTCGACAGCAAGGTGGAGCTGCTCGCGGAGATACTCGACCGGGTCGAGGCGAGCTATCCGCGCGGCAAGCCCGATTCCGGGGATCCGTGCGAAAAACTGGTGAATTTCCTTCATACGCAGGCGAAATGGGCGATTCAGCGCCCGAATGACCTGTTCCTGCTGATGCTGCTGTCGATCGAGTTCAAGGACAACCGCAGCAGGATGGGCAGGAAGGTGCGCAAGATCTATGACGAGATGTCCGGCGCGATGTCGGAGATCCTGGCGGAAGGGCAGGCGAGCGGCGCCTTTCGCAGTTCATTGTCGCCTCGGCAGCTTGGCGCATTCTATGTCGCCGCCCATGACGGGCTGATGCTGGAATGGTATCGGGGCGGGCGCACCCTGAAAAAGGGCGAGGAGCTGGTGCAGGCCCTTCGGCATGTCATGTTGAGCACGCTCAAACCGGGCCGCCAGGCGGCGTAGCGCGGCGGCGGCCCGATAACGCGGGCGATCTGGGAGGCGGTGGATCGGGACCGGCGCTCTCGCCGCGGCGATCGAGCGGGGCGCGCCGGCCGGGCGAGGCGGGGCGTTCAATCCCCGCCTCGGGGCGCGCTGCGGCCTATGCGAGGCCGAGTTTGTCGCGAAGGGCGTGCGCCGCAAGCAGATAGAAGCCCTGGCCGAACAGGGTCGTTCCGAACGCGACGCCGGGGCCGCCGGGCGGCACCGCGACTTTCGGGACGGCGCCATCCGCGCCAATGGAGCCCTCCACCACACGATAAGCCTTTACGGCGCTGTCGAGGAAATCGGCGTCGACGACGTTCTGCCGAACGGCGGTGGCGGCGGCGTAGGCGTACATGAGCGTCGCGGACGCTTCGCATTTGGAATAGGGGTCGTCCAGGGTGTGATGGAAATACCCCGAACGATCCTGCAGGTTTCGCATCGCCGTCAGGGCGCGCGCGCAGGTGTCCCTCACAAGACTGGCGTGTTCGTGATCGGGCGCGTTGGCGAGCATGTCGACGCTGCACGCGATCAGCCAGCCGTTGCCGCGGGCCCACAAGGTCGATTGCGGGAAATGATTGGGCTTTTCGCACCATGCATGGCGCGGCAAATGCTCATGCGGGTCAACCAGCCGTTTGACATGGATCTCGAACTGCCGGAACGCCTCGTCGATATAACTCTGCTCGCCGGTGACGGCGCCGTAGCGCAGCAGGAACGGGCACATCATGTAGATGAAGTCGATCCAGAGCTCCGGCGTCTCCGTGCGGGACGAGATGCCGCCTTCGCGGGTGCGCGGCGCGCGCATCAGCGCGTCCATCTGCAGATGCGCCGCCTCCATGTAGCGCTCGTCTTTCGTGCGGTGATAAAACGCCAGCAGCGGGTACCCGAGACTGGACGACAGGCTCGCGGTGGGCGTGAAGCTCGACACGTGCCCGGCGGGAAGATCGAGGCGTTCGCTGTAATTGAGGCAGCCGTCGGAGTTTTGGGTCGCGACCGAACGGTCCATCCATTTGCGAATGGCGGCGATCGGCTCTTCCCGACCCCAGGTCAGCACGCCAGTCATTGCGGGAGCTTTTTCCCAATAGTCGCGTTCATAAGGGTTGGTGACGGTGTATTCCATCACCCGATCGAGGATCGCCTTCGAATCCAGAGAAGCGTCGAGCATAGTTTCTCCTGTTATTGCAACAATGGGCCAGATTGCGGAATTCGATCCATCATCGCGCCTCTAGAAACATTCCTACGGGTAGGTATGTATGTCAAGCCTGAACGGCCGGCGCCGTCCACCGCGCCCGGGCGGTCGAAACAGGCCGCCCGAGACGCCCGACCGGACGGGCGCGCTCCGCCCCTGTCGCGGACCGGACAGGCGCCGCGGCGCCCGCCGGACGCTCTAAATTCACGGCGATCCTTCACCTGCGGCCATGGATCGGATACGCGGGGGCTCCTCTTCCTCAAAGGGTTCTCCTGGATGCTGCCGTGGATACATCTGGCGACGGCGACTGCGCCCGGCGGCGCCTCGCTCCGGCTTCTGCGCCGGGGAGGGGAGTTTTCCATCCGCCTCCCCGATGGCAATGAGCTGATGAACAGCCGGCGCGCGGCTTCGGAAGAAGCGCTGGCCACGCTGGCTGTGGATCGGCTGGCCGGGCGGCGGGCGCCTCGCATTCTGATCGGCGGGCTCGGCATGGGATTCACCCTTCGCGCCGCGCAGGCCGCCGCCGGGCCCGACGCGCGCCTGATCGTGTCGGAGATCGTGCCCGAGTTGATCGCCTGGGCGGGCGGGCATATGGCGGACCTGTTCGGCGCCTGCCTCGCCGATCCAAGGGTCGAGGTGAGAGCCGGCGACGTCGGCGCGGTGATCCGCGGGGCGACGGCCGCGTTCGACGCGATTCTCCTCGATGTCGACAACGGCCCGGACGGCCTGACCTTCGCCGCCAACGACGCGCTCTATGGCGACGCCGGCCTGCAAGCGGCGCGGCGGGCGCTGACCCCCGGAGGCGTCCTCGCCGTCTGGTCCGCCGCGCCCGACTCCGGGTTTTCGCGGCGGCTGTCCCGTTGCGGGTTCGAAACCGGCGCGCCGAAGATCCGCGCCGCGCACGGGAAACGCGGCGCGCGCCACACGATCTGGCTCGCGGTCCCGATCGCGGGTTGATGCGCGCTGTTCTGGCTCGAAAGGCGGGCTGCCTGTCTCCCGGATCGCTCCGGCTGGTCTAGTGCGCCGTGGCCATGGTCGTCCTGAACCGTTTGAGCGCGACGAAGAAGAAGACGGCTCCGAGCAGGACCATGACGATCATGTCGGGCCAGACGATGTTCAGCCCGGCGCCGCGATAGAGGATCGCCTGCGAAAACGCGACGAAATGGGTCGAGGGCGCGAGCTGCATGACGTTCTGGAGCCAGACGGGCATGCTCTCCATCGGCGTCGTGCTGCCGGACAGGAGATTCATGATCACCAGCACCGGCAGCGCCAGCAGGCCGAACTGCGGCATCGACGTGGTGAAGGTCGCCAGGAGGATGCCAAGCCCCGTCACCGAGGCGAGATAGAGCACGGCGCCGAACACGAAAAGCGGGACCGACCCGGCGACCGGAACCGCAAGCACGGTCTCGACGACCAGCCAGAGCGACAGGACGGCGCCGACGACCGTCGCGAGGCCGTTGGCCCAGATCTTCGCGACCATGATCTCGGACGGGCTGACCGGCATCACCAGCAAATGCTCGATCGTGCCATGTTCGCGCTCCCGGATCAGCGCGGCGCCGGTCAGGAGCACAGACAGGATGGTGATGTTGTTGATGATCTGCATGACGGACGAAAACCAGACCGAATTGAGGTTCGGATTGAATTTCGACGTGACCACCAGGTCGATCGGCAGCTCCGCCGCCGCGTCCTCGCCGGAAATGAACTTGGCGATCTCGGCGCGGATGATCTGTTGGAGGAACACCGCGCCATTGCCCGCCTGCGCCATGGCGGTGGCGTCGACGTTCAGCTGAATCCTGGGCGCCCTCCCGGTCAGCACGTCGGCCTCGAACGAGGGCGGAAACGCGAGCACGAACACGAACTCGCCGCTGTCCATGACAGGCGCGATCTCATCCGCCTCTATCTCTTGCGGCGGATTGAATTCGGGCGGCAGGATCGCGCCCAGAATGCGCCCGGTGAGCGCCGAGCGGTCCTGATCGACATAGGCGACGGACGCGTCGACGACTTCGAGCTTGGCGCCGGTCGCCACGGAATAGACCGCGAAGCTGAACACATAGACGATGAGCAGGATCAGCACCGGATCGGCGCGCAGGCTGTTGAGCTCCTTGAGCCCGAGCCGGAAGACATTGGTCAGCCACCGCCTCATGTCATTTCTCCTGCTTGCTCAGGGCGGCGATCGACACCGCGATGAACAGGGCGGCGAAACCCGCGAGCGCGGCGTGGTTGTGCCAGAGCTGCTGGAACCCGAGGCTCTTGGTGAACGCGCCGACGCTGATCTGCTGATACCAGGCGGACGGGAAGGCGAGGCCGATCAGCCGTCCGCCGCCCGACAGCGACGAGACCGGAACCAGAAGTCCGGAGAAGTTGACGGCGGGGATGATCGATATGACGGCCGCGGCGAAGGTCGCGGCGACCTGCGTTCGGGTGAAGGTCGAGACCAGAACGCCAAAGCCCGTGGTGGCCAGAACGTAAAGCAGCGTGCCGACGCAAAGCGCCGCGACCGAGCCTTTGATCGGCACGCCGAAAACGCCGTAGGAGACGATGACCAACGTGACGAAGCTCAGCATGGCGATGACGACATAGGGCAGCTGCTTGCCCAGAATGAACTCGGTTCGCGTCACCGGCGTCGAGCGAAAATTGGCGATCGACCCGGTTTCCTTTTCCCGCACCACCCCCATCGCCGCCATCATCGCGGGAATCAGGACCAGCATCAGCATGACGACCGAAGGGATCATCGCGAAGACGCTTTTGAACGATTGGTTATAGCGGAAGCGGGTTTCGACCGATGCGGCGGACAGGTCGATGACGCGGCCGTAGATGCGCTCGACCTGGTCGGACATGTAGGACGCCGCCAGACCTTGCAGATAGCCGCGGGTCGTCTCGGCCCGGAACGGCATCGCGCCGTCGACGGCGACCCTGACTTCGGGCCGGTCTCCGCTCAGCAGAGATTTTCCGAATCCGGGCGGCACCTCGATGGCGACGACAAGCTCAGCGCTTTTCATGCGGGCGTCCAGCTCGGCCACGCTCTGCGCCGGCGGCCTTTCGGCGAAGTAGCGCGAGCCGGCGAAGCTTTCGAGCAACTCGCGGCTTTCGGCGCTCTGGTCGCGGTCGAAAACCGCGTAGGGCAGGTTCTGCACGTCGAAGGAGATGCCGTAGCCGAAGGTCAGCATCAGGATGATCGGGCCCAGAAACGCGAAGGCCAGCCGCATCGGATCGCGCAGAATCTCGATCGACTCGCGGCGTGTGAAGGCCCAGAGCCGGGCGATGTCGAACGGGCGATGCGGCTCCCGCCGCCGCTCCTGCGGGGCGGTCGCGGGGGGGCTCTCCGGGGCGTCGCCCGCGCCGCCCGCCGCTTCGCGCAGATAGGCGACAAACGCCTCTTCGAGGTTGTCGGCGCCCTTGCTTCGGGCCAGTTCGGCGGGCGTTCCGATCGCCAGAACCTTTCCCGCATGCATCAGCGAGATCCGATCGCAGCGTTCCGCCTCGTTCATGAAATGGGTCGAGACGAAAATGGTCACGCCGTCATCGCGTGAGAGATTGATCAGCCGCCGCCAGAACCCGTCCCGCGCGACCGGGTCGACGCCCGAGGTCGGCTCGTCCAGAATGAGAACCTCGGGCCGGTGCAGCACCGCGACGGCGAGCTGAAGCCGCTGGCGGATGCCGAGCGGCAGGCCATCCGGCCGCTTGTCGGCGTCCGCGACCAGATCGAAGGTGGTCAGCATCTCCGCGACCCGGTCGGCGCGCGTCTCGACCGGCAACTGATAGAGCTGGGCGTGCAGCTCAAGGTTCTGGCGAACCGTCAGCTCCCCATAGAGCGAAAAGGCCTGCGACATGTAGCCGACCCGCCGCCTTGTGCCCATGTCATCCGGGTCCAGCGGCTCTCCGAACAGCAACGCCTCGCCTTCCGTGGCCTTCTGCAAGCCGGTCAGCATCTTCATCGTCGTGGTTTTTCCGCAGCCGTTGGAGCCGAGAAATCCGAAGATCTCGCCGGGTTCGATCTGAAACTCGACCCGATCGACGGCGGTGAAATCGCCGAACCGGCAAGTGAGCCCCTGCGCCTCGATGGCGGGCGGACCGCTCGCCGGCTGGCGCGGCGGCACAACGACGGCGCGGTGCCCCCGCCGGTCCTCCTCCGGCAGCATCGCGATGAAAGCGCTCTCCAGCGTCGGCTGGCCGGCGGCGGCCCGTATCTCGGCCGGCGACCCGGTGGAGATGATCTTCCCCGCGTTCATGGCGGCGAGCCAGTCGAACCGCTCCGCCTCCTCCATGTAAGCGGTGGCGACGATCACGCTCATCGTCGGCCGCGCCGCGCGGATATGGTCGATCAGATCCCAGAACTGCCGGCGCGACAGCGGATCGACGCCGGTCGTCGGCTCGTCGAGGATCACCAGATCGGGATCGTGGATCAGAGCCGAGCAGAGCGAGAGCTTCTGCTTCATCCCGCCCGACAACTTCCCCGCCGGCCGGTCCGGGAACGGATCGAGCCCGGTGGCCTTCAGCAGGTCGTCGATGCGGGCGCGGCGCTCGGCCTCCGACTGACCGAACAACCGGCCGAAGAAGTCGAGATTCTCCGCGACCGAAAGCGTTGGATAGAGGTTCCGGCCGAGGCCCTGCGGCATGTAGGCGATGCGATGATTGCACGCCTTGAGATGCGCGCGGTCGGTGATGTCGCCGTCCAGCACGGTCAGGCCGCCGCTCTGCAGTTTTCGCACGCCCGAGATCAACGCCAGCAGCGTGGATTTTCCAACGCCGTCAGGGCCGATCAGCCCCGCCATGCAGCCCGCCGGGATATCCAGCGTCACGTCGGACAGGGCGCATGCGGCGCCATATCTGTGCGTGATCGACGACAGGCGGGCGACCGGAGCGGAGGTCATTTCGGCAGCTTCACCGAAAGCGTGTCGGGCCAGGGAACGGCGCTGTCCGTGCGCACATAGCCCATCCCGGCGACGCCCGCCTTGGCCTGTTCCTGATATTCTTTCAGCAACGCCTCGGGGATGGTCAGCTTGACCCGGAACATCAGCCGATCGCGCTCGTCGGCGGTCTCGACGGATTTCGGCGTGAACTGGGCCGTGCTCGAGACGAAGGTGACGGTCGCGGGGATGACGTATTCCGGGATCGGATCAAGGACGATGCGCGCCTCCGACCCGATGGCGAGCAATCCCGCATCATGCGCAGGCAGGAAGATCGTCATGTAGATGTCGGTCAGGTCGGTCAGCGTCACGACCTTGCCGCCGGCCCCCACGACCTCCCCGGCCTTCGCGAGGATGTATTGGACGCGGCCCGCGCGCGGCGCCACGAGATCGGCGTCGGCGCGGACGCTCTGGATCCGCTCGACCGTCGCCTGGGCCGCGGCGATCGTCGCCTTCGCCAGATCGACGCCCGCCCTGGCCGCCGCCACGCCGGCCTCGGCCGTCGTCAGAACGGTCTTCGCGTGATCGACCTGCTCCTGCGCCACATGCCCCTTGGCGGCGAGTTGTTTGGCGCGGGCGAATTCTGAAATGGCGAACTCCAGTTCGGAGCCGCGCTGGTTCAGCAGCGCCTCGGCCTGAATCTTCTGCTGCTCGGCCTGCGCGACGGCGGCCTCGGCCTGACGCAACTCGGCGTCGATCTCGGCCGTGTCCAGCCGCGCGACGAGATCGCCCGCCTCGACCCACTGGCCTTCGGAAACGCGCACCTCGGCGATGCGCCCCGGCAGCTTGGCCGCGACATCGATGCGCTCCGCCTCGATCCGTCCGTTTGAGCCGACGACGCCTGGAGGGAGGTCTGCGGATTGGCTGCTCAACCAGATCGCGTAGGCGGCGCCCGATAGCGCGATGAGGGCGACGGCGATTGCGCCATAACGCTTCCATTGCATTGGCTTTCTCCAGATCCCAAGGCGAGCGGATACAAATCGGGTTCACGATCCTAGCATTGTTGCAGTGCAGCGTAAAGACGTGTTGCAGTGCAACATGGGCATAACCGATATGTCAAATTGTCGGATGCGGCGATTGGCTCCCGCGCCTAGCTTTTCTCAACGCCGAAATGTTTACGCAGGGGTTCGCCCGGGTGGCTTGATCAAGGCTCGCTGAGTCCTGGGCGGGCGCCGGTAAACAGGCGCAAACCAGCCGGAAGGAGTCCGAGCGATGGGCCACGCGATGCCGAAACCCGCCAATACGCCCGACGACCTCAACGATGGGGCCGGCCCGGACGGAAACGCTCCGCTCTCGCCGCCTTCGCCAAAACAGGCGGCGGTGGGGAGACTGGGGCCGGATACCGATGTGTCGGAGTTTTTCGATCGCGCGCTGAAATCCAGAATGGCCAGAGTCACCATGGGCCTTTCTCCAGCAGCGCTCGCAGGGGCCTATCTGGACTGGCTGGCCCATCTGGCGACCTCTCCGGGCAAGCAGATCAAGCTCTCGGAAAAGGCGTTTCAGAAGTGGCTGCGGCTTGCGCACCACACCGCGACCTGCGCCGCCGCCGGCGCCGAAGTCGCCCCATGTATCGAGCCATTGCCCCAGGACCGCCGATTTCGCGGCGAAGCCTGGCGGAAATGGCCCTACAGCCTCTTCTACCAGTCCTTCCTTCTCAACCAGCAATGGTGGTGCGACGCGACCACCGGCGTGCGCGGCGTCACCAAACAGCATGAGAACGTCATGGAGTTCGCCGCGCGGCAGATCCTCGACATGGTCTCGCCGTCCAACTTCCTCGCGACCAATCCCGAGCTGCAGGCCAAGACCCGCGATGAGGGCGGCCAGAACCTCGTTCGCGGCTTCAGGATGTGGCTGGACGATCTGCGGCGCTGGCAAGGCGGCGAGCCCCCCGCCGGGGTGGAGGCGTTCCGCCCCGGAGACGCGGTCGCCGCGACCCCGGGCAAGGTGGTCTTCCGCAACCACCTGATCGAGCTCATTCAATACGCGCCGACCACCGAAAAGGTGCGCCCCGAGCCGATCCTGATCGCGCCTGCGTGGATCATGAAATACTACATCCTCGACCTCTCGCCGGAAAACTCGATGGTGAAGTTCCTGGTCGATCAGGGATACACCGTCTTCATGATCTCCTGGCGCAATCCGGATGCTGAGGACCGCGACCTCGGGATGGAAGATTACCGCAAGATGGG
This sequence comes from Paludibacillus litoralis, assembly GCF_037646705.1. NCBI lineage: Bacteria > Pseudomonadati > Pseudomonadota > Alphaproteobacteria > Rhodobacterales > Paracoccaceae > Paludibacillus > Paludibacillus litoralis. Next base: position 288,141 of record NZ_JBBHER010000002.1, read on the forward strand.
CGTCATGGATGCGATCGGCGCGGTCCAGAGCATTGCGCCGGATCAGAAGATTCACGGCGTCGGTTACTGTCTTGGCGGCACGCTGCTTTCAATTGCGGCGGCGACCATCGGCCGCGACGGCGGCGATCCGTTCGCGTCGCTCAGCTACTTCGCCTCGCAGATCGATTTCACCGAGCCGGGCGAATTGCAGCTTTTCATCAACGAGAGCCAGCTCGCGTTCCTCGAAGACATGATGTGGGACCAGGGATATCTGGACACGACCCAGATGTCCGGCGCCTTTCAGATGATCAGATCCGCCGATCTCATCTGGTCGCGGATCCTTCACAGCTACCTGATGGGCGACGAGCCGGCGATGTTCGACCTTCTGGCCTGGAACGCCGACGGCACGCGGATGCCCTTCCGGATGCATTCGGAATACCTCCGGTCGCTCTATCTGAACAACGACCTGACCGAAGGGCGCTTCATCGCCGGAGGGCGTCCGATCTCGGTGACCGACATCCGGGCTCCGGTGTTTTCCGTGGGCACCGTCAAGGACCACGTGGCGCCCTGGCGATCGGTCTACAAGATGCATCTCTATCTCGACACCGAACTGACATTCGTCTTGACCAGCGGCGGGCACAACGCCGGCATCGTGTCCGAACCGGGCCACAAGCGCCGCAGCTATCAGATCGCCACGGCGAGGCATGACGACCGCTATATCGATCCCGAAACCTGGGCGGCGCAAACGCCGAAGAAAGAGGGCTCGTGGTGGCTCGAATGGGTCTCGTGGCTTGGCGAGAGGTCCGGCGAGCCGGTCGCTCCCCCCGCCATGGGGCCTGCTCTGGCCGACGCGCCGGGAACATATGTCTTTCAGAAATAGGCGCGCCGAGCGCAACGAGGAGCTGACACATGAGTTTGCTTGAAGGAAAGCGCGGTCTCGTCGTCGGGATCGCCAATGAGCACTCCATCGCCGCCGGCTGCGCGCGGGCGTTCGCGCGCGAAGGCGCGGAGCTTGCGGTCACATATCTCAACGACAAGGCGAAACCGTATGTCGAGCCGGTCGCCGCGGGCCTGAACGCGGCTCTGTTCATGCCGCTGGACGTCACCTCCGACACGCAGATGGACGCCGTGTTCGAGGCGATCGCCGCCAAATGGGGGCGACTCGACTTTTTGCTCCACGCGGTCGCGTATTGCCCGAAGGAGGACCTGCAGGGCGGCGTCGTCGAATGCTCGCGCGAGGGGTTCGGCGTGGCGATGGACATCTCCGTTCATTCCTTCATCGGTCTGGCGCGCAGGGCGCGGCCGCTGATGAAGGATGGCGGATGCCTGCTGACGGTCAGCTATTACGGCGCCGAAAAGGTCGTCGATCATTACAACGTGATGGGGCCGGTGAAAGCCGCCCTGGAATCGACCGTCAGATACATGGCGGCCGAACTGGGGCCGGAGGGGATTCGGGTCAACGCCATGTCGCCGGGCCCGCTGATGACGCGCGCCGCCTCGGGCATCGCGCATTTCGACGCGCTGATCGACGAAGCGCGCGCGCGCGCGCCGCAACACCGGCTGGTGACGATCGAGGATGTCGGCAACATGGCCGCAGGACTGGCGAGCGATTCCGCGCGCAACGTGACCGGCAACATCTCCTATGTCGACGCCGGCTACCACGTCATGGCCTGAACGTGGGGGGCGAAGCGCGCCCGGGAATACGCTAGACTGGACGCCCGGCGCCCATCCCCGGGGCGACGTCGACCCGAAGATCGATGACAAGCCGCCCGCCCACGCCGGCGGCGATCTTCCCGGGGCATGGCCGAAGAGACAGAGACCGACGACGCAAAAAGCCCGGCATGAGTTTGAAAGGGCGCGCTTCTCGACCCGACGAAAAGGACAGCCCAATGCAATATATTGAAAACAAGACCTTTGACGAAATCGAAATTGGCGACAGCGCCGAGCTGACCCGCACTTTGAAGGCCGACGATATCGAGCTGTTCGCAGTGATGTCGGGCGACGTGAACCCCGCCCATGTGGATGAGGAATACGCGCGCTCCGACATGTTTCACCAGGTTATCGCGCATGGCATGTGGGGCGGGGCGCTGATCTCGGCGGTTCTGGGCACCGAACTGCCCGGACCGGGCACCATCTACCTCAACCAGAACCTCAGCTTTCGCAGACCGGTCGGCCTGGGCGACACCGTGACGATCCACGTCACCGTCGCGTCGAAGGACGCCAAGACCCATCGCCTGATCCTCGACTGTCTGTGCGTCAATCAGGATGGCGAGACGGTCATCAAGGGCCAGGCCGAGGTCATCGCGCCGACCGAGAAGGTCCGCCGCCCGCGCGTCGCCCTTCCCGAGGTGCATCTTCACGAACATGGCGCGCGTTACCGCGACCTGATCGCCGCGACGCATGCGCTCGATCCGGTGCGCACCGCCGTCGTCCACCCTTGCGACGATCTCTCATTGACGGGCGCGCTCGAAGCCGCGTCCCAGGGCCTGATCGTTCCGATCCTCGTCGGCCCGCGCGCGAAGATCGAAGCGACTGCGCGCGATGCGGGGCGCAGCCTCGACGGCGTCGAGATCGTGGACGCGCCCCACAGCCACGCGGCGGCCGCACGCGCCGTCGAGCTTGTCCGAAGCGGCGAAGCCGAGTGCCTGATGAAGGGGAAACTTCATACCGACGAGCTGATGGAGCGGGTCGTCGATCGCGAGACGGGCCTGCGCACCGAGCGCCGGATGAGCCATGTCTTCGCGCTCGACGTGCCGCATTACCCCAAACCGCTTTTCATCACCGACGCCGCGATCAACATCTTCCCCGACCTCGACACCAAGCGCGACATTATCCAGAACGCGATCGAGCTTGCGATGGCGCTCGGGATCGAACGGCCCAAGGTGGCGATCCTGTCGGCGGTGGAGACGGTCTACCCGAAGATCCCCTCGACCATCGACGCCGCCGCGCTCTGCAAGATGTGGGATCGCGGCCAGATCGTCGGCGGCGCGCTGGACGGCCCGCTGGCGTTCGACAACGCCGTGTCGAAATCGGCGGCGGAGGCCAAGGGCATCGTGTCGGAAGTGGCGGGCGACGCCGATATCCTGGTCGTGCCTGATCTGGAGGCGGGCAACATGGTCGCCAAGCAATTGATCTATCTGGCGGGCGCCGAGTCGGCGGGGATCGTCCTTGGCGCGCGCGTTCCGATCGTGCTGACCAGCCGGGCCGATGGCGTGATGTCGCGGCTGGCCTCGGCGGCGATGGCCCAGCTTTTCATCCACCACGTCCGGGCCGTCGCGCCGTAGGCCGCTCCCGGCTCGGCGGCGGATCGTTCTCCGCCGCCGCCTGGGCGCGCCCGGAGGGCCGGGCGGCTTCACCGGCCCGCCAGTCCTCACACCCGCGCGGCGCTCAGACGAGCCGCAGTTTTCGCGCGGTGAACGCCTCCGCGAAGCGCTCGGGCGCCCGGCATTCCATCCCGCGGAGCCGCGCGATTCCGCGGAACGTCTCCGCGTCGAACCAATCCTTGGAGCGCTGGCTGCCGAAATGCCGGGTGAGCAGCTCGATCTTCCGGTCCATCGCCTTCGCGTCAAGCGCCGCGTAGACATTCGGCCGGCCGAGATCGCCGTCCCATTTCGGAATTTCGTATTCGAGGATGACCTCGTCGCGGAACAGATTCCACGCGAGCCCGGCGAGTTCGCGATGATCCTGATGGGCGTCGTCGCGGGTGTGGACCAACACCACATCCGGCGAGAATCGCCGCCGCACATCGATGAGCCACGATTTGATCGCCCGGCTTTGGCTCGGAAAGACGGAATCCTCGAATACGCCGCAATCGACGCGATGAGAGGCGGCGCCTTCGAGAAAATCGGCGGCGGAGGCCCGGGCCTCTTCGCCGCGCGCGCCCGCCGCGCTGAGAACGCACCATTGCACGTCGATCGGAACGCCCGCGCGCATCAGCGTGAGGATCAGACCGCCGGCGCCGATCTCGATATCGTCGGAATGCGCGCCGACGCAGAGCAGCGAGAGGCGTTCGCGGCCTCCGAACAGACCCAGCGGGTTCAAGAGCGTCCGACCTTCAGCGCTTCGCGGCGCGAGGTCCCGTCGCTCTTCATGAGCCACGGCGTCTCGCCGCGCTCGACCATATCCTGGAGCGCCTGCCAGTCGCGCAGAGTGTCCATCGAGCGCCAGAAGCCCTCGTATCTGTAGGCGAGCAGCTGATCCTCGGCGATGAGCCGCGTAAACGGCTCGAGCACCAGTTCATCGCCGTCGCGCATGTAGTCGAATATCTCGGGCCGGAATATGAAATAACCGCCATTGATCCAGATATCGGACGAGCTCGACGACCGGAACTCCCGCACGAGCCCATCCTCGTCGGCGTCCACCAGGTGGTAGGTGAGCGGCGGGCGCACCGCGAGGAAACAGGCGATCTTGCCGCTCTGTTCGAACCGCTCGATCATGTCGTCGAGATCGAGATCGCTCAGCCCGTCGCTGTAGTTGGCGAGGAACATCGGCTCCCTCTCCACCTGGCTGCGGACGGCCCAGAGCCTTTGCCCGATATTTCGCCATATGCCGGTGTCGATCAGCGCGATCCGCCAGTCGAGCGCCGGCTCGCCCAGCACCTCGACCTTGTCCCCGCCCGCCGAGACGATGCAATCCGTGAAGGTCTGCGGCCGGCTCTGGAGGAAGAAGTCCTTGATGACGTTGCCCTTGTAGCCGAGGCACAGCACGAAATCATTGTGGCCGCGATCGGCGTAATACTGCATGAGATGCCGGATGATCGGCTGTTGGCCGAGCGGGATCATCGGTTTCGGCACGTTCTCGGAATACTCGCGAATCCGGGTTCCGAGACCGCCGCAGAACAGGACGACCTTCATAGCGGATCTCCTTCCGGGGTGATGATTTCAACGCGGGGAATCGGAACGATGAAGCGCCCGCCCCAATCCGCGACATGGCGCATCTGCGCGACGATCTCGTCGCGGAGATTCCACGGCAATATCAGGATGTAATCCGGCCGCGCGGCGTCGATGGCCTCCACCGGGCGGATCGGAACCCTCATCCCGGGGGTGAACCGCCCGATCTTGTAAGGATTGCGGTCGACGGTGAAGTCGAGAAAGTCCGGCCCGATTCCGCAGTAGTTGAGAAGGGTGTTTCCCTTGCCGGGCGCGCCATAGCCGCAGATGCGTTTGCCCTCGTCCTTCGCCGCGATCAGGAACTTCAGGAGCGCGCGCTTGGTCTGGCGGGCTCTTTCGTCGAACGCCTGATAGGTGGCGACGTCATGGAGCCCCTCTTCACGTTCGAGCGCGCGAAGGGCGGCCACCGCCGGCGTCGGCGCGCGCCCCGCGCCTGTCTTCGCGAGGTACACGCGCAGCGAGCCGCCATGCGTCGTCAGCGTCTCGACGTCGAACACGGACAGCCCGTGCTTCGCGGCGATGCGCTCGATCGTCAGCAGGGAGAAGTATGAATAATGCTCATGGTAGATCGTGTCGAACTGGTTCCCCGCCAGCAATCGGCCCACATGCGGGAACTCGAACGTCGCGGCGCCGTCGGGCTTCAGCAACCGTGACGCCCCTTCCACGAAATCGTTCAGGTCGGGAACCTGCGCGAGCACGTTGTTGCCGATGATCAGGTCCGCCGCGAGGCCTTCGCCGCGCATGCGGTCGGCCAGCGCGGCGCCGAAGAACTCGACACGCGTCGGAACGCCCCGGCGCGTCGCGGCGGCGGCGACATTCGCGGCCGGCTCGACGCCGAGCGCCGGCACGCCAAGCGGGCCGAAATGCTGAAGAAGGTATCCGTCGTTGCTCGCAAGCTCGACGACGAGGCTTTGCGGGCCGAGATGGAAGCGCTCCGTCGCCATGACCGCGAACCGGCGCGCATGCTCGACCCAGCTCGTCGAATAGGAGGAGAAATAGGCGTATTCGGTGAAGATCTCCTCCGGCTCCACATAGGCCCGAAGCTGCACGAGCAGGCACGCGTCGCAGATCATGACATGGAGCGGATGATACCGCTCCGCCGCATCCACGAGCTCGGGCGGCAGGAAGCTCTCGCAAGGCGGGGACATGCCGAGATTGACGACGGTGCGGCTGAGCGAGGCGCCGCAGAGCCGGCAGGGCGACGCCTGCGTCGCGTCTGCGAATTGGCCTGGATCCTTGTGGGCGTTCATTATCGTCCTCCCCCCATGCGGGCGATGTCCGGGACCGCGCAGGATCGATCGTGACGCGCCGCCTCCATCTCACGGTAGGGCGAGGGCGGGCGCGCCAGAACCCGGCGATGCGGCGGGGGGCCTGACCATTCGGATGAAGCGCTCTACGCCCTTGGGCCAGGGCGGCGCTCCTCCGAGAAGGGCGTTGAAGCCGCGCGCTCCGCAGGGCCATCCTTCCCTCTCGTCAGGCGACGGGCGCGGAGCGAGGACGCGAGCCATGAGGTTCATTGAAACCGGCATAGCCGGTCTCTGGGTGACGGAGCCGGAGCCCTTCACCGATGAGCGCGGCGCGTTCGCCAGAACCTTTTGCGCCCGCGAGTTCGCCGCGCGCGGGCTGGAGACGGATTTCGTTCAGCACAGCCGCTCCCTGTCGCATCGCAAGGGAACGCTGCGCGGCCTGCACTATCAGCGGCCCCCCGACGGGGAGGTCAAACTCGTCTCCTGCGTCGCGGGCGCGATCTGGGATGTCGCGGTCGATCTCCGAAGCGGCTCCGCGAGCTATGGGCGCTGGCGGGCGTTCGAGCTGAGCGCCCGGAATGGCCGGCAGCTCTACATCCCGGCCGGCTTCGCGCACGGGTTCCAGTCCCTCTCCGACGATGCGGTGACGAATTACCTGATTTCGCGGGCTTACGCGCCGCGCTCCGCGCGCGGCGTTCGGTTCGATGATCCCGCCATCGCCATCGCCTGGCCGGCGCCTGTCGCGGCGATCAACGAGAAGGACCGCTCCTGGCCCCTCCTTTGCGACTGCGGGCCCGCCGACGCCCCCTGAAGCGCGAAGGCTTCCTGGCCTTTTCGGCGAGAAGGCCGGCGCCGCGCAACCGGTCCGCGGCGGCGGCGAGCGCGTGGAAACGGAGGCCGGAGCGCGCGGCGATGTCGAGAAGGGAATGGCGGTCGTCGGCGAAGTTGAGCACCCAACGGATCGCGTCGATATCGACGGGCTGCGCGCCGCCTCCGATCGCGCCGTAGAGCCCCCGCCGCCCGAGCTGCGGCTCGCCCATCGGCGAGAGGCTCACCGGGCGGTGGTCCGCCTCGATGATCTCGATCGCTTCGAGGATCATGTCATGCGAGGCGGCGAGGTGTTCGGGGCGGATGAAGTCCGGATTGTCGGCCGAGGTGTGGTATTCGGGGAAGGTGGCGTGGACGCTTCGCTGAAACAGCCCGAAAGGCAGATCGTATCCCGGGGAGCAGAACTGCCTTTCATCGTAACCCTCGGGCGCGAAATCGCGCACCGCGGCGGCGGGGCCCGCGCCCGCCAGCACATGCGCCATGGCGCGGTCGATCGGCGCGTCGCCCCGGCGGCTGCGTTTGTAGTTCGGCCCGCCGCCGTCGCCGAGACAGGAGACCACCAGCCCGTGATCGATCCTGTCGACGATCGCGGCGTTCCGCGCCAGCCAGGCCAGCGCGCCGATCGTCGCCGGGGCGAAGATGAAGCGGTAGCTCCAATGGAGATCGCGGTTGGCGAGCGTCTTCGCCAATTCGGTCAGCACCGCGATCCCGGAGCAATTGTCGTTCGCGAGCGAGGGGTGGCAGATATGGGTGGTGAGGACGAACTCCCGGTCGGTCCGCCCGCGGATCAGATGTTCGCCGTGGCTCATCGCGCCGACGACATGCTCCGCATCTATGCAGATCTCGTAAGCGCCCCTGGCGGGGAGCCGTTCGAGATCCGCGTGCCGCATGCAGAAGCCCCAGCGCTCCTCATAATAGGATGTGCGGTAAGGGATCAGGTCCGGCTGCTCCGGCAGCGTGAAGATATGCGGGCGCAGGGACGCCAGCGATATCCGCCCGCGAACGGGCGCGCTGTAGTTCACGACATGCAGGTTGCTGTCCCTGAAATCGAGGACCACGCGCCCCGAGGGGTCGCGGATCCAGGCTTCGCGAACGCGCCATTCCCGCGGCGTCGTCCAGTCATGCGCCGGCGCGCCGCTCGGCGTCTCCACCCGCTTCAACTCGATCTCCCGTCCGATTATGTCGAGCGTCGCGCGCACGCCGGGCCCGGCGAGGCTCCGGCAGATGGGATAGAGCTCCGCGGCGAGCGCGTGGATCCGCGCCCCGAGAGACGGGGCGGCGGCGCCTGGCTCGTTCTCCGCCGGAGCGCGCTTCATGTCAGCCGGCCGCGGCGGCGGCCGCGGCCCTGAAGCGGAGGTCCCCGCCGATCACGCCGGACGCGATCTGCTTGCGGATGCAGCCGATGCGTTGATATCGCGGCCCCTCGAACGACGCGACGTCGAGCGGGGCCCCATGATAGGCCGCGTAGAGCTCTTCGGCGCCCATGCGCGCGTTCCAGCGCGGCCGCGCCTCCGGCAGCACGCGGGCCAGCTTGCCGAAATCGACCCGATAGGACCGTGTGTCCGGCCCCGCGTCGGGGGCGAACTCGACCCTGCAGTCAGGCACGACCTCGGACACGATCCGGGCGATGTCCCTGATCCTGTAGTTCTGCGTCGTCGAGCCGACATTGAACGCCTCGCGCCAGACCTTGTCGACCGGCGCCTCCAGGACGGCGAGGAAGGCGCGCGAGATATCCTCGATATGAACGATGGGCCGGAGCGGGCTTCCGTCCGACTTGAGCAGGATCACGCCCTCGGCCGCCGCCCAGGCGACGAGATTGTTCAGCACGATGTCGAAGCGCAGGCGCGGCGAAAGCCCATAGGCCGTCGCCGGCCTGAGGAATGTGGGGCAGAAGGTCTCATCGGCGAGTGGCGCGACGCCCTGTTCGCTCGCCACCTTGGAGCGCCCGTAGGCCGTGACCGGATTGAGCGCGCTGGCCTCGTCCACCATCCCGTCGCCGGCGCGGCCGTAGTTGCTGCAGGACGACGCGAAGAGGAACCGCTTGACGCCGGCCGCCTTCGCCACCTGGGCCAGTCTTACGCTGGCGTGGTGATTGATGCTGTAGGTGACGTTCTCGTCGAGATCGCCGAGCGGGTCGTTGGAGAGCGCGGCGAGATGAATGACCGCGTCGAAGCCCTGCAGGTCGGCCCTGACGACGTCGCGGACATCCTTCATGATGGTGGGCGTGTCGGGAAGCGCGCCGCCCGGCGCATATCCGCAGTCCCGGTAGAGATCGACGTCCAGCCCGACGACGTCATGCCCGGCGCGGCTGAGGAGCGGCGTCATGATCGCGCCGATATACCCCCGACTTCCGGTCACAAGAACACGCATCTTCGGAACCTCCCTGAGCTGTTGCGCCGCCATCGCGGAGCGCCGCGACCGGCGTCCGCGCCATGGCGCGGCGTCCCTCGCCCCATCCCGGGCGGCGGGCCGTCGGGAAGATGAGCCGGAGCCGCGCGGCGGCGGACCCCGCAAATCGAATGGCCGCCTACCTCTTTAGGTCGAGCCGCATCCGCCGCGCGCGTCGGGGCGCGATGCGCGCCGAAGCCGGCTTTCGCGGCCGCATCCGGATCGGCCGCTCAACGGCGCCTCCCCTCGGCCATTTGGCCGATGGCCCGTCCGAACGGCGCAGGCCCGGCTGGCCCGGACCCTGCTAGGTCTGGCGCCTGCGGGCGCGGCGGCGCATCGATGGAGGACGGGCGTGATGCGCCGGGCATTCTTCTTCGCGAATATCGAGCAATACGTGGTGGCGCTCGTCGGTCTGGCGAGCATCGCCGCGGTCTCGCGGCTGCTGACGCCCGCCGAAATCGGCGTCGCGGCCATCGGCCTTGGCGTGTCCACCATCGCTTTCGCCGCGAAGGAGTTCGCCAGCGCCGAATTTCTGATCCAGCGCCGCGCGATCGACGGGCGCGACATCGGCACCGCGTTCACGATCGCGGCCGCCTTCAGCGCCGCCATCGCCGGCGGTCTCTTCGGCGCGTCGGGCCTGATCGAATCCGCCTATGCGGCGCCGGGCGTCGCGCTGTTTCTGGAGGTGATGTGCCTTGTCGGCCTCGCCGACGCCGTCTCGGCGCCGACGCAGGCGCTCTTGCGCCGGGAGATGGCGTTCTCGGTTCTGGCCCGCATCAACGTCGCGGCGTCGGTTGCGACCGCGAGCGTGACGATATTTCTCGCCGGCGCCGGGTTCGGCCTCATGAGCATCGCCTGGGGGCAGGCCGCCGGCGCCGCGACCAAGGCGGGGCTCTCCGTCGTCTGGGCGCCGGTGCGCCTTCCGACCCGCCCATCGGTCGCGTCATGGCGGGCCATGCTCTCATTCGGCGGCGGCAAGGGCGCCGTGACGGTGATCTCCCGCGTCTATGAGGCGCTGCCTCAGCTCGTGCTGGGGCGGACGATGTCGCATGCGGCGGTCGGGATCTACACCCGGTCGAACCTGCTGTGCGGGATTCCGGACCGGTTCATGATGTCGGCGATATTCTCATTCGCTTTCCCGGCCCTTGCGGCGCGCGTCCGGGAGGGGGGCGATCTGAAGGCGGCGTATCTGCGGGCGCTCACCTACATCGCCGCGGTCTATTGCCCGGCGCTCGCGCTGGTCGCGCTGCTCGCTGATCCGATCGTCTCGTTTGCGCTTGGGCCGGGGTGGGATCCTGTCGTCCCGCTCGTTCGGCTGCTTGCGCTCGCCGCGATGTTCTGGACGCCGATGATCGTCACGACGCCGACGCTTTTCGCCCTCGGCGCGAACCGCGACGCGTTTCTCACGAGCCTCTACGGGCGCGGCTTCGGCGCGGCGGTCATGGTGGGGGCGAGTTTCGTGAGCCTGACGGCGCTGGCCGCGAGCCAGTTCATCTCGATCCCCTTCTACGCATGGCTCTCCCTGCGGATCGCGCGCCGGCGGCTGGGGTTCGCGTGGGGCGACCTGGCGTCGGAGGCGGCGCGCAACGCGGCGGTGCTCGTCTCGGCTCTCGCGCCGCCCTGTCTCTTCGTCGGGCTCTCCGAAAGCGGGCTCGACATGACGCCGCTTCAGGCGGTTCTGTGCGGCGCGCTCGCCGCGCCCGGCTGGCTGGCCGGGCTTTGGGGATCTCGCCATCCGCTGCGCGACGAGGTGACGGCGATCCTCGCCCATCTCCTCGCCCGGCTCCTCGATCGGCGGGGGGGGGCGAGCGGCGCCGCGCCGCTACGGGCGGGGGCGCGGCGATGAGCAGCTTCGATGTCGCGATTCCAAACTACAATTACGGCCGCTATCTCCGCACATGCGTCGCCAGCGTCGCGAGCCAGGATGTGGACGCGCTCCGGATCCTGATCATCGACAATGCGTCCACCGACGACAGCGCCCGCATCGCGCGGGAGATCGCCGATGCGGATCCGCGCGTCGAGGCGCGGATCCGCCCGCGCAATCTCGGCCCGCACGCTTCCTTCAATGAAGCGGTGGACTGGGCCGCGTCCGACTATTTCCTGATCCTCTGCGCGGACGATCGGATCACCCCTGGCGCGCTCCGCCGGGCGGGGGCGGTGCTCGACGCGCGGCCCGACGTGCATCTGACATGCGGCCGGACGCGGTTGAGGCCGGCGGCCGGGCGCGCGCCGCTCGGCCGGGAGGCGGAGGGCGAATGGCGGACGCTCGACGGCGATCGCGCGCTCCGGCGCCTCTGCGCGCTGGCGCGGAACGACATCGGCGGCCCGACGGCGATCGTCCGCACCGCCATCCAGAAGGAGGTCGGCCACTACCGGGCCGAGTTGCCCCACACCGACGATCTCGAGATGTGGCTCCGCTTCACCTTGAAGGGCGGCGTCGCCGCGACCGACGCGTATCAGGCCGAGGTTGCGGTCCATGCCGGCTCCCAGTCCGCTTCGGTGGCCGACATCCTGCGCTGGAACATGGAGTTCGAGGCGGCGTTCCGCTGTTTCTTCCGGAACGAGGGAGCGGGCCGCCCGGACGCTGACGCGCTGCTCGCGGCCGCGCTGTCGACGCTCGGCGAGCGCGCCTTCTGTTCCGCGCTGACGACTCTCGCGCGGGGCGAGGGCGGCGCGCGCGCCCTGCTGCGTTACTCGGCGCGGCTGCGGGGATTCCCGCGCGCGGCTCTCCCGCCGTTCGGCTACGCGCTGCGCCGGCTCGCCGAGAGGCGCAGGGCCGGCGGCGGCGCGCGCGCGGCGCATCTCACGTTGGGAGGAACCTGAGCGCCAGCGCGCCGTCCTGCCTCGCCTGCGCCCGGCGGTATTCCTCCAGCGCCCGCCCTATGCCCGCGGTCCAGGCGAGAGGATTCCGGCGGATCGCCTCGATCTGGCGGGTCACCGCGTCGACGTCGAAGAATTCGACGTGGTGCCGGAAACCGGAAAGCGCGGCGGCGGCGAGCAACGCGTCGTTCTTCGGCGCGTAGCTGAGCGAGATCGCCGGGCGCGCCATCTTCAGCGCGCAGACGATGTTATGATAGCGGCTGGCCACCACCATGTCGGTTTCGCCGATCTCCCGCATCAGATCGTCGAGCGAGCCGATCGCGTTGGCGATGACGGCGCCGGCGCCGACGGGCTTCGTCACGCTTTCACAGGCGGCGAGGACGATGCGAACCACCGCCTCGTCTTCGGCGCCGCCGATCAGGAGCCGCACGTCGATCCCGTCGCGGACGAGCCGCCGCGTCAGCTCCACGATCTTCGCGGTGTAGGTCGCGCCGATGCGCGCCTCCTCACGGCCATTCTTGGCCCAGCCGGAATACGCCATCACGCCGAGGCCGACGCAGAACCTGGCGGAGGCCGGGCGCGGCGGCGCCGCCGGCGCGGGCAGTCGAAACGCGAGATCGGGAACATGCCCGTCATTCGCCGGGCAGCCGAGCCGCCGCATGAATTCGATCGAGGCCGCGTCGCGGTATGTTCGATAGCGGGCGCAGCGCGCGGCGAGCAGAAAAAAGCGGCGGCTCAGCCAGTTGGTCGCCGGCCCCGCGCCGACGCTGACGAAGGCGACCGGCGTTCCCGCGAAACGCGCCGCCGCGCACCAGCGCAAGAGACAATAGGGCCAGCCGAATGGGCGCTCCTTGAAATCGTCGAGGATTCCCGTTCCCGGAATCACGATCAGATCGAGTCGGCGGGCCGTCGCGAACGCGTAACGCAAATTGGCGAACTTCCGGCGCAGACCGGCGGCGAAGCGCCGGGCGCCGTCGTCCGGGTCGGCGACGGAGATGCTTGTCGACGCAAGCTTGAGGCTGCGCGCAACCTGTTCGGGGCCGGAGCAGATGCAAAGCAGGGTCGCGCCGGGGGCGGCCTCCAACAGAAAGTCCCGCATCGCCTGAAGCGACCCGTCGTTTCCGATATTTCCGGAACCGAATTGGCCGAGAAGGCCGATCTTGAAGTCCTCGGTTTCGCTCATCGCGCCGCCCGCCCATCGCTTCGCTCGACGACGGATCGGCCGTGAGCGCGTCAGGGTGCGCGGGCGGCGTGCGAAACGCGACGCGGCGGATAGGCGGCCGCGGGGCGCGCATGGGGGAGGGCGTAGCGCGAATGGTCGGGCGCCCTCCGCCTTTTGTCGGGCGCCGCCGCCTGATGGCTGAGTCCCGGCGGCCCTTCGCGCCGATCAATATGAACCCGCGCCCTCGCCCGGTCGGTCGCGGCGGGGGTCGGAGGTGACGAACGGCATGATGAAATTCGCGTTCTTCGTCAGGCCCCACACGGGCGGGACCTATTCGGTCTACCTGCAGCTTCGCGAGGCGCTGCGCGGGCGCGGCGTAGATCTCGTCTGGATGGCGGCGGTGGAGCCGTCGCGCCTCGCCGATCCCCGCTGGTCGGCGGATCTGGCGTGGGGCGCGCCGATCGCGCGCCGCGCGCCGCGCGACGAGGCGGCGGAGGCGAGGGACATGAAGGCGGCCCTGGAGGCCGGGGGCTTCGACGGGGTCTTCGTCAACGTGCTCGGCGATCGGGCGGCGACGAACCTCGTCCGGTTCCTTCCGTCCAGCCTGCTCAGGATCATGATCGTTCACAACATCACGCCGGGCACCTATGCGGCCGCGCGGGCGATCCGCGATCATGTCCACGCCACGATCTGCGTCAGCCCCCGGATCCGCGCGGATCTTGTCTCCGGCGGCGGCTTCCCTCCGGCGCGCACGGTGGCGGTTCAGAACGCCGGCGCCGTGCGGGCCGGCGACGCGCCTCTCCGCAGGGACGCGGCGCGGACGGGGCTGGACGCGCTCTTTCTCGGCCGGATCGAGGACCAGTCAAAGGGCGTGTTCTGGCTGCCGCGGATTCTCGGCGCGTCGCCCGAGGATGTGAGATTGACGGTGGTCGGCGACGGCCCGGATCTCGGGCGCCTTCGCCGGCGTCTCGCCCCATTCGGCGCGCGCGCGCGGCTGGTCGGCGCGGTTCCGGCGGCTGAGGCGCTCGCGCTCATGGCGCGGCATGACGCGCTGATCATGCCGTCGCGCTATGAGGGATTCGGCGTCGTGCTCGCCGAAGCGATGGCGATGGGCTGCGTGCCGGTCGCGTCGCGGATCCGGGGCGTAACCGATGTGATCGTCGAGGATGGGCGCGAGGGGCTGCTCTTTCCCGTTGGCGATTGGCGCGGCGCCGCGCGCCGGCTCGCCGCGCTGCGCGCCGACCGGGCGTTCACGGGCCGGCTGGCCGCCGCCGCGCAAGCGAAGGCGCGGGCCATCTATTCCATCGACCGCCTTGGCGACGAATACGCCCGCGTGATCCATGACCTCGTCGCGGCGCGCCCGGCCGTCAGGCCGCCGGTTCCCATCGGCGATTGGCGGCTGCCCGGCGGGCTGCGCGCCGGTTTGCGGACCCATATGCCGCGCCGGCTCAAGAATGCGCTGCGCGTCGCGCGGGAGCGGATGAGGCCGGGCGTCAACGTGTAGGGGGCGATCGTCATGCGGAAGCATTTTGATGCGGGAGCGGCGGCGCCAGCGGCGCCGGAGGCCGGGCGCTTCGCCGCCTCGGGCGCGTTGCGGGCGCGCGCGCATGCGATGATCCCGGGCGGCGCGCATACCTATGCGAAGGGCGACGACCAGTATCCCGTGCTCGCGCCCGGGTTCATTCGCCGCGGGCGCGGCTGCCGCGTCTGGGATGTCGATGGCGCCGAATATATCGAATACGGCATGGGCAATCGCGCGGTCGGCCTCGGGCACTGTCACCCGTCCGTCGTCGAGGCCGCTCGGCGCGCGCTCGATTTCGGCTGCAACTTCACCCGTCCGACGCCTTTCGAGACGGAGTGCGCCGAGATGTTCCTCGACTCCGTCCCCGCGGCGGAGATGGTGAAATTCTGCAAGGATGGGTCGGACGCCACGTCGGCCGCCGTCCGCCTCGCCCGCGCCTATACCGGCCGGGACCTCATCGCGATCTGCGCCGATCATCCGTTTTTCTCGACCGACGACTGGTTCATCGGAACCACGCCGATGGACGCCGGCGTGCCGAAAGCCGTTCGCGATCTGACGGTCGGCTTTCGCTACGATGATCTGGAGGACGCGCGCGCGCTCTTCGCGCGGCATGGCGGCCGGATCGCGGCGGTCATCCTCGAGCCCTCGCGCGGGGCCGATCCGGCGCCCGGCTACCTCGCCGCCTTGCGGGAGCTCGCGCATCGCGACGGGGCGCTGTTCATTCTCGACGAGATGATCACCGGGTTCCGCTGGAGCCGCGGCGGCGGCCAGCAGACCTACGGGATCGAGCCGGACCTCGCGACATTCGGCAAGGCGATGGGCAACGGCTTCTCGGTGTCGGCGCTCTGCGGAAAGCGGGAGTTCATGCGCCTTGGCGGGCTGGAGCATACGGACCGTCGGCGCGTGTTCCTGCTTTCCACGACGCATGGGGCGGAAACCCATGCGCTGGCCGCGGCGACGGAAACCATGCGGGTCTATCGCGATGAGCCGGTGATCGCGCATTTGCATGACATCGGCGCCGCGCTCCGCGCGGGGATTGACGCCGTGATCGCGCGGCGGGGCCTGCGGAACCACGTGCGTCTGACCGGGCGCGACTGCTGCCTCGCCTATCAGACGCTCGACGCGTCAGGCGCTCCGTCGCAGGCGTTTCGTTCGCTTCTGTTGCAGGAGACGATCCGGCGCGGCGTGCTCGCGCCGTCGCTGGTGGTCAGCTACAGCCATCGGGCGGAGGATGTCGCCGCCACGGTGGAGGCGTTCGACGGAGCCCTCGGCGTCTATCGGCGCGCGCTCGAAGACGGGGCCGGCGCGCATCTCGTGGGGCGCGCGTCCCAGGTCGTCTATCGCAGCTATAACGGCGCGGCCGCTTCGCATCTGGCGGCGCAGTGACGCGGACCGGCGCGCGCCTGTTCATGGCGGTCGCGATGATCGGGATCCTCCTTGCGTCGGGCGGCGCCCGGGCCTGGCCCGCGGCCACGTTTCCGCTCTCGGTTTCGCCGGACCGGGGCCATCTTCTGGACGGCGAGGGCCGCCCCTTTCTGATCGTCGGCGACGCCGCGTGGTCGCTCATGGCGCAACTCCGAAAGGAGGACGCCGAGATGTACCTGGAGGATCGGAAAGCGCGCGGGTTCAACGCGCTCCTGGTCAATATCATCGAACACCGGTTCAGCTCGAACCCGCCCGCGAACGCCTATGGCGAGCGGCCCTTCGTCGGCGCCGCCTTCGATGAGCCGAACGCGGCCTATTTCGATCATGTCGAATGGGTGCTGCGCCGCGCTGAATCCATGGGGGTCGCCGTGTTCCTCACGCCCGCCTATGTCGGCGTCGGCGGCGGCGGGCAGGGGTGGTACGCCGAAATGCGGGCGGCCGGGCCGGAGCGGCTGCGCGCCTACGGCCTCTATCTCGGGCGCCGCTTCGGCGGGCTGAAGAACATCATCTGGACTCAGGGGGGCGATGCGGATGCGCCCGACCCGGCGCTCGTGTCAGCCATCGCGGAGGGGATCCGCGCAGCCGACCCCGGCGCGCTGCAGACCGTGCATTCGCGGCGGGACACCGTCACCGCCGCCGCCTGGGCCGACGCGCCGTGGCTCGATCTCGACACCGCCTACACCTATGACGACGTCTTCGAAGCGGTCGCGCGGCAAAAGAGGGACCGGTTCGATCTTCCCGTGATCCTGATCGAAAGCCTTTACGAGAACGAACACGGGACGACCGAACAGACGCTCCGAGAGGCGGCCTATGGCGCGATCATGGCCGGCGCGGCGGGCTATGTGTTCGGCAACAATCCCATTTGGCATTTCAGCAGCGGAGGGCTTTTTGACGCGCCGCGCGGCTGGAAGGGCGCGCTGTCCGGCGCCGGGTCCGTAGGCGTGAGCGACATGCGGGCGTTCTTCGAGCCGCTCGCCTGGTGGACGCTGGAGGACGACGCCGACGACGCGCTCTGCGGATGGCGGGCGAAGCTCGGCGGGCTGAAATGCGCGATCGCGCGCGACGGCGGTTTCGGGGTGGCGTATGCGCCAAGGGGCGGCGCCGTCCGCGTCAGGACCGGCGCGCTCGCCGGGGGGGCGATCTGCGCGACGTGGTACGACCCGCGCGACGGCGTCAGACGCCCGGCCTCCGAGGCGCCCGTCGTTCATGGCGAGGATCTCGTCGCCAGGCCGCCGCAGCCGCGGAGCTTCGGCGTCTTTCGCGACTGGATCCTGCTTCTGGCCGCCTGCGGCGACGGAACGGTCGTCGCCCGGTAGCGCCGGTTCACGAAAAGGTGAACGAAGTCGGGGCGCGCGCAGCCAGTCAGGCGGGGCCATGCGCCATTCAATCTGAAATTACTATTCCAATCGCATCAATAGCTTGATCGCCCGCGGCGGGGGAAGGGCGGGGCGGCGTAGATGGAGACCCTCATATTCTGTAAACGCATAGCCGAATTAACGGCTACTTAAGCCAAATTCGATCGTGTATAAATAAGTGATAGGTGAAATTGGCCATGTGACTATGCGCATACCAGTTTAAGTATACACTTTTGTTGGGGGCGGGGATGTCATTCGAATACAACGTCTTTTTTAAGAAACTTGGGGCGGTCGGAGAGTTGACGGGCGCGGAGAAGGAGGCTCTGGGCGAATTTCTCGGCCGGCCGCGCACCTTCGAGGCCGGGACGTCGATCACGCGGGAGAGCCCCGCGGGAAACTCGACATTCGTTCTCCTCCGGGGGTGGGTGGCGTCGTCGAGAACCCTCGCCAACGGCAAGAGCCAGATCATAGACTTTCGCGTGCCGGGCGACCTTCTCAACGCGCGCGGCGATGTCGGCGGCGACGCGGGGCTTGACCTCATGCCGCTCACCTATGTCGAAATCTGCAAACTCCAGGCCCCGATCGACGTCGTCTTGCGCCAGAGTTCGCCGCGGGTCGCCGCGGCGCTGCTCTGGTCGATGACGGAGGACGCCAGAGTCCTTGCGGAGCATCTCGTCAATGTCGGGCGCCGGGATCCGAGGGCGCGCACGGCGCATCTGCTCCTTGAGCTCGGCGTGCGGCTTCAGCGGCTTGGTCTCGGGACCAGGACGCGGTTCAAATGTCCGCTGACGCAGATGCTGCTCGCGGACGCGCTCGGCATGAGCGGGATACATTTGAACCGCATCCTCCGTTTGTTGCGAGAGCTCGGGCTGGTCAGGTTCCAGCGCCACCTTGTTGAAATCGACGATGTCGAGAAACTGGCCAGTTTCGCCGGATTCAACCAGACCTACCTCGAATAGGATCGGCGGCCGCCAATGGCGGGCGGGGCTCCATATACGATTCAAGTCCACTAGAGTATTCGTGTGGGTGCAATCCAAATTGATCTATCTATTCATAGTTGTATAACGCGAAATTAATCAGTTTGGCTAATTTGAGTTAATGAATAGTTAATGGCGATTTGTACTATCGAATAGTGCAAATGGCGATTCGCCACATACGCGCTCTGGGTCGCCCTGTTTTCTTGGTGTCGACGGTGTGGGCGTGCGTGTTTCCACATGTCCGGCCGCGCCCGGTCCACGCAGGTTCAGGTGGAGCCGCGTCTGCGCGCGGGAGCCGGCTGAATCGTATCTGTTCCGCGGCGTCGGGGTGGATGACGGCGCGCCCAATATAGAGCGCGACGTATTGGCGGATCGCTCGAAACGATCAAGAGGCGAGGAGATTCTTGTCTCGTTTGAAGAATTTAACTCACGCAATCCGGGTATTTGGGGGTTGAAAATGGACGGTTCGGAAAATGGGCGCTTTCATGTGCTGACGGCGGAGCCTGGGAAGAGGAAGACGCGCGAATTCAACCGCTCGGCCGGGCAGGAAAAATCCAGCGACGCGTTGACGATGGAGTTGATCGAGCCGCGCACGTTCGAGCGGGAATGCTTTGAAGTCTCGGTCAGAGCGTATGAGCCGGACACGCTCGTCGAGACGTTCGCATCCGTGGACGAGTGGAGAGAGTCCGCGCGGCTCGATGAGAATGCGCGGGTGGCGCTTCTCAACATCGGCGGCCGGAGGATCGCCGATGCGGACGTGCGCGCGGACCTGACCAAGCTCATTCGGCTGGCCGGCCCGACGCCCGTGATCGTGCTGGCGGTGTCCGAAGACCTCGGGGATATGCTGGACGCGGTGGAATACGGCGCCCGAGGCTACATTCCGGCGAGCGTCAGCATGGCGGTGATGATCGGCGCGACCAGGCTTGCGGCGAATGGCGGCGTCTTCCTGCCCGCGCCGAGCATTTTCGCCATGCGGGAGCAACTGAAGGCCGCCGCCGATGATCGGACCGCCGGCGGCGCCCTGTTCACCAAGCGCCAGGCCGCGGTGGCGGACGCGCTGCGCCGGGGCAAGGCGAACAAGCTGATCGCCTATGAGTTGGGCATGTGTGAAAGCACGGTGAAGGTTCACATTCGAACAATAATGAAGCGCCTGAAGGCGAGCAACAGGACCGAAGCGGCCTTCAAGCTTCACGAACTTGAAGACAGTAATTGAGGGGTATTCGTATGTATATGGCGTGAATGTATCGGTCTATTGGGGGGGGTGTTATGATAGTACAGTCATCTGGCGGGGCTGAGGATGGCGTGTCCAGGGTGCTTCGCTGGGCCTGGCGATGGAAATACACCGTGGTTATTCCCATTGCGCTCGGCGTGTTTCTCTCGGTCGCGACATATGGCTACGTTCCAGATCAATACATGTCGCAGGCGGTTCTCGTGATGGACGTGCGCCATCGGCAGGTGTTGCCGGGCGAGTCGTTCGTCTCGCAACTGCCGAAGGAGAATCCGGTCGTGAAGACCGAGCTGGACATCATTTCTTCGCGAAACACCGCCGCGCATGTCATGAGCCTTCTCGCGGATCGCGGCGTCGATCTGGTGGAGCCGTCCCGGAAAATCAATCCGGTGGTCCTGCTGGTCCGATCTGTCGTCGACATGGTCGGCGCCTCCATCGCGGCGGCGCGATCGCTCGACGAGAGGCCGCCGGAAGCCGCGCCGGCGGCGCGGGATCCACGCGCCAGTCTCGACGATCTTCTGGCGGGTCTGCGGGTCTCCAACGACGGCAGATCCTACACGATCTTCATCGAATACGTCTCGCCCGACCCGGTGTTCGCGGCTGAGGCCGCCAACGCCTTCGCGGACGCGTATCTGGAGAAGCAGGTCGCAATCTATGACGACGCGGCCGCCCGCGCGCGCGATTTTCTGGGTCCCCGGGTCGAAAGTCTCCGCGCCCAGCTCGAGGAGACGGAACGGAGACGTCAATCGCGTCGGCGGGCGGCCGGGCTGAGCCCGGATGGGGAAAAGTCGCTGCTGGTGCAGCGGCTCGCCGATCTCAGCTCTGAACTTGCGTCGGTCCGGGCGGCGATCGCAGAGGCGAGCGCGCGCCTCGACACCGCGAGAGACGCCACGCCCGCCGCGGGCACCAGCGTCGACTCTCCGCAGATCCAGGCCCTGGAGGCGGAGAAATCCAGACTGGAGCGCGAGCGGGCCAATCTTGTCGAACAGGGCGCCTTGAAGAGCCGGGATCTGTCGGAGATCGAACTGGGGCTCGGCGCCGTCGATGAACAGATCGAGGAAGAATTCCAGAGAATTCTCGGGCGCCTCGCCCAGGAGATCGTCGTGCAGGAGCGCAAGAAGGCGATCCTTGAGGCGGAGATCGAAAAGATGCGCGAGGCGTTGGAGCGGAACGCCAGCGCCGTGATCGAGGTGGCGCAGCTCGACCGTGAAGTGGAGGCCTCCAGCACGATCTACGAGAGCTTCCTGTCGCGCTACAAGGAGACGATCGAGCAGCAAGGCATCGCGGTTCCGGACGCGCGGTTGATCTCGGCCGCCGAGCCGGGAACGCCCGATGGCGGCGGAAGACTGGCGAAATGGCTGATCGCCGGCTTCGTCATCGGCGCCGCGGTCGGCGGAACCGGCGCGCTGGGCCGCAGCGCGCTCGAAGCGCGCAAGGCGAGCCCGGAAGGCGTCGCCGCCGAAACCGGAGCGGCGATATTCGGGTTCCTGCCCCGGCTCTCCGCGGCGAAGGCGCGCCGGGCCGGCGCCGCCGCGCTCGATCTCAGGTCGGCGTGGGGGGCGGCGCTGGCCCTGATCCAGATGAACTCCCTGTTGCCGCTCGAGGACGGATCGTGCTCCGTCGTCGTCGTCACCTCGGTCGCGAAGGGCGACGGAAAGACCACCGTGGCGATCGGGCTCGCGCAGGCCCTCGCGGCGTCGGGGGCGCGCGCGCTCTTGATCGATTGCGACGCGCGGAGGCCGCAGATTCCGCCGCGTCTCGGCCTCGCCGCTCAGGCCGGGCGCGCCGGGGCGGCGCCCGACGAGGCGGCGCTCTCGCCCGAGACCCTCCAGCGGGCGCCCTGGGGCTGCGATGTCCTGTCGCTCGCGGACGCCGACGCGCCGAGGCCCTTCGCTTTCACCGGCCGCCGGCTCAAGACGCTGATCAAGGAGGCGCGCGCGCGCTACGACGTCGTCATCCTCGATAGTCCGGCCATGGGCGACCATCCCGAGGTGACGCATCTCGCGGCCATCGCGGATCTCGCCATCCATGTGGTGCGCTGGCCCCGGTCGCGCATGTCCGAGGTCCGCTTCGCGCTCGGGCAGTTGGCGACGGTCATCCCGATGCGGCGCGTCGGGGTCGTGTTCGCCCGCCTGGATCGCGGCTGCCGGCAGTATCGGTTCACGCAGCGCGACCCCGGCCAGGCGAGGGAGGTCTGACGCGATGCGATGTTCAAACCGGCTTGCGGCGGCGGCGCGCCGCCGAATCCACGGCTCCACGCGGGCTCCGGCGATCGGCATGGCCCTGGCCGCGCTCTGTCTTCTGATCGGGAGCGCGGGCGCCGAAGAGAAGATCTACCATGTCCATCAGGGCGATCGCATCGCGATCTCGATCTATGGCGCGCCCGATCAGTCAGGCGAATATGCGGTCAATATCGACGGGACGCTGACCCATCCTCTGGCGGGGGACGTGGACGCGGTCGGGCGGAGCATCGCCGAACTGCGCGCCGCTCTCGCGGAGCGGCTCGGCGCCTATCTGCCAAGCCCCACGCTCGCCGTCAGCATCGCCGCCTACGCCCCGGTCTTCATCGTCGGCGATGTTCAGAACAGCGGCGAGTACGTCTTCCGGCCGGGGATGACCGCGCTGCAGCTTCTCGCGATGTCCGGCGGGCCGCTGCGCGAGATCCGCCCCGAGCGGGATGGCGGCCTGGCGATCATCACGGCGGAGCGGGATTTCGCCGATCTGTCGCTGCGGCTGTTCGGCGACGAGGTGGCGATGACCCGGTTCAGGGCCGAGATCGGCTCCGGGGCGTTCTCCGTCGACACGCCGCCGCCGGCGGTCGTCGCGCATGCGGACGCGGAGTTCATCGTCGAGAATGAGCGTCGCCTGTTCGAGCTTCGCCGCGAAGCCCGCCTCTCCGAGGATCGCGGACTGGCGGCGCAGGGCGAGAGTTACGGAAACGAGATCAAGTTGCTTGAAGAGAGCATCGCTCTCCACGATGACGAGCTGAGGCTTCTTGCGGAAGACGTGCGGGCGGCCAAGCAGCTTGTCGAGCGCGGGCTCTCCACGCCGGCGCGGCTTCGGGACATCCAGCGGACGCAATCCGCGACGCGCCGCGACGCGCTCGACCTTCAGGCCGCCCTCGCGCGGGCCCGGCAGGGCCGCCTCGACGTCGAGCGGCGAAGGAACGCGGCGGCGGCGGCGTTCCGGAGCGCCGCGGGCGACGGATTGCGGCAGACGGAGCTCAAGGTCGCCTCGTTGCGGCTGGCGCTCGACGCCGTCCGGAAGTCCCTCGCGACCTATGCCGCGGCGCCCGATCCGGCGCGCGCCGCCGCGCGCCCACCCGAGCCGGAGCTGAGCGTCCTTCGCTCGGGCGATGACGGGCTGGTGGAGCGGACCGTATCGGAAAGCGCTCCTCTGGAGCCCGGAGACGTCCTTCGGGTCGCGCGGCGGCCCGCGGCCAGCCTCAGCCAGCGGGCGCAGTGAGGCGAGGCGCGTCGCGTCCGGGCGCGTGCTCGGCGCGGGAGAGCCAGTGCGCGTGCAGGTCGCTCACGCCCTGTTTGAGCGGAATGCGCGGCCGCCAGCCGAGCGCCCAGAGGCGTGACGCGTCGATCCTCTTGCGCGGCGCGCCGTCCGGTTTCGAGCGGTCGAAGACAATCTCGCCGTCGAAACCGGCCACATCGGCGATCATGCGCGCGAGATCGCCGATCGAGATTTCTTCGCCCGAGCCGATATTCATCAGCTCCTCGCCCTCATAGGTCTCCGCCAGGAAGACGCAGGCTTCCGCGAGATCGTCGACATGCAGGAATTCCCGCAGCGGCGCGCCGCTGCCCCAGATCGTGACCGTCCTGTCTCCGGCGCGGGCCGCTTCGGCGAACCGCCGGACCAGCGCCGGCATCACATGCGAGGTCTCCGCGTCGAAATTGTCGTTGGGTCCGTAGAGATTGGTGGGCATGAGGCCGATGAACCGGCGGCCATGCTGGCGGCTGAAGAACTGCGCGAGCTTGAGCGCGGCGACCTTGGCGACCGCATAGCCTTCGTTGGTCGGCTCGAAAGGTCCGGTGAGCAACGCGGATTCCGCCATCGGCTGCGCCGCGTCGCGCGGGTAGATGCAGCTCGATCCGAGGACGATTACTTTCTCGACGTCGCAGTCATGCGCGGCGGCGATGATGTTGGCGTTGATCATCAGGTTTTCGTAAAGGAAATCGGCCGGCGCGGCGCTGTTGGCCATGATCCCGCCGACCTTGCCCGCCGCGATGAAGATCACCTCGGGCCGGTGTCTGCGCATCCAGTCCTCGACCTGCGCCTGACGCAGGAGATCCAGCGCGCGTCGTTCCGCCGTGATCGGCTCGCAGCCGCCGCGCCGCAGGCGCCGCGCGATCGCGGAGCCGACCAGGCCGCGATGGCCGGCGATCCATACCCGTTTGCCCGCGAGCGGGCGGGGCGTCGGCGCGATGTCACCATTCGGCATGAATATTTCCTCTCAACGCGTGCCGCGCGGACGAGAGGTCCGCCTCGACCATTTCAGCGACAAGTTCGTCGAACGACACTTTCGGGCGCCAGCCGAGCCTGTCGCGCGCCTTGTCCGCGCGGCCATGGAGGAAATCGACCTCCGCCGGCCGGAAATAACTCGGGTCCACGACGATGATCGGATCGCCCGAGCGTTTGCACCGGCCGACCTCGTCGAGGCCGGTTCCCTCCCATTCGACGGGCCGGCCGGCGATGTCGAAGGACAGCTCGACGAATTCGCGGACCGTGTGGCACTCGCCGGTCGCAAGAACGTAGTCCTCCGGCTCGTCCTGCTGCAGGATGCGCCACATGCCGTCGACATAGTCGCGGGCGTGGCCCCAATCCCGCCGGGCGCTCAGATTTCCGAGCCTCAGATGGGTCTGGAAGCCGCAGGTGATCGCGGCGGCGGCGCGGGTGATCTTGCGGGTGACGAAGGTCTCGCCGCGCAGCGGGCTCTCATGATTGAAAAGGATGCCGTTCGACGCATGCATGCCGTAGGCTTCGCGGTAATTGACCGTGATCCAATAGGCGTAGATCTTCGCGGCGGCGTAGGGGCTGCGCGGCCGGAACGGCGTGGTTTCGCTCTGCGGCTCGCTGACGCTGTCGCCGAAGAGCTCCGACGTCGACGCCTGATAGAACCGGCATTTGTCCCCGATCTTGAGGATGCGGATGGCCTCGAGCACGCGCAGCGTTCCGAGCGCGCCGACATTCGCGGTGTATTCCGGGGTCTCGAAGCTGACCTGCACATGGCTTTGCGCGCCGAGATTGTAGATCTCGTCGGGTTGTATCTCCTGGATGAGGCGGACCAGGTTGGTGGCGTCGGTCAGGTCGCCAAAATGCAGGAAGAAGCGCGTCGCCGTCTTTCGCGGGTCCTGGTAGAGATGATCGATCCTGCCGGTGTTGAAAGACGACGACCTGCGCTTGAGCCCGTGCACGATGTAGCCGCGCTGAAGCAGAAGCTCGCTCAGATACGCGCCGTCCTGGCCGGTCACGCCGATGATCAACGCCGTCTTTCCGCACATGCCTCGCCCCTCCCGCGGCGCCGGTTCATGGCCCTCCCGCGCAGCGAATCGCCGCCCGCGCCCGCCATCGAAACGCAGGGGAAACATGGCGCGAACTCCGGCGGCGCGGACTCTCTCCATTTGAACGCGCGATAGACCGATCGGATGAGGGGGGCGCCGAATTGCCGATCGGCGGCCGCGGCGCCGATGGCGCCAACTGGGCCGTGAGCAGGCGCCGGACTCGGTCGCCAGCCAGGCAGGCGGAGAGCGGAAGGTCCGACGATGAAGATCGTTTTCGTCAATCGTTACTTTCACCCGGACCAGTCCGCCACCAGCCGCATGGTGTCCAATCTCGCGTTCATGCTCGCGGCGGAAGGCCACGAGGTCGCCGCGCTTTGCGGCCGGAGCCGCCGGGACGGCGGGCCCGCGCCGTCCCCGGCGCGCGAGCGCGTCGAGGGGGTGGATGTGGTCCGCGTGCCGTCCACCGGCTTCGATCGCAACAATCTGTTCGGGCGCCTCGTCGACGATCTGGCGTTTCATGTCCTGACGGCGTTTCGGCTCCTTCTGGCCACGCGGCGCGGCGATATTTGCGTCGTCTGCACCGATCCGCCGCTTCACAGCGTGAGCGCCGCCCCGGCGATCGCGCTGCGCGGGGGAAGAATGGTGAATTGGGTCATGGATCTCTTTCCCGAGGTCGCGGTCGAGCTTGGGCTCGTCCGTCGGCGCGGGCCCGGCGCGCGCGTCGCGCTCGCGCTTCGGGACGCGTCGTTGCGCGCGGCGGCGCTCATCGTCTGCCCGATCGGGGCGATGCGGGATCGGCTGGCGGCGCAGGGCTGCGACGCCGCGCGCCTCGCCGTGGTTCGGCACTGGTCGGACGAGACCGAGATCGCGCCCATCGCGCGCGCGGACAATCCGCTTCGGCGCGCGTGGGGGTTCGGGGAGGAGCTGGTCGTCGGGTATTCGGGGAATTTCGGCCGCGCCCATGACTTCGCCACGCTGATCGACGCGGCGGACGCGCTGGCGGAGGAGCGGAACATCACCTTTCTCCTGATCGGCGACGGCGCGCGCCGGGGCTGGGTCGAAGCCGAGGCGGCGCGGCGGGGGCTGGACAACATCGTCTTCAAGCCGCTGCAACCGCGCGAGGTTCTGAGCCAGAGCATGTGCGCCGCCGACGTCCATATCGTGTCGCTGTTGCCAGCGCTCGAATCCTGCATCGTGCCGAGCAAGTTCTACGGCGTTCTCGCCGCCGGCCGGCCGACGCTGTTCATCGGCGCCCGGCGCGGCGAGGTCGCCCGGGTCGCGGATGCGGCGAAATGCGGCGCGAGCGTGGAGATCGGCGACGCCGCCGGCCTCGTCGCCCATATCCGAACCCTGCGCGACGATGCGGCGCTCCGAGAGGAGATGGGCCGCCGCGCGCGGCGCCTGTTCCTGGCGGAATATCGCGGCGGCAGGGGGCTCGCGGAGTGGCGCGCCCTGATCGCGATGCTGGCGGACGGCGCCGGCGCGCCGCCGCGCGCGAGGTCGGAGCCATGAGCGCGGATGTCGTCGTCAGTCAGCTCGGCGCGCGGATGCACTATGCGGTGCCGCGGATTCTCGCTTCGGCTGACCGGCTTTCCCGGTTCTACACCGATATCTGCGCCGCCGATGGGTGGACCAGCCATTTCGGGAAGCTTCCTTTCAGCGCCGCCGTCCCTGCGCTCGCCCGGCTCGCCGGCCGGGTTCCAGATGGCGTTCCGAAGGACCGGATCGTCACCTTTCCGGGCTTCGGGCTGCGCTCGGCGCTGATCCGGCTCCGCAATCGCGACGCCGCCGCCGTCACCCGCCATGCGCTCTGGGCCGGGCGGCGGTTTTCGATGCTCGTCGCGCGGCGTGGATATGCGGGGGCGTCGGGGCTCTACACATTCGCGGGCGACGGGCTCGAACAGATCGAGGCGGCGAAACGGCAGGGGCTCTGGGTGGCGGTGGAGCAGATGAACGCCCCCCGCGAGGTGCTCGACGAGCTGGTGAACGGCGAGAAGGCGCGCTTCCCGGACTGGAGCGCGGGGCTTGCCGACTCGACCCGCTTCGCCGAGGCGTTCGCCGCGCGCGAGCGCGCCGAATGGGCGTTGGCGGATCTCATCGTCTGCCCCTCGGAGTTCGTGCGTGAAAGCGTGCGTTCCTGCGGCGGGCCGATCGAAAAATGCGTCGTCGTGCCATACGGGGTCGACCCCGGCGGCGCGCCCCCTCGGCGCGCGCCTGGGACGGGGCCCTTGCGGGTTCTGACGGCGGGGGCGGTCGGTCTGCGGAAGGGCTCGCCCTATGTCCTCGCCGCGGCGGAGGCGCTCCGCGGCGTGGCTTCCTTTCGTCTCGTGGGGCCGCGCGCCGTTCCGGCGGCGCCGCTCCAGCGGCTCGACAGCGTGGCTGATGTTCCGGGCGTCGTTCCCCGAAGCGAGATGCGCGGGCAATATGACTGGGCGGACGTCTTTCTTCTCCCATCGGTGTGCGAGGGGTCGGCGACCGTCGTCTACGAGGCCCTGGCGGCCGGCCTGCCTGCGATCGTGACATCGAGCGCCGGAAGCATCGTCCGCGACGGCGTTGAGGGGTTCGTCACGCCGCCGAGCGACGCGGCGGCCATCATCGAGAAACTGCGCCTGCTGGCGGCGGACCCTGGTCTCGCGCGGGCGATGAGCGCGCGGGCGCGGCGCCGGGCGCTGGAGTTCAGCGTCGAGCGCTATGGCGAGCGGCTCCTCGCGGCGCTGCCGCCGCCCAGGGCCGGCGTTCGGCGCCGCCCGCGCGGCGCGGAGGCGGCCGGATGAGGGTTCTCCATGTCATCGAGTCGATCGACCCGGAGCGGGGAGGCCCGCAGTGCAGCCTCATCCATCATGCGGCGGCGCAGCGCAGCCTGGGCGCCGATGTCACGATCGCAAGCTATGTCAGCGCCGCCGCCGAGGCCCGCGTCGCCGAGGAGCTCGCCGCGACGCCGGATTCCACGCGGCTCGCGCTCCACCCGTTGCCGCGAGAGAGCCGCGCCGGGCGACCGTTCGCGCTTGCGGCCTCCTCGGCGCTTGGCCCGCTGATCGCCCGCTCCGACTTCGTACATCTGCAGGGGGTCTGGGAGCCGGTGCTGCTTCAGGCCGCGCGCATCGCCCGGCGTCTCGGCAAGCCCTATTGCCTGACGGCGCACGGCATGCTCGACCCGTGGAGCCTCGCCCAGAAGCGGCTGAAAAAGCGTCTCGCCCTCCACACGACTCATCGCGGAATGCTGCGCGGCGCCCGCTTCCTGCACATGCTGAACGCCGACGAGCGCGCCCTGATCGCGCCGCTGGGCCTGAATCCGTCGCTGGTGACGATCGCGAACGGCGTGGACCTCGGCGAGATCGCGGCGCATGCGGTCCCCGGGCGGTTCAGGGCGACGCTCCCGACCCTCGGCGACCGCCCTTTCATCCTGTTCCTCTCGCGACTCCACCCGAAGAAGGGCCTCGACATTCTGGCCGCGGCGTTCATCGCGTTCGCAAAACGTCATCCGGATGTCGATCTGGTCGTCATAGGGCCGGACGGGGGCGCGGAGCGCGACTTCCGCGCCCGGATCGCCGCCGCGGATCTCGATTCGCGGGTTCATCTTCTCGGGCCGGTCTTTGGCGCCCGGAAGTTCGAGGCGCTGGCCGATTGCGCCTGTTTCTGCCTTCCGAGCCGGCAGGAGGGCTTCAGCATCGCGATCATCGAAGCGCTCGCCTGCGGCGCGCCGGTCCTGATCTCGGAGGGGTGCCATTTTCCCGAGGTCGCGGGCGCCGCCGCGGGGCGGGTTCTGCCGCTCTCGGTCGAAGCCTTCGCCGGCGCCCTGGCGGAGATCGTCGACGACCCCGCAGGCGCCGCGGCGATGGGCGCGGCGGGGCGCCGTCTGGTCTCCGAACATTACACCTGGCCCGCGATCGCGGCCGAGATGTTGCGCGCCTACGACGAGTTCGCGGCCACGGCGCCGGCCACGGCGGCGCATGTGGCGCGGTGATCAGCGCATGCGGCGTTTTCTGATCGCCCGCGCCGGGTTCCCGCCGTAAATCGTCCACGGGTCGAGCGCGGCGACGGCGACGCCCCGCGCTCCGAGCACCGCGCCGGCGCCCACGCTCACGCCGGGCCCCACATAGGCCTCCGCGGCGATCCAGGCGTCTTCGCCGATCACGATCGGCTTCGGCCGGAGCGGGAAATCCGGATCATCGACATCATGCCCCGCGGCGCAGAGATGCGCCCTTTGAGAGACGATCGCACGGTCGCCCAGGGTGATCGGCGCGACATTGTAGCAGATGACGTCGGGGCCGATCGAGGCGTGCGCGCCCATCCGGAGATGCCCGGGCCACCAGATCCGCGCGCCTCCCCGAACCATCGCGGCCGGATGGATCCGGGCGCCGAACGCCGTCAACGCCAGGCGCCGCAGCGGCATCCATGACGGCGGCGTCCATGCCGCGAGCGTCGCCCAGACCAGCCGCCAGAGCGCCCGCTTGACCCGGTGGCGGAAGGCGAATGTCGGGCCGCCGGCGATCGGCAATGGCGCGGCGATATCGTTCGTCTGGGCAAACCGGGAGTCCATCACGCTTCCTTTCCCGCGTCGGTCTCATTCGCGGCGTTCGCGCATCCTCCCGTCGTCCCGAACGCCGGCGCAGGCGATCGAACCCGCGCATACGCGAAGACGGGGATGCAGAAGAACATCATGTGAATCCAGACGGACACCACCCAGTCGGTCGCATGCGAGAACGCGTGCATCGCCGGGATCGCGCTCAGCATGTAGAGAAACTGACCGAGCGCCTGCCCCTCCATCGCCGAGTTCCAGAGCCGCCGCAGGACATAGGCGAGAAGGAAGAACTTCGCGGCGCCGAGATACCAGAACGACCTGAACGCATCGACCATTCCGGTCATCGTCGTCCCGGTGAGCGGGTTGAAGTCGCGCGGGGCCTTCGGCGTCTCGAGCATCAGCGACTGCTTGAACGCCGCGCCGGTCAGGCTGGACGGCAGATAATTCCAGATCACCTGGTTCCAGTGAAAGGCGCCGTAGTCGAAGCGGGCGGTCTTGTCGGTGTCGCTGATCAGCAGGATCGCGTTTCGCACCTCCGGGCCGCCATTCTTCAACAGCTCTTCGAAATTGCTCCCGGCGTCGATCTCCGAGATCTCGCTCAAGACGAACCCGCTGTGCGCGCGCGTCACCTTTCTGTAGTCAGACATGCTCGTGGATCCGACCAGCGCGGCGACGAACCCCATCACCAGAAGGCCGCGCGGAATCGTCCAGCGGCGCTGGAACCAGAACGCCAGCGCGAAGATCAGCCAGAGTTCGGCGGTCTCGGCGCGCTTGCCGGTCACCACGATCCTGTCGAAATAGAAGACGAGATCGAACAGGATGACCGCAAGCATCCATCGGCTCGGGCGCCTTGCGAAACAGAGGCTGGCGATGGCGAGGCTGTAGGTCAGCAGCCGGCCGAAAAACAGATAGACGACCTGCGCGCCGGAGATCTGGACGCCGACGGTCTGCTCGCCGGGAAGCTGCGACAGCGTGTAGTAGAAATACGCCCCGACAAGCGCGAAGCCGGTCGCCACCTCGTTCAGCCGCCGCTCGTTGAACCGCACCCGCAGAACCGCGAACGGCGCGCCCGTCGCGCGCCAGCCAAGCACCGCGCAGGCGAGGCAGAGGCAGGTCATCAGCACCGTCTTCGCGTAGCCGCCATCCGGCAGGAACGGCGCATCGATGAGGCCGGGGAGTTGGGGCAACACGAATGCGAAGACGATCAGGCCGGCGAGAAACGGGAACTTGTAGGCGTTCCGCGGGTTGGCGAGCCCCCAGAGCAGGCAGCTCGCGGCCATCGTCAGAAGAACGGCTGTCAGGGTCTCCTTCATGCGGCCCCGGCGCGGATCATATCGGAAGCCCCTGGCCCCGCCGGCGGCGCTCCGCCGTCTTGATCTCGATCATCAACTCGTAGCTCGCGATCATCCGGCAATAGGTGTAGCCGGCCCATCCGTCGAGAAATCCGCCGCGCAGCAGATACATGTAGACGAAGCGCAGGGTCGGGCGGAACGGCAGCCGCGCGGCGATCGCCTTGACGCAGGCGCGCCGGTCCGCCTGATCGCGCGAGACGAGGCCCGCCCACGCGATCCGCGGGCGCCGCCCCCGTTCCAGCGCCAGCTTCGCCTCCACCGAGGAATAGCGGTTATGCTTGTCGTACCAGGCGCTCAGCCCCTTGTTGAAGCTGTAGTGAATGAAATGCGCCTTCAGGCGGCCGGTGGGCCGGTCGCTCACGCAGCGGGCGTGGATCATCCGTTCATAACGCACGAGGTCGGGCCGGACCATGCGCGTGATCCATGTCGGATAGAGCGAGCTGCGCCGAATCCAGCGGCCCATGAACATGTTCTTGTAGCGCGCCTGAAACATCGCCTCCCGGCGGGTCGGATCGGCCGCGAGCGCCAGCATCTCCTCGCGAAGATCGTCCGGCGTCACTTCGTCCGCGTCGGGCGTGTAGACCCAGGGATGCCGGAACTCGATCTCCTTCAGGCCATACATCCGCTGCTGAAATTCGGTGTCATAGGCGCGCTGGACCACGCGCGCGCCGGCGGCGCGGGCGATCTCGACGGTGCGGTCGGCGCTGTAGGAGTCAAGCACCACGATATCGTCGCACCACTTGAGGGACTCGAGGCACCGGCCGAGATTCTCCTCCTCGTTCAGAGTCATGATCAGCGTCGAGATGCTCATGGCCGGTTCCTCTGGGGCGTCAACGCGCCTTCGTCGCGCGAAGCCGGATTCGCGCCATGGAGCCGCGCCGCCCCGATCTGCGCGAGACGCGCGGAAAGCCGCGCGCGGGTCTCGGGCCGGGCGGCGCGCACGACCAGGCAATGGGCCGCGATCGGCGCGCCAAGCGCCGCGATCATCGCCGCCGCGGAGGCGCCGTAGAGGACGCCGAGATATCCGACGGCGCCGCAGACGCAGGACGCCGCCGCGATCAGAGCGGTCGTCAGGGCGGGGGAGAGCCCGAAATCCAGCAGAAGATGATGAAGGTGGCGCCGGTCTCCCGCGAAGGGGCTGCGATGCGCGGCGATCCGGCGCACCACAAGGCTGCCCATGTCGATCAACGGCGCCGCGACGAGCCAGATCAGAGCGGGCAGATGCGCCCCGCCCGGGCGGGAGGCGAGGGCGAGGATCAGGCAGGCGAAGGTCGCGCCGAGCGCCGTGCTGCCGGCGTCGCCGAGGAACACCGCCGCGCGGGCGCGCCAGGGATGGCGGAGATTGAAGACCAGGAACCCCGCGGTCGCGGCCATCGCGACCTCCGCGTCGCTGGCGACGCCGGCGTCGCCCGTGACGCGGGCGATCTCGACGAGCCAGAACAATCCCGCCAGCGTCACGGCGCCGGCCAATCCGTCGACGCCGTCGATGAGATTGAAGCTGTTGACGACTCCGACCGTGAAAAGGAGGCTGATCGCCGCGCCGGAGGCCAGAACGGCCCATCCGGCGTTCGTGGAGAACTCTCCCAGATTCGGGAGCGCGTAGCGGGTCGAGAGCATCAGCGCCGCGGCCGCCGCGAACTGCGCCCCGAGCCGGACCCGCGGCGACAGGGCGCGCCGGTCGTCCAGCGCGCCGAGGGCGGCGATGGCCGCCACCCAGGCGCAGGCGACCGGCGGAGAGGCGATCGAGCCGAGGGCCGCCGCGACGGCCAGCGCCGCCGCGATCGCCAGCCCGCCGCAACTCGGCGTCGTCACGTCGTGGAGCTTGATCGCCCCCGGCGCGTCGAGAAGGCCGAAGCGCGGCGCGAGCGGCCGAAGAAGCTGAATCGCGACCACGGTGACGAGAAAGACATTCAGAAGGATGGTCAGCTGAATATTCATGATCCCCCATCGTCGCGGAACCGATCGCCAGCTTCGTCGCCCGGCGGGCGCGCCTCGCTTCAGATCGCCGGCGGGCCCAGGAGATCCGCGCCGACAGGGCGAGACTGGCCCGGCGCCGTGAGAGTCGGCGCCCATCAATTCGTGCGATTGGCGTGGAGCGATGGCCGCGCGCATCCGCCATGCGCGGCGCGGCTCATCCAATCGGGCGCCGCGCTCGTCAGAATGGGTGATCGCGGAGGCCCCGCCTCACCCGATCAGCCAGTCCTCCCGGCCAGGGGCGCGAAGAGGGCGGGGCGGGGAGACGGGGAGGGGGGCGAGGCCGATCCTGCGGGCGGGGAAAATCCCGCCGCGCGCGCGGCGCAAAGCGGACGCCGCGCTGAAGGCGGCGCCGCGCCGGGCCGCCTTCCGATGCGCCGACGGGCGAAGACCGGGCGCATCTCTTACGTCAGGTCTCTCAGGTCACGTCGGCGATGATCTTCGGCGCTTCGTCGAGCGATGAGATCACATGCGCGCCGGCCTCCTTCAGCAGGCGGCGCTTGGCGGTCGCGGTGTCGGCCTCTCCGGCGATCATCGCCGCGACATGGCCGAAGCTGCGGCCCGCCGGATAGTTCTCCTGGAACGCCCCGGCGATCAGCGCCAGCACCGGCTTGCGGATCGCGCCGCTCCTGATCGCTTCGGCGACCTCGGCCTCGTTATCGGTGCCGGGCTCGCCATAGACGATCATCGCGTCGGTCTCGGGGTCCGCCTCGAACAGGCCGAGATATTCGCGCATCGAGCGGCCCGTGGTGCGGTCGCCGCCCATCGACACCGCGGTCGAGACGCCCAATCCGGCCCGGGTCAGCGCCCAGGAGATCTCCGCCGACATGCCGCCCGAGCGCGAGACGACGCCGATCCGCCCGCGCCGGTAGATCGCGTCCGGGTCGGCGCCGCCGATGCCGCCGATCTTGCATTTCCCGGGCGAGATCACGCCATTGGTGTTGAAGCCGACCAGCCATGCGTCGGCCGCGCGCGCCGCCGCCACCGCCTGAGCGGCGTCGTGCCGGGGCAGGTTCTCGGTCGTCGCGAGCAACACCTTGCACCCGGCGTCGACCGCTTCGAACACCGCGTCCCGCACGCCGCCCGCCGGAACGTAGAGCACGGCGGCGTCCGCCCCGGTCTCCGCGACCGCGCGGCGCACCGTGTCGAACACGGGAACCCCGTAGACATCCTCGCCGCCGCGCCCGGGCGTGACCCCAGCGACGATCTTCACGCCGTAATCGAGGCAGAGCTTCGTGTCGAACCGCCCCTGATTCCCGGTGATTCCCTGCACGACGACCCGTGTCGTCTCGTCGATCAAAATGCTCATCGCGTCGCCTCCCGCACCGCGTTCACCACCGCGCGGCATCCATCCTCCAGCGACGCCCCCGCCGGCAGGTAATATGCGCCGGGGATCGTCGCGACGATCTCGCGCGCCTCCGCTTCCGCCGGCCCGAACAGGCGCAGCACGATGGGGAAGCGGCGCGCGTCGATTCCATTGCGCTCGACCGAGATCTTGAGCGCCTTCGCCACCTGATCGCAGGGCGCCATCTGGAGGTAGTTGTAGCCGATCAGAAGCCCCCGCGACCGCGGATTGGTGAAGACCCCGTCCAGCACCGCCTCCATCTTCTCGGTGCCGGGCGCCGGGCTGACGTCCGAGTGGTTCGCGGGCCGCCCGCCCATGGCGACGATCATGTCGTGCTGCAACAGCCCGGCGCCGCCGCCGGCGACCAGAAGGCCGATGTCGCCGTCGAGTTCGGTGTAGCGCGAATTGGCGCCGGGATAGGCGCGGTTCGCCGCCTCGACCGCGGCCTCGCGCGGGTTCGCGGAGGGCTCGGGCCGCCCGTCCGCCGCGACGCCGCGCTGGCGATGAAGGGCGAAATCGTCGATCTCCATCATCGCGCCGACCAGTGAGGGCGCGCCCTTGGCGTCGAGCGTCAGCGGGTTGATCTCCATCATCACCGCGTCGAGCGCGACGAAGGCCTCGTAAAGCTCGGCGGTCAGCCGGCCGACGGCCGCGAGCTCGCGCCCGCTCAATCCGGCCTCGATCCAGCAGTCGATCGCGTCCCAGGGTTTCAGCCCGCGGAGAGGATCGATCTCCTTCACCACCACGCGCTCGGGGCGCTCGGCGTGGACCGACTCGATATCGACGCCCCCCTCGCAGGAGATGACGAGCCGCGGCGTCCGATCCCCGAAGGCGAAGCTGAGATAGAACTCCCGCGCGATCTCGGCGCGCCGCTCCACATAAACCCGGGCGATCTTCCCGCCCATCGCCTCCGCGCCGATCATCGCGCCGGCGGCCTCCGCCGCCTCTTCGGCGGTCTCGGTCAGGCGCACGAGCCCGGCCTTGCCGCGCCTCCCGGTGGGGATCAGCGCCTTGACCGCGACCTCGCCGCCGAGAGCCCGCGCCGCCGCCGCCGCTTCTTCCGCGCTCGCCGCGGCGGAGCCCTCGGGTACGGGAAGCCCGCGCTCCTTCAGCAGCGCCTTGGCCAGATCTTCGGTCAGTTTCATGTCCGCTCCATCGTCACTTTCCCCCGCCGCGAGACGCGGGCCCGTTCAGGCCGTGAGGTCCTTGCGCCGCGCGTCGACATAGCCGGTCCAGACCTCGCCGCGCCGGAACTCGCCGTCGTCGAGCACCGCGATCAGGAAATCGCGATTGGTCACCAGCCCCTCGATCCGCGTCGCGCGGAGCGCCGCCGCCGCGCGGTCGAGCGCCGCGGCGCGATCCTCGCCCCAGGCCGAGATCTTGGCGATCATCGGGTCGTAATAGGGCGTGATCGCCGCGCCCTGGCGCACGCCGGTGTCGATCCGGACCCCCTCCATGTCCGCCGGCGTCTCGAACACGTCGAGCGCGCCCGGCGCCGGGAGGAACATCTTCTTCGGGTTCTCGGCGTAGAGCCGGCACTCGACCGCGACGCCCCGGCGCGTCACCGCGCTCAGCTCCGCCTCGAGGTCTTCGCCCGCCGCGTGGCGGATCTGCATGCCGACGAGATCGACCCCGCAGATCATCTCGGTGACCGGATGCTCCACCTGGATGCGGGTGTTCATCTCCAGGAAATAGAACTCCCCGGAGTCCGCATCGACGATGAACTCCACCGTGCCGGCGCCGCTGTAGCGCTCGGCCGCGGCCAGCGCGCGGGCGCATTCCGCCATCCGGGCGGTGATCTCGGGGGCGAGGCCGGGGGCCGGGCTCTCCTCGATCACCTTCTGGAACCGGCGCTGCGTCGAGCAGTCGCGCTCGAAAAGATGGAACGCGCGCCCGTCGCCGAGGCCGAAGACCTGGATCTCGACATGGCGGGCGCGGGGCACGAAGCGCTCCAGATAGACCGCGCCGTCGCCGAAGCTCCGCGCCGCCATCTCCTGCGTCGACTCCACGGTCTTCGCCAGTTTGTCCGGCCCGTCCACCCGGCGCATGCCGATGCCGCCGCCGCCGGCCGAGGCCTTGACGAGCAGCGGATAGCCGACCGCCGCCGCCGCGTCCTCCAGCTTTCCGGCGTCGTCCGGCCCGAACCGGTCGGAGCCCGGCAGCACCGGCACGCCGGCGGCGCGGGCGAGGGCGCGGGCGCGCTCCTTGTCGCCCATGTCGTCGATGGATTTGGGGCTCGGCCCGATCCAGATCAGCCCGGCGTCCCCGACCCGCTTCGCGAAGGCCGCGCTCTCGGCGAGAAAGCCGTAGCCGGGATGGATCGCGTCCGCCCCGGTCGCCGCGGCGGCCTCGAGGATGGCGTCGGCGCGCAGGTAGCTCTGCGCCGCGGGGGCGGGGCCGATATGGACGGCCTCGTCCGCCTCCGCGACATGGAGCGAGTCGGTGTCCGCGTCCGAATGGACGGCCACGGTCTTCAGCCCCAGCCCATGCGCGGCGCGGCCGATGCGGCAGGCGATTTCGCCGCGATTGGCGATCAGTATCTTTTTCATGCGATGTTCCCGGATCAGAGGCGGATGGTGCGGCCCTTGACGCCGACCTGCTCGGGCAGAATGCGCCAGGCGTCGTCGAGCCAGTCGTTCAGCATCGCCCGCGTCCGGCGCGGGTCGATGATGTCCGGGACCTTGAAGCGCTCGGCGGTCAGGAACGGCGATTCGAGATGGTCGTAATACGCCTCGAGCTCCTCCAGCCGCGCCTGACGCTCCTCGTCCGACAGCGCCGCCAGCTCCGCCTTGTAGGCCGCCTCGACGCCGCCGCTGATCGGGATCGAGCCCCAGCGCGCCGACGGCCACGCGTAATGCAGGTTGATCCCCTGCAGGCGGCCATAGGCGGTGCCCGCCAGCCCGTAGAGCCGGCGCACGACGATGGCGCACCACGGCACGCGGCTCTGCTCGATGGCGGAGACGACGCGGACCGAGCCTTTCACCGTCCCCATCTTCTCGGCCTCCGGCCCGACGATCGTGCCGGGCTGGTCGACGAAGTTGACGATCGGAAGATGGAACGTGTCGCAGATGTCGATGAAGGATTCCATCTTCTCCGCCGCCGCGCGGGTCAGGCCGCCGCCGTAATGCATCGGATCGTTGGCGATCACGCCGACGGGGCGTCCGCCGAGGCGGGCGAAGCAGGTGATGATCGAGCGCCCGAAGCGCGGCGCGGTCTCCAGCACCGACCCCTTGTCGACCACCAGCTCGATGAGCCGCCGCATCTTGTAGACCCGCCGCCGCTCGCGCGGGATGATCGACAGAAGCTCCTCCTCCGCGCGGTCCACCGGGTCGTCGCACTCGATCACCGGCGGCGTCTCGAAGACGCTGGACGGCATGTAGGAGAGGAACCGCCGCGCGAGCGAAAGCGCCTCCTCCTCGTCCTTCGCCTCGTTGTTGATCACGCCGCTGGCGCGGGTGTGGATCTCGGAGCCGCCGAGATCCTCCTTGTGGACCTTGATCCCCATGCCGCGCTCGACCACCGGCGGGCCGCCCGCGAAGACCTGCGAGGTGCCCTTCACCATGATCGAGAAATGCGCGCAGGCCGCCTTCAGCGCGCCGAGCCCGGCGCAGGGGCCGAGCGCCAGCGCGACGACCGGGATATAGCCGAGCGTCGAGGCCATCAGCCATGTCGGATAGCCCGGAATCTTGGTCGAGCCCTGCTGCTCGACGAGCCGGACCGAGCCGCCCGCGCTCTCCACCAGCCGGATCAGCGGCATCCGCATCTCCAGCGCGTAATTCTCGGCGTAGATCCATTTCTCCGAGATCGTCGCCTCGGAGGAGCCGCCCCGGATCGTGTAGTCGTCGCCGTCGATGGCCACCTTGCGCCCGCCGATCTTCGCGGTGCCGATCACCGCGTTGGCGGGGCGCACCGACACGAGATTGTGATTCTCGTCATAGGTCGCCTTGCCGCTCATCGCGCCGATCTCGCGGAAGGAGCCTTCGTCGGCGATCAGCGCGATCCGCTCGCGGACCGTGAGCCGTCCGGAGGCGTGCTGGCGATCCACCGCTTCCTTGCCGCCAAGCGCGCGCGCCATCTCGTTCCGGCGCTCGATCTGATCAACTTCTGGCTTCCAGCTCATCGGCGACGTCTCCTTGTAATCTGTTCCTTGCCGGGGCGGGTTTCTCCCGACGCCGGGGCACCCTAACACCGAATGTTGACATTACGAATACTTTTGGAGTTGATGGTCTGGCAAGCCCAAAGAGCGATCGAAGGTGAAGGATGTCCGATTACAAGCGGTTGATCGAAGACCATGAGGCCCGCAAGGCGCGAATCCTTGAGATGGGCGGGTCCGAAAAGCTGAAGAAGCGCAAGGAAGCGGGTCTTCTCGACGCCCGCGAGCGGGTGGATCGCCTGTTCGACCCGGGCAGTTTCTCCGAGACGGGCATGTTCGCCACCTCGCACAGGCCCGAAGCGCGCGATCGCAGCCCGGCCGACGGCAAGGTCTGCGGCTTCGGCCGGATCGACGGGCGCCCCGCCGCGATCGTCTCCTGCGACATCACCACGCTCGGCGCGTCCTCCAGCCTCAACAACGTCAAGAAGATGGGCCATATCCGTCGCACCGCGACGCAGAACGGCATGCCGATCATCTTCCTGAACGAGACCTCCGGCGCCCGCATCCCAGACACGATGGGCGCGCAGGGAACCGGCTCGCTGGGGCAGGATCCGACCCAGTTCATCCGCGACCGGCGCACGCCTTACGTCGCCGCCTGCCTCGGCCCGAGCTTCGGCACCGGCACCTGGTACACGATGCTCTCCGACTTCGTGGTGATGCGGAAGGGCGCCTGCCTCGCCGTCTCCTCGCCGCGCGTCACCTCGATCGCGATTCGCGAGGCGGTGGACCCCGAGGAGCTCGGCGGCTGGAAGCTCCACACCGAGAAGACCGGCATCGTCGATTACGCCGTCGACTCCGACGAGGAGGCGCTGGACCTCGTCAAGACCTTCCTCTCCTATCTTCCGAGCCACGCCGGCGAGCGCCCGCCCGAGACCGAAGCGCCCGATCCCGCGACGCTGCCGTCGCCGGACAAGATCCTCGATATCGTCCCGACGGAGCGCCA
This sequence comes from Paludibacillus litoralis, assembly GCF_037646705.1. Lineage (NCBI taxonomy): Bacteria > Pseudomonadati > Pseudomonadota > Alphaproteobacteria > Rhodobacterales > Paracoccaceae > Paludibacillus > Paludibacillus litoralis. The sequence goes on from NZ_JBBHER010000002.1 coordinate 327,760, forward strand.
GAAGGTCTATGACGTCCGCAAGCTGATCAAGGCCGTCGCCGATCCGGGCAGCGTCTTCGAGCTGAAGCCGAAATTCGGCCGCGTCGCCACGACGGCGCTGGCGCGGATGAACGGCAAGGTGGTCGGCTTCGTCGCCTCCAACCCGCTCTTCAAGGCCGGCGCGCTCGACCCGGACGGCTGCGACAAGATCACCAGCTTCCTCGTGCTCTGCGACAGCTTCAACATTCCGATCGTGATCCTGACCGACACGCCGGGCTTCCTGATCGGGATCGAAGGCGAGAAGCGCAAGGCGCCCGGCAAGATCATGAACTTCATGAGCGCGCTGCAGATGTGCACGGTGCCGAAGCTCTCCATCGTCACCCGCAAGTCCTACGGGCAGGCCTATCTCAACATGGGCGGTTCGCGAAACTCGGACGAGATGGCGGCCTGGTTCACCTCGGATGTCGGCTTCATGGATCCGAATATCGGCGTCAACGTCGTTTACGGCGTCACCGCCGAGAGCGATCCGCAGAAATTCGAGGAGCTGAAGGCGGAGATCGGCCGCGAGACCTCGGCCTACGACCTCGCCGCGATCTATTCCGCGCAGTCGGTGCTGGACCCGAGAGAGACCCGGAGCTGGCTGCTCAGGATGCTTGAAGTCCATTCGCGCGCAATGGAGAAAGGCCTCTCGCAACGCAAGCTCGCGAGCTGGCCGACGACGTTCTGACCCTTAAACGCAATCTTGAATCGGGAGTGAAACATGGCGGAAATCAAGGTGGAATCGGAAATCACCGGCACGGTCTGGAAGATCGAAACCGGGATCGGCGACGAAGTGGCCGAGGACGATGTGATAATGATACTCGAGTCGATGAAGATGGAGATTCCAGTGCTCGCGCCGGAATCCGGGCGTATAAAGGCGTTCCACGTCGACGAGGGGGCGAACGTCAATGAAGGTCAAGTTGTCGCTACTCTGGAAACCTGAATAAAAATTGATTAGTCCTCCATTCGCCTGACCGGACAGGGACCTTCCTGAACGGGAATTGGAAGGAATAGAATGGCTCGGATGGATTCGCGAATGCCGAAGCTGCTTGGGGCGGCGCGCTCCGCGGCCGGAGACGGCGGCGGAGAGGCGCTCTCGCTTTCGGAGCAGATCGCCTTGAAACTCGCGGAGTCGATCGTTCAGGACGAATACGAACCCGGAGACCGCATCCATGAGGTCGCGGTCTCCGAACGCTTTCAGGTCAGCCGCGGCCCGGTGCGCGAAGCGCTCCGCATCCTCGAAAAGAAGGGCCTGGTCAGCATCCAGCCCCGGCGCGGCGCGATCGTCACCAAGCTCACCATCGAGGAAGTCGAGGACGTGTTCGAGATCCGGGCGACGCTGCTCGGCCTCGCGGGGCGCCGCGCCGCGCTCAAGGGCGACAAGCGGCTGATCGCGGAGCTCCGCGAACAGCTCGGCGAACTGCAGGCGCTGCTCGAACTCGACGACAGCGAGGCCGTCGCCGCCGCCTATCTGGCCGAGGTGCAGGATCTCAATCTCAAGCTCTGCGCCGGAACCGGGAGCGAGCGGCTCGCCGAGATCATCTTTTCGCTGCTGTATCAGACGATGCGATACTCCCGGCTCGGCCTGTCGACGACCGAGCGGCGCGCGCAATCGATCCGGAACTGGACCCGGCTCATCGAGCGTATCGAGGCGGGCGACGCCGACGGCGCCGAGAAGGCGACGCAGACCCTCGTCAACCGCTCCAAGGACATGGCCGTGAAGCTCCTGCGCAAGGAGGCGGAGTTGGGCGCGAGGGGCTGATCGCGCCCGCCTCCCTCACGTCTTCTTCGCCGCCGCCGCCTCCCACCGCGCGAGCGCGCCGAGCGCCTTCGCCGCCTCCGGCAACTCGTCGAAGACCGGAATGCCCGCCGCGAGCGCCGTCAGCCGGTCGGTCCGCCGGCGCGCGTCGGTCGCCTCGGTCCCGTCCGAGCGCAGCGCCAGAACGATCCGCGGCGCGCCGGCGCCCTTGGCGCCGATCCGCGCCGCCTCCCGCACCAGCCCGCCGATCACGTCGACGCGCTGGTTGATGGACGTGGTGAAGACCGGCAGGTTGACGTGGAGGACGATCGCGTCCAGCGCCTCTTCGCCGATCAGGATGTCGAGGATCTCGCCCGCGACGGCGCCGTCGCGGTGGCGGAGCGTCCCCGCCGGCGTGTCCACCGGATTGGCGAGCCCGGTGCCCGGCGGCAGGCCGAGCGCCTCGAGCCGCGCCAGCGTCGGCGCGGAGAAGCGCGGCGTCTCCAGCCCCTCGCGCGCGAAGGCGTCCGCCGCCAGCACGCTCGATCCGCCGCCATTGCCGAAGAGCGCGACCCGGCGCGTCGGGCGCCGCCCGCCGGCGCCGCGCGCCTGCATGAGCAGAAGCGCGTTCAGGAACTCGTCCAGCGTGTCGACGACGACCGCGCCGGTCTGCCGTTCGATCCCGGCCCAGAGCCGCGCGTCCGCCGCCAGCGCGCCGGTATGGGAGGCGGCGGCCCGCCCGCCGGCCTCCGTCCGCCCGCCGACCAGCATCACCACCGGCTTCTCGCCGCCATGCTCCTTCAGGCGCTGGACGAAGCGGCGCCCGTCGCGCACATCCTCGAGGTAAAGCCCGATCACCTCGGTCTCGGGGTCGGTGAAATGATGCTCCAGAAGGTCGGCCGGCGTCAGGTCCACGCTGTTGCCGAGCGTGGTGACGGCGGAGAATTTCAGCCCCCGCGCGCCGCCCCGGAGGATCACATCCACCGCCAGCCCGCCCGATTGGGAGATCACCCCGACGCCGCCCGGCGTCGGATCGGCCCCGCCGACGAAGGTCAGCCCGCCGCGCGGCGAATGCACGCCGAGGCAGTTCGGCCCGATCAGCCGGAACCCGCCGGCCCGCGCCGTCTCCAGCAGGCGGCGCTCCTTGTCGGCGCCGTCCTCGCTTTCGCCGAAGCCGGAGGACATGACCTGCACGAAGCGCGCCTTGCCCGGCGCGGCGCCGAGCGCCTCCAGCGCCGCGTCGGCGCCGATGGCGACATAGGCGAAATCGACCGGCTGATCGAGCGCGGCCAGCGACGGCGCGGTCTTCAGCCCCTGGACCTCCGCCGCCTTCGGATGAATCGGCGTGACGCTCCCCTTGTAGCCGAAGGCGAGGCTGTGGCTGATCACCTCGTTGCCGAAGCCGCCGCCCGATGAGGACGCGCCGAGAATGGCGATGCTTTCGGGCCGGAAGAGCGGGCGGAACGCGGCCCGCGTCGCCTCCCGGTCCAGCGCCGGCGCGGGCTCCGTCGCCGCCGCCGCCTCCGCCGTCAACAGGATGCGCGCGTCGGCGGCGACCACGCCCGAAGGGCCGGCGATCAGCGGGTTGACGTCGATCTCCGCCGCCTCCCCGTCGAGCGCCATCATCACGCCCTGCGGCCCGCCGAAGGCGACCAGCGCCGCGACCAGCGCCTCCATGTCGACGCCCGCGCGCCCGCGCGCGCCGGTCAGGATCGGCGCCGCCTTCAGCTCCGCCAGCATGGCGCGCGCCTCCGTCTCGTCGATCGGGCAGGCGCGGAAGGCGACATCCTCGAAGATCTCGACGAAGACGCCGCCGAGCCCGACCATGACGCAGGGGCCGAAGCGCGGATCGGCGACGCCGCCGAGAACGAGCTCGACGCCCGGCGCGGCCTGCTCCTCGACGAGGAACCCGTCCGCCTCGACCCCGGCCTTCGCCGCGGCGGCCTCGATCGCCGAGAGCGCCCCGGCGACCTCGGCCGCGTCCTTGAGATTCAGCCTGACGCCGCCGAAATCGCTCTTGTGCGCCCCCTCGCGCGTCAGGATCTTCGCGACCAGCGGCGGCGTCAGCCCGGCGAGCGCCGCGGCGGTCGCGTCCTCGGGGCGCGCCAGCCGCACGCCGCGCGGCGTCCCGACGCCATAGGCCGAGAGCGCCGCCTTCGCCGCCATCTCCGAAAGCGCCTTCGCGCCCGTCCGCCGCGCGGCCTCCGCCGCTTCGCGCGCCGGTCGGCGCCAGTCCGCGCCGCTCAAGTCCTGGTTCATCTGAATCGCCATTCCGGTTTACGTTTCTCGTTGAATGCGTCGACGCCTTCGCGCCGATCCTCGCTGGCCGAAAGCCGCTGATGGATCGACACTTCGAGCGCGAGCCCGGTTTCAAGCCCGGTCTCGACGCCCCGGTCCATCGCGCGTTTCGCGCCCTGGATGGAGAGCGGGGCGTTGCGCGCGATCCGCGAAGCGGCCGCCAGCGCCTCGTCCACCACCTCGGCGGCCGGCGAGACGCGGTTCACGAGGCCCCATTCCAGCGCCTCCGCCGCGCCGAACCGCCCCCCGCTCAGCACCAGTTCGCGCGCGCGCCGCAGCCCGACCGCGCGCGGCAGAAGCTGCGTGCCCCCCGCGCCGGGCATGATGCCGAGCGTGATCTCGGGCAGGCCGAAGGACGCGTCCTCGGCCGCGTAGATGAAATCGCAGGCGAGCGCGAGCTCGCATCCGCCGCCGAGCGCATGGCCCCGCACCGCCGCGATCACCGGCCAGGGAAAGCGCCAGAGCGTCTCGAACGCGTCGCGAAAGAGCGCGTGCTGGCGCCGCCAGACATCGTCGCTCATGCCGCGGCGCTCCTTGAGATCCGCGCCGACGCTGAAGGCCCGCTCGCCCGCGCCGGTCAGCACCACGCAGCGGACGTCGTCGCGCCGCCGCAGCTCATGGCCGAACAGCGCCAGCATGTCCTCCGCCGCCTTCGTGTCGAAGGCGTTCATCGCCTCCGGCCGGTCGAACGTGACCAGAACCACGCCGGCGCCCCGGCTCTCCCACCTGAAGCGGCCCGCGCTCATAGCAGCGAGGGCAGCCAGGTGGAGAGCGCGGGAATGAAGATCATCAGAACTCCGTAGAGGATGCCGACGATGAGGAAGAGCGGCAGCTCCTTGAACGCCTTGTCCGCCGAAAGGTTGATCACCCCCGCCGCCGTGTAGAGCCCGACGCAGACCGGCGGCGTCAGCAGGCCGAGCCCGGCGAAGGCGGTGAAGACGATGTAGAGATGCTCCAGCGGCACGCCGAGCGTGGTCGCCACCGCCATGAAGATCGGCACCGTGAGATAGAAGTTCGGGATGATCTCGATGAAGGTGCCGAGGATCAGGACGATGACGCCGACGATCAGCAGGAAGGTGATCCCGTTCGCGCCGAAATTCACGAAATAATCGGTCATGTGCTGCGGCGCCTGGGTGTAGGTCAGCACGATCGACAGGAAGGTGGCGGTCGCGATGATCGAGAAGATCACCGACGTGGTCACCGCCGTGGCGCGGAGCGCGCTCCAGATCGCGGCGAACGTCAGCTCCCGATGGATGGCGAAGCCGACGAAGATCGCCCAGACCGAGGCGACGGCGGCGGATTCGGAGGGCGTCAGCAATCCGCCATAGATGCCGCCGAGAATGATGAAGGGCGTCATCAGGCCGGGGATCGCCGCGACGAAGGCCCGCCAGCGCCCCGCGCCCGAAACCCGCGCCTCCCGCGTCATGTGGCGGCAGCGCCAGAGCACGAGGAAGATGAGCACGAACATCAGCACGAAGCCGGGCAGCACCCCCGCCGCGAACGCGTGAGAGACCGGAACCCCGGTGAGCGCCGAATAGATGATCGCCGCGTTCGAGGGCGGAATCAGCGCCTCCAGCAGCCCCGCCGCCGCCGCGAGCGTGACGGTGAACGGGCGCGAATACCCCTTCTTGATCATCTCCGGCATCATGATCGTGCCGACCGCGGTGATCGCCGCCAGGATCGAGCCGCAGAAGGCGGCGAAGAAGCCCATCGTCATCACCATCGCGATGCCGAGCCCGCCGGGCCAGTGCCCGACCAGCGCCAGCGCGAGGTCGACCAGCCGGCGGGCGACGCCGGCGCGCAGCATGATGAGCCCGGTGAAGATGAACAGCGGGATCGCCAGCAGCACATGTTTGGTGACGGCGCCGAAGGAGATCTGGATCAGCGTCGACCAGGGGAGGTTCAGCCCGGCGATGGCGACCAGCGACGAGCCGACGCCGAAGACCAGAAAGATCGGAACCGCGAGGAAAAGAAGAAGAAGCGACGAGCCGATTGCGATTGCGACCATCAGCGCGCCCTCACTCTGTGACCGCGTGGACGCCCGCCAGGGCCGCCCCGCCGGGTTCGTCGTAGCCGGTCACTGCGCGCAGCAGGTTCTCGACCGCGAAGCTGATCAGGATCGTGAAGCCGACCGGAAACGAGAGGTAGATGTACCAGATCGGGAATTCCCACTCCATTTCGGTCACCTGCCCGATCATGCGAAACAGGCTGGTGGCGTCCCACCCCGCGACGACGAAGGTCGCGCCGGCCGCGATCGCGATCAGCGAGATCACCGCCTTGAGCGCGCGCCGGCCGCCGGAGCCGAGCTTGTCGGGCAGGAAATCCACCGAGATATGCGCGCCGCCGCGCATCAGCACCCCGGCCAGCGGAAACACGAGCCAGGGCATCAGGATCGGCGGCAGTTCGACGACGAATCCGAAGCCGGTTCCGGTGATGTAGCGCGTCACCGCGCCGCCGAACACGATCAACACCATCAGCGCGACGAGCAGCGCGCCGACGGCGATGGCGAGGCGTTCGAGCACCGTGTTGAAGCGGATCAGGCGCGAGAGGAGGAGGGTCATTCAGGACTCCAGGTCGGTGCGGAGCGCAGTCCCGCCCGGCGCGCGGCCGGGCGGGATCGGTCGGCCTTTGCTCAGTCCTTCGCGGCGTCTTTCGCGACGAAGGCTTTCGCCGCCGCGATCACGTCCGCGTCGACGAAGTCGCCAAGCTCGGGGATCACCTTCCCTTCGTCGATCTCGGTGAAGGCCGCGAGCTGCTCGTCCGTGAGCGTGTCGACCTGGCCGCCGCGCGCCTCGAACTCCTCGAGGACTTGGGTCGAGAACTCCATGATCGACTTTGTCGATTCGGCGGAGATTTCGGCGCCGACCTCCTGAAGGATCTGCTTCACGTCGTCGGGAAGCTGGTCATACCAGGTCTGATTCGCCAGGGTGAACGCGTCGGCGTGGAAGAGGAACGGCAGCTGCCCGTATTTCAGATACTCCCACCAGCTATAGGCCTTGATCGCCGAAGGCACGGTGTTCAGCGTGTCGATCATGCCGTTCTGCAGCGCGGTGTAGACCTCCCGCGTCGGCATCGAGACCGCGTCCGCGCCGAGGGCGCTCCAGCGCGGCCGTTCGATCCCGGCGAGATAGCGCGCCTTCAGGTCCTTGAACGCCTCCGGCGTGGTCAGCGGGCGCGCGGCCGAGAAGGTCATGTAGGGGCCGGTCGGGTTGTAGCCGATGAGCTGGGTCCGGGTCCGCTTGAGAAGGCCGGTCCAGATCTTGTTGCCGGTCTCGTCGTCATTGAAGAAGCGCCGAAGCTGTTCAAAGCTCTTGAACGTTCCCGGCAGCGCCTCGACATTGTAGTTCTTGTCGACCGGCGGAAAGCTGACCACGCCGACGACGCCGCCAAGCTCCACCGCGCCCGAGGAGAGCGCGCCCATGATTTCGCGGATGCCGAAAAGCTGGCCGGACGGAAAGGTGTCGATCCGGATCTTGCCCGCGCCGCGCTCGTTCACGCGCTTCGCGAACTCCTCGGCGAAGATCGCGCTCTGATGCGCCGGCGCCCAGTGATAGCTGAGCCGCGCCACGATCTCCTCTGCGCTGGCGGGTTGCGTCGCGCCGAATGTCGCCGCGGCGAGCGCCGCCGCGCCTGCGGCGACGGCGGAAAGGCGGCTGAAGTGTTGAAACATGCGATTTCCTCCGTATCGCGATCTGCGCGGGCGGCGATCTCTGATGAATCGTTTCGACCGGCGTTATGGCTGTGAATGTTGACATTCTGGATTCACTCGCGTCAACCTTCTTGTCGCGTCTGCAGGAAAAAAGGGAACGGTCCATGGTCGATGATCTGGCGGGCGATGTCGTCTGCGTCACAGGCGCCGGTTCGGGCTTCGGCGCCGCGATCGCGCGGCGCTACGCGAAGGCCGGGGCGCGCGTCGTCGCCGCCGGCCGGCGGCTCGCGCCGCTGGAGGCGCTGGCCGGCGAATATGGCGGCGCCATCCTGCCGCTGCGCCTCGACGTGCGCGACCGCGACGGCGTCTTCGAGGCGTTCGCGTCCCTTCCCGACGCCTTCAAGGCGGTCTCCATCCTCGTGAACAACGCCGGGCTCGGCGTCGACCGCGGCAAGGCGCAGGACGCCGCGCTCAGCGACGTGGAGACGATGATCGCGACCAATATCAGCGGCCTGCTCTACTGCACCCACGCCGCCCTGCCGGGGATGCTCGCGCGCGGGCGCGGGCACATCGTCAATATCGGCTCGGTGGCCGGGCGCGCGAACGGCCCCGGAAGCGCGGTCTACGGCGCCACCAAGGCCTTCGTTCTGCAGTATTCCAAGAACCTCAAGACCGACCTGATCGAAACGCCGATCCGCTGCAGCTACATCGCGCCCGGCGCCGGGGAGACCGAGTTCTGGTCCGTCCGCTGGGCGGGAGACGAGGAGAGGGCCCGCGCCGCCTGCGCCGGCTACAAGCCGCTCCAGCCCGAGGACGTGGCCGAGGCGGTGGTCTTCGCCACCTCCATGCCCGCCCATGTCGACGTCACGGAGCTGGAGCTGATGCCGCGCCGGCAGGGTTTCGGCCCGCGCATCATCGCGCGGGAGGGCTGACGGCTCAGGCCCCGCCGCCCACGTCGAGGATCGAGCCCGTCACATAGGACGCGGCGTCCGACGCCAGCCAGAGAATCGCGGCCGCGACCTCGTCCGGGGTCCCGGCGCGGCCCATCGGCAGGCGCGGCCCGCGTTTCTCGACCCGGTCCGGCATCCCCGCCCGGACGTGGATCTCGGTGTCGATCATGCCGGGCCGCACGCCGTTCACCCGCACGCCTTCCCCCGCCAGCTCCCGCGCGAGGCCCCATGTGAACGTGTCGAGCGCGCCCTTGGAGGCGGCGTAATGGACATAGAGCGCCGCCGCCCCGTGTTTCGCCGCCAGCGAGGAGACGTTGACGATCGCGCCGCCGCCGCCGCCCGCGCGCGTCGACATCCGCGCCGCCGCCTCCCGGCTCGCGATCATCGCGCCGGTGACGTTGACCGCGAAGAGCGTCGCGATCTCCTCCCAGCTCACCTCCGAGAGCCGCATCGGTCTCGGCGCCGTGCGTCCGGCGTTGTTCACGAGGCAGCCGAGCGGCGGCAGCAGCCGGTCCGCCGCCTCGAACAGCGCCATGACCTCCGCCTCCGAGCTCAGATCCGCAGGAAGCGCCGCGGCCGTCCCGCCCGCCGCCTCGATCTCGGCGACGAGCGCCTCCGCCGCCTCCCGCTCGCTGCGGTAATTGACGCCGACCGCCCAGCCCGCGCGCGCCGCCATCCGCGCCGTCGCCGCCCCGATCCCGCGCGATGCGCCGGTGATCAGCATGGTCCGTTCAGCCGTCATCTCTCATCTCCTTGGTTTTTCTCACATTCGGGGCGAGCGCGATCCCGGTCGCGGCCATGAAGGCGGCGATGATCGCGACGCCGGCGCCGTAGCCGCCGAAGACCGCCGCCGACAGACTCAGCATCGCCGGGCCGAGAAGGCCGCCAAGATAGGCGAAGACCATCGTCGCCGACGTCGCCTTGAGCGTCCCGGTCGCGCTGTCGCGGGCGACGCCGATCCGCGCCACCTCCGACAGAAGAACCCCGCTCCAGCTCATCGCCCCGAAGCCGAGGACGGCGCTGAACAGCGCGGTCGCGAGCAGCGGCCATTCCGGCGACATCAGCAGCATCAGCATCAGCGAGGCCGCGCCGCACCAGGCGAGGCCGAGGAGGATCAGCGGCGGGTTCCCGCCATCCGCCCGCCACCCCCAGAAGATCCGCCCGGCGATGCTGGCGACGAGGCTGATCGAAAGCATCGCCGCGGCCATCGCCGGCGCGAGGTCGAGCCAGCTCCAGAGCAGGGTCACATAGATCGACATGAATCCGAACTGCATCATCGAGAAGGAGAACGCCGCCGCCGCCACGCTCCTGAGCTCCGGCTGCGCGATCACCGCCGCGGCGATCCTCAGCGGGCCGACGAAGCGGATCGACGCGCTCGGCTCCGCGTCGTCGCCGAGCGCGGAGCGCGTCGGAAACGCCAGAACCGCCACCGTCACCGCGAAGAGCCCGGTCGCCGCCACCGCCGCGCGCCAGCCGAAGCCGAGCGCGATCGCGGGGAGGACCGCGCCCGCCGCCGCGCCGCCGATGGAGACGCTGGACTGCTTGATCGAGAAGAGCAGGTTGCGCCGCCGCGCCGGCGCGATCCGCATCAGGATGCGCGAGCCGAGCGGGTTCACCGGCCCGTAGGCGACCCCGATCAGCACCGCGCCGAACACCACCCCCCAGACCGATTCCGCGAGCGCGACGCAGGCGACGCCGAGCGCGGCCGTCACGAGCGACAGCGCCGAGCCCTTGAACGAGCCGAGCCGCGCCATCAATCCCGAAACCCCGTTGGAGGAGAACAGCGCCACCCCGAAGACGATGGCGGTGAAATACCCGACATTGGCGGCGTCGACGCCGATCTCACCCGCGGCGAGGGGCGCGAGCACCGGCGCCGTCTGGCCCATGCCGACGATCGCCGACTGATAGGCGAGAACGAACCCTACCCCCCAGACCGGCGTAAGCTTGCCGGCGCCGGCCATCAGCCGATCAGCCAATGCGGCGGGGGCGGCCCGGCGACGGGGGATCGGAACCGCGCCAGCCGGTCCATCTTCAACGAGCCGATATAGGCGTCCTTCAGGTCCGCCCCGCCGAAGGTCACCGAGGTCGGAAACCATGTCGGCCCCTCGTCCGGCCCCTCGACCGCGACGATCGGCTCGCCCTCCGGCGGCAGCACGATCAGCGCGTTGCGCGTGATCTCGGTGATCCAGAGCGCGCCGGCCGCGTCCACCGCGATCCCGTCGATCAGCGCGCCGGGCCAGAACCCGTCCGGGCCATGGACGCGCCGATTCGAGAGCGCGCCGTCGCCGCCGATATCGAAGGCGGAGACCCGGCCGAGCGCCGTCTCCGCGACATAGAGCACGCTCTCGTCCAGGCTGAGCCTGACCTCGTTGGTGAAATGGAACCCGTCGGCGACGATTCGCGCGCCGGCGGCGTCGATCAGCATCACGTAGCCGTCCGGGCGCGGCGTATCGATCGCCTGCCTGCGCGGCTCCGTCCGGGTGGAGACCGAGACCCAGAGCCGCCACTTGCTGTCGAACAGCGCGAAATTGACCGCGCCGAGCGGCTGGCCGTCGAGCCGGTCGAGCAGCGTCTCGCTGGTCCCGTCGCGCTGAAGGCGCTGGAGCGAGCCCGCGTCGATATTCGCGACGACGAAGGAGCCGTCCCTGTCCATCGCGATTCCGTTCGGCGCGCCGCCGAGGGCGCCGATCCGCTCCTGGGCCCCGTCGGGGGCGAGCTTCAGCACGCCGCTCTTGTCGTCCGAGATCCAGAGCGTTCCGTCCTTCTGCGCCAGAATGCATTCCGGGCGGCTGAGCCCCTGGCCGACATGGTCGATCCGGTCGAGCGACAGGGTGTAGTCGATCGGGCGCATCGCGGTCCTCCGTTCCATTTTACGCAGGAAGTTGCTGGACTCTCCGGCGTGTGTGAAACAAAGTTAAGATTGTCGGCAATGACTATGTCAACCGCGTTTGCTGGAAACCGCCCAGGCGAGAGGCGGCGGCGGACGACACAGAGGAGGAATCGAATGCTATCGATGTTCAAAACCATGGGACGGCCCATCGCGCGGCTTGCGCTGGCCGCGAGCATGTCCGCGTCCGTCGCGGCCGGCGCCGCGGCCGAGATGTCTGTCGTCGATCATCTCACCGCGCCCGCGGGAATCGGCGAATATGAATGGTCGCTCGGCATCGCCCGGATTCTGGAGCAGAATTCGGAGACGCTCCGCACCAAGCCGCAGCCGACGCAGGGCTATATCTACAACCTGCGCTACGCGATCGGGGCCGAGGACCGAACGAACCTGATCTTCAACTGCGATCCGGTCAGCCCCTGGCTCGCCGCCAACAACCAGCCGCCGTTTCAGGACGGGCTCGGCGATCTCCAGATCCGGGCGCTGATGAACGCGACCTGGCCGATCTGGATGCTGGTGACCGCCGATGACGACATCAAGACCCCGGCCGATCTCAAGGGCCGCACCGTCGCGCTCGGCCCGAAGGCCGGCACCGCGACCGTGATGGCGGAAGAGACGCTGAAGGCGCTCGGCGTCTTCGACGAGGTGTCGCTCCAGTATCTCTCCTTCGCCGACATCTTCTCGGGGCTTCTCGACGGCACCATCGACGTCGGCCTGACGCTGAGCTGGTACAACGCCGCCGACAACAAGGTCGGCGTCGTGCCCGGCGTCCTCAATCTCGAACAGTCGGGCAGGGGCTTCCACATCGTCCCCTGGACCGAGGCGGGCCTGCGCAAGACCCATGACGAGCGGGGCGTGCCCTATCACATCCTCACCGTTCCGGATGAGACGCTGCCGATCCAGGACGGCGACGTGATGCTCTACGCCAACCCCGATTTCGTCGCCGTCGACGCGACCTTCCCGGAGGACATGGCCTACGAGTTCGTCAGCAAGACCCTGGCGCATCTGAAGGAGATCAACGCCGCCGGCGGGCTCGGCGTGCTCTTCACCCCGGCCTTCCTGCCCTACGGGATCGAGGAGAAGCTCCATCCCGGCGCCCTTCGCGCCTATCAGGACGCCGGCCTGATCAAGTAATCCGCCGTCAGCTCGCCGCCGCGCTCCGGCGCGGCGGCTCCGCTCCCGAAAAGAGGATGGCATGCGTTCCATAGCGGCCCGCTTTCTGACCGCGCTCGCGCTGGCGATGACGATCTATCAGCTCACCGCCACGCAGACGCCGCTCCAGCCCTCGGTGTTGGTGCAGAACACCCATCTCGGCGTCGCGCTTCTGCTCGTGCTGCTCGGCGCCGCGCTGGAGACCGGGAGCCGGCTCCGCCGCCTCTGGCTCCTGCTGGTCGCGCTGCTGGCGCTCTGCTGCGCGCTCTACGTCCAGATCAATTACGATACGCTGATCCTCAACCAGGGCTTTCCGGGCCGTCTCGACGTCTGGGTCGGCCTCGGGCTGATGTTCGCGGTGCTGGAGGCCGCGCGCCAGCGCTGGGGCCTCGCCCTGCCGCTGATCGCGCTCATCGCCGTCGCCTATAATTTCTGGGGCTACATGCTGCCGACCTCGGCCGCCGGCAGCCGCATTCCCTTCGACACCGTGGTCTCCAATCTCTCCATCGGGCTCTATAGCGGGCTCTACGGCCAGTTCATGGCGATCTCCGCCAATTTCATCTTTCTCTTCATGGTGTTCGGCGGGCTTCTGCAATCGCTGGACGGCAACCGCGCCTTCGTCGAGATCGGCAAGGCCGTGAGCCGCGCCTTCCCCGGCGGGGCCGGGCTCAGCGCCGTCATCAGCTCCAGCCTGATGGGCACGGTGACCGGCGCCGCCGTCGCCAATGTGGCGATCACCGGCTCCTACACGATTCCGATCATGAAGCGCGAGGGCTACGGCGCCGCCACCGCCGGCGCGATCGAGGCCGCGGCCTCCACCGGCGGGCAGCTGGTGCCGCCGGTGATGGGCTCCGTCGCCTTCATCATGGCCGCGGTGCTCTCGGTCACCTATCTCGAAGTCGCCGCCGCCGCGGTCATCCCGGCGCTGCTCTTCTATCTCGCGCTTCTCGCCAGCGTCTATTTCAAGTCGCGCCGGCTCGGCATCGTCCGCCAGGAGGTCGCGCCCGATCTCCGCGTCCTGATGCGCTTCCTGCCGGTCTTCGTCATTCCGACCGGCGTGCTGGTCTATTTCCTCGTCAATCTCTACTCGGTCTCCTTCGCCGGGTTCTGGGCCATCGTCACTCTCGCCGCGACCCGGTTCGCGATGATCCCGATCGATCTCGCGCTCTCGCGCCCCGCGCGCCCGCTCACCGCCCTGGCGCGGGAGCTGCGCGCCTTCACCGCGAAACTTCTCGACGGCATGGCCGAGGGCGCGAAGATGGGCGCCAGCATCGCGGTCATCATCGGCGCCATCGGCCTTCTCGCCGAATCCGTCACCGCCACCGGCGCCGCGGTGCCGCTCGGCTCCGCGATCGATCTTCTCTCGGGCGGCTCGATGCTGCTCGCGCTCGTGCTGACGGCGGGGATGTGCATCCTGCTCGGCGCCGGAATTCCCACCGTCGGCGCCTATATCCTGGTCAGCGCCATCGCCGGGCCGATCGTGGTCGAGAGCGGCGTCGATCTCTTCACCGCGAATTTCTTCATCCTCTATTTCGCGGTGATGTCCGCCGTGACGCCGCCGGTCGCGGCCGCCGCGCTCGCCGCCAGCGCGATCTCCGGCGCGCCCTATTTCCGCACCGCATGGGAGGCGACGCGGCTCTGCGTCATGCTCTACATCCTGCCGTTCCTGCTGGTCTACAACAGCGCGCTCCTGATGCGGGGGGACACGGCCGGCCACGCCCTCGAAGCCGGGCTTTCGGCCGCGGCCGCCGCCATCCTTCTCGCCGCCGCGACCCAGGGATTCTGGCTCGTGCGGACGAAAGCCTGGGAGCGCGCGGCCCTCGCCGCCGCCGCCGCCGCGATGCTCGCCGCGATCACCGGCTTCGGTCCGGTCTGGACGCTCGGCGCGCTGGCGCTCGCCGCGGCGCCGACGCTGACGCAGATCGCGCGCCGGCGGGCCGCCGGCGCGGGGGGCTAGATCCGGTAGACCCGCTCCGCCGTCGCCGAGAACAGCATCCGCCGCTCGTCGTCCGAGAAATCGGCGACCAGCGCGTTATAGGCCCGCCAGAGCCGCCGATAGGCGCTCATCAGCCGGTCCACCGGGAAGTTGGACCCGAACATCGCCCGCTCCGGGCCGAACTGCTCGATGCAATGCAGGACGAAGGGGCGAAGGCTCTCCACGGTCCAGTTCAGGTCGACCATGCCGAAGCCGCTCAGCTTGACGTTGACGTTGGGCGCGTCGGAAAGCCGCGATATCCCCTCGCGCCACGCCGCGACGTTCTCCGCGTCGCGCTCCGCCGGCATCCCGATATGGTCGAGCACGATGACCAGATCCGGGTTGCGCCGCGCCAGGTCGAACAGAGCCTCCATCTGGTGATGATAGACCTGCGCGTCGAAGGAAAGCCCGCGCTTCGCCAGCCGGCCGGCCGCGAGCCGCCAGCCGGGATCGGCCAGATAATCCGCCGGCGCCCGGTTCAGCTTCGGGTCCGGGTGGCGGTTCAACACCTGCCGGACGCCCCGCATCCGCGGAAATTCCTGATGCGCGTCCAGGACCCGGTCCACGTCCGGCGCCGAGAGGTCCGCGAAGGCGACGACGCCATGCGGCAGGCCGCGCGACGCGGGGTCCTCCGCGACCTCGTGCAGCCAGCGGGTCTCGCCCACCGGGTCGGAGGGGTCGAAATTCGCCTGCACATGCACCGATTTCACCAGCGGCAGCCCCTCCGCGTCGGCCAGCAGATCGGCGGCGAGATAGGACTTGCGGAGCGCGGACCAGTCGCCCCAGCCCCGGTCGTGATCGACGTCCTTCAGCCAGGGGTAATGGTTGCGCTCGACGTCCCAGAGATGGTGATGCGAATCGACAAAGGGAATCATACGTCCGACTCCTTTCAGTGCGGAACGGGCGGGGGCGCCGCGGCCCCCGCGCGCGCTCAGAGCGCGCCCGCCGCTTCGAGGTCGCCGATCAGCGTGTCGAGCTTCTGCTCGCTCAGAATGCGCCGCGCCAGCGCCGGATCGTAGGCGCCCTTGACCGCGACCCAGGCGTCGCGCGCGCCCGCCCGCCACAGGTCCATCTCGGCCTCGGTCGGCCGGTAGACCGCGACCTTGCCCTCCATCGCCGTCACGGCGGAGCTCTGCCAGGCGACGTCGTAGTCGAAGGCCGCGCGCTGCACGTCCGCGCCGGCCTTGTCGATCGCCGCGCGCGCCCAGTCGGGCAGGGCCTGATAGCGCTCCTCGGTCATCAGGATCGGATGCGCGCTCCAGGCGGCGGCGACTTCGGTGATATTGGTCACCACCTCGTAGAACTTGCCGGCGGCGGTGAAGGTGTCCTGCAGATACATCCCCTGCACGACGCCCGACTGCAACCCCTCATAGAGCGACGCCCAGTCATAGGGGATCGGCGCCGCGCCCCAGGCCTTCACCAGGTTGAACTCGGTCGGGCTCTTGGTGACGCGGATCTTCATGCCGTTGAGATCGGCGGGGACGCGCGCCTCGCGCTCGGTGTTCACCAGATTGCGGAATCCGCCGACCGGGATCAGCGCGATCATGTGCATGTTCATTTCGGCCTTGGCCCGGTCCGCCAGCTCCTCCGCCAGCCAGCCGTTCAGCATCGCGCTCGCCGCGTCCTGATCGCGGAACAGGAACGGCAGGTTGATGATGTCGAACGTGGTCCCGAAGGCGCCGACATTGCCGCTGGAGACCGTGGCCATGTCGATCTGGCCGAGGCCCATCTGCTCGACGCAGGCCTGTTCGCTGCAAAGCGAGCCGCCGGCGTGGACGACGACCTCGATCCGGCCCTCCGAATATTCCTCGATCTTCGGCTTCAGCACCTCGTTGACGACCTTGCCGAGCGACCAGCTCGGCTGCCCGGCGGTGCCGAGCTGGAGCGTGATCTTCTCTTGCGCCGAGGCCGCGCCGGCGAGCGCGACGCCGAGCGCGGCGGCGATGGAGATCATACGGACGGTCATGTTCAGTCCTCCCTTTTTGGTTGAGTCTCGTCGTTCGAGCGGGCGCCGCGCCCGACCAGCCCGAGACGCTCGGCGATGGTCAGGGCCGACGCCAGAAACACCAGCGCGCCTGCGATCGGCAGGATCATCATCGGATAGGATTTCGGCAGATTGCCGAGCTCCCAATAGGTGCCCATGATCCGGTCCGCGGCCTCGTAGCCCCAGATCGCCATGATCGCGCCGGCGGCGGCGAACAGAACCAGCCAGAGCAGCCGCGCCGCGTTCGCGACGCGCTCGGGCATCAGCGCGTAGATCGATTCGATGGCGAAGGTCGTCTCCGCCCGGACCGCCATCGCGAAGGCCAGCATCACCAGCCAGATATTCGCGAAGAGCGTCAGCGTGTCGCCCCAGAACGGCGGGGCCATGAACACCGTCCGCATCACCACCGTGTAGATGGTGAAGACGACCATCGCCGCCAGCAGAAGCCCGCAGACGATGGAAAGCCCCCGCGTCAGCAGAAGATCGAGAAGCCGGGCCGCCCTCATCGCGCGCTCCTCACAGCAGGCCCAGCGCCCGCGGCAGCGCGAGCGTGAGCGGAGAGAGCGCGAGGATGAGCGCGAGCACGAAGAGTTCGATGGCGAGGAACGGCAGCAGCGCCACCGCGACCCGCCCCAGCTTCGCGCCCGCGATCGCGCTCGCGGTGAAATAGCAGACCCCGACCGGCGGCGTGACGATGCCGAGCAGGAACCCGACGACGACGACGATCGCCGCCTGCACCGGCTCGAACCCGGCGGCGACGCAGTTCGCCACCAGCATCGGGCCGAGCACGATGATGTTCGCGGTGGCGTCCATGAACATCCCCGCGACGAGGATCAGCGCCACGAGCGCCGCCGCGAACAGGATCGGCGACCCCGCCATCCCGCCGAGCCATTGGTCGAGCTCCGCCAGCGTTCCGATCCGCGCCAGCAGCCAGGAGAACGGGCCCGCCGCCGCGATGATGATGAAGACCGAGGCGCTGAGCTTCAGCGTCCGGTCGAAGGCCGCGAAGATCTCGCGCAGACTGAGCGAGCGATAGACGACCGCGCCGACGATCAGCGCCACCGCGGCGGTGATCGCCCCCGCTTCGACCGAGCTGAACCAGCCGCCGAAAATGCCCGCGACCAGCACGACCGGGATCATCAGCGCGAAGGCCGCGCTCCGGAACGCCCTGAACACGCCGCCGATCGAAAAGGGCTGATCGCCCCGCTCATAGTCGCGCAGCGCCGCGATGACCCAGCACGCCGCCATCAGCAGAATCCCGATCAGCAGCCCCGGAACCACGCCGCCCGCAAAGAGGGCGCCGACCGAAAGATTGGCCCCGCTCGCCAGGATGATCATTGCGATGCTCGGCGGAATGATGCCGCCGATGGTGGAGCCGATGGCGGTGATCGCGGCCGAGAACTCGGCGCTGTAGCCGCGCCGCTTCATCTCGGGGATCATGATGGTCCCGATCGTCGCGGTGTCGGCCACGGCGGAGCCGTTCATGCCGGCGAAGAACATGCTCGCGACCACGTTCACCTGCGCGAGGCCGCCGCGCATCCGCCCGACGATGGCGCCGCTCAGCCGCAGGATCCGGTCGGTCACGGTGGAGCTGTTCATCAGCTCGCCAGTCAGCATGAAGAACGGGATCGCGACCAGCGGAAACTTCGCCAGCGCCTCGTACATCTGGTGCGGAACGGTCAGGAGCGGCGCCGCGCCGGTGACGAGGATATAGACCACCGGCAGCACGATCATCGCCAGCGCGATCGGCGCGCCGACGATGATCAGAAACACGAGGCCGGCGATCAGAAGAATGCTGTCCATGGGGTCAGGCGGCGGCGCGAACGACGGAGAGCATGCGGCGAGTCGAGGACTCTATTCCGACTGGATCAAACACCGTCCCATGCCTCCTCCTCACCAGGTCTCGCCGTCAGCGGAGAGCGCCCCGACTCGTCTGCAGACCGTCAAGGGGGTCATTCGATACGATCGCGGCACGCTACCATTCGCGCTTTCAAAATGTCAACATTCTCCATATCGGCCCGGACCCGATTCCGCCATGCGGGTTTCGGGCGCGGGCGCCCCCGCTCACTCCCGGCCCGGCCGGGCGCGGCGCGGCCGGGCGAGGATCGGCCAGAAGAGCGCCGCGAACCCGCCGAAAGCCGCGATCCACGCGGCGGCGGCCAGATAGGTCAGCCAGCCCTGCGCGGGAAAGGCCCCGGCGCCGAGCCGGGCCAGAACCGAAACGATCAGCGCGCCATAAAGCGCGGCGATCGGCCGGCTGGCGCGCAGGGGCCGCCCCGCATGGCGCAGGCCGGCGCGGGTCATCACCGCGAGGGTCGTCAGGCCGACCGCGCCCGCCATCCAGACATGCAGCGCCGCCGGCGCCATGCCCGGCGCGAGCCGCCCCGCCGCGACCGCCAGAAACCCCAGCGGCGCGAAGGCGTATCCGGCGTGCAGCGCCAGGATGAGCGGCTCGGCGCGGGCGCGCCGCCCCGCCCAGCGCGACAGCCGCCAGCCTTGCGCGGCGGCGGCCAGCGGGAAGACGGCGACGATGGCCGGGTGCTCCGGCCGCGCGACCCAGACCGCCAGCGCCGCCAGCGTCAGCCCGAGAACCGCGGCGTCGGCGCGGCCATGCGGCGCCGGAAGATCCCGGCCGCCCCGCCGCGCGAGCCAGTTGCGGGTGAAACTCGGAATGATCCGCCCGCCGACCAGCGAAATCAGCATCACCGCCACGCCGACCCCGAGCCGCAGGCCGGCCCCGCCGGCCGGATCGCCGCCGCGCGCCGCGGCGAGGTGAAAGAGCGCATTGCCGAGGATCATGCCGGCCGCGAGCCCCAGAACCGGGAGGCTCGTCCACGCCCGCCCCGCGACGACCTCCCGCAAGAGCGCCGCCACGAGAACGACCGGAAAGGCGAGATCGACCGCCATCACCAGCCCCCAGGGCGCGAATTGCGACGCCGCGACCGCCCCGCGCCCGGCCAGCCAGAGCGAGACCAGACCCGCCAGCGGCCACCCGACGACCGGCAGCCGCCCGGTCCAGTTCGGCGTCATCGTCAGCAAAAACCCCGCCAGCACGGCGCCGAGATAGCCGAAGATAAATTCGTGCGCGTGCCACGAGACCGGATCGAACGCGGTCGCCAGCACGTCCCGCCCGCTCAGCATCGCCGCCCAGAGCGCCATCGCCAGCGCCGCCCAGATCGCGCCGAGGAGAAAGAACGGGCGGATCGCGAAGCCGAGTATGGCGGGCCCGGACCAGGCGCGCATCTTCTCGGCGGAGGTGGTCATCGGCGCCGCGCCGGATCGGCGCCGCCGGTTCCGGTCACGCCGCCGCCGCCGGGCGGAGGGGCGCGGGGCCGATCCTGAAGCCGTCTGAAGCGCCGCGTCTCGTCATGCGCGGAGGTTAGATGCGCGCGCCCCGCCCCTCAAGCCTCGATCCTCCGGCGCCCCCTTGACGGTGCGGGCGGCGCGGCGCGTGTCGCGCGCACCGCCCTCGATTTCGGCGGCGCCCGCGCGGCCGCGCGCCGGTGAAGTTTCATGTTCGAGATGAAAAATTCATCCGCCTTTCAATGTTTGGTCCCTATCTCCTGATCCGTTCACGAGGGGAGCCCGATATGCTCGATATATCGGCCTGAATTGTTACGGAGAGGTGACGAAAATGCATAAGTATACATTCGCCGGAATCATGTTGGCCTTTGCGTGCGGCGCAGTTGCGCCGGCCATGGCGGCCGACAGGGTGGTGTCCATCGAAAACATGACCGGCTATTCGATGGTCGAGTTCTATGGATCCAACGCCGGGACAACTTCCTGGGAAGAGGACGTGCTCGGCGCGGACGTGCTGCCGCACGGCGCCACGGTCGCGGTCGACTTCGACGACGGCACCGGCCATTGCATCTTCGATTTCCTCGCGGTCTTCGAGGATGGGGATGAAGTGATGGAGGAAAACGTCGATGTCTGCCGGGTCGGAACCTTCACCTTCAAATAGGCCCCGCGCCGCGCGGGTCAGGGGGGCGCCGGCTCGAATCAAGAGCCGTCGCCGCCGCGTTCTGGCGGCTTATCGCACGCGGTAGATTCTGAAAATCGTTATATTTCAACAAGATAACCCCCTTATCGCGTGCGATAACGCGGTCCGGGGCGCCGTCAGTCGTCCATTTTCAGCGCGCTGATGAACGCTTCCTGCGGGATGTCGACCTTGCCGAACTGGCGCATCTTCTTCTTGCCCGCCTTCTGCTTGTCGAGCAGCTTGCGCTTCCGGCTGACGTCGCCGCCATAGCATTTCGCGGTCACGTCCTTTCTCAGCGCCGAGATGGTCTCGCGGGCGATGATCCGCCCGCCGATCGCCGCCTGAATCGGCACCTTGAACATGTGCTGCGGGATCAGCGCCTTCAGCTTCTCGCACATCGCCCGCCCCCGCGCGTCCGCCCGGTCGCGGTGGACCATGGTGGAGAGCGCGTCCACCGGCTCGTCATTCACCAGGATCTGCATCTTCACCAGCTGATCGGTGCGGTAGCCGATGATCTGATAGTCGAAGCTGGCGTAGCCCCGGGTGACGCTTTTCAGCCGGTCGTAGAAATCGAACACCACCTCGTTCAGCGGCAGATCATAGACCACCAGCGCCCGCGCGCCCGCATAGGTGAGATCGAGCTGGATCCCGCGCCGATCCTGGCAGAGCTTCAGCACGTCGCCGAGATGCTCGTCGGGCACGAGGATCGTCGCCTTGATCCGCGGCTCCTCGATATGGTCGATATGGGCCGGATCGGGCATGTCGGCCGGGTTGTGCATCTCCAGCGTCGTCCCGTCGGTCAGGTGGATCTGGTAGATCACCGAGGGGGCGGTGGTGATGAGATCGATATCGTATTCGCGCTCCAGCCGGTCGCGGATCACCTCGAGATGCAGAAGCCCGAGAAAGCCGCAGCGAAAGCCGAAGCCGAGCGCGGCGGAGGTCTCCACCTCGTAGGAGAAGCTGGCGTCGTTCAGCGCCAGCCGCTCGATCGCCTCGCGGAGATCCTCGAACTCGGCGTTGTCGACCGGAAAGAGGCCGCAGAAGACCACCGGCTGCGAGGGTTTGAAGCCGGGGAGCGCGGCGGCGCAGCCCTTCTTCTCATGGGTGATCGTGTCGCCGACCCTTGTGTCGCGGACCTGCTTGATCGAGGCGGTGAGAAAGCCGATCTCGCCGGGGCCGAGCTCCTCGACCGGGAGCATCCCGGGGCGGAAGACGCCGATCCGGTCGACGTGATGGACGGTCCCGTTCGCCATCATCCGCACCCGGTCGCCCTTTTTCAGGACGCCGTCGATGATGCGCACCAGGACGACGACGCCGAGATAGGCGTCATACCAGCTGTCGACCAGCATCGCCTTCAGCGGCAGGGCGCGGTCGCCCTTCGGGGCGGGGAGGCGGGTGACGATGGCCTCGAGAACGTCGGGGACGCCGAGCCCGGTCTTGGCGGAGATCATCACCGCCTCGGAGGCGTCGATCCCGATCACGTCCTCGATCTGCTCGCGCACCTTTTCCGGCTCGGCGGCGGGGAGGTCGACCTTGTTCAGGACCGGCACGATCTCATGATCCGCGTCGATCGCCTGATAGACGTTGGCGAGGGTCTGCGCCTCCACGCCCTGGCTGGCGTCCACGACGAGGAGCGAGCCCTCGACGGCGCGCATCGAGCGGGAGACCTCATAGGCGAAATCGACGTGGCCGGGCGTGTCGATCAGGTTGAGGATATAGGTCTCGCCGTCCTTCGCCTTGTATTCGAGCCGGACGGTGTTGGCCTTGATGGTGATGCCGCGCTCGCGCTCGATATCCATCGCGTCGAGCATCTGGGCCTTCATGTCGCGGTCGGAGACCGCGCCGGTCAGCTGGATCAGCCGGTCGGCGAGGGTCGACTTCCCGTGGTCGATATGCGCCACGATGGAGAAATTTCGAATATGGGCGAGATCGATCATGGAGCGCGATATGCTTGGTTTTCGAAGGCCGGTCAATCTGCTCCGGCGAGGGGAGGCGGGTTGGCTGGGGCGCGGGGTGCGTTATCGCGTGCGATAATTCTGAAATTATGTTTATCGCCAATAGATTGGCGGATTTATTAACCATTTTTTAGCGATGGAATGACAAAAAGCAGCAAGTCGACAGGTTCGAGGAAGCCGCGCGTGAGCTAGGCGTGGACCTGGGCGGAGAGAGACTGAAAGAGGCGCTGCGGAAGATCTCGGCGGGAGAGGTTGGCCGCCCCAAGAACCCAACCTCAGGCGAGGAGTGATGAGATGCCAAACGGTTCGCCTAGGCTCTTTCTCGATCTTCCTCGATCTGTCTCAGGCCTTGAATCGTATTGCCGTCGAGGATGACGATTGCCGTTTGAAGAGCTTCGGTCGCATAGCCCCGCCTGCGATGGTGGCGACAACGTTCTTTCGTTCTTTGATCGCTTTGCAGAGCGCGTCGCTTTGGCTCGGCGCTCCGACGCGGCCGGCCCCAAGTCCAAGCCCTAACCCCAATCCAAGAGCCATCTGAAATCTCCCGCCTGATTAACGCACTTGCTATTTAGGTCCGGCGCGCTTGACCGGCGCAGGATGGTCTTTGAGTGGGCTTCCGCGAAGGTAAATTCGAGACCCACAACTGTGGCAGTCGAGAGTTTCGGCGCGCCCTACACGGAGGAGCGTATATTGGAGGATCGATTTTCGCCCGTCTTGGTAGCACTGCTCGCAAATCTGATGCGGTGGCTCGCCATTCTCCATTCCGGCCTTAATCGCGCGGGTGAAGCATCCGGGTGCGGCTTCGGAAAGTTCGTAACGAGCCTTCTCGGCCTCCCAGTCTTTCAGGCGCACGATCTCTGCTTCAAGTTGGCGTTCGCGCTCAATCAGCGCCGACTGCGCCGCTTGGGCCGAGAGAGCGAGCTCTTGGGCAGCGATGATTTGTCCGTTCAGTTCGATGGCCTTCTCTCGAAGGACGGCGGAATCCCGCGTCGCAATCGCCGCGCTGAGGCCGTCCTTCGCGGATTTCATTATTGATATTGCACTGCCGATAGCGGCCAACGATTCAGCAACCATCAAGCCCCTCCACGATTAATGAGGAAATCATGCCCCGATTTCTAGTGTGTTTGCAATGTATACGATCACCCATTTTTGGGGACTATGTGTTGGATGCAATTTGGTGAGATCATGGGTAGAGAATCTCGCTCGCTTTTCCTTTTCGGCGTGAACTTGCGCAGCGCTTATTTCGAATTTTTTCAGGCAACCCCAAAATTGGCGCGCAATTTCTGACTAAACACCACCCACTATTCGCGTTTGCGTTGTCGTGACGAAACTCATCATCTGCCACATGGGTCAGCCGTGAAGTCGCTCCGGCCCCCACCCTCACCCCCGCAGCATCCCCCGCGGCTTTTTCCCTCACGCCCTTGCTCTTCCCGCGCCGCGAGTCGTAACTGCGCGGAGGACGGAGGTCGCCATGCGTCTGAATCAGTGCCACAACTTCCATGATTTCCGCGAATTGGCGCGGCGGCGGCTGCCGCGGCCGATTTTCGATTATATCGACGGCGCGGCCGACGATGAGCGCACCAAGGCGCGGAACACGGCGGCGTTCGACGAGGTCGACCTGGTGCCGAACGTCCTGCGGGGGGTGGCGGATATCGATCTCTCGGTGACGGTGATGGGCAAGACGCTCGCCATGCCGTTCTATTGCTCGCCGACGGCGCTGCAGCGGTTGTTCCATCATGGGGGGGAGCGCGCGGCGGGGGCGGCGGCGGCGAAGTTCGGGACCATGTTCGGGGTCTCCTCGCTCGCCACCTACAGCATGGAGGCGCTCCGCAAGGAGTTCGACAATCCGCAGGTCTACCAGTTCTATTTCCACAAGGATCGCGGGCTGAACGCGGTGATGATGGAGCGGGCCAAGGCCGCCGGCGTCGACGCGATGATGCTGACGGTGGACAGCATAACCGGGGGCAACCGCGAGCGCGATCTGCGCACCGGATTCTCGATCCCGTTCCGGCTGACGCTGGGGGGGATCGCCGCCTTCGCGGTGAAGCCGGCCTGGGGGATCAACTATCTCACGCATGAGAAATTCAGCCTGCCGCAGCTCGACGAGCATGTGGACATGGGGGGCGGCGCGCTCTCCATCGGGCGCTATTTCACCGAGATGCTGGACCCCGAGCTTTCGTGGGACGACGTGGCGAAGATGGTGGCGGAGTGGGACGGGCAGTTCTGCCTCAAGGGCGTCATGTCGGTGGCGGACGCGCGGCGCGCGGCCGAGATCGGCTGCACCGCGATCGTGCTCTCGAATCATGGCGGCCGGCAGCTCGACGGGTCGCGGACCGGGTTCGACCAGCTGGCCGAGATCGTCGACGCGGTGGGCGACCGGATCGACGTGCTGATGGATGGCGGCGTGCAGCGGGGAAGCCATGTGCTGAAGGCGCTCAGCCTCGGCGCGAAGGCGGTGGGGGCGGGGCGCTATTACCTCTTCCCGCTGGCGGGCGCGGGCCAGGCCGGGGTCGAGCGGGCGCTGGGCCTGATGCGGGACGAGCTCCTGCGCGACATGCGCCTGATGGGCGCGTCGAAGATCAGCGATCTCACCCGCGGCAATCTCAAGGTCAGGTGACGGCGGTCACGCGGCGCGCCTGAGCGGGTTTTCGGCCAGGACCGGCTCGAAGATCCGCTCGGCCAGATAGCGGACGACCGGCACCGCGACGCCGTCTCCCGCCAGCTTGTAGGCGTCGGTGTAGCGGGGCGGGAGGGCGTAGCTCTCGGGCAGGCCCATCAGCGCCGCGGCCTCCCGCGCCGAGAGGAGGCGGGTGCGCACGCGCGCGCCGTCGATCAGCATCAGCGTCTGGCGGCTGGAGCCGCCGGCCGGGGTCCGGAGGCAGCCGGCGACCTCGTCGAAGCGGACCTCCGCGCGCTGGCGCTTCACGCCGTCGGCGTCGGCCCGGGTTCTGCGGTAGACCGCGCCGACGAGCCGGGCGCCGGACCGCTTCGCCGCCTCGACCTTGGCGCGGTTATGCGGGGTCATCATCTCCAGCAGGCGCCGGGTCTCGTCGGCGCTGTGCCAGGCGACGCCTTCGGGGGCGTCCTCGATCAGGCCGGAGAGCGTGCTGTTGCGGGGCGGCGGCGCGGGGAGGCGCCACCAGACCCACCGGGCCGCCGCCGCGCGCGACAGGCGCCGATGCGCGGCGAGAAGCGCGGGCGGATGCCAGAGCGGGGAGGCGGCGCCCTGAAGCCCGGCCGGCAGGCTTTGGTCGCCCCGCGCCCCGATCATGAAGAAGCGCGGGCGCGATTGCGGCAGGAAATGCGCCGCGTCGACGACGACGGCGCCGAAGCGATAGCCGAGGCCGGAAAAGGCGGCGGCGAGGGTCGCGAAATCCCGCCCGCCATTGCTGGTGATGGCGCCGCAGACATTCTCGAGGGCGATCATCCTCGGGCCGCGCCCCTCGGCGTGAAGCTGGCGAACGAGGCGCCAGAACGGGCGGAACATGCCGCTCCGCCGGCCGGCGAGGCCGGCGCCCTTGCCGGCGAGGGAGAGGTCCTGGCAGGGGAAGGAGGCCCAGATCAGGTCCGCCGCCCCCGGAATCTCCTCGGGCGCCACCAGCGCCACATCCTTGACCAGAAGCGCCCCCGCGCCGTGATTGGCGCGGTAGCTGGCGGCTTTCTTCGGGTCGATCTCGTTGGCGAACAGGCAGTCCCATCCGGGGCCGAGCCCGACCCCGGCCATGCCGCCTCCCGCGAAGAAATCGTAATAGGTCCGCCGCATGCCGCCTCCATCGCCGCGCGCCGATTAGACCGGACCGGCGCCGGCAGGCCAAGACGCGCGGGGCGAGAAAACCGCTCCGACGCGAAAATATCGCCGCTATCGGGCCGGATGGACGGCGCGGAGGCGGGGCTCCCGAGGGGCGGAGCGGGAGTTATTGGCGATAAATGGCGTCCGAATTTTTATCGGTGATAAGATATTTATCTGGCGAATAGGTTAACAGGTAAATTGACGATTCAAAATATGAAATAAACAGAAAGTATTATGATTTTATATGTCAAGGATGAAGTGGAGCGTATATTTATGGTCCTCATCGGGCGCGACGTTGAAATCTGGCGGTCATCCGGATAAAATGAAAGGCGTTCTCGAAACAACTGGAGTCAAATGACGATGAGTGGCGATTCGGAGATGATGGATCGGCTGGCGGCGGCGGCGAAGGCGGGCAGGCTCTCGCGGCGCGGCTTCCTCGGCAGCGCGACCGCCGCCGGCGTGACCGCGGCGACCGCGAGCGGCCTCTGGGCGACCCATGCGCGCGCCGAACCGAAGCGGGGCGGGACCTTCCGGTGGGGGATCCATGACGGCAACACGACCGACAGCCATGATCCGGCCACCTACACCACCCGCCAGCAGGCGTTTCTCGCGTTTCAGCATCGAAGCACGCTGACGATGATCGCCTCGGACAACACGCTCGCCGGCGACCTCGCGACCGAATGGAGCGCGACGCCGGACGCGACGGAGTGGACCTTCAAGATCACCGACAAGGCCAGCTTTCACAGCGGCAGGAAGCTGACGGCGGAGGACGTCGTCGCCTCGCTCAACCATCACCGGGGCGCGGATTCGACCTCCGCCGCCAAGGAGCTGCTCGGCGCCGTCACCGAGATCGTCGCCGATGACGCGCACACCGTCACCATCAAGCTCTCCGGCGGCAACGCCGACCTGCCGTGGCTGCTGACGGATTATCATTTCGTGATCTGCCCGGCCAACACCGACGGCTCGATCGAGTGGCGCTCCGGCGAC
Organism: Paludibacillus litoralis; assembly: GCF_037646705.1. Classification (NCBI taxonomy): domain Bacteria; kingdom Pseudomonadati; phylum Pseudomonadota; class Alphaproteobacteria; order Rhodobacterales; family Paracoccaceae; genus Paludibacillus; species Paludibacillus litoralis. The sequence continues at coordinate 355,119 of NZ_JBBHER010000002.1, forward strand.
GGCAGCGGCCCCTACAGGATCGACAACGGCGAATTCGGCGTGCGCTGGGACCTCAGCCGGTTCGACGGCTGGCACGGCGAGGGCGCGTATTTCGACAAGGTCGTGATGCTGATCCTCAACGACGCCAACGCGCGCCAGACCGCGCTGATGACCGGCGACGTCGATTGCATTTCGCTGGTCGAGGTCAAGACGCTGTCGCTGCTGCAGCGCGCGCCGAATATCGAGATCGACAATGTGGCCTCCGGCTCGGCGATCACCATGCCGATGTTCTGCGACCGGGCGCCCTTCGACAATCCGGACGTGCGCATGGCGCTGAAGCTGGCGATGGACCGCGAGGAGATCGTCGAGAAGATCGCCTTCGGCGCCGGCACGATCGGCAATGATTTCCATCTGACGGCGGGGCAGCCCTATTTCCCCGCGGACATTCCGCAGCGCGAATACGACCCGGAGCAGGCGAAGTTCCTGCTGAAGAAGGCGGGGGCCGAGGGGCTCTCGATCAGCCTCCATGCGGCGGACAACGTTCTTCCGGGCGCGGTGGACATGTGCGTGCTCTATTCCGAGCAGGCGAAGAAGGCGGGGATCGACATCACGCCGGTCCGCGCCCCGAATGACGGCTATTACGCCGATGTCTGGATGAAGCAGCCGTTCACCACCGCCGCCTGGGGGCCGCGGCCGACGCCGGACGTGATCTTCACGCAGGCCTATCAGGCCGGCGCGGTCTGGAACGAGAGCCATTGGGACAACGAGCGGTTCAACGAGCTGCTGCCGATCGCGCGGGCCGAGCTCGACGACGCGAAGCGCGCCGAGATGTACCGCGAGATGTGCATGCTGATGCGCGACGACGGCGGCACGATCATCCCGTTCTTCAACAATTTCGTCTACGCCCGTTCGAGCAAGGTTCGGCACGGACCCGAACAGGCCGCGAACTGGGAATGCGACGGCGCGCGGGCGCCGAGCCGCTGGTGGTTCGCCTGAGTTGAAAAAGGCCCCGCCGCCTGCTCGGGCGGCGGGGCCGGTCTGACGGGTGATCGCCCTTCAGTCGTCGGTCTTCGGCGCGCCGTGGCCATGATCGTGGCGATCGTGATCGGCGTGATCCGGGGCGTCATGGCCCGAATGGCCGTGATCCGAATGGCCGTGGCCCGAATGGGCGGGCGCGCCGTCCCGGGCCTTGACCGGGGTGTCCACCACCAGCGTCGCGCCGCTCCCGAAGGTGAGCGTGATCGGGACGCTGTCGCCGGGGAGGAGCGGGCGCTTCAGCCCCATCAGCATGATGTGATAGCCGCCGGGGGCCATCACGATCTCGCCGCCATGGGGGAGATCGACGGACTCGACCGCGCGCATCTTCATCACGCCGTCCTGCATCAGGCTTTCGTGAAGCTCGGTGCGCGCGGCGACGTCGGAGGCGACGCCGATGAGCGTGTCGGCCGGCCCGGTGTTCTTCAGGCTGACATAGGCGCCGCTGGTCTTCGCGCTCGCGGCGGGCGCGAAGGCGAAGGGGTCCACCGCCATGATGGCGTCGGCGGCGGCGGACAGCGGCAGGAGCGCCGCGGCGAAGGCGGCGGCGAGAAGGCGGGTTTTCATGTGATCTTCCTTGCAAAAGCATATCGTGAGCGCGGTCAGGACATGGCTTTCGCAGGGGGCGCGCGGGGATGGTGCGCGGTGAGCGCGGCGCGGCGCGGCGCGGCGCGCGGGAGCGCCGGCGCGGGCGCGGCGCGGATCCGGATGCGGGGAGCGGGCTGGAGCGCGGGCGCCGCCAGGATCAGCGGCGCGGCGGCGAGGCAGTCGTCGCAGGCGACGAGGCCGGGGGCGGGCGCGCCGGGGCGCGGGGCCCCAAGCTCGAAATCATAGGTGGCGAGGCCGAGGCCGCAGATCACCTCCCCGCCCGCCGCGAGCGCGGGGCGCGGGCCGGTGGCGAGCCCGATCAGGAGAGCGAGGCAGAGCCGAAGAAGGAGGTGAGGCCGCATGGTGCGATGATGGCCGCGCGGCCGGACCCGGACAAGCCCCCGGACAAGCGGCGCGGCGCCGCATCGCGGCGGCCGCGAAGCGCCCGGGCGGCGGACGTCAGGCGGAGGCGCGGGCCTTCGCGATTTCCTTCTTCACCTTCAGCGCGCGCGGCGAGAGATCTTCGTCGCGGGCCTTGTCGAGATAGGCGTCGAGCCCGCCGCGATGATCGACCGTGCGGAGCGCGGAGGTGGTGATGCGGAACCGGAACGCCCGGCCGAGCGTCTCGCTCCCCAGCGTGACCTTGCCCAGATTGGGCAGATAGCGCCGGCGCGTCTTGATGTTGGAATGGCTGACGCGGTTGCCGGTCAGCACACCCTTGCCTGAGAGTTCGCAGCGACGGGACATCGGTTTTCCTCGGCGGTCAGAATGGGAGCGCCGCCCCGATGGGCGCGCCTGAAAACAGAGTGCGCCTTTTAGGCGCGAGTCGGAGAAGCGTCAAGCGCCGGGGGGCCGGAAGGCGCGGCCTGTCCCGACGAAAATCCATATCTGGCTCTTACCGGAGAGCGCGCCGCCGGTCTAGGGTCGCGGAACCGAAGCGAAAAGGGACGATGGATATGATGGACGGAGCGCGCCCCACCGAATCGAAGCTCGCCCTTTCATGGGGGAGGGAGGAGATCATCGCCCGGCGCGAGCGGTATTTCGCGGCGACGCAGCGCGCGTTCACGCCCTATGAGACGCCGCTGATCCTGAAGCGCGGCCAGGGCCAGTATCTCTGGGACGAGAATGGCGACAGGCTGATCGACCTTCTCGGCATGAATCTCTGCATCAGCGTCGGTCACGCGCATCCGGCGGTGGTCGAGGCGGTGAGGGAGCAGGCGGGCGAGCTGACCCATTGCACGACGATGTTCTATCATCCGGCGCCCGGACATCTGGCGGAGGAGCTGGCCGCGACCATGCCGGCGGGGAGCGACTGGGTGGCGCATTTCACCAATTCGGGGGCGGAGGCCATCGATCTCGCGCTGATGATGGCGCGCTCCAGCACCGGCAATCAGGATGTGATCTCGCTCCGGAACTCCTATCACGGCGCCACCTATGGCGCGCAGAGCGTGACCGGGGTGCGGAATTTCCGCCATAACATCGCGCAATTGTCGAACATCACCTTCGCCGCGGAGCCGAACCAGTATCGCGGCGCCTTCGGCGAAGGGACCCAGCCCTATCTCGACGATCTCGACCGCACGATCGCCTACACCACCAGCGGCGCGCTGGCGGCGATGCTGATCGAGCCGGTGCAGGGCTATGGCGGCATCGTGCCGATGCCCGAGGGCTACATGAAGGGCGCGTTCGAGCGGGTGCGCGCGGCCGGCGGGCTCTGCATCGTCGACGAGGTGCAATCGGGCTTCGGCAAGACCGGAGACGCGCTCTGGTGTTTCGATGCGCATGGCGTGGTTCCGGATATCGTGGTCCTCGCCAAGGGCATCGGCAACGGCATCCCGCTCGGCGCGGTGGTGGCGAAGCGCGAGGTCGCCGACGCGATGGCCGACAAGTTCCTCTTTCACACCTACGGCGCCAATCCGGTTGCCTGCGCCGCCGGGCGCGCGGTGCTGCGGGTGATCGAGGAGGAGAAGCTGATCGACAACGCCCGCACCGTCGGCGCGCGGCTCCACGAGGGGCTTCTCGCGCTGAAGGAGCGGCACGAGATCATCGGCGACGTGCGCGGGCGCGGCTTCATGCTGGCGATCGAGCTGGTCAAGGACCGCGAGACCAAGGAGCCGGCGCCCGACGAGACCGCCTATGTCTTCGAGCGGACGAGGGAGAACGGGCTCGTCATGTCGAAATCCGGCAATTTCAAGAATATCCTGCGCATGACGCCGCCGCTCTGCCTCTCGCATGACGATGTCGAGCCGGTGATGGCGGCGCTGGAGGCGAGCTTCGCCGCGCTCGCCCGGCGCTGAGGGGGCGGGCGCCCTATTTGTAGAGCGTGTAGTAGAACTCCACCGCTCTTCGGGCCGTCAGGTCGCGCTGGCATTCCGCGGCCCAGATATAGCGGATGCTGCCGTCTTCGCCGGCCTCATAGGCGCGCCGGCATTCCGAATCGCGGTCGCTGATCCAGCGCCGCTGCGACGCGAGCAGGCGCGGCCAGTCTCCGGCGGCCTGCGCGCGGGCCTTCATCGGCTTCCACCAGGCGTTCAGCCAGGCGTCCCAGGCGCCATGCTCGCGCTGAATGCATTCGACGAGACCGAGCGTGGTCTGGTCCGGGCAATTCGCCGACAGAAGGCCGACGCAGGCGTCGATCGTCTGCGCCGCCGAGCCGGTCCGGGCGGCGGCGGCGACGCATTGGTCGATGGCCGCGACATCCTGGGGGCTGGGCTGATTGTCCTGAGCCGGCGCGGCGCCGGCGAGGGCGCAGAGGGCGGCGGCGAAAACAAGCGTTTTCATGGTCGTATCTCCCATGAGCGGGGCGACGCGCGACCACTTTAACACGGAATCGGCGCTCTGCGCAGCGAAAGCGCGGCGCGCCCGCCGGGGGAGAGAGACGGGCCGGCGGGCCGGCGCTCCTACGCGCGGAGCGCCGCCAGTCTCGGGCCGCTGGTCAGGCCGCTGATCTTCTCGACCACGGCGGCGGCGTCGATGCCGTAATGGCGGTAGAGGTCGCCGATGGTCCCGGTCTGGCCGAAATGCTCGACGCCGAGCGGGATCGTGCGATGCCCCGCGACCGCGCCGAGCCAGGAGAGCGTCGCGGGGTGGCCGTCGATCATGGTGACGAGGTGACAGTCGCGCGGCAGGTCCTGAAGCAGGGTCTCGACATGGCTGCGCGCGTCCGCCCGCCCGCGGGAGCGCGCGCGCTGCGCCGCGGTCCAGCCGGCGTTGAGCCGGTCCGCAGAGGTGACGGCGAGAACGCCGACATCGCGCCGATGCTCGGCGATGGCGCCGGCGGCCTTGATCGCCTCCGGCGCGACGACGCCCTGATAGGCGATGACGACCTCGGCGTTGGGCCCGGGCTTGCGCAGCCAGTAGCCGCCGTCGATCGCGCCCTGGCGGAAGGCGTCGTCGACGCGGATCCCCGGCTGCTCGACCGGGTTGGTCGAAAGCCGGAGATAGACCGAGCCGCCGGTCTCGTCCCGCAGCCATGTGCGCTCGTCCGGCTCGCCCTCGCCGCTTTTCTGCAGATAGGAGAAGGCCCATTCCATGATCACCGCCAGCTCGTCCGCGAAGGCGGGCTCGAAGGCGGCCAATCCGTCCTGGCTCATGCCGATCAGCGGCGTTCCGATCGATTGATGCGCGCCGCCCTCCGGCGCCAGCGTGACCCCGGACGGGGTGCCGACGATGATGAAGCGGGCGTCCTGATAGCAGGCGTAGTTCAGCGCATCGAGGCTGCGGCTGATGAACGGGTCGTAGAGCGTGCCGATGGGGATCAGCCGCTTGCCGAAGAGGGAGTGCGAGAGGCCGGCCGCGCCGAGCAGCAGCGAGAGGTTCATCTCCGCGATGCCGAGCTCGATATGCTGGCCCTCGGGCGCGAAATCCCATTTCGCGGTGGAGGGGATCTTTTCGGCGCGGAACCGGTCGGCGCGCGCCTTCCGGGCGAAGAGCTTCCGGCGGTTGACCCAGGGGCCGAGGCTGGTGGTGCCGGTGACGTCGGGCGAGGTGGTGACGATCCGCTCCGCCAGCGCGCTGTCGCCGCGGGCGAGGTTGTCGAGGATCTTGCCGAAGGCGAGCTGGGTCGAGATCTCCTCGTCCTTCGGCGCCGGGACCGCCTCCACCGGGATCGCCGCGTCATGGTGGCGGCGCGACCCGCCGGCGAAGAAGGGGACCTCGGAGAGGAATTTCCGGAAGCCCGGCACATCCTCCACCGTCGCGAAGCGGTCCCATTCCTCGCCCTCGGCGACGCCCATGTCGGCCCGCCATTCCTCCATCTGCGCGGAGGTCATCAGGCCGCCGTGATTGTCCTTGTGGCCGGCGATCGGCGTGCCCCAGCCCTTGATGGTGTAGGCGAGAAAGCAGGTCGGCCGGTCATGGTCCACGGCGGCGAAGGCGCTGGCCATGGTCTCGACGCAGTTGCCGCCGAGATTCTCCATCAGCTCCGCCAGTTCGGCGTCCGTCCGCCGCTCGATCAGCGCCGAGACGTCGCCCTGATCGCCAAGATCGTCCATCAGCCGCTTCCGCCAGACGGCGCCGCCCATATAGGTGAGCGCGGAATAATCCTGATTGGGGCACGCGTCGATCCAGCGGCGGAGCCCCTCGCCCCCCGGCTCGGCGAAGGCGGCGCGCTGGAGGGCGCCGTATTTGATGGTCACGATGTCCCAGCCGAAGGCGTCGAAGACCTTCTCCGCCCGCCGCCAGAGCCCCTCATGCACGATCCCGTCGAGCGACTGGCGGTTGTAGTCCACGATCCACCAGCAATTCCGGAGGTCGTTCTTCCAGCCCTCCTGAAGGCATTCGTAGATGTTGCCCTCGTCAAGCTCGGCGTCGCCCATCAGCGCGATCATCCGGCCGGGGCGAACGCCCTCGCCCCAGGATTTCGCGCGGATGTAATCCTGAACCAGCGAGGCGAAGGCGGTGATCGCGACGCCGAGCCCGACCGAGCCGGTGGAGAAATCCACGTCGTCGGCGTCCTTGGTCCGGCTCGGGTAGGATTGCGCGCCGCCATAGCCGCGGAACGCCTCCAGCTTCTCGCGGGTCTGGGCGCCCATCAGATATTGCATCGCATGAAAGATCGGGGAGGCGTGCGGCTTCACCGCCACCCGGTCTTCCGGCCGCAGCACGGAGAAATAGAGCGCGGTCATGATCGAGACCATCGAGGCGGAGGAGGCCTGATGCCCGCCCACCTTGATCCCGTCCACCTTGGGGCGGATGTGGTTGGCGTGATGGATCATCCAGTGCGAGAGCCAGAGGATGCGCTGTTCGGCGGTCTTGAGATGCGAGCGGGTCATGCGGGAGCCTTCAGCGGAGGAATACGCGCGGGTATTCTAGCCGAACGGCGGGGAGAGTCCTTGCTTTTCGCGCGGCGGCGGCGGAGATTTCAGCGAATTTCACCAAGACGGCGGCGTATCATGGCGGATCCGGTCAGGCTGGATGCATTCGACAGGAAGATCGTGCAGGCGTTGCGGAGCGACGGGCGCATGTCGATTCTGGATCTCAGCGCCGCGGTCGGCCTCAGTCCGACGCCGGTGGCGCGGCGCGTCCGCCGGCTGGAGAAGGACGGGGTGATCACCGGCTATTGCGCGCTGATCGACGAGAACGCGCTGGGCTTCGGGGTCTCGGTCTTCGTCTCGGTGAAGCTGGACCGGCAGGTGGACGACGCGCTCGCGGCGTTCGAGGCGGCGGTCTCCGGCTTCCCGGAGGTGGTGGATTGCTGGCTGATGACCGGCGACCGGGATTACCTGATGCGGGTCGCGACGCGGGACATGCGCGAGTTCGAGCGGTTCCTGGTCGGCCGCCTGACGCGGGTGCGCGGCGTCGCCTCGATCGAATCCTCGATCCCGCTCCGCCGGGTGAAATCCGGCGTGGCGCGGACGGAGTGACGGGCGCTTTGGGGTGAGCGGCGCGGGCCGGGTGCGGCGGCGCTGGCGTCGGCTGATGGCGGCTTCGGGACCATTCTGAAAATTCGTTCACCGTGCGGCGCGACATCGCGCGGCGATGGTCCTTGGAAGTTTTCTTCCGAGAAAAAACCTCAGTATCGGTCAGTATGAAGTTGTTGCCGCGCAGAAAAAATGGTGACAGGGTTCTCAGATGTATGGGGGAAGCACATATGTCTGGAACAACAGAGTATAATATGACGATTGCTGTTATGCGGGTTGCAGCCAGGCACCCGCAAGGTATAGCGACGTTCAAGCAACTCTATGCAGAAATTCCGAACGAGATTAAGCTTTCTGTATCGGATTTATCGCCTTCTATCACACGAAATGGCGAGCCAATGTGGTATCAAATAGTTCGCAATATTAAGTCACACGATAAAGTGGAGGGTAACGCGATATACGAAGGGTGGTTGGTGCACGTTCCTAAGATTGGGTATAAGCTCACCGCTATCGGAGCGAAGCAGGTCTCTACCTAGGAGTATTTAGCCTTGTATCCTGGCTTGAGCCACTTCAGTTCGCTGCCTGATGCATCCTTATCCCAGACAAACCAAGCGTACGCTGTGGTTCCACTACCTTTGACAGTTGCGCCTGCAGGGTAGAAAGTAATTCTCTCGCTGAAAACCCATACACGTGACGGTGGAGTGGTCGAATAAATTGAGCGCTGGCGGTTTGCTCCTTCCAAGAAAGCGAGGCGGAGCAAAAGCGCAAACTTGCGGTGCGCTGCGGCTAATCCAGACCTGACGAAACCTTCGGCGGCGTTGTATGGTGGGTTCGTCACGATGTTATCGGCCCGACTCTCCGCATTGATGAAATCTACGCCAGATTCGCCGAATCCCCTGTCGTAGAGATCGGAGCTACGAACCGTCTGACCCGTCTCGGCGAGAACATTCGACATCGCGCCGTTGCCGCAAGCGCTTTCCCAAATATCACCGCGAAAACTCTCGTTATCGATTAGGGCGTATGTCGCCCAAGCGGGTGTTGGAAAGAAATCCGGCCCGTCCAAGTCAGCAAAACGCTTGGTTGTCGGTTTGAAGCCGCCATTTAGATTGTATGTCGTGTCCATAGTAAATTAGTAGCATAATCAGATAGTTAGTCAATATCCACTAAGTGATTCTAAAGACTCAACATTCTTCCGCGGCACTTGAATGAGTCGTGGCTGCTCGTTGCAAAAACGCGCCTTGCACGAGGCTTCGCTTCCCGATTTGAAAGCGATCCGCCACTCAGCGCGTGCATGGCGCGCCGGTTGAAGACGAAAAGAGCGCCCCGCGGCGGCGGGGCGCTCCTTCTTTCTGGCGTTCTTTCGGCGCTTGGCGCGCTCAGGCGGCTTTCTTCTCCAGCGCCTCGTCGACGCGGCGCGCGGCCTTCACTTCGTCGAGCCGCTCCACCGCCGCGACCTCGCGGGTCAGCCGCTCCAGCGCCGCCTCGTAGAGCTGGCGCTCGGAATAGGACTGCTCGGGCTGATCCTCGCCGCGGTGCAGGTCGCGGACCACCTCCGCGATCGAGATCAGATCGCCGGAATTGATCTTCTGCTCGTATTCCTGCGCCCGGCGGGACCACATCGCGCGCTTGACGCGGGCGCGGCCCTGCAGCGTCTCGAGCGCCTTGCCGATCAGTTCCGGGCTGGAGAGGTTGCGCATCCCGACCGAATTCGCCTTCGCGGTCGGCACCCGGAGCGTCATCTTCTCCTTCTCGAAGGAGATGACGAAAAGTTCGAGGCCGACCCCTCCGATCTGCTGCTCCTCGATCGAGATGATCCGTCCGACGCCATGCGCCGGATAGACCACGAAATCATTCGCGCGAAAGTCGCCTTTGGTCTTCAGGGGGGATGTCATTGGTGTTCTTTCCAGTCCTCTGTATCAGAGTCGCTGCGCTGCGGCGCGCGACAACGAACCACCCTCCCGACCCGCCGCGGGCGGTGAAGGTGGCTGGGTGCGAGAGCGCGTCTCCCCCGCCGGCTAAGCCTAAAGTCCGGCGCATGGCGTCAGGCGACGCGAATACGCAGATTGTATAGCAGAAAATCCGACCCCTCGCCACTCTCCCGCGCAGCGTGGCCGCGGGTGCGAAAAAATCGGCCTTTCCAAGGCTTATATAGGTCTTTCGGCCCGCGCGGGGCGCGGCGCGGTCAGTCGCCGGACCCCGGCTTCTCGGAGAAATACTTTTCGAACTTGCCTGATTCGCCGTCGAATTTCTCGGCGTCCTCCATCGGCTCCTTCTTCAGGGTGATGTTCGGCCAGACCTCGGCGAACTTGGCGTTGACCTCCAGCCAGTGCTCGAGGCCCGGTTCGGTGTCGGGCTTGATGGCTTCCGCCGGGCATTCCGGTTCGCAGACGCCGCAATCGATGCATTCGTCGGGATGGATGACGAGCATGTTCTCGCCCTCGTAGAAGCAATCGACGGGGCATACCTCGACGCAGTCGGTGTATTTGCACTTTATGCAGTTGTCGTCGACGATATAGGTCATTCGCGTCTTCCCGTATTCAACCCGTATGGACGCCCCGCCGGCCATGTAATCTTGCGCGCAAGGCGGAGCAAGCGCGGCCTCATTCGCGCGGCGCGGCGGCGGGCGGGTCCAGATCCTCGTAAAGCAGCGCGGCCTCGGGCGCGGGGCCGCGCCTAACCCCAAGCGCGCGCACCCTGATCACACGCACGGCGCGGGCCTGCCGAAAGGTCAGAACATCGCCCGGCCGCACCAGCGCATGCGCCTTCTGCGACCTTTCGCCGTTCAGACGGAAGCCTTTCTCCGCCATTTTCGCGGCGAGGCCGCGCGTCTTGAAGAATCGCGCATGCCAGAGCCATTTGTCGACCCTCAGGCCCGGCGTCGCCTCGGCCAAAGGTCAGCGTTTCAGCGTTTTCAGAATGGCGAACGGGCTGTCCGGGTCCGGGGCCCGCTCCGGGCGAGGCTTTCGTCCGCCCGCCGCCGCTCCGGCCTTCTCCTTGGGGGCGTCGGCCCGGTCGCCGCCGGAATTGGGCTTGCCGCGCTTCTTCTGCGGGCGCCGGGGCTGAGCCTCCTGGCGCTTGGCGCCGCGCGGCGGCCGGCGCGCGGTCGTGAACACGTAGAAGACCTCCATCTCCGGCGCCGGGGCGTCGGCGGCGGGCGCGGCGCTCTTCGCGGCCTCCGCCGGCTCCGCCTCCGCGGGTTCGGGTTCGGGTTCGGCGCGCGCCTGCTCCGGCTCGGCGGGGGCCGGCTCGGCGGCGTCAGGCGGCGTCGCCTCCGCCTCCGCTCCGGGCTGGGGCTGGGACTGGGGCGCGGCGGCTTCGGCCGGCTCGGCGGCGGCGGGCGGGGCTTCCGGCGCGGGAGGGGGCGGGATGTCGGCCGAGGCGGCGGCGTCGGCCGGGGCCGTTTTCGGCGGCTTGGCCCGCTCGCCCTTCTCGACGATGAAGCCGAGGCCGCTCATCAGGTCGGCGAACTGCTCCAGCGTGAGCCCGGTGATCGAGAGCATGTCCGCCGTCGCCTCGAACCCGGCGCGGGCGTCGCGCTCGCGCAGCATGTCGGCGAGCCGCTCCAGCATGTCGATGCGAATCGCGCGCGCGCCGGCGCACCGGTAGCCGGAGCGGATGTAGAATCCCTCCGGCGCGTCGTCGGAGGCGGGAATCGTCACCAGACCGGGCGGCGGCGCGGGGGGGATCTCCTCCAGCTTCTCCTTGAGCCCCCAGAGCACGAGGCGAAGCCGCGTCGGCGCCGGCTTCAGGAGCAGCGGCATGAAGACGGAATGCTGGCCGAAGCGCACGCCGTGCTTCCGGAGGAGGGTGCGCGCGTCCTGGTCGAGCGCTTTCACGTCCTCGGCGATCGGGCGGCGCTCCAGCACGCCGAGCCCCTCGACCAGCTGGAAGGCGACGCCGCGCGCCATGCCCTTCAGCGATTCGTCGTCGCGAAGCGCCACCAGCGGCGCGAACAGCAGCGCGATGCGCCGGTCCACCCAATGGGAGAGGCGCCGCTCGATCTTCTGGACGAGCGCGGGGTCCAGCGTCTCGTCGGCGAAGGCGCGGACCGAAGGCGACAGCGCGTCGGCGCCCGGCTCCAGCCGGCCGACGGCGACCTCGCCCCACATCAGCCCGCCTTGCTCGGTGACGTCGATCTCGGTGTCGGGCGCGTTGTAGAGCTTGTCGACCCGATGCGCGAACCAGCCCTGCAGCGCGCCGAGCGAGGCGGCGCGGAGCCGCTTCCGCTCCTCGGCGTCGGCGCCCGGATCCGCGATGAAGCGAAATCCGTCGATCCGCCCCAGATGTTCGCCTTCGGCGGTCACATCGCCGGTTTCAGTCACTTCGGCCAAGAGGCCCTCCTTCTGTTTCAACCGGCGCATCAGAACCGATGTGCGCCGATCGACGAACTCCCGCGTCAGCGCGAGATGAAGCGCGTCCGAGAGCCTGTCCTCCACCTCGCGGGCGCGCCCGCGCCATTCCCCGGGCTCGGCCATCCATCCGCCGCGATTCGCGACGTAGGACCATGTCCGCATATGCGCAAGCCGGCGGGAGAGCGCGTCGATGCCGCCCTCGGTCCGGTCCAGCCGCGCAATCTCGGCCGCGATCCAGTCTGAAGGTATAGCGCCGTCTTTGGAGCGGAGAAACCTGTAAATCCGCCCGATCAGCGCCGCATGTTCGGCGGGCGCGACCTTGCGGAAGTCCGGAAGCTGGCAGCAATCCCACAAGCGGCGGACGGCGCCGCCGCCGCGGGTGATGTCGCGGGTCTCGGGATCCGCCCAGAGGGTGCGGAGCGCGATCAGGTCGTCCGCCTCGCGCGCGCGGCGGAGGCCGGGAATCGGGGCGGGCGCCTCCAGCGCCGCGATCAGCGCGGGAACCGTGCCGAACTCCAGCGCGGCGTTGCGCCATTCGAGGGTGGCGACCGGCCGGAACCGGTGCTCGGTCACGGCCAGCGCCGTCGCGTCGTCGAGCGGCGCGGCGTCGCCGGTGACGCCGAAGGTGCCGTCGGCGGTGTGGCGCCCGGCGCGCCCGGCGATCTGGGCGATCTCGGCCGGGGTGAGGCGGCGGGCGTGGCGGCCGTCGAACTTGGTCAGCCCGGCGAAGGCGACATGGGCGAGATCGAGATTGAGCCCCATGCCGATGGCGTCGGTGGCGACGAGGTGCTCCACATCGCCGTTCTGGAACATCGCGACCTGCGCGTTGCGGGTGCGCGGGCTGAGCGCGCCCATGACGATGGCCGCGCCGCCCTTGCGCCGGCGGATCAGCTCCGCGATCGAGTAGACCTGATCGGTGGAGAAGGCGACGATGGCGGAGCGCGCCGGCAGGCGGCTGATCTTCTTCGGGCCGGTGTAGGACAGCGTCGAGAGCCGCGGCCGCGTGGTGATCCGCGCGCCCGGCAACAGCGCCGAGATCGGGCCGCGCATGGTCTCCGCGCCGAGAAAGAGCGTCTCCCTTCGGCCGCGGGCGCGGAGCAGCCGGTCGGTGAAGACATGGCCGCGGTCCGGGTCGGCGCAAAGTTGAATCTCGTCCACCGCGATGAAGTCGGCGCCCCAGTCCAGCGGCATCGCCTCCACCGTGCAGATATAGAACTGCGCGGTCGGCGGGGTGATCTTCTCCTCCCCCGTCAGCAGCGCGACCGAGGCCCGCCCGCGCCGCTGGGCCACGCGGTCGTAGATCTCGCGCGCGAGAAGGCGAAGCGGAAAGCCGATCACGCCGGAGGCGTGCATGAGCATCCGCTCGACCGCGTAGTGGGTCTTGCCGGTGTTGGTGGGGCCGAGAACGGCCTCGACGGTGTCGTCACGGCCTGCGGCCGGCGGGGCGGTCATGAAGAATGCGGCTCCTTCAGCGCCGATCTGCGGGGCGGCGTCAGAGCGCGTGGCCGTCGACTTCGGGGGAGAGACGTTCAATCGCTTCGTTCGCCTTGTCGAGCGTCGGGTGGAGCCGTTCGATCTCGCGCCACGCCTTCAGCGCGGCGGCCGGCCGGCCAACCCTTTCGAGAACCATCGCGAGCCCGGCCAGAGCGGAGAAATGGCGCGGCTCCAGCGCGACCGCGCGCTCGATATCCGCCATCGCGCGGGCGAAATCCTCCTGAAGATAGGCGAGCGTGGCGGCCGCGTTCCAGCCCTCGGCGAAATCGGGCGCGAGGCGGGTGAGCGCGGAGAGATGGGCGCGCGCGCGGTCATACCGGCGGAGCCTCATGTCGCTTCGCGCGCGCTTCAGCAGGAGGTCCATGCTGTCCGACCCGGAGCGCGCCCAGACGCCCCTGATCTCCTCGGCGATCTTCGCGGCCTCGTCCGGCTCCGCCGTGGCGAGTTCGCCGAAGAGCCGGTCCAGCTTCTCCGCGCGGGTCTCGATCGCGGGCGCGGCGGCGAGGTCCGCCCCGGCGCCGCCCCCCGCCGATTGCGCGGCGGACGCCATCGGGAGCAGCGCCCCGAGGGCCAGGCCGGCGGCGATGAAGCGGATTGCAACGCGGTCCATGTTCAGCATGATGGGGGCGCCCGCCGGCCAAGGCAAGGGAGCGCATGTCCGCGCCGCCGGAATCGATGAGATGGAACGCCATGGCCGATCCTGTTGAGAGCCGTCTGGCCGAACCCGCCCCGCTCTACACCGAACTGGCGGAGGCGCCCGAGCATGGCCGGGCCTTCTGGATCGCTTCCGGAATCCGGCGGATTCGCGCCGCCGTCTGGGGCGGCGGAGAGCGCGGCGTGGCGCTGATCTTCACCGGGCGGACCGAATATATCGAGAAATACGGCCGGGTCGTCACGGCGTTGACCGAGCGGGGGTTTTCGGTCGCGGCGCTGGACTGGCGGGGGCAGGGGCTTTCCGACCGGCCGCTGGCGAACCGGATGAAGGGCCATGTCGCCAGTTTCGCCGCCTATCAGCGCGACGTGGGCGCCTTTCTCGCCGCGCCCGAGGTCGCCGGGCTGAAGGGGGAGCGGGTGCTGATCTGCCATTCGATGGGGGGATGCGTCGGCGTGCGCGCGCTCCTCGAGGAGCGGCTCGAGCCGGCGGCGACGATTCTCTCGGCGCCGATGCTCGGGCTGGCGCTGTCGCCGCTGGCGCATGGCGCCCTGGAGGCGCTGATCGCGCTTTCGCGCCGGTTCGGCTTCGAGACCTCCTTCGCCGCCGTGACGAAGGGGGCGCGCCCCTATGTCGAGCGTCAGGCCTTCCCCGGCAATGTGCTGACGGGGGACGCGGATCATTACGGCTGGTTCCGCAAGCATCTGGAGGCGGAGCCGGGATTCGCGCTCGGCGCGCCGACCTTCGGCTGGCTGGCGGAGGCGCTGGAGGAGACGACCGCGCTCAGGGCCGCGCCGGCGCCGGCCGTCCCGATGCTGGCGCTTCTTGGCGGCGAGGAGGCGGTGGTCTCGGCGGAGGCGATCCGGGCGTTCGCGGCGAAGGCCCGGTCCTGCCGGCTGGTCGAGCTTCCCGGCGGGCGCCACGAGACGCTGTTCGAGACGCCGGCGATCCGCGACAGGGTCTGGGAGGAGATCGACGCGTTCCTGGCTGATTCGGGGGTCTGAAGGCGGGGCGGCCTGAAGGCGGGGCGGGGCTCAGCGCGCGAAGGGCGCGAGCAGGGCGAGCGTCTCCCGGTGAAGCGCCGGGTCTCCGGCGGCGATCACCTGGCCGCCCCGGTCCGCCGGGCCGCCGCGCCAGTCGGTGACGACGCCGCCCGCCGCCTCGATCACGGCCAGCGGCGCCTGGATGTCATAGGCGTGGAGCCCGGCCTCGATCACCAGATCGATCTGGCCGAGCGCGAGCAGCGCGTAGGCGTAGCAATCCAGCCCGAAGCGGGTCAGCCGCGCGCGCGCGCTGACGGCCTCGAACCCCGCGCGCTCGGTCGGGGTTCCGATCTGCGGAAATGTCGAGAGCAGGATCGCCTGGTCGAGCGGCCGGCCGCGCCGGACCTTGAGCGGGCGGCGCGCCGCGCCGCGGGTCATCTCCGCCAGCCCCGCGCTTTTCACGCCGACGAACCGCTCGCCGGTATAGGGCTGGTCGATGAGGCCGATGATCGGGCGCGCGCCGTCATGCACGGCGATCAGCACGCCGAAGACCGGCGCGCCGCAGAGAAAGGAGCGGGTGCCGTCGATCGGGTCGAGAACCCAGGTGAGGCCGCTGGTTCCCGCCGTCTCTCCGGCCTCCTCGCCGAGGATCGCGTCGTCTGGCCGGCGCGCGGCGAGGACGGCGCGCATCGCGGCCTCCGCCTCCCGGTCCGCCGCCGTGACCGGATCGAACCCTTCGGTCCGCTTGTTGTCCGCGACGAGATCCGTCGACCGGAAACGAGAGAGGATCGGCGCGCGCGCGGCGTCGGCCAGCGCGTGCGCCGTGTCCAGCAAGCTCTCGATTTCGGCGGTCGTCATGAGTTGGGCGTCATGAATTGGGCGTCATGAATTAGAAGGTCCGGCGGAGCATTCCGCCGGACCTTTCGTTGAAGCGCGCCGGCCAGTCAAGCGGCCGGTCGGGCACACACAGACACACATACGTCTCAGGCCGCGTTGGACAGAACCCGGGCCAGATCGAACAGACGACGTCGTTGCGCTTCCGGGATGGAGTAATAGCTGCGAACCAGCTCAAGGGCCTCCTTGTCGGCGAGCAGATCGCCCTTCTGCCGCGCGCCGGGCTGAACGCCCGCGTCTTCGGCTTCCTCAATCCCGTCGAAGAAATAGGAGATGGGCACGTCCAGCGCGCTGGCGATATCCCAGAGCCGGCTCGCGCTGATGCGGTTCATGCCGGTTTCGTATTTCTGGATCTGTTGAAACTTGATCCCCACCTTCTCACCCAGCTGCTGCTGGGTCATCCCCACCATCCAGCGCCTCTGACGCGCGCGCATTCCCACATGAACGTCGACAGGATGTTTCATTTCGATCTCCCACACTGATCACTCCTGCTGGTTGTCATGCAATCCGTGTGCCAAACCGTCGGCGGCGCTCTCCAAATCCGAGTCTATGATGGGTGGCGTACCCTAATGGGTTGTAAGTGCGCGGGAAATTTTCGATCCGATTTTCCCGCCCGGGCGATGGGCGGAAATCAGATTTGGCAAATGTCACGCAATATTTGCATAAATTGCAAAACGCGAAGCAATTTGCAACGTAAAGGACTTACTCCTTCGCATTTCGCAACTCACGCTTGCGCTCGTGCGGATCGAGCAACCGCTTTCGCAACCGAAGGTGGCTCGGCGTCACCTCGAGCAACTCGTCATCGCTGATATAGGAGATCGCCTGCTCCAGGCTCATGCGCAGCGGCGTGGTCAGAACGACCGCCTCATCCTTGCCCGATGCGCGCATGTTGGTCAGCTTTTTCCCCTTCAGCGGGTTGACCGCGAGGTCGCCGGGGCGCGCGTTCTCGCCGATGATCATGCCCTGATACACCGCCTCGCCGGGGCCGATGAAGAGGCGCCCGCGCCCCTCAAGGTTGAACAGCGCGAACGCGACGGACTGCCCCTGCTCGATCGAGATCAGGACGCCGCTGCGCCGCCCCTGGATCGGGCCGCGATGCGGCGCCCATGAGTGGAAGATCCGCGCCATCACCCCGGCGCCGCGGGTGTCGGTCAGGAATTCGCCGTGATAGCCGATCAGCCCGCGCGACGGCGCGAGCGCGATGATCCGGGTCTTGCCGCCGCCGCCGGGGCGCATCTCGCGGATCTCGCCCTTGCGCATGGTGAGCTTCTCGACCACGGCGCCGGCGTATTCCTCGTCGACGTCGACCGTGACCTCCTCGATCGGCTCCAGACGCTGGCCGTTCTCCTCGCGAAAGAGCACGCGCGGGCGCGAGACCGAAAGCTCGAACCCTTCGCGGCGCATCGTCTCGATCAGGACGCCCATCTGCAATTCGCCGCGGCCGGAGACCTCGTAGGCGTCGCCCTCGGGCGTGACCGCGACGCGGAGCGCCACGTTCCCTTCCGCCTCGCGCATCAGTCGGTCGCGGATCACCCGCGACTGCACCTTGGCGCCGTCCTTGCCGGCGAGCGGGCTGTCGTTGACGCCGAAGGTGATCGAGATCGTCGGCGGGTCGATCGGCCGCGCGGGGAGCGGCGCGGTGATCTCGGGCGCGGCCAGCGTGTCGGAGACGGTGGCCTTCGCCATGCCGGAGAGCGCGACGATGTCGCCGGCCTCCGCCCGCTCCACCGGGGTCCGCTTCAGCCCGCGAAAGCCGAGCACCTTGGAGACGCGGAAGCGCTCGGCCTGCGCGCCGTCATGGGTGATCGCGTGGAGCGTGTCGCCGGGGCTGACCGCGCCGGTCTCGATCCGCCCGGTCAGAAGCCGGCCGAGAAAGGGGTCGGCCTCCAGCGTGGTGGCGAGCATGGTGAAGGGCTCGCCCGTGCGGCCGACCTGCGCCGGAGAGGGAACGTGCTTCATCACCGTCTCGAACATCGGCGCGAGGCTGTCGCGCGGCCCGTCGAGCGCGAGATCGGCCCAGCCGGAGCGGCCCGAGGCGTAGAGCACGGGGAAATCGAGCTGCTCGTCGCTGGCGTCGAGCGCGACGAAGAGATCGAACACCTCGTCGAGCGCGCGGTCGGGCTCGGCCTCCTGCTTGTCGACCTTGTTGAGGCAGACGATGGGCCGAAGCCCGAGCGCGAGCGCCTTGGAGGTGACGAACTTGGTCTGCGGCATCGGCCCTTCGGCGGCGTCGACGAGAAGGACGACGCCGTCCACCATCGAGAGGATCCGCTCCACCTCGCCGCCGAAATCGGCGTGGCCGGGCGTGTCCACGATGTTGATGCGCGAGCCCTTCCATTCGACGGAGGTGCACTTGGCGAGAATGGTGATGCCGCGCTCGCGCTCGATATCGGTGTTGTCCATCGCCCGCTCGTCCATCGCCTGATTGGCGCGGACGGCGCCCGACTGTTTCAGCATCTCATCGACGAGCGTGGTCTTGCCATGATCGACATGGGCGATGATGGCGATATTCCTGAGGTCCACGACTGGGCTCCTGTTTCTTGTGCGCGCGGTCTAGGGACTCCACGCCGGTTTGGCGAGAGAAAATGTGCGACTGCGAAGAGACGGTCGGCGGCGCCGGGTCGGCGCAGGCGGCCGGTTACTCGTCCGGAGGGAGGGCGCGCCAGCCGATATCGGCCCGGTGAAAGCCGCCGGGCCAGTCGATCCGGGCGACGGCGGCGTAGGCGCGCGCGCGCGCCGCCGCCAGATCCTCGCCAAGCGCGGCGACGGAAAGCACCCGCCCGCCATTCGAGACCATCGCGTCGCCCTCCAGCGCGGTCCCGGCGTGGAAGATCTCCACCATCGGGACTGCCGCGGCGTCGGCGAGCCCGCCGATCGCTTCGCCCTTCATATAGGAGCCCGGATAGCCTTTCGCAGCCAGAACCACGGCGAGCGCGGATTCGGGCCGCCAATCGGGGGCCGGCGCCGCGCCGAGCCCGCCCCGCGCCGCGGCCAGAAGCGCGGGCAGGAGGCCGGCGCCGAGCCGCGGCATGAGCGCCTGCGCCTCCGGATCCCCGAATCGGACGTTGAACTCGACCAGCTTCGGCGCGCCGTCCTCGATCATCAGGCCGGCGAAGAGCACGCCCTGAAACGGAGCGCCCCGGCGCGCCATCTCCCGGAGGCAGGGGCGGATGATCTCCTCCATCGCCCGGCGCTCGACCGCAGGCGTCATCACCGGCGCGGGGGAATAGGCGCCCATGCCGCCGGTGTTCGGCCCGGAATCGCCGTCGAAGGCGCGCTTGTGATCCTGCGCCGTGCCGAAGGCGAGCGCCTCCGCGCCGTCGGAGAGGACGAAGAAGCTCGCCTCTTCGCCGGTCAGCAGCTCCTCGATCACCACCTCGGCGCCGGCGGCGCCGAACGCGCCCTTGAAAAGATCGTCGAGCGCGGCCTCCGCCTCGTCCAGCGTCGCGGCGACGGTGACGCCCTTGCCGGCGGCGAGCCCGTCGGCCTTCACGACGATCGGCGCGCCTTTCTCCCGGACATAGGCCTTCGCCGCGGCGAGATCGGTGAACCGGCCATAGGCCGCGGTGGGCGCGCCGACCGCGGCGCAAATCTCCTTGGTGAAGGCCTTGGACGCCTCCAGCATCGCCGCGGCGCGCGACGGGCCGAAGGTGAGGATCCCGGCCTCGCGGAGCGCGTCGGAGACGCCGGCGACGAGCGGGGCCTCCGGGCCGATCACCACGAAGTCGACGCGCTCGGCCCGGGCGAAGGCGACCACCGACGCGGGGTCCTCGATGGCGAGGGGGGCGCATTCGGCGATCTGGGCGATCCCGGCGTTGCCGGGCGCGACGATGAGCCGCCCGCAATCGGGGCTCCGCCGGATCGCCCAGGCCAGCGCATGTTCGCGCCCGCCGCCGCCAAGAATGAGGATGTCCATCGTCGCTCCGCTCTGTCGCGGCCCGTTTAGCGAACGGGCGCGTGACCGGCAAGGCGCGCTTTGCTAGAGAGACGCGATGGACCTGATCGACGACGACCCGCCCGGCAACGCGCCCGAATTCACCGTCTCCGAGCTTTCGGGCGCGGTGAAGCGCGCGATCGAGGGCGCGTTCGGCCATGTGCGGGTGCGGGGCGAGATCGGCCGCGTCTCCCGGCCGCGCTCCGGGCATCTCTATTTCGACCTGAAGGACGACCGCGCCGTGTTGGCGGCGATCTGCTGGAAGGGCGTCGCCGCGCGGCTGGAGGCGGCGCCGGAGGAGGGGCTGGAGATGGTCGCCACCGGGCGGCTCACCACCTATCCCGGCCAGTCCCGCTATCAGCTGATCGTGGAGAGCCTCGCGCCCGCGGGGGTGGGCGCGCTGATGGCGATGCTGGAGAAGCGGAAGGCCGCGCTGGCGGCGGAAGGGCTCTTCGCGGCGGAGCGGAAACGCCCGCCGCCCTATCTTCCAAGGGTGATCGGGGTGGTGACCTCGCCCTCGGGCGCGGTGATCCGCGATATCCTGCACCGATTGGCGGAGCGGTTTCCGGCGGATGTGCTGGTCTGGCCGGTCGCGGTTCAGGGCAAGACCTGCGCGGCGGAGGTCGCGGCGGCGATTCGGGGCTTCAACGCGCTGGGCGGGGACGCGGCGGATGACGGGCGGCTGCCGCGCCCCGATGTGCTGATCGTGGCGCGGGGCGGCGGCTCGGTCGAGGATCTCTGGGGGTTCAACGAGGAGATCGTCGCCCGCGCGGCGGCGGACAGCGCGATTCCGCTGATTTCGGCGGTCGGCCATGAGACCGACACGACGCTGATCGACCTCGCCGCGGACCGCCGCGCGCCGACGCCGACCGCGGCGGCCGAGATGGCGGTTCCGGTGCGGGGGGAGCTGCTCGCCGCGCTGGCCGGGCTGGAGGAGCGGCGCGCGCGCGCGCTCGCCCGGTTGATCGAAGAGCGCCGCCGGCGGCTCCGGGATCTGGCGCGGGCGCTGCCGCAGGCGGATGCGATCGTCGCGGAGCGCCGCCAGCGGCTGGACGGAGCGGGGGAGCGGCTGCCGCTGGCGCTCGGCCGGGCCGCCGATCAGAAGCGGATCGCGCTCGCGTCGGGGCCGGCGGGCCGGTTCGGGCCCGCGCTCCTCGTGGAGAGAATCACGCGCCGCCGGGAGCGGCTGGGCGATCACGCCCGGCGGCTCCGCCCGGCTCTCGAGCGCCGGGCCGCGCGCGCGGCGGAAAGCCTGGCGGGGCCGGCGCGGCGCCTCGCGGCGCAGCCCGCGCAGCTCGCCTGGCGGCTTTCGAGCGAAGGGCGCCGCCCGCATCAGGCCGCGGCGCGGCGCCTGGCCCTGCATGGGCGCGCCGCCCTCGACGCCGCGCGCGCGCGGCTTGAGAAGGCGGCGCGCCTGTTGGCGAGCCTCGGTCCCGAGGCGGTTCTGGCGCGCGGCTACGCCATCGTCCACGGCCCGGACGGGGTGTTGATGTCCGCGAAGGCGGCCTCCCCGGGGGACGCGCTTCGGATTCAGCTCGCCGATGGCGACGTCGGCGC
This sequence comes from Paludibacillus litoralis, assembly GCF_037646705.1. Classification (NCBI taxonomy): domain Bacteria; kingdom Pseudomonadati; phylum Pseudomonadota; class Alphaproteobacteria; order Rhodobacterales; family Paracoccaceae; genus Paludibacillus; species Paludibacillus litoralis. The sequence continues at coordinate 376,442 of NZ_JBBHER010000002.1, forward strand.
CGTGGTGGCCGGCGCCGCGAAGCCGGCGCGAAAGGCGAGCGCCGCGCCGAAGCCGAAGCCCGGGCAGGGGACGCTGGACCTCTAGGCCGCGGCGCGCGCGGCTTTCGCCTTCCGCCAGCCGAGCAGGCCGAGAGCGCCGAGCAGCAGCGGCGCGCTGGCCGGGAGCGGCACCGCCGCGACCGATTGCGGCGCGGCGTTCGGCCCTTCGGTCAGGAACGCGCCGGAGGCGGAGCTGATCGTCACCCCGCTCGCGAGGCCGAGGCTCGCCATGCCGGTCAGGGTCAGATCGAGGTTGATCTCGTTGTCGCCCGAAAGCAGGGTCGCGTTCAGGCTGCCGAAGATGTCGAAGCTCTGATCGTCGGACAGCACCGGCAGCGTGACGGAAAGCAGCTCGTCAAAGAGATCCGAGACCGGAAGGGCGTCCGTCCTGTAGCCGAAGCTCACGATGTCCTTGCCGAGGCTCCGATCCGTCCCGCTGAAAAGGGGAAAGCTCATCGCGGTCCAGTTTCCGATGTTCGCGCCCGCCGAGGGATCGAAGATCGCGTAGCGGAAGCTTCCCGACAGCAGGATCGGAATGGCGCCGAGGGAATCGGCCGTCATGTCGATTCCGCCGTCGACCTTGAAGTTGAAATCCACATTCGTTCCCGCGCCGCCGCTGATGGTCACCCGGTCGCCGAATCTGGCGCTCATGCCGCGGATCGCGCGCTCCCCGCTGCTCGAGAGCGTTCCGCTCAAGGAGCCGTTCGCGAGGTTCGCGTCCACGGCGATGGCGCCGGCGCCGTCGACATGGCCGCCGCTCTGGCGCGTCGCGCCGTCGACCTCGGATCCGTTGGCCACGGGGCCGTTGGCGCTGATCGAATGCTGGACGAAATAGGAGGCGGCGCTTGCGGGCGCGGCCAATCCAAGCGTCAGAATGGCGGTAATGGCGATATTTTTACTGTACATAGTCATGTCAATTTCTCCCCGATTTGATGAGATCATGCATTTATACATGTCAACATAAGAAAATCTCCGAGTATTGAGAGATTCGTGTATGTTTACGAGAAGTTGACACATTCCATATGTTTTTCAATATTATTCAGCGGATCGCCGGGTCAATAAAATGTGCGGGAACCTAATGGGCGCAAAATACTCGTCGGCGCCAACGCGCCGTTTTACAAGTAAAAATTTCTGGGGGCCGGCGGCGCGACTCGGTCCGCCGCGACGGGAGTTCGCGCCGGCCGGGGCGGGCTACCCGGCTTCCGCGAGAAAGCGCTCCGCCTCCAGCGCCGCCATGCAGCCCATGCCGGCGGAGGTGACCGCCTGCCGGTAGACATGATCGGTGACGTCGCCGGCGGCGAACACGCCGGGGATCGAGGTCGCGGTCGAATCGGGCCGGGTGACGATGTAGCCGCCCATATGCGTCTCGAGCTGGCCGGAGACGAGGTCGGACGCCGGCGCGTGGCCGATGGCGATGAAGACGCCGGCGCAGGCGATCTCGCTCACCTCGCCGGTCAGAACGTTCCGCACCCGGGCCGCCTCGACGCTGAGCGGGTTCTCGGCGCCGACGACCTCCTCGAGGGTCGTGTTCCAGATCACCTCGATCTTGGGATTGTTCAGCAGGCGATGCTCGAGGATCTTTTCCGCGCGCAGGCTGTCGCGGCGGTGGATCAGCGTCACCTTGTCCGCGAAGCGGGTGAGAAACAGCGCCTCCTCGACCGCGGTGTTGCCGCCGCCGATCACCACCACGTCGCGGCCGCGATAGAAGAACCCGTCGCAGGTGGCGCAGGCGGAGACGCCGAATCCCTTGAATTTCTCCTCCGACGGCAGGCCGAGCCATTTCGCCTCCGCGCCGGTCGCGAGGATCACCGCTTCGGCCGCGTAGACCGCGCCGGAATCGCCGGTGGCGATGAAGGGCCGCTTCGAGAGGTCGAGCGAGACGATGATGTCGGAGATGATCTCCGTCCCGACGCCGCGGGCGTGCTCCTCCATCTTCGCCATCAGCTCGGGCCCCTGAATCTCCGCGAAGCCGGGGTAATTCTCGACCTCGGTGGTGATGGTCAGCTGTCCGCCGGGCTGAATCCCCTGCACCAGGACCGGCTCCAGCATCGCGCGCGCGGCGTAGATCGCGGCGGTGTAGCCGGCGGGGCCGGAGCCGATGATCAGGAGTTTCGTGGCGCGCGGTTCGGGCATGATCTCATCCTCGCTGAGCTCGGCCCGGATCGGGCCGGGCCAGGTTTCATCCAGGTGTGGCGCTTCTCTCTAAACGCACGGCGCGCCGGGGCCAAGACGCGCCTCGGCCCCTCGATGCGGGGCGATCTGCGTAATTTTATTGCGTAGCTCGTGCGGATTGGGTAATCCCGCTGCAATTGAAAGGGCGGGCGCGAACCCGCGAGCGAGGGATGGAATGGCGGCCGGAAAAATCGACGCGATCGACAGGAAGATTCTCGCCGAATTGCAGGCTGACGGACGGATGACGAATGTCGAGCTGTCAAAGCGGCTGGGCATTTCGGCTCCGCCCTGTCTTCGCAGGGTCCGGGCGCTGGAGGTGGATGGGCTGATCGAGGGCTATCACGCGCGGGTCAACGCGCGGGCGCTCGGCTTCGAGGTCGCGGTCTTCGCGATGGTGGGCCTCTCCAGCCAGGCGGAGGCGGATCTGCGCGCGTTCGAGGCGCAGGCGCTGGAATGGCCGCTGGTCCGCGAATGCCACATGCTGAACGGCGAGATCGATTTTCTGCTGAAATGCGTCGCGCCGGATCTTCTCACCTTCCAGTCGTTCCTCACCGGGCATCTGACCTCGGCGCCGAATGTCGCCAGCGTGAAGACCTCGCTGGTCATCCGGGGCGCGAAAGCGGAGCCGGGGGTGCCGTTCGACGTTCTCGAGGCGCGGGTGGCGGCGGAAAGCTGAGCGGAGGGTCGTCGGCGGCGGCTTCGGGCCGCGGCGCGGGCGTCGGCGCCCGGTCGAGCCGCGCCAGGACCTTGGCGGCGTCGATCTCGGCCGAGCCGTCCAGCGTCGCCGCGACCTGAAGGGCGATTCGCTCCGCATCCTCCGCGGTGAGGGCGGCGAAAGGCCGGCCCGGCGCCGGCGCGCCGCGCATCCTGACGGAGATGCGGAACGTCTCGAGCCGGGCGCCTTTGGAATCGACCAGGCGCCAGGTCGCGGCGAGGTCCGGCCCGGCGGCGGTCAGCGCGGCCCTGAGCGTCAGAATCCGCTCGGCGCCGAGCACGCGGTGAAGCGGGATGTGGCCGGAAAACCGCCGGACGACCGCCCCCGCGACGAGATTGAAGGCGTGGGCCGGCGCGCCGGCCTCCGGCTCGATGAACAGACCGACATCCTCGGCGATCAGGGCGCCGAAGCTCTGCGGGCCGGCGCCGCGCGCGGGCGGAACCGCGCGCGGGTCCGGCGCGGTCCGGAGCGCGGCGCCGGTCCAATAGGTGATCTCGCCGGCGGCGGGCGCGGCGGGCCGGAGCATCGCCGCGGCCGCGAGCAGGGCGAGGGCGCCGATGCGGGCCGGCGCGCTCCGCGGTCCCGGCGCCATGTCAGCGCCGGGGCAGGGCGATGGCGGCGACGAGCCGGCCGTAATCTGGCTCCCCGTCGCGGCGCGAGCGGCGATAGGAATAGAACCGCTCCGGGTCGGAGAAGGTGCAATGCCCGGTCCAGGCGGCGGAGGCGACATCGGCGGCGCGGAGCCGCCAGAGGAGATAGGAGGGGAGATCGAACTGCATCCGGTCCCCCGCGCCGCCGGCGAAGAAACGCGCCGTCTCCATGTCGTCGGCGATGAACTCGTCCATGAATTCGGGGCCGACCTCATAGGCGCGCTGGCTGATCGTGGGGCCGACCACCGCGTGGATCCGGCGCCGCGCGGCGCCGAGGCTCTCCATCGCGTCGAGGGTCCGATCGGTGACGCCGCCGAGCGCGCCGCGCCAGCCCGCATGGGCGGCGCCGATCACGCCGGCCTCCGCGTCCTCGAACAGCACCGGCGCGCAATCGGCGGTGAGCGCCCCGAGCGCGAGCCCGGGCGCGCGGGTCGCCATCGCGTCGGCGCGCGGGCGCGCGCCCTCCCATGGCCGATCGACGACGACGACGTCGGCCGAGTGAACCTGATGGAGCGAAAGCAGCGTCTCCGCGCCGAGCGCCTCGGCGACGCGGGCGCGATTCGCGGCGACCGCCTCCGCCGCGTCGCCGGAGCCGGGCCCGCAGTTCAGCCCCGCGTAGATCCCGGTGGAGACGCCGCCGGCGCGGGTGAAAAAACCATGCGGCGCGCGGATCTCGCGGGCGCGGATCGGGGTCGGCGTCATCGGGGGCCCTCCGTGTCGAAGCCGGGCGGCGGCGGCCCCCCGGGCGGGAAGAGCGCCAGCGCCTTGAAGAGAGTCCCCATCTCGCCCGGGTCGGTCAAGCGGTGAAGCGCGGCGGCGACGCTCGCCGCCTGATCGGGGCGGGCCGCCGCCAGCGCCGCCGCCCGCGCGCCGATCCCGAGCCGGGCCAGCCAGTCGCCCTGGGCGATCAGCGCCGAGGCCGCGGCGCCCGCGCCGGTCGCCGCCGCCCTCAGCGCGCCGAAATCGACATGCGCGGTCAGGTCGGCCTCTCCCGGCGCGTCCAGCGGGTCGGCGAACCGATGCTTGCGGAGCGCCTGCACCGTGTCGGCGCCGGCCGGCGGCGTCTCGCCATAGCCGTAATCGACGATCAGCGCCGCGCCGCCATCCCGCGCGATGCGGGCGCCGATCCCGGCGGCGGCGGCTTCGGCGGCGGGGTTTCGCTCCCGGATCGCGCCGAGAGGGGCCGGGCCGAGCGGCAGCGGCGACGGCTGCAGCCCGAGGATGAGCCGCCCCTCGCTCAGGCCGACCATCCGCTCCGCCCAGCCCTTCGCGGTCATCTCGTATTGATGGACGGGGAGCGCGTCGAAGAATTCGTTGGCGATCAGGAAGAGCGGCCCCTCGGGGACCTCCTCCAGCCGCTCCGCCCAGCGGGCGCCGGGAAGGAGCCGCGCCTGTTCGGCGCGGAGCGCCGGCGAGATCTCGACCAGCCAGGGCTCCGCCGCCTCGGCGAAGCCGGGCGCGACCCGCGCCGCGCGGAGCGCGTCCGCCATCAGCCGCCCGCGGCCGGGGCCGAGCTCGACCAGGCGGGCGGGGGCGGGCGCGCCGGCGTCGAGCCACGTCTGCGCCAGCGCGAGGCCGATCATCTCGCCGAACATCTGGCTGATTTCCGGCGCCGTGGTGAAGTCGCCCTTCGCGCCGAGGGGGTCGCGCGTCATGTAATAGCCATGCTCGGGATGCGCGAGGCAGAGCGCCATGTAGTCGTGAAGCGTCATCGGGCCGGTCGCGGCGATCTGCCGGCGGATGAGCGCGCCGAGCGGGGTCATCCGCGCCGGCGGGCCGCCGCCCAGAAGCCGAGCCCGATCAGGATCATCGGCAGCGAGAGGATCTGCCCCATCGTCAGCCCGTAATCCGCGGTGAAGCGGAGCGCGTGGCCGGCGAGGTTGTCCGGCCCGAAGAACTGGGCGTCAGGTTCGCGGAAAAGCTCGATGACCGCGCGCGCGGCCCCGTAGAAGATGAAGAACAGCCCGGTGATCGCGCCCGGCCGGCGCAACCAGCCGCGCCGGGTCGCGAGGAGCCAGAGCAGAATGAACAGCGCGAGCCCCTCGAGCGTGGCTTCATAAAGCTGGCTCGGATGGCGCGGGAGATCGCCGGCGCCGGGAAAGACCATCGCCCATGGCGCGTCGCTCTGGCGGCCCCAGAGCTCGCCGTTGATGAAATTCGCGATCCGCCCGAGGAAAATCCCGACCGGCGCCGCGACGGCGACGCCGTCGGCGACGGAGAGCAGGGGGGCCTTGCGCAGCCGGCAGAACACGATCACCGCGAGGATCACGCCGAGAAAGCCGCCGTGAAAGGACATGCCCCCGCTCCAGACCTGCAGGATCTCGGCCGGGTGCGCCAGATAATAGCCGGGCTGGTAGAAGAGAACATATCCGAGCCGGCCGCCGAGAATGACCCCGAACACCATCCAGGTGAGCAGCGCCTCGGCCGCCTCGCGGTCGAGCGGCGCGCGCTCCTCCGGCCAGAGAGCGGGCCGCGATATCAGCCGCCGGAAAAGCGCGAGCCCGATCAGAAGCCCGCCGAGATAGGCGAGCGCATACCAGCGGATCGGCAGGCTGAGGCCGAAAAGCTCGATCGTCACCAGAACGGGGTCGATGTCCGGGTAGGGAATGACGAGAGGCATGCGCTTTCTCCTTCGGCGGGGGTTCTGGGGCGGGGCCTCGCCGAGGTCAAGCGGGCGGCGCTTGGCGCCGGGGCCGGCCCGCGCCATATAGAGCGGCGACGACGAAAGGATCACCAGATGCAGAGCCGAAACCGGATACTCGACGACATATCCCAATTGATGACCAACGCCGCCGGCGTCGCGCAGGGCGTGAAGACCGAGGCCGAGACGGTCATGCGTCAGCGCTTCGAGCGGCTGCTGAACGATATGGACCTCGTCACCCGCGAGGAGTTCGACGCCGTGCGGGAGATGGCGCAGAAGGCGCGGGAGGAGAACGAGGCGCTCTCCGCGCGCATCGCCGCGCTCGAAGCGAAGGACGCCGGTTGACGGTTTCCGGCGGATGAGGCCGCCGCCTCGCCGTTTCTCGCCCCGCCGGATCGAACGGACCGGAGACGACACGCCCGCCGCCGGGCTGGCGGGGTATGTCCTGCGCATGACCGGCGGCTGGCAGGTCGCCGCGTGCGCGCTGAGCCTTGTCGCGACCCTGCTGGCGCTGGCGCCGATCGAATTGCAGCGCCGGCTCTTCGACGACGCCATCATCGCCGGCGACAATACGCTGATGGCGGCGCTCGGGCTGATCTATCTCGGCGTCATCGGCTTTCATCAGGTGGCGAAGTTCGCGCTGGCGCTGCTGCAAAGCTGGATGAGCGAAAGCGCGATCTATTACACCCGCCGGCATCTCTGGAAGTTGAGAGGCGACGAGCGGCGGGTGAACGGCGAAGGCCGCGACATCATCTCCGTGCTGACGACGGAGGTGGAGGCGCTCGGCGGCTTTGCGGGGGCCGGGCCGAGCCAGGCGCTGGCGAATGCGGCGATGCTGGTCGGCGGGCTCTCCTACATGTTCTGGGTGCAACCGACGGTGGCGCTGATGGGGCTTTTGCTGCTCGCGCCGCAGGTGGTTCTGGCGCCGCTGATGCAGCGGCGGCTGAACCGGCTGATCTCGGTCCAGGTGCGGCTGCGCCGCCGGTTCGTCTCGACCCTCGACGACGAGACCGCGCCCGGGGAGGCCGAGGTGAAAGCGCGCGCGGAGCGCCTGTTCCAGCTCCGGATGGTTTTTGTCTGGTGGAAGATGCTTCTCAAGGCCGGGCTCAACCTGCTCAACGGCGCGGCGCCGATCGCGGTCATCGTCGGCGGCGGGGCCATGGTGATCGCGGGCGAGACGTCGGTCGGGATCGTCGTCGCCTTCGTCGGCGGCTTCAGCCGGCTGGCCGATCCCGTGCGCCAGCTGATCTCGTTCTACCGCGAAGCCGCGGAAGCCGGCGTCCGCCATCAGATGGTGGCCAAATGGATGCGCGTTTCCTGAGCCGCGCGCTCATCCGCGCCGCGATCGAAAATATGGCTGGACGCGGCGCCGGGGGTGCGGCACCATATTTGGTGCGTCATGGGATGAAATCCACGACTGAATGGCATGCCACCAAAGCCTTGCGGGGTGAGCCTCGCCGGGCGCAACCACGGGAGCGTGAGGCATGGAAGCCGTCGAGCACGACATCAATTCAGACGATCTCCACCCGATCGACATTGTCGAGACGCTCGCCGAGCGGCGGGACTGGGAGTTCGACCGCGTCGGCGAAGATCAGATCGCGATGGCCGTGGAGGGCGTCTGGAGCACGTATTCGCTCACCCTCGCCTGGAGCGGCGCGGACGAGACGCTCCGGCTGATCTGCACCTTCGCAATGGAGCCGCCGCCGGAGCGGCGGGGGGAGCTGGCGCTCCTCATCGAGAAGGCCAACGACCTGATCTGGTCCGGCTGTTTCAGCCTCTGGGACGAGGAAAAGCTGCTGGTGTTCCGCTATGGGCTCACGCTCGCGGGCGGGGCGCCGGCGACGCCGGCGCAGATCGACGCGATGCTGAGCGGCGCGGTGGCGGCGGCGGAGCGGTTCTATCCCGCGTTCCAGCTCGTCGCCTGGGGCGATGACGACGCGGCCGCGGCGCTGGCGATCGCGATGGCGCCCTCCATCGGCCGCGCCTGAGCGGGAAACGGGCGGCGCAGCCGCGTATTTCATTGATATTTTGCTGCGCCGCACAATATACTGTTCCGCAGCGGCTCCAACGCCGCGACTCGTTCCGCTCAGGAGGACATGATGTTTGGCTCTGGCGCAAACCCGTTCGATCTCAAGATGTACGCCGACATGTTCAAATCGATGGACATGACGAAGATTTTCGATCCCTCCGCGATGAAGGGGTTTGATCAGAGCGCGCTCTACGAGGCGCAGCGCAAGAATATGGACGCGCTGGTCGCCGCGCAGAAGGCGGCCGCCTCCGGGTATCAGGATCTGTTCGAGAAACAGGTCAAGATCTTCCAGGAGACGATGCAGGCGGCGCAGGCGCAGCTGGCCGAGATGACGCGCTCCGATCCGGGCCCGGAAACGGCGGCGAAGCAGACCGAATTCACCTCCAAGGCGTTCGAGAGCGCGGTCGCGAACGCGCGCGACCTGGCCGAGGCGGCGAAGCGGACCAATGTCGAGACCTATGAAATCGTCCGGGCGCGGATCGAGGAGAACATGAAGGATCTGGCCGCGTCGATGCGCTGAACAGGGCCGCGCGGCCTCTTTCGCCGCGCGCCGCCTGCCCCTATCCTCCCGGAAATTCATGCGGGAGCGGGATATGGCGTTGATCGAATTCGATGATTTTCTGAAGGTGGATATCCGGGTCGGCGTCGTCGTCGCGGCGGAGCCGTTCCCCGAGGCGCGAAAGCCGGCGATCAAGCTCTGGGTCGATCTCGGCCCCGAAATCGGAGTGAAGAAAAGCTCCGCCCAGATCACCCGGCATTACACGCCCGAAGGGCTTGTCGGGCGGCAGGTGATGGCGGTGGTGAATTTTCCGCCCCGCCAGATCGGCAAGTTCATGAGCGAGATTCTGGTGCTCGGCGCGCCGGATCAGGATGGCGAGGTCGTGCTGATCGCGCCCGACCGCGAGACGCCGATCGGCGGGCGGCTCTTTTGACGCGGCGGTCAGGGCCGGGATGAGGGGCGACTCGAGACGGGGGCGGAAAGCGCCGGCGCACCCCTCCACGCGTGCGCCGACTCTCCTCCAGACGCCGCCGCTCGGGAGGCGATGAAGTGTACGCGGCGGTACGCACGCAGCCACGCAAGCGTCCTCGTCCCAAATGTCGGGTGGGCGCGCTTTGTCATACGGAACTCGTTAGTCAAACACGAAGCGGACGATGCCGCTTACGGTTGTAACGAAGACGAATTCTCATCGACGTGCAAGTTCTTTTTTCGGCGGCGTCGGCGGCGATGCGTGAAGGGCGTGAATGGCGGAACGCGATCTGACGACCGGGCGGCTCGCCGCGCATCTGCGGGCGATGATCGGGCCGGCCGCGCTCGGCATGGCGTTCACGACGCTTTATAACGTCGTGGATACGTTTTACGCGGGCTGGATCTCCACCGAAGCTCAGGCGGGGCTGGCGATCTCCTTCACGGTGTTCATGGCGCTGATGGCGATCGGCTTCGGGTTGAGTCAGGGCGCGAGCGCGCTGATCGGCGGCGCGCTCGGCGCCGGGCGGCTGGAGCATGCGCGCGCGCTGGCGGCGCAGGCGCTGACGCTGGCGGCGCTGCTCGGCGTCGCTCTGGCCGCGATCGGCGTCGCGGTCAGTGATTCGGCCATGGCGGCGATCGGGGCGGCGCCCGACGTGGCGGCGGCCGCGTCGGACTACCTGAGGTTGCTGTTTTTCGGTTTGCCCGGATTTCTCGTCGGCCTGACGGCGAATGGCGTGCTCACCGCGCAGGGCGATATGGCCGCCAACCGGACCGCGCAGATCGCGGCGTTCGGCGCCAATCTCGCGCTCAACCCGATCCTGATCTACGGGGTGTTCGGCCTGCCCGGATTCGGCTTCGACGGCATCGCGCTCTCGACGGTGCTGATCCAGATCGGGGTTGCGGCCTGGCTGGTCGCGAAGGCGCTGCGGACGCGGGCGCTGACCGGGGCGGGGCTTCGCGACGCGCGCCCGAGCGCGCCGGTGCTCGACGCGCTCGTCCGGCAGGGCGCCCCGTCCAGCCTGACGATGCTGGTGATGATGATCGGCGGGCTGATCATCCAGGCGCATCTCCAGCCCTTCGGCGCCGCGGCGGTGGCGGGGTTCGGCGTGGCGTTCCGGGTCGAGCAGCTGATTCTCCTGCCGATCCTCTCGATCTCGTTCGTGCTGATGCCGATGGTCTCGCAGAATTTCGGCGCCGGGGATCATGACCGGGTGCGGCAGGCGGCGACGCTGACGGCGGTGGTCGCGCTGTCGCTGTCGCTCATCGGCGGGCTGGCGCTGGCGGCGGGGGGCGCCGCCATGGTGACGCTTTTCACCGGCGATCCGGCGGCGGTGGCGGCGGGCGCGGCCTATCTTCGGGTGGCGGCTCTGATGATGCCGGCCTATGCGCTGATGTTTCTGGTCACGGCGCTGTTTCAGGGGCTGCGCCGCCCGGTCTGGAGCGCCGTGATCGGGCTTTACCGGCAGGTTGTGGCGCTGACGCTCTTTCCGGCGCTGTTCGTCTCGCTCGGCTGGGGCCTTTCGGGCGTCTGGGCCGGGCTCTTCGCCGCGGTCTGGAGCGGGTTCGCGCTGGCCTTCGCGCTGGCCGTTTTCGTCTGCCGGCGCAGGATCGGCGGGCTGCGGCCCGATTTCGCGGCCTTCGACCGCGCCGGCGCTTGACCTCGCGCGCGCGCGCCGCGACCTTCGCGCGCAAGGTCAGCGAGGATGAAGATGAACGGATCGGAGCGGGGCGACGACGCCGCAGGGCGCGAGATCGGCCGGTTGATCGAACTCATGGCGCGGCTGCCGGGGCTCGGCCCGCGCTCCGCGCGCCGCGCCGTGCTGCAGATGGTGAAGAAGCGGGACCTGATGCTCCTGCCGCTCGCGCGGGCGCTGACCGAAGTGGCGGAGCGCGCGCGGATCTGCGTCGAATGCGGCAATATCGATACGGCGGATATCTGCGCGATCTGCCGGGACCCGCGGCGCGACGACGCGCTTCTCTGCGTGGTCGAGGATGTCGCCGATCTCTGGGCGATGGAGCGCGCGGCGGTGTTCCGGGGCCGGTATCACGTTCTCGGCGGGGTTCTCTCGGCGCTTGACGGGGTCACGCCGGAGACGCTGCGGGTTCCGCGGCTCGTCGCGCGGGCCGGGGCGCCGGAGGTGACGGAGGTGGTGCTGGCGCTCGGCGCCACGGTCGACGGCCAGACCACGGCGCATTACCTCGCCGACCAGCTCTCGGGCGCGGGGGTCGCGGTGACGTCGCTGGCGCAGGGCGTCCCGGTCGGCGGCGAGCTGGATTATCTCGACGACGGCACCATCTTCGCGGCGATGCGGGCGCGCCGCGCGCTCTAGCCGCCGGGCGGCGCGGGAACCTTTCCGGCCATTGGCCCGTTATCTCCAGCATGGACGCCGGGCCCGGCCCCGGATCCGGCCCCTTGCCCGGCTCCGCCCGTGTCCAGCCCTGGAGGTGTGCCGATGCAGATCCGTTTTGGCTTCGAGATCGAGATCGACTGCGCGAAGCCGGTTCCGATGCTGGCGGCGCTTTCGACGCACGCGGCGGCCGAGGGCCGCATGCTCGGCGAGGATCGGGTGAGAGCCGAGCCGGACATCCCCCTTCACGCCTATATCGACGGGTTCGGCAATCGCGTGACGCGCCTCGTCGCGCCGGGCGGGCCGCTCAGGCTCTGGTCGGACTGCGTCGTCGCGATCGAAGGCGCGCCGGACGCGTTCGAGCCGGGGGCGCGGCAACATCCGGTCGAAGAGCTCCCGGACGAGGCGCTCGTCTATCTCCTCCCCAGCCGCTATTGCGACAGCGACAACCTGACGACGATGGCCTGGGAGCGGTTCAGCGGGCATCCGGCGGGATGGATGCGGGTGCAGGCGGTCTGCGATTACGTGCATGCGCAGATCACGTTCGGCTACAAGTTCGGGCGGCCGAACAAGATGGCGTCGGAGGTGAATTTCGAGAAGACCGGGGTTTGCCGGGATTTCGCCCATCTCGCCATCTCGCTCTGCCGGGCGCTGAACATCCCGGCGCGCTACGCCAGCGGCTATCTCGGCGATATCGGCGCGCCCGACAGCGGCCCCGGCGATTTCTGCGCGTGGTTCGAGGTCTATCTCGGCGGCCGCTGGTTCACGTTCGACGCGCGCTACAATGAACGGCGCATCGGCCGGATCCTGATGGTGCGCGGGCGCGACGCGGCCGATGTCGCGATGATCATGTCGTTCGGCGCGTACGACCTCAGATATTTCCGGGTCTGGACCGATCTTCTGGAGGGCGAGCGCGACGCCGGCGCGGTTCGCCGGTTGCTGGCCGCGCGCCCGGAAGGCGAGGCGATCGTCTTTCCCGATGCGGCCGCGCCGGGCTGAGCGGGGCGGATCAGGCCGCCTCCATCCAGTCGGCTGAGCGCATCTGCGCGAGGCGCGAGGCGGTGCGCTGAAATTCGAACGCGCCCGCGCCCTCGGGATAGAGCGCCTCCGGCCACGCCTCGGCCGAGCAGATCAGCCGCGTCTTCGCTTCGTAGAGCGCGTCGATCAGGGTGACGAACCGCTTCGCCTCGTTGGCGTTCGCGACCCCGAGGCGGGGGATGTTGTCGAGGAGCAGGGTCCGGACCTGGGTGGCGATGGCGAGATAATCGGCCGGCCCGAGCGGCGTCGCGCAGAGATCGCGGAAATCCGCCCGCCCGACGCCGGACTGGAACAGCGGGATCGTCACCCGCCGGCCGGTGACCTCCAGCGTCAGCGGCTCGCCGCCGCGGCCATCGGTGAGGTCGGCCCAGGTGGCGTCCATCGCCGCCGCGGCCTCGGGGCCGAGCGGCGTGTGGTAGACCTCCCGCCCGCGCAGCAGCGACTGGCGATAATCGGTCGGGCTTTCGAGCGCGTGAAGGTCCAGCTTGTCCTTCAGCATGGCGATGAACGGCAGGAAGATTTGCCGGTTCAGCCCGTCCTTGTAGAGATCGTCCGGCGGGCGGTTCGAGGTGGTGACGATGACGACGCCGCGCTTGAAAAGCTTTTCGAACAGGCGCCCGACGATCATCGCGTCGGTGATGTCTGAGATCTGCATCTCGTCGAAGCAGAGCAGGGTCAGGTTCCGCGCGACCTCTTTCGCCACGGTCTTGATCGGATCTTCGTCTCCGGCCTGGCGCGCCTTGTGGACGCCGCGATGGATCTCCTGCATGAAGGCGTGGAAGTGGACGCGCCGCTTTTTCGCCACCGGCGCCGTCTCGAAGAAAAGATCCATCAGCATGGATTTGCCGCGCCCGACGCGGCCATAGATGTAGAGGCCGTTGAGGTCCGCGTCCTTCTTCGCCCCCTCGCGCCCCCAGCCGAAGAACCCGCGCGCGACGCGCTTGCCCTTGCCGGGGTCGTAATCCTTCAGGCGGTCGTGAAGGATCTGGAGCTTCTCCAGCGCCAGCCGTTGCGCGGTGTCGTCGGTCAGCTTGCCGGAGGCGATCAGGTCACGATATCTTTTCAGCGGTCCGTCATGCATGGAGAGTCCCCGAGCTGCGCGCCTTTTACTGCAGAATCGGCGGGATTCTGGCAAGCCCGGGCGCAGGCGCGGCGCGGCGCGCGCCCGTTTGACTCTGATCCGCGGGGGATTTAGGTTCCGCGCGGATTTCCCGGAAGCCCGAATGCTTCCGGTCCCCGCATCGTGCGGGGATCGCCCCCGGTCAGCGCGTTGCGCCCGCCGGGGCGATGCGCGTTCAGGCGCCGGACGGAAAGGAGACGCGGTATGTTCGAAAGTCTGTCCGAACGCCTCTCGGGCGTGTTCGACAAGCTCACCCGGCAGGGCGCGCTTTCCGAGGATGACGTCGGAACCGCGCTCCGCGAGGTGCGCGTCGCGCTGCTGGAGGCCGACGTCTCGCTCGCGGTGGTGCGCGATTTCATCGCCCGCGTGCAGGAAAAGGCGACCGGGCAGGCGGTGACGAAATCGGTCACGCCTGGCCAGCAGGTGGTGAAGATCGTCAATGACGAGCTGACCGCGATGCTGGCCGGGGACGACGCCGAGGCCGGGCGGCTCCGCGTCGACAGCCCGCCGGCGCCGATCCTGATGGTCGGGCTTCAGGGCTCCGGCAAGACGACGACGACCGCGAAGATCGCGAAGCGCCTGACCGAGCGCGAGGGCAAGCGGGTGCTGATGGCCTCGCTCGACGTCAACCGCCCGGCGGCGATGGAGCAGCTCGGCATCCTCGGCATGCAGATCGGGGTGGACACGCTGCCGATCGTGAAGGGGCAGGACCCGGTCGCGATCGCGCGCCGCGCCAAGCAGCAGGCGACGATGGGCGGCTATGACGTCTATCTCCTCGACACCGCCGGCCGGCTCCATATCGATCAGGAGCTGATGGCGCAGGTCGAGGCGGTGCGCGACGTCGCGAAGCCGCATGAGACGCTCCTCGTGGTCGACGGGCTGACCGGGCAGGACGCGGTGAACGTCGCCTCGGAATTCGACGGGCGCATCGGCGTCACCGGCGTCGTGCTGACGCGGATGGACGGCGACGGGCGCGGGGGCGCAGCGCTCTCGATGCGGGCGGTGACGGGGAAGCCGATCAAGTTCGTCGCGACCGGCGAGAAGCTCGACGCGCTCGAGGAGTTCCACCCGGCGCGGATCGCGGGGCGCATCCTCGGCATGGGCGATATCGTCTCCCTCGTCGAGAAGGCGCAGGAGACCATCGAGGCCGAGCAGGCCGAGAAGATGATGAAGCGGTTCCAGAAGGGCCGCTTCGACATGAACGATCTCGCCGGGCAGCTTCAGCAGATGCTGAAGATGGGCGGCATGCAGGGCGTGATGGGCATGCTGCCGGGCATGGGCAAGCTGACCAAGCAGATGGAGAACGCCAATTTCGACGACCGGGTCCTGCGCCGGCAGATCGCGCTGATCCAGTCGATGACGAAGAAGGAGCGCGCCAATCCCGCGCTGCTGCAGGCGAGCCGCAAGAAGCGCATCGCCGCCGGCGCCGGGCTGGAGGTGCAGGAGCTGAACCGGCTTCTGAAGATGCATCGGCAGATGGCGGACATGATGAAGAAGATGGGCCGGATGGGAAAGAAGGGCCTGATGCGCGGCGCGCTCTCGCAGATGCTGGGCAAGGGCGGCATGAACCCCGCGATGATGGGCGGCGCCGGCGGCGGCGCGCCGGGCGGGCTCCCCGGCGGCGGCATGGCGGGCGGCGGGCTCCCCGGTCTTGGCGGCGGCGCGCTGCCGCCGGGCCTCTCCGGCTTTGGAAAGAAGAAATGAGCGGGCGCGGACCCGAAGCGGCGGGCGATGAGGGGCGCCGCGCATCCGAAACGGGCGCGCCGGCGGCCGGGGGCGGCGGCGTGACCGATGACGCGGCCCGCGCGGCGGAGCTTCTCGAGAAGGAGCGCGGCCATATCGACAATCTCGACGCGATCCTGGTCTACACGCTCGCGGAGCGGTTCAAGGCGACGCAGTCGGTCGGCGCGCTGAAGGCGGCGCACGCCCTGCCGCCCTCCGACCCGGCGCGGGAGGCCCGCCAGATCGACCGGCTGCGCCAACTCGCGCATGACGCCGATCTCGACCCGGTTTTCGCGGAGAAATTCCTGAACTTCATCATTTCCGAAGTCATCAGGCATCACGAACGCATGCAGAAATAGGGGCCAACGCGCCTCGGCCATACACAGGAGACGAACATGGCGGTGAAGATCAGACTGGCTCGCGGCGGCTCGAAGAAGCGGCCGCATTACACGATCGTGTCGGCGGACAGCCGCAAGGCGCGCGACGGCCGTTTCATGGAGCGGCTCGGCACCTATGACCCGCTTCTCGGCAAGGATGACGAGAACCGCGTGAAGATGAATGTCGAGCGGATCATGGAGCTGATCGGGCAGGGCGCGCAGCCGACCGACCGCGTCCGCCGCTTCCTCGAGGCCGCCGGCGCGATGGAGAAAAAGGTTCGGAACAACCCGAAGAAGGCGAAGCCGGGCCAGAAGGCGGTCGAGCGCGCGGACGCGAAGAAGGAAAAGGCCGAGGCCGCCGCCGCGGCGCCGGCGGAGGAGGCCCCCGCCGAGGCCGCGGAAGCCACGGCGGAGTGATCCTCCCGGCGCGCGGGTCGGCCGCCCGGCGCCGGGCGGCCCCCGCGCGCCCCTGACGCGGCGCTTGGGAACGCGATGATGAGCGAAGATGGCAAGGATCTGATCTGCGTCGGCGCCATCGCCGGCGCTTTCGGCGTGCGGGGCGAAGCGCGGATCAAGTCCTTCTGCGCGGAGCCGGAGGATATCGCGCGCTACGCCCCGCTTTTCACCGAGGATGGCGCGCGGAGCTTCACGGTGCGGATCACCCGCCCGGTCGCGGGCGGGTTCGCCGCCCGGCTCGGCGGCGTCGCGACCCGCGAGGAGGCGGCGGCGCTGAGGGGCGTGCGCCTGTTCGCGCCGCGTGAGCGGATGCCGGCGCCGGGGGACGATGAATATTACCACGCCGATCTGGTCGGCCTCGACGTGGTCGATGTGGGCGGCGCTCCGGTCGGGCGGGTTCTCGGGGTCGAGAATTACGGCGCGGGCGATTTTCTCGAGATCGCGCTGGAGCCGGAGGGCCGGCTTCTGGTCCCGTTCACCCGCGCCGCGGCGCCGACCGTGGATCTCGCGGCGCGGCGGATCGTGATCGACCCGCCCGAGGATGTGGCGGAAGGCGGCGAGCCGGAGCCGGGCGGATGAGCGGCGCGCCGCCCGGCCGCTCGCATGGGCGGATCGCGCCGCGCCCGTCGCTCGGCCCGCGGCCGCTGATCGACGAGGGGGAGGAGGTCGCGGGCGCCTGGACCGCGCGGGTCCTCACGCTTTTTCCGGAGATGTTCCCCGGCCCGCTCGGGCTGTCGCTCATCGGGCGCGCGCGCGCGCGCGGGCTCTGGAACCTCACCCCCATCGACATCCGCCGATTCGCGACCGACCGCCATCGCACGGTTGACGCGCCGCCGGCCGGGGGCGGGGCCGGCATGGTGATGCGCCCCGACATCGCCGCCGCGGCGATGGATGACGCGATGCGCGGCGCGCCGGCCGACCGGGCGCGCTGGCCGCTGGTCTATCTCTCGCCGCGCGGCGCGCCCTTCGATCAGGCGATGGCGAAGCGATTCGCCGCCTGTGAGGGAATCACGCTTTTATGCGGCCGTTTCGAGGGCGTGGACGAGCGCGCGCTCGACGCGCGGGCGGTGGAGGAGGTCAGTCTCGGCGATTTTGTCATGACGGGGGGCGAAATCGCGGCGATGGCGTTGATCGACGCCACGGTTCGGCTTATACCCCGCGTCCTCGGCAACGCATCGAGCGTCGCGGAGGAAAGCTTTGCGGGCGGTCTTCTGGAGGCGCCGCACTATACCAAGCCCCCGCTCTGGGAGGGGCGTGAGATACCGGAGGTCCTCCTTTCCGGCCATCACGCCCGGGTCGCCGAATGGCGGGCCGCGATGAGCGAGCGACTGACGAAGGAACGACGTCCCGATCTCTGGCGGGCGCATGAGGCGAGAGCCTCCGCTGCGGACCCGATGGATGGCCAGGAGCTCTCGGACGCGCACACCACCGCCGCCAAAGGCGGGCCTGAGAAGGACTGAGGCCATGAACCTGCTGCAAGAGCTTGAAGCCGAGCATATCGCCGAGCTTGGCAAGACCATCCCGGACTTCGCGCCGGGCGACACCATTCGCGTCGGCGTGAAGGTGACGGAAGGCGCGCGCCACCGCGTGCAGAATTACGAGGGCGTCTGCATCAGCCGCAGGGGCGGCTCGACGCTGGGCGCCTCCTTCACCGTCCGCAAGATCAGCTTCGGCGAGGGCGTGGAGCGGGTGTTCCCGCTTTACTCGCCGGCGATCGCCGAGATCGAGGTGGTTCGCCGCGGCAAGGTGCGGCGCGCGAAGCTCTACTATCTCCGTGAGCGCCGCGGGAAATCCGCGCGGATCGCCGAGAAGACGAATTATCGCGCGCCGAAGGAAGCCGCCGCCAAATAAGGCGCGCCGATACGGATGAAGCGGGCGGCCCTGGGGGCCGCCCTTTTCGTTTGTGGGACAACGGAATTGTGATGGCGCGCGGCGCGGCCCGCATGCAGTGTGGCGCGATGATCAGATCGCTCGCCGTCGCCCTCTTCTTCCTCCTTTTCGCCTCGCCCGCGCCCGCCGAAAGCTGCGGCGCGGGCGCGGCGCCCTGCCGCGCGGCGGGCGGGATCTATCACGTCGCGCTCCCGGAGGGCGGGGCGCCGCGCGGGGCGGTGATCTTCCTTCACGGCTATGGCGGAACCGGGGCCCGCGTCCTTCGCGGCGCATGGGTGCGCGGCGCGCTCGACCGGGGCTACGCCGTCATCGCGCCCCAGGGCGAGCCGCTCGGCGAAAACAGGAGCGGCGGCGGCTGGAACAGCTCCGCCGCCGCGGGCCGGCGCGACGACGTCTCCTTTCTCGCCGGCGTCGCCGATGACGCGGCGGCGCGGTTCGGGATCGCCCGCGACGCGATGCTGCTCGCCGGGTTTTCGGGCGGCGGGATGATGACCTGGCGCGCGGCCTGCGCCGCGCCGGCGCGCTTCGCGGCCTATGCGCCGGTCTCGGGCCTGTTCTGGCGGCCGCTGCCGGAGACATGCGCCGGCCCCGCGGCGCTGCTGCATACGCATGGCTGGGCCGATCCGGTGGTGCCGCTGGAGGGGCGCGCGGTCGCGGGCGGGCGGCTCGTTCAGGGCGATCTTTTCGCCGGGCTGAAGCTGATGCGCGAGGCGTTCGGCTGCGCGCGCGACGCGCCCGAGAGCTACGGCGCGGCCGGCGCCTTTCTCATCCGGCGCTGGACCGATTGCGCGCCGGGCGGGACGCTCGAATTCGCGCTGCATCCGGGCGGCCACGCGGTTCCGGCGGGGTGGTCCGCGCTTGCGCTCGACTGGTTCGAGGGGGTCGAGGCCGCGCGCTGAGGCGCGCGCGCGGCGACCGGCGGCTTGCCCCCGGCGCCGATTCCCAGCTAGACGACTTCGCATGAAGCGGATCGTGAACATCGCCGACCGGGCCCGCCTGCCCTCGCGGTTCTTCGCGGGGCTTCGCGCGCGCGGAGCGGCGGGATAAGCTCCCTCCGCCCACCGGGCCGCCCGCCGCACTTGTACAGCACAACGGAAGAGACACGCTCATGTCCACCGCGCCAAACACCTCCCCCAGAACGCTCTATGACAAGATCTGGGACGCCCATCTCGCGCATCAGGGCGAGGACGGAACCTGCCTGCTCTATATCGACCGCCACCTCGTCCACGAGGTGACCAGCCCGCAGGCGTTCGAAGGCTTGCGGCTGACCGGGCGCACCGTGCGCCAGCCTGGCATGACCGTGGCGGTGCCGGACCATAACGTGCCGACTTCGGACCGCGCCGCCGGCATCGCCGACGAGGAGAGCCGGATCCAGGTCGAAACGCTGAAGGCGAACGCCGAAGAGTTCGGAATCACCTATTACGACGTGACCGACATCCGGCAGGGCATCGTCCACATCATCGGCCCGGAGCAGGGCTGGACGCTGCCGGGGATGACCATCGTCTGCGGCGACAGCCACACCGCGACCCATGGCGCCTTCGGCGCGCTCGCGCATGGCATCGGCACATCCGAGGTCGAGCATGTGCTGGCGACGCAGACGCTGATCGCGCGCAAGGCCAAGAACATGAAGGTGGAGGTGACCGGCGCCCTGCCGCCCGGCGTCACCGCGAAGGATATCACGCTTTCGATCATCGGCGCGACCGGAACCGCCGGCGGCACCGGCCATGTCATCGAATATTGCGGCGAGGCGATTCGCGCGCTCTCGATGGAAGGCCGGATGACGGTCTGCAACATGGCGATCGAGGGCGGCGCCCGCGCCGGGCTGATCGCGCCCGACGAGAAGACCTTCGCCTATGTCAAAGGCCGGCCGATGTCGCCGAAGGGCGCGGCGTTCGAGATGGCGATGGCCGACTGGCGCGGCCTCTATTCGGACGAAGGCGCCCATTTCGACAAGGAGCTGATCCTGAAGGGCGAGGATATCGCGCCCGTCGTCACCTGGGGGACCAGCCCGGAGGACGTGCTGCCGATCACCGGCGCGGTGCCGGACCCGGCCAGCTTCGCCGATCCCGGCAAGCAGGCGGCGGCGGCGCGGAGCCTCGAATACATGGGCCTCACCCCCGGCACGGCGCTGCGCGACATCGAGATCGACACCGTGTTCATCGGCTCCTGCACCAATGGCCGGATCGAGGATCTGCGCGAGGTCGCGAAGGTCGTCGAGGGCAAGCGCGTGAAGGCCGGGCTGCGGGCGATGATCGTGCCGGGCTCGGGGCTGGTGAAGGCGCAGGCGGAGGAGGAGGGGATCGCCGAAATCCTCAAGGCCGCCGGATTCGACTGGCGCGAGCCGGGCTGCTCGATGTGCCTCGCGATGAACGCCGACAAGCTGGCGCCCGGGGAGCGCTGCGCCTCCACCTCGAACCGGAATTTCGAGGGCCGGCAGGGCCGGGGCGGGCGCACCCATCTGATGAGCCCGGGAATGGCGGCGGCGGCCGCGCTGACCGGGCGGCTGACGGACGTGCGCGAAATCGGCTGAAACTGAGCCCCGCGCGAGATGCGCGGGGTTAGCCGAAAATATTCGAAAAATCGTTTGCAGTTGAAGCGGCGACGGATCTAGTGTCCCGGCGTTGGGGATCCGGTTGGTCGTGCGGAACTTATAGCGGCGTGTCTTGTTTTGTCGGCTCCCTTTTCTGAGATATATGGGGAATGTCATGACAGGATATTGTAGTTCCGCCGCGCTTGCGGTGATTTTCGCTTTCGCCGCGCCGCTTGGCGCGTCTGCGCTCAGTTTTGATCAGAACGTCACGCCCGACGTGATTTTCGGCGACGGGAACGCGAATGGCGGCTTCACCGTCGACACGGCGAACGGGGTCGAGATCGGCCTTCGCGGCAAGTTGCGGTTCGACGCGAACGACCAGCCGCAGAATGTGTTCAACTCCAACGGCCTTGGCGGCTACAGCTTCGACGCCGGCAATCCGCCGATGGGCGCCGGCGGCGCCGCGACGCCGGTCTGGTCCTTCGAGTGGTCGATCAACTCGAATGTCGACGGTTCCGGAGGCGCGCTGGATCAGTTCACCTATCTGCTTGAGCTGGATGGAGATCCGGGCGCGGGAACGGATTTCGGATCGTTCGATCCGATCAACGCGCCGTTTTTCGACCATGCGATCGGCGACAACACCACGGGGAACGGCGATGGCGTCGCCGCGACCAGCATCGGGGAATACTCGGCGCTCATCGCGGCGAACAATGTCGCGCAGAACTCCTGGCGCTACGATTTCTTCAACACGACGATGACCCAGCTGTCGGCGTTCGATCCGAATGAATCGGGCGTCTACACGATCCGGCTTTCGGCCTTCGACGGCCAGACGGCGCTCGCTTCGAGCTCGATCGATATCCGCGTCGGCGCGGTGCCGCTACCGGCGACGCTGCCGCTGCTGCTGGCGGGGATCGGCGGGCTGGCGCTCCTTCGCCGCCGCCGGACGGCGTAAGATCCGACGCCAGCCGCCGGGGCGCCGGCGGCTGGCGTTTTCGCTCCGCTCAGGCGCGGGCCGCCTTCAATGAGCGCGCCCGGTGCGAGACGAGCGCGAACCAGAGGCAGATCGCCAGAAGATACATCCCCATCGCGAGGCATTGCGTTTCGATCCCGACTCCGGCGTCGAGGAGCGCGCCGCTCGCGCCGGGGCCGAGCGCCGAGGCGAAGACCACGATCGCGGCGATGATCGCCCGGATCGAGCCGAGCCAGCGCGCGCCGTAAAGCTCCGCGAAGAGCGCGCCCATCACCACCGAACCGCCGCCCGAGCTCAACCCCGCCACCGCCATCGCCGCGACGCCGGCCGAAAGACCGTCGGCGAGGCCGAGCAGGATCGAGCCGAGCCCCCAGCCGAGAAGATAGACCGGCAGGAGCCGCAGCGCGTCGAACCGGTCCACCGCCCAGCCGATCAGGAAGCTGGCGCCGACCGTGGTCGCGGAGAAGGCGGGGAAGGCGAGCCCGGTGTAGGCGACGAGATCCCAGCCCTTGACCTCGGCGAGGTGGACGGTCTGAAAGAAGATCACCGTGCCGATCCAGGACGGGGCGACGATTCCGGGAATGAGGGCCCAGAACAACCAGTGGCGCGCCATGTCGCGCCGGGTCCAGTGCCGCCCCTCCATTCCCGGCGAATGGCCCGCCTCCGCGACCGAAAGCGGCGTCCGGTCCCGGCGAAGCAGAAAGAAGAGCGCCGGCGCGAACAGAAGGACGATGATCGCCGCGATCAGGAGCCAGCTTCCGCGCCAGCCGAGAAAGGCGATCGCCGCCAGACCGGCCGCGGGAAGAATGGCCTCGCCGCCGGCGATGCCGAGCGAGGCGACGGCGACGGCGCGGGCGCGCTGCGCGCGATACCATTTCCCCATCGAGGTGATGGCGATATGGGTCATCATGCCCTGCCCGCAGAACCGCAGGCCGAAGACCAGCGCCCCGAGCGCGAGCCAGCCGGGCGCGACGGCGACGCCAAGCGAGACCCCGGCGAAGAGAAAGAGCACGCCCAGCGCCAGCCGCCGCGCCGGGATGACGTCCGCGAGGCGCCCGGCCTGCGTCAGGAAAGCGGCGGAGGCCAGCGTCGCCACCATGTAGATGGCGCCCCACTCGCCATGGCTGAGGGCGAACTCCTCCCGCCAGACGCCGGCGTAGATCGAGATGAAATGGGTCTGCCCGAAGCTGGACGCGAAGGTCATCAGCGCGCCCGCGCCGAGCCAGGGCGCTTCGCGGCGAAGAAAAGTCGTGAACGTGAACGCCATCGGCCGACCTCGGGTCTCGCCCGGCCGGCGGCGCGGGGGGATTGTCTCGTTATCGCCGCGTGATCGGCCCTGCGGGGGCGCGCGCCGGCGCGGCGGCTGGCGCGTTTGCGGCGTCCGGGAGAAGACTCGCCATTCGGGGCGCGATTGGCAATGGCGAACTTGCGCCTGCAAATGAGGCGTGCTTTACCTCGCGCATTCGACAGTTCTCATCCGTCGGGCGGGCCGCGGCGCGCGCGCCCGGAGCGGCCGGATGCGCCGATGGAGCGTGATATGCGAAGATGGCTGAAGTGGCTGTTGCTCGGCGTTCTCTCCGTCGTCTTCGGGCTGTTCGTGCTTGCGAACCCTTTCGCCGCGTCGCTCGCGATCGAGCAACTGGTCGGCCTGCTCTTCCTGCTGATCGGCGCGTTCCAGATCGTCGCCGCCTTTCGGGAGGACCGGTTCTGGTCCAGGATCGCATCGGTGGCGCTTGGCGCGCTTGCGGTCGTTCTCGGCGTCTCGTTCCTCGCCAACCCGCTTCACGGCGTCATTTCGCTGGTGTCGATCGTGACCATCATCCTGGCGGCGAGCGGCGTGGTGCGCATCGCGCTCGCCTATCGGATGAAGAATACGCCCTTCTTCTGGTCGATGCTGATATCGGGCGGCCTCTCGGTGCTTCTGGCGCTCTATATCATCGCGAATTTCGGCGCCGTGTCGGGCTCGCTCCTCGGGATCCTGATGGGGATCGAGATGATCCTGGACGGCTTCGCGATGATCGCGCTGGCGTTCTTCGCCCGCGCGCTCGGGGGCCCGACCCAATGGAAATGACCGCGCGCCGGGCGGCGCGCGCAGGAGCATAAGGAAAATCGCGATGGACAAGTTCACCACCCTGACCGGCGTCGCCGCGCCGCTGCCGTTGATCAATATCGACACCGACATGATCATCCCGAAGCAGTTTCTGAAAACCATCAAGCGCACGGGGCTCGGCAAGAATCTCTTCGACGAGATGCGCTATGACGAGAACGGCGAGGAAAAGCCGGATTTCGTGCTGAACAAGCCGGCCTACCGCGATGCGAAGATCCTTGTCGCGGGCGAGAATTTCGGCTGCGGCTCGAGCCGGGAGCATGCGCCCTGGGCGCTGCTGGATTTCGGCATCCGCTGCGTGATCGCGCCCTCCTTCGCCGACATCTTCTTCAACAATTGCTTCAAGAACGGCATCCTGCCGATCGCGCTGCCGCAGGACGAGGTCGACAAGCTGCTCGACGACGCCTCGCGCGGAGCGAACGCGCGGCTCTCCATCGACCTGGAACGGCAGGTGATCACCGGCCCGGACGGCGGCGAGATCTCCTTCGAGGTCGACGCCTTCCGCAAGCACTGCCTGATGAACGGGCTCGACGATATCGGCCTGACGATGGAGAAGGCCGACGATATCGACGCGTTCGAATCCGCGCGGGCCAAGCGTCAACCCTGGCTCGCGGGGGCCTGACGCGCCTGGCGGCGCGCGGCTCTCGCCAGAAGGGATTCGGGCATGTAGGCTCCCGTTCAGGTTGAAGGGGAGATGACGGTGCGCCGAAATGAAGACGCCGGTGGGGCTTTCGCGCTGACGGGCGCTTTCGCCCGGCTCGGGCCTGGTTCGATTCCGGCGGGCCGATGAGGCGGGCGTTGGCTCTGGCCGCGGCGTTGGCGGTTTCCGCCCCGCTCGTGGGCGCGGATCCGGCGCCGCCGGCCGAGGGCGCGACGCGGGTCGCGACCTTCAACGCCGCGCTCAACCGGCGCAATCCCGGCCAGCTGGCGCAGGAGCTGCGGCTCGGCGGCTCGGCCCAGCTCGCGGCTGTGGCCGAGATCATCCAGCGCGTGCGCCCCGACGTGATCCTGATCAATGAGCTCGATCATGACGAGCGCGAGATCGCGGCGAGCCTGTTTCGCGCCTATCTCGCCACCGGGCGCGGCGACGCCGACGGGATCGACTATCCGCACCTCTTCACCGCGCCGGTCAACACCGGCGCGCCCACCGGCCGCGATCTCGACGGCGACGGAAGGAGCGACGGGCCGGCGGACGCGTTCGGCTTCGGGTATTTCGCCGGCCAGTACGGCATGGCGATCCTCTCGCGGCTGCCGTTCGACGAGGGCGCGATCCGCACCTTCCGCCTGCAGCGCTGGGCGGAGATGCCGGACAATCTGCTGCCGCGCGCCCATTTTGGCGCGGCGGCCGACATGCTGCGCCTCTCGTCGAAAAGCCATTGGGACGCGCCGGTGATCCTGCCGGACGGGCGGCGGATGCATCTGCTCGCCTCCCACCCGACGCCGCCGGTCTTTGACGGGCCGGAGGACGCCAATGGCCGGCGGAACCATGACGAGATCCGGTTCTGGGTCGATTATATCTCCGGCGCCGGCTGGATGACGGATGATTCGGGCCGCGCCGGGGGCTTGGCCGCGGGCGCCGATTTCGTGGTTCTCGGCGATCTCAACGCCGATCCGGCCGATGGCGACGCGCGGCGCGGCGCGCTCCATGCGCTTCTCGATCTGGCGCAGGATCCGGCGCCGAAAAGCGCCGGCGCCGCCGCGGCGCCGGGCGCGCGCAAGAGCGGCGATCCGGCGCTGCACACCGCCGACTGGCGGGAGGATGGCGGGCCGGGGAATCTGCGTGTGGATTATGTCCTGCCGTCAAGGTCATGGCGGGTGGTCGGCGCCGGCGTGTTCTGGCCGGCGAAGGGCGACCCGCTCCGCCGGCTGGTGAAAACGGGCGGGAAGGCCAGTTCGGATCATCGTCTGGTCTGGGTGGACCTGAAGTGAGGCCCGAGAGCGACATGGCGCGGGTGAAATAATCCGGATGTTAACGCATTTGCCGGACCGCTCCCGGTTATGATGACGGCGGGGCGGTCGGCGCCGGGGATGGGTATGACGAAGGGGAAAGACTGCGGATGCGGAAACTGCTTGATCAGGGCGCGGCTTCTGTGAGCGGGGCCGGGAATGCGCCTCTTTCGGGCGCCGAACTCGACAGGCTTCGCGAGCGCCTGCATGTCGGCGTGATTCATAACGGCGACCGCACGCGCCCAGGCGCGGTGATCCATCAGGGGCGCAACTCGCGCTCGGAAAAATCGTATCAACCGGTCGCGGAGGATATCGCGGCGGGGCTCCGGGGAGCGGGCTTTCGGCGGGTCAGCGTCCTGCCGGACGATCTCTCCCTTCCCGGGCGGCTTCGCGACGAGGGGATCGATCTCGCCTGGCTCAACACCGCCGGCGTGCAGGGCTATGACGCCATCGCCCATACGCCGTCGATCCTGGAGATGAGCGGCGTTCCCTATATCGGCCATCGTCCGCTCCTCGCGCTGACGCTGGACAGCAAGCATGTGTTCAAGCGCGAATGTCAGGCGGTGGGGCTGCCGACGCCGCCTTTCATGGTCTGGGACAGCGTGCGCGGGCGCTTGAACCCGGAGACGGAGCCGCGGTTCCGGGCGGTTTTCGGGGA
This sequence comes from Paludibacillus litoralis, assembly GCF_037646705.1. Classification (NCBI taxonomy): domain Bacteria; kingdom Pseudomonadati; phylum Pseudomonadota; class Alphaproteobacteria; order Rhodobacterales; family Paracoccaceae; genus Paludibacillus; species Paludibacillus litoralis. The sequence continues at coordinate 402,818 of NZ_JBBHER010000002.1, forward strand.
CTGGTCCGGCGGTTTCGTGGTCAAGCCGGTGGTCGGGCGCGCCTCGCAGAACGTGTTTTTCGTGGCGGACCGGGCGGAGCTTCCCGATGTGGTGGAGCAGGTCTATCGCCAGACCCTCGACCAGGTGCAGATCGAGAGCTTCGTCGGCGGGCCGGAATATTGCGTCGCGGTCTCGGGGCCGGTCGTGGTGCGGGGCGGGGCGGCGGAGCGGCTCGACGGGCCGTTCGCCTTTTCCGTGCTCGAGCGGCTGGCGGATCCGGGCGAGCGGATCTTCACCTCGATGGACGTCCGCCCGTTCACCAGCGACCGGGTGCGGCTTCTCGACCCCGAGGAGCCGACCGCGCGCCGGCTTGTCGATCTGGCGCGGCGCGTCCATGCGGAATTCCAGCTCCGGAGCCTCGTCCGGCTCGATGTTCGCGCCGACGAGGCGGGCGAGCTCTTCATCCTCGAAGCGAATCCGAAGCCGGATCTGAAGCGCCCGAAGGGGGACCGGATCAGCCTCGTCTGCGCCGGGCTTTCCCAGCATGACATGAGTTACGAGGATCTGATCCTCACGCTCTTCGCGGATCGGCTCACGCATTATCTCCGGAACCGCGCCGGCGTGGTACGTCACATCGCCGCCCTGCTCGAATGAACGGCGGCGCGAGGCTGCGGAGCGCGCTCTTTCTCGGCGGGATGGCGGCGCTGGCGCTGGCGCTTCTGGTCTTTGTCGGCTGGGGCGAGGCGAAGCGGACCTATCCGGGGTTCATCATCGACAAGATGACGGCGGAGGCCGAGATCGTGCGGAGCGCGATGGACAGCCACCTTCGGGCGGGCCTGCCGCTGCGGGCGTATCCCGGCTTTGGGCGGATCGCCGCGCCGATCCTCAAGACCGATTCGGCCGTCGCCGCGATCATCGTCCGGGACGTCGCCGGCGCGCCGGTGTTCGCGGCCGGCCCCGCGGCGGCCGCGCTGACCGGGCCGGGCGCCGATCGGAGCGACGCGGACTGGGCGCGGGTCGCGCTGCCGCTGCAAAACCGGTTCGAGAAGGTCGGGGAGCTGGAGGTGGCGATGGCGCGCGCCGATCTCACCGGGCCGATCGACGCGCTGTTTCCGCGCCTCGCCGGGCTCGCCGGCGCGCTGGCGCTGGCGTTCGGGGTCTTCGCGCACCGGGCGGCGCCGCGGGAGCGGGCGGGCGGGCTCGCCTCGCGGATCGTCGGCGTTTACGCGCTGATCTTCGTGCTCGCCGCGGCCGGGGTCGCCGCCGGGCTCGTCTCGCTTTACGCCGATGGCGCGCAGGCGAAGGCGAAGGCGCTCTCGGTCTCTCTCGGCCAACGGATCGCGCCGCTTTTCGCCTATGGGCTGACGCTGGACGATGTCGGCGGGATCGACGCCATGTTGGCCGATTACCGCCGCGCCGACAGCGATATCGCCGAGGTCGCGCTGATGCGGGGCGGGCGCGTCGTGGCGCATTCCGACCCGGAGCGGGTGGGGGCGCCATGGCGGCCGGCGGCGGGATCCTATGAATTTATCGTGACGGTGGCGCCTGGTCAGGGCGACGACGCGGTCAGCGTCGGCGTCGCGCTGCCGGCGGTCGTGGTCTGGAAGGCGATCGGGCGGAGCGTGAAGAATTTCGCCGCGCTGCTTCTGGCGTCGGGGCTTTTCGCGGCGGTGTTCCTGAACGTGGCGCGATCGTTCGGCCGGGAGAGGGGGGACGCGGACGCGCGCGTGCTTCTGGTGATGCGGCCGATATTCTTCGCCGCGATCTTCACCGATTTCCTGTCGGCGGGGTTCCTGCCGCAACTGCTTCGCGATCAGGCGGCGGCGATGGGTATGGGCGGGAGCGCCGCCTCGCTGGCGTTCACCGCCTATTTCGTTGCGTTCGCCGCCGCGCTGATGCCGGCGACGGTGTGGGTGGAGCGGCGCGGGCCGCGCGGCGCGATCATCGCCGGCGCCGCCCTCGCCGCCGTCGCCAGCGCGCTTCCCGCGCTGGCGCTGGATTTTCCGGTGCTGGTCGCGTCGCGGACGCTGGCCGGAATCGGGCAGGGGATGCTTCTCATCGGGGTGCAGACCGCGGTGCTGACCAGCGCGACGGCGCAGATGCGGACCCGCGCCACCGCGATCATCGTCATCGGCTTCAACGGCGGGATGATCTCCGGCGCGGCGATCGGGGCGCTGCTTGTCGAGGATCTGACGCCATCGGGCGTTTTCGCGCTCTCGGCGCTGGTCGGGCTGGCGCTGTCGGCCTACGCCGCCTGGATGATCCCGCGGATGGCGCCGGGCGGCGCCGGCCGGGCGATGAGCTTTGCGGAGTTCCTGAGGGACGCGGCGCGCGTCTTCGGCAGCCTCGGCTTCATGCGCGCGTTTCTGCTGATCGGGGCGCCGGCCAAGGCGGTGCTGACCGGCGTCATCGTGTTCGCGGCGCCGCTTTTCCTCAGCAGTCAGGGCTGGGCGGCGGAGGATATCGGCCAGATCATCATGCTCTATGCGGTCGGCGTGCTGCTTTCGACCGGGCCGGCGTCGCGCCGCGTGGACATGACCGGGGGGAGCCGCGGGGTTCTGACCCTTGGCGGGCTCGGCTCCGCCGCCGGGCTGGCGATGATCGGTTGCGGCGGGCTCTGGCCGCTGGCGCCCGCCGCCGAGGCGGGGCTGGCGGCGGGCGGGGTTTTTCTGATCGGTCTGGCGCATGGCTGCGTGAACGCGCCGGTGGTCTCCTTCATCGGCGAGACCAGCGCCGCGGACCGGCTGGGCCGGCCCGCCGCGACCGCGGTCTATCGGCTGATGGAGCGGGGGGGCCATGTCGCCGGGCCGATGCTGGTCGGGCTTTTGCTGGCGGCGGCGGGGGGCGGCGCGGCGTTCCTCTGGATCGCGGGCGCGCTTTTGATCTTCACGCTGCTCTTCGGCGCGGGGCGCGCGCCCCGCCGGCGTGTCGAGGGGGGCTGAAATGCGCCGGCTGATCCTCGTCCTCGCGCTTCTCGCCGCGCTCTCGCCGGCGGCGGAGATCCGCGCGGCGGGGGGGAGCGACTGGTTCGCCATCGACGCGGAGGCGCGGGCGGACTGGACGGTGTCGGCGCCCGACCCGGCGGACGATCGGCGGGTTCTCATGCGCATGAAAACCGCGCCCGACGGCCCCGCCCGCACCGTGCTGGTCATCTATCCGCGAAAATCCAGCGCCTATGACATCGCCATGTCCACGCTCCTGAAGGATTTCGCCGGCCGGTCGGAGAATCTGGAGTTTCTGGCGGTGAATTTCGGTCAGGATCCGGCGCGGGGCGCGGCTCTGCTGGAGGAGGCGCGGCGAGGCGCCTATGCGCTGATCTATGCGATGGGCTCGGAGACCGTCGAGTGGATCAACGGGATGCGCGAGGCCCTGCCGGCGCCGGTGGTGACGGTCTGCGCGAAGGACCCGGTTCTGCTCGGCCAGACGCCGAATTACACCGATGGCAGCGGCGCCCTGATCGCCTTCACCTCGCTGAATCCGCGGATCGACGTTCAGGTCGAGTATCTGCGCGAGTTGATGCCGAAGCTGAAGAACCTCGCGATCCTCGTCGACGCCGGCAACATCAGCGCGGTGGAGACGCAGGCGCGGCCGATGATCGAGGCGATGCGGGCGGCCGGCGTCGACGCCTTCGAAGCGGCGGTGACCGATGCGGGGCGGGCGCGCGCGGAGCTGTCCGCGCTCATCCCCGACGCGGTGGCGCGGATGCGCCGCTCCGACCCGGACCTGAAGAACAGCGCCTTCTGGATCACCGGATCGACCAGCGTCTTCACCGAGATCAGGGCGATCAACGCCCATGCCGGCGGCGCGGCGGTGCTCTCCGCCGCGCCGGACGTGGTCCGGGCGGGGCCGGACAGCGCGCTGTTGTCGATCGGGGTCGGCTTCGAATCGAACGCGCAGCTCGCGGCGGTTTACGGGGCCGATATTCTCGCCGGCCGGGCCGAGGCCGGGGCGTTGCCGGTCGGGGTGGTCTCGCCGCCGGACGTCGCGGTGAACTTCATGCGCGCGCGCGCGATCGGGCTGAAGACGCCGTTCTCCTTTTTCGAAGCGGCCACCTATATCTACGGCCCCGAAGGCGCCCCGCTCCGGGTGCGCGGCCGCTCCGCCCCGCCGCCGCCCCGCGCGGACTGACGCCGCCCGCAGGCGGGCGGCGCGGATGTCGGCGCCGGTTCACCCGGCGCTCGGCGGCTCGCGGTCGATGGCGTGGATGCGCGGCGCCGGGTCGTTGGCGAGGCGCGCCTCGATCCGGGCCAGAAAGTCACGGCTGACCGGGTCGTCGCCGCGCAGCTCCACCGCGAGGCGGAACGCCTCCGAGGCTTCGCGGAGCCTGCCGGCCGCAAAGAGATTGAAGCCGTTTTCGTAATGCGCGGCCCATTCGAAACCGGGCGCCTCGCCGGATTCGTCCAGCGGGGCCAGCAGCTCGTAGACCGCCACCGGCTCCTCCCTCCCTTTCACCCTGACGGTGTCGAGCGGGCGGGCCAGCATGTCGTATTTGACCAGCTCGTAGGTGTGCTGGCTGATCATGACGCCGGTGCCGAACTCCCGGTTCATCCCCTCCAGCCGCGCCGCCAGATTGACCGGATCGCCGATCACCGTGTAGTTCAGCCGCTCCGGGCTGCCGATATTGCCGACGACGACGCGGCCCGTGGTCATGCCGATGCGCAGCTTCAGCGCCGGCAGGCCGCGCTCGGCCCAATCTTCGCGGAGCCGCTCCATCGCGGCCTGGCAGTCCAGCGCGGCGCGGCAGGCCTGAAGAGGGTGGTCCTCGTCGAGCTTGGGCGCGCCCCAGAACGCCATCACGCCATCGCCGATGAATTTGTCGATCGTGCCGTGATGCGCCTTGATCGCCGTGCTCATCGCGCTGAAATATTCGCCGAGGACCGGGACGATCCGGTGGCCGAGGCGCTCGGAGACGCTGGTGAAGCCCTGGAGATCCATGAACATGATGGTCAGCGTGCGCCGCTCTCCGCCGATCTCGGCGAGAACGCCCTGATGCAGCAGCATCCGGACCAGGTCGGTCGGGATGTAGCGGCGGAAGGAGGACAGCCCGCGGCTCATCTGCTCCACGGCGTCAGACAGCGCCGCCACCTCGATCAGCGGGCTCCTGACCGGGCGGACGTCGTCGAGGTTGAAGCTGGCGATCTTGCGGGTCTCCGCCACCAGGTTCTGCAGCGGCCGGACCAGAAGATAGCGTGAGACCAGAAGCGCGATCACGGTGACGAAGATCAGCGCGCCGATGACGATCAGAATGAGCCGGATGTAATTCTCGTAGATCGCCCCCATGAAATCCGCCTCAGGGATCAGGGTGCCGAGCAGCCAGCCTTCGCGCGCCGTCGGCGCGAGCGAGAGGAAGAACCGCTCGCCCTCCGCGTTGGTCACGGTGGTCTGGAGGCGCTCGTTCACATCGGCGAAGACGACATGGTTCGCGGTCAGCCCGGTCTGCGCGAGGCGGAGCATCGGGTGCCGGCTTTGCGAGAGCGGCGTCAGCGCCGCGTCGGAGGAGAGCGGGTGCTGATCGACCAGCTCGCCCGGATCGGAAAAGGCGATGAGGCCGCCCCGCCGGTCGATCAGGAACGCGGCGCCGCTGCGCACGGTCGGCAGCTCCGCGAGGTAATTCGAGATCTGATCCAGCTCGATCGCGATGGAGATGACGCCGATCAGCGGCCCGGCGCCCGGCGCGCTCAGCGTGATCGCCGTGTTGAGGCCGGGTTTTCGCGAATCGCTGAAGATGTAGATGTCCGTCCAGATATCCCGCCCCGGCGACTGGAGCGCCTTGACATACCAGGCGCGGCCGGGGGCGTAGTAATCGTTGGTCTCCCGGTCGATTGCGGTCTGGCTGACGCGGCCTTCGTCCTCCACCACATGGGTCTCGGCGCGATCGGCCTCCGCGCGCACGGGGTCCCAGCGGCTTTCGACCAGGCGGAGGCTGTCGTCTCCCCGGCGCTGGGCCCCGAAGAAATCGCCGTTCGGCGCGCCGAAGCTCACCCAGGAGAAATGCGGGTTCGCCTTCAGGAACGCGAGGAAGAGCCGCTCGCGGCTGGCCGCGTCGTTGATGTCGATCACGTGGTCGCGGAGCGTGTCGTGAAGGGCGGCCTGGGCGGCGGCGGCGGAGCTGAAGAGCGCGGCGACCTCGCGGTTGACGCCGCCGATGATCTCGCCGTTGAGCTGGCCGGCGATGTCGGAGACGTTCTCGCGGCTGACCATCAGCCAGGGCAGGTGAACCGCCGCCGATGTCAGCGCGACCGTGCCGATCAGGATCGCGATCAGGCTGATCTTGAGCGAGATCCGGCCGTGTCGTCGTGGTTGCGTTGTCGCCGTCATGAATTCACGTCGCGCCCCTCATCGCTCTCGTTCGCAAAGACGGAGCGTTCCGATCCGCTCGTCTGAGCCATGGAATATACTATTCATGTCATCAATGTGTGAATCCGATATGTCGTGAAACACGGATGAAGCCGGCTCTTCATTATTGGGATACACATGTGGTCTAATGCGGTGCGATCGCGTCGCAGCGCGCGGCCAGAGGGGAAAGGAAATATCTCAGATGTTGGAATCAACGACCGAGCCGAGCTTCCGTCAATCCGTCGACATGATGTTCACGCACGCAGCGTCGCTGCTGGATCTTTCACCGGGGCTGGAGGAGAAGATCCGCGTCTGCAACTCCACCTATACGGTGCGATTCGGCGTGCGCCTGCGCGGGGCCATCCACACCTTCACCGGCTATCGCTCCGTCCATTCGGAGCATATGGAGCCCACCAAGGGCGGAATCCGCTACGCGATGAGCGTCAATCAGGATGAGGTCGAGGCGCTCGCGGCGCTGATGACCTATAAATGCGCGCTGGTCGAGGCGCCCTTCGGCGGCGCCAAGGGCGGGCTTCGCATCAACCCGGCCGACTGGGAGGAGGACGAGCTGGAGCGGATCACCCGCCGCTTCGCCTATGAGCTGATCAAGCGCGATCTGATCCATCCGAGCCAGAACGTGCCGGCGCCCGACATGGGCACCGGGGAGCGGGAGATGGCCTGGATCGCCGACCAGTTCGCGCGGATGAACACGACCGAGATCGACTCCCGCGCCTGCGTCACCGGCAAGCCGCTGACGGCGAACGGCATCGCCGGGCGGGTCGAGGCGACGGGGCGCGGCGTGCAATACGCGCTTCAGGAATTCTTCCGCCACGCCGAGGACGTGGCGAAATCCCGGCTGACCGGCGGGCTCTCCGGCAAGCGGATCATCATTCAGGGCCTCGGGAATGTCGGCTATCACGCCGCCAAGTTCCTGTCGGAGGAGGACGACTGCAAGATCATCGGGATCGTCGAGCGCGATGGCGCGCTGCATGATCCGGCCGGATTGCCGGTCGAGAAGGTCCGCCAGCATCTGATGGAGCACGGCGGCGTGCGCGGGTTCCCCGGCGCCGCCTATGTCGCCGACGGCGCGGCGATGATGGAGGAGGAGTGCGACATCCTGATCCCCGCGGCGTTCGAGGCGGCGATCAATCTCTCCAACGCCGATCGGATCAAGGCCGGGGTCATCATCGAGGCCGCGAACGGCCCGGTGACGGCCGGAGCGGACGAGATTCTGCGCAAGAAGGGCGTGCTGATCATCCCGGACATGTACGCGAACGCGGGCGGCGTGACCGTCAGCTATTTCGAGTGGGTGAAGAACCTCAGCCATATCCGCTTCGGCCGGATGCAGCGCCGGCAGGAAGAGGCCCGAAACCGGCTCCTGATCGACGAGATCGAGCGGATCACCGGCAGCAAGGTCTCGGACGCGTTCCGCGAGAAATACACCGCGGGCGCGGATGAGCTGACGCTGGTGCGCTCCGGCCTCGAGGACACGATGCGGGGCGCGTATCAGTCGATGGCGGAGGTCTGGCGCGCGCGTCCGGAGGCGCGCGACCTGCGGACCTCGGCCTATCTGGTCTCGATCGGCCGGGTCGCCGCCGCCTATCGCTCGCTCGGGCTCTGAGCGGGCGCGGCGTCATCGGGCTGGTCACGGTTGGCGCGGCGGCGTATAGAAGAGCCCATGTCCCTGGTGCTTTTCTATATGGCCGCCGGCGCCTGCTTCGTGGTCCTCGCGGTGCTGATGTTCGGCGTGCTCTGCTTTGCGCGCGGGGGCGAATTCAACCGCAAATACGCCAACAAGATCATGCGGCTGCGCATCCTCACGCAGGCGATCGCGGTGGCGCTGATTCTCGCCGCCGTGCTGACGGCCCAGATGGGGGCCTAGGCGCCATGGTGGTTCTCAACCGGATCTACACCCGCACCGGCGATGGCGGCGACACCGCGCTCGGCGATGGCGCCAGAACCCCCAAACACGCGCTTCGCGTCTCCGCCTACGGCACGTCGGACGAGACGAACGCGGCGGTCGGCCTCGCCCGGCTGCACGCGGAGGGGGAGATGGATGCGGCGCTCGCCCGGATCCAGAACGACCTGTTCGATCTCGGGGCGGACCTTTGCGTCCCCGATCTCGCCGGCGACGCCGAGGCGAAGCATCCGCGGCTCCGGATGAGCGCAAGCCAGGTGGAGCGGCTCGAAGCGGAGATCGACGAGATGAACGCGGCGCTCTCGCCGCTCCGGAGCTTCATATTGCCGGGCGGCTCGCCGCTCGCGGCGCATCTTCATCTCTGCCGCACCGTGTGCCGCAGGGCGGAGCGGCTGACGACCGAGCTGGCCGCCGCGGAGGAGGTGAACGCCTCCGCGCTCAAATATCTCAATCGGCTTTCCGACTGGTTTTTCGTCGCGGCCCGCGCCGCGAACGGGAACGGCGCCGGCGATGTGCTTTGGGTTCCCGGGGCGAATCGCTGACGCCCGCGTCTGGCCGGCGAGCGGAGCCCGGTTTTCCGCTCAGGGCTGTTTTCATTTCCGTCGCCCGGCCTGGATGAGCGCGGAGCGGCGCCGCGCCTCTCGCGATCGCGCCGGGGTTCGGCGGGCCGCGCGGGGCGGATGAGACTGAAGAGAGGGACGATTTTGACCCGTACCGGATCGGCCCGGCGCATATGCGCGGCGGCGGCGTTTTTTCTCCTGATGCTGGCGGCGGCTTTCATGGCGGCGGCCCCCGCGCGCGCTCAGGCGCCCGCGCCGGCTGAGGCGGCGGAGGGCGCGCTGCCGCCGGACGAGGCGCGGCTGCTCGCCGATCTTCTGAAGGATGACGACAAGCGCGCCGCGCTGATCGCGCAGCTGGAGCGCGCGGGCGGGGGCGCGCCGGCCGGCGAGGAGGGCGCGAAGGCGGCCGAGCTTTCCACCGGCGCGCGCATCGCCGAATGGAGCGCCGGCGCGGCCCAGGATCTCGCGGACGGGTTCGCCGCGCTCCGCGATCTTGCGGTCGCGGCGCCGGCCGCGTTCTCGCGGCTTTCGCTGGAGGAGATCGACCAGTTGTTCGGGGCGCTGCGCGATCTGGCGCTGGTGATCGCGGTGACGGTGGTCGCCCTCGCGCTGCTTCGGTTCTGGCTCGGGCGGGTCTATCGGCGCCTTGGCGCCCGGGCGCATGACGGCGGCGCGGCGCGGGTTCTGGCGGTTCTGGCGGCGATGGCGGCGATGGACGCGGCCGCGGTTCTGGCGGCGATGGCCGCGGGCTATGTCGCGGCGCTGGCCTTCGCGGGCGCATCCGGCGGGGTCGGCGTGCGCCAGGCGCTCTATCTGAACGCCTTCGCCGTGGTCGGGCTGATCAATGTGGCGATTCGCGCGGTCCTCTCCCCGTCGACGCCCACGCTCCGCCTCGTCGCGATCCCCGATCGCGGCGCGCGGGCGATGGCGATCTGGTTCGGGGTGGTCGCGGGGGTGCTCGGATATGGTCAGCTTCTTCTCGCGCCGATCGCGGCGCGGCTGATCTCGGCCCAGGCGGGGGCGGGGGTCTCCACCATTCTGGCGCTGCTGGCGATCCTGATCGTCGCCGGGCTGACGCTTTACGGGCGCCGGCCGGTGGCGGCCTGGCTCTCCGGCGGGAGGGAGAGGCGCGGCGCCGCGGCGCTCCTGATCGCCAACTGGCATATCCCGGCGCTGCTGTATCTGGTCGGGCTCTTTCTCGTCGTCGCGGCGCGCCCGGACGGCGTGTTCTGGCCGGTGCTGATCCGCTCGGCCGAGGTGCTGGGCGCGGTCGTCGTCGGCGTGGTCGCATCGGGCGCGATCACGCGCGCGATCGCGCACGGCGTCCGCCTGCCGGAGTCCGTGCGCGCGCGCCTTCCCCTGCTGGAGCGACGGCTGAACGGGTTCGTCCCGCGCGCGCTCTGGCTGATCCGGCTCTTGATCGCCATCGCCGTCGTCGGCTTCGCGGTGGACGCGCTCGGCCTTTTCGACATCAGGGGCTGGCTGGAGACCGGCTCCGGCGGCGCGATTCTGAACATGTTCTTCTCCGTCGCGGTGATCGCGGTGATCGCCTTCGCGCTCTGGGTCGCGCTGGCCTCCTGGGTGGATTTCCGGCTGAACCCCGAATTCGGGCGGAAGGCCACGGCGCGCGAGATGACGCTGCTGTCGCTCCTGAGGAACGCCGCCACGGTGGTGATCATGGTGCTGACGCTGATGTTCGCGCTCTCGGAGATCGGCGTGAACATCGCGCCGCTGATCGCGTCGGCCGGGGTCTTCGGCCTCGCCATCGGCTTTGGCGCGCAGAAATTGGTGCAGGACATCATCACCGGCGTCTTCATCCAGTTCGAGAACGCGATGAATGTCGGCGACGTGGTGACGCTGAACGGCACGACCGGCGTGGTGGAGAAGCTGACGATCCGCTCGGTCAGTCTCCGGGCCGTCGACGGGTGCTTTCACATCATCCCGTTCTCTTCGGTCGACATGGTCTCCAACTACATGCGCGAATACGGGTATTTCGTCTGCGACATGGGCATCGCCTATCGGGAGAACGTCTCGGAGGCGAAACAGGCGATGCATGACGCCTTCACCGAGCTGATGGAGAACCCCGCGCTGGAGCCGGCCATCCTCGGCGGGCTGGAATGGTCCGGCCTTCAGGAGCTGGCCGACAGCAAGGTTGTCCTCCGGGCGCGGATCAAATGCGCGCCGGGCATGCAATGGGCCGTCGGGCGCGGCTATAACGAGGTCGCGAAGCGGATCTTCGACGAGCGGGGCATCGAGATCGCCTTTCCCCACCAGACGATCTATTTCGGCGTGGACAAGAACGGCGACGCGCCGCCGGTGCATGTCGTCTCGCGCGCGCCGCTCGAGCCTCCGGCGGGAAAAGCCGGCGGCGACGGTGCGGATTCGGCTTCGACGGCGAAAGAGGGCTGAATTGACCCTTGCGTCAACGCCAATTTATAAGGCGCGTGAACCGGATTTCGGCGGCGGAGTGGCCCGGGCGCCGGATTCAGACGATGACCTGAACGTGGATCGGGCGTAGAACCCCGCTGAGTGAATCGCCCGTCCGGCCGTTCTCATGGCCGACCCGTGAACCGCAATATGGAGAGACGCGCAATGAAGGTGCTTGTGCCTGTTAAACGCGTGATCGACTACAACGTGAAAGTCCGAGTGAAGTCGGACGGCACCGGAGTCGATCTCGCCAACGTCAAGATGTCGATGAACCCTTTCGACGAGATCGCCGTCGAGGAGGCGATCCGGCTGCGCGAAGCGGGGCGGGCCGAGGAGGTCGTCGCCGTCTCCATTGGCGTGAAACAGGCGCAGGAAACCCTTCGCACCGCGCTGGCGATGGGCGCCGACCGGGCGATCCTGATCGTCGCGACCGATGACGTGAACACCGATATCGAGCCGCTCGCGGTGGCGAAGCTGCTGAAGGCGGTGGTCGACGAGGAGAAGCCGGATCTCGTGCTCTGCGGGAAACAGGCGATCGACAACGACATGAACGCGACCGGGCAGATGCTCGCGGCGCTTCTCGGCTGGTCGCAGGCGACCTTCGCCTCCAAGGTGGAGCTCGACGGCGACAGCGCGACGGTGACGCGCGAAGTCGACGGCGGGTTGCAGACCATCAAGGTGAAGACGCCGGCGATCATCTCCGTCGATCTGCGGCTGAACGAGCCGCGCTACGCGTCGCTCCCGAACATCATGAAGGCGAAGAAAAAGCCGCTCGACACGAAGACGCCGGAAGATTTCGGCGTCGACGTGGCGCCGCGGCTCACCGTCGTGAAGACGACCGAGCCCGCCGCCCGCAAGGCCGGCGTCATGGTCGCGGATGTGGCCGAACTGGTCTCGAAGCTGAAAAACGAAGCGGGGGTGCTCTGATGGCTGTTCTTCTTCTCGCGGAAGTCACCAATGGCGAGCTTGGCCTCGACGCGACCGCGAAGGCGGTGACGGCGGTGAAGCCGCTCGGCGAGGTCACGCTGCTCTGCGCCGGCGCGAGCGCCGCGAAGGCCGCCGAAGCCGCGGCGACGATCGACGGCGTGACCAAGGTGCTGGTCGCCGAGGATTCTTCTCTCGGCCATCGCCTCGCGGAGCCGACCGCGGCGCTGATCGTCTCTCTCGCCGGCGAGTACGAGCATATCTGCGCGCCGGCGACGACCGATGCGAAGAACATCCTCCCGCGCGTCGCGGCGCTGCTCGACGTGATGGTGATCTCCGATGTCTCCGCCGTCCTCGACGCCGAGACGTTCGAGCGGCCGGTCTACGCCGGAAATGCGGTCCAGACGGTGAAGTCGGGCGATGCGAAGAAGGTCTTCTCGATCCGGAGCTCGGCCTTCGAGGCGGCGGGAACCGGCGGCTCGGCCGCGGTCGAGACGGTCTCCGTCGGCGAGAATCCGGGCCTTTCCGAATGGGTCGAGGACTCGATGGCGTCGAGCGACCGGCCCGAGCTGACCTCGGCGAAGATCGTGATCTCCGGCGGGCGCGGCATGGGCTCGAAGGAGAATTTCGCCATCATCGAGCGGGTCGCGGACAAGCTGGGCGCCGCCGTCGGCGCCTCGCGCGCGGCGGTCGATTCGGGCTTTGCGCCGAACGACTGGCAGGTCGGACAGACCGGCAAGGTCGTGGCGCCCGAGCTTTACATCGCGGTCGGGATCTCCGGCGCGATCCAGCATCTCGCCGGGATGAAGGACTCGAAGGTGATCGTCGCGATCAACAAGGACGAGGAGGCGCCGATCTTCCAGGTGGCCGATTACGGCCTCGTCGCCGATCTCTTCAAGGCGATCCCGGAACTGGAGGAGGCGCTCGGCTGAGCTGGGCGCGACGGACGATGGAAAGCCGCCCCTGATCCGGGGGCGGCTTTTCTTATTCGGATCTGTTCGGAGCTCAGGCGCGCCGCAGGCGCGGAACGGCGCCGCCCCGGGCCTGCTCGACCCCCATCCTGAGGCTGGCGCCGATTCGCCGCGACAGAATCGTGAAGGCGGCGGCCTTCGCCTCCGGCAGCACCTCTTTCGCGGTCTCCTCGAACAGGTCGAGCCAGATCTCGAAATCCTCGCCCCGAATCTCGGGAACCGAGAGATGGACCGCCATCGGGTTGCCCTGATAGGCGCGTTCGCGAAGCATCACATTGGACCAGAACGCCTCGATCGTCGCGAGATGCTCCGCCCATTCCTCGTCGGTGACGCCGATCCGGCCCTCGAAGATCGGCCCGAGCCGGGGATTGGCGCGGACACGTTTGTAAAACGGCTCGATCAGGCGCCGGATATCGGCCCGGGTCATGCCGTCCTTGTCCGGGACCGCCGTCAAAGAAGTATCGCCAGCGTCGCCACGATCACGGCTCCCCAGAAAAGGTTGTTGATGAAGCCGCGGAGCATGCCGCTGTCTTCGCGCACGTCTTGCCCGACCATCGCGCAGAATCTGTTTCCTGGCCACAGGACGATTCCGAGCAGGAGTCTCAGGAAACCCATGACGTCCTCCATTAAAGCTCGGACGCATTATCTACGCATCAAATAGGCAAATGGAAGTCGTATTATTGCCGCAGGCGATGTTCGCTCTCCAGCCCCTCAATCAGAGCGCCGACGCCGCGCCGCCGCTCGATCGCGTCCTGCAGCGAGACCTTGTCGAGATGCCGAAAGAACGCCTCCTGCGCCTCGGCGAGGATCGGCGAGAGGCCGCATGCGGCCGTAAGCGGGCAATTTCCGCCGTCGGGCCGCATGCATTCCAGAAGGGCCGAGCCCTCCTCGGATTTTCGGAGCAGCGCGCCGAGCGAAATCTCCGCCGGGTCCATCGCCAGCACCATGCCGCCGCCGCGCCCGCGCGACGTCGTGATATAGGCCTCGGCGGCGAGCCATTGAGAGACCTTGGCGAGATGGTTGAAGGAAATCCGTTGCTGCGCCGCGATTTCGCGCGTCGTGCGCTTCGCGCCGTCCGCCTGCGCGAGATGCAGAAGGAGTCGCAGCGCGTAATCTGAAAATTTTGAGACCTGCATCCGCGCATTCTGGCCTTTTTCGCGCCTGACGCAATCGCAGGGAGGTGGAATTTGGCGACGGAAAGTTTAGCCTCCGCGCCCAAGGGAATGGAAGTCCCCGGATTCGAAAAGGAGCCGCCCATGAATGTCGACCCCACCCGCCAGCAATTCGAGGCGTTCAAGGCGCTGCCGCGCGATCAGCCGGTGAACATGCTGAACCTCGTGAAGCTGCGCGAAAAGGCGGCGTATTCCGACGGGCGAGACGCGACCGGACGGGAGGCCTATGCGGCCTACGGCCGGGAAAGCGGCCCGATTCTGGCCCGCGTCGGCGGTGAGATCACATGGCGCGGCGCGCCGGAGACGGTGCTGATCGGGCCGGCGGACGAGGCCTGGGACATCGCCTTCATCGCCCGCTATCCGACATTGGGCGCCTTCCTCGAGATGGTCACGGATCCGGGCTATCAGGCGATCGTCCATCATCGGCAGGCCGCTGTCGCGGATAGCCGTCTGATCGCGATGAGCGACCTCGCGGCGGGCGGCGGTTTCGGCTGATGGCGGAGGTGTCCGGAGCATGCGCCCTCTTGCCGAAAATCGCGCGGGCGCATAGGCTTTATCGCAACGCAACATGGAATATGCGAGCGATGCGCCCGCTTAGGGGATTGAGATGACGATCAAGACGGTTGGCGTGATCGGGGCCGGGCAGATGGGCAACGGCATCGCTCATGTTTTCGCCTTGGCCGGGTTCGAGGTTCGTCTGAACGATATCGACGCCGAGCGCGTGAAGGAGGCCATCAAGCGGATCGAAGAGAATCTCGGCCGGCAGGTGGGCCGGGGGCTGATCGAGGATGTGGACCGGAAGGCGGCGCTGGCGCGGATCACGCCGACCGCGGCTCTGGCGGATGTCGCGCGGACCGACCTCGTGATCGAGGCCGCCACCGAGAAGGAGGAGGTGAAGCGGGGGATCTTCTCCGCGCTGCTGCCCGACCTGAAGCCGGAGACGATCCTCGCCACCAACACGTCGTCGATCTCCATCACCCGGCTCGCCTCCGGCACCGACCGGCCGGAGCGATTCATGGGCGTTCATTTCATGAACCCCGTGCCGCTGATGCAGCTCGTGGAGCTGATTCGCGGCATCGCGACGGACGAGCAGACCTTCGAGACGCTGAAAGGCGTGGTCGACAGGCTGGGCAAGACCTACGCGACCTCGGAGGATTTCCCCGCCTTCATCGTCAACCGCATTCTGATGCCGATGATCAACGAGGCGATCTATACGCTCTATGAAGGCGTCGGCACGGTGGAGAGCATCGATCTTTCGTTGAAGCTCGGCGCCAATCACCCGATGGGGCCGCTGACGCTCGCCGATTTCATCGGCCTGGATATCTGCCTCGCGATCATGAATGTGCTGCACGAAGGCTTGGCGGATACGAAATACCGGCCCTGCCCGCTGCTGACCAAATATGTGGAGGCGGGATGGCTCGGCCGGAAGACCAATCGCGGCTTCTACGACTATCGCGGCGACAAGCCGACGCCGACGCGCTGAACGCGCCTTCTTCCCCCGCGGGGCGGGCGCCGCCCCGCCGGGCGCCCGTCTCCTGATTGAAAGGGGGGGCGCGCAATGGCGGAACTCCCCAAGGGCGACCGTGCCGGCTGGAACTCTGAAGCCGGCCGGGAAGAGCATCCGCGTCCATGAGCGGGATTTCAAACACAAGGGCCGCCGGCGCCGCCCGCAGGGAAGAGGCGCTGACGAACGGCGCCTGACGGCCGCGCCCTTCACCGCCGTCCGCCATTCAAGCCGCAGCCTCGCCGATCATCCGCCGGCCGGCGGACACGGGGGGGCGTTCATCTGACGGGAGCGGGGCGGATCGCCCCTGCGACACTCGCGCCCGGCGCGAAAAAAGCGCCCGAAGGCGAGGCGGCCCATCCCGCCGAACGCCCGTCCGGCGCGCCGGCGCGCGGCCGGATGGCCCCGAAATCACCGATATGAGCCGCGGATCGGGGCGGACGGCGCCCGCGCGGCGGGCCGAAGCCGGGTCTCGACCATCGGCGCCCGCGGATCAGAAATGAGCGAGGCCGTCTAGACATGCGCGCCGCTAGCGGACAAGTTGGCGAGGTATAAGAAGATCAAGGGAGAAGATGATGCGTTTATTTCTAGGCCTTCTGGCGCCGGCGGCGGCGCTCGCGCTGAGCGCGGCTCCGGTTCACGCGGATCAGTTCGTCCGCATGCTGAGCGGCCCGGCGGGGGGATCATGGTATCCGCTCGGCGCCAAGATTATGCAGCTATTTCAGGAGGATGTTGACGGGATCGCGACGTCGAACACCTCTGGCGGCGGCGTCGGAAACGTGAAGGCGGTCAGCGACGGCGACGCCGAGCTCGGCTGGTCCTACGCGCACACCGCCGCGAACGGGTATAACGGCGTGGGAACCTTCAACAAGAAATATGACAATATTCGTCACTTCGCCACGCTCTACCCCTCCTTCTTCCAGACCGCGGTGCCCGCCGACAGCGATATTCACTCCTATCCGGACATGAAGGACAAGAATATCAGCCCCGGTCAGGCCGGATTCACCGGCACCGCGTTCGCGGAGTCGATCCTCAAATATTACGGCTTCGGCTTCGACGACGTGAAGGCGAACGGCGGCACGGTCAGCCACGCGAGCTACACCGAATCCGTGGCGCTGATGAAGGACGGGCATATCGACGTCTACATGGCGGTGACCTCGATGCCGCAGGCGTCGTTCATCGAGCTTGAGCAAAGCCCCGGCATCCGCTTCATCGGCATCCCCCAGGATGACCTTCAGAAGATCATCGACGTCAATCCGGGCTTCATCACCGGCGTCATGCCGGCCGGCGTCTATGAGAGCATCAAGGAGGACATCCACACGCTCGGCGCGGCGGCGGTGCTCGTCATCAACAAGGACGTGCCCGACGAGATCGCCTACGAGATGTGCAAGTCGCTCTGGGCGAATCACGCCGCGCTCGCGGAGGTGAAGGGCACCTGGAACGCAGTGAAGCTCGAAACCGCGCTCAACGGCGCCGCGATCCCGGTCCATCCCGGCGCGCAGCGCTGCTATGACGAGCTTGGCGTCGGCGGCTGAGCCCGCCGGGCCTGCAGAACCGCGGGCCGGGCGCCCCATCGGCGCCCGGCCCCGACTTCAAGCGGCGCGAGACCGCGATAAACCGGGATGGCGATGAGCGAAGCGAACCAGATTACCTATCACGAGAAGCCGGAACTCGGATTTCTGGAGCGGCTTCTCCTCGATCGACGCCTCAATCTCGTCAACGCGCTGCTGTTCTTCTGCGCCGCGATCAGCCTCGCGCTGGCGGTCTTTCATCTCTACGCCGCCGTCTTCGGCGCGCCGGAGGGCCGGTCTTTCCGCTCCACCCATCTGACGGTGATGCTGTCGCTCGCCGTGCTGATGAACCCGCTTTTCCGCAAGACCATGCGCGATCCGGTGATCATTCCGGGCGACCCCAGGAACGGTCTGCGCGCGCTCGGTCTCGGGATCGACCTGCTTCTGGTCGCACTGGTGCTGGCGGTGCAGATCTGGACGATCTCGGATGTCAGCGCCTTCCAGATGCGCATGGGCGACAAGGATCCGGGCGATCTTCTGATGGGCGGGGTCCTGATCTTCCTGGTGTTCGAGGGGACGCGCCGCGCGGTCGGCTGGGCGATGGTGATCATCACCGGGATCTTCATGATCCACACGCTTTTCGCCGACTATTTCTTCGGGTTCTTCTACGGGCCGCCGGTGAGCTGGAGCAAGTTCGTCGACGTTCTCTTCATGAGTTCGGACGGCATTTTCGGGATCCCGCTTCACGTCGCGGCCACCTACATCATCCTCTTCATCATCTTCGGGGCGGTGCTGATCCGCTCGGGCGCGGGGCGGTTCTTCATCGATCTCGCCATATCGCTGACCGGGCACAAGATCGGCGGCCCGGCCAAGGCGGCGACGGTGGCGAGCGCGCTGATGGGCACGGTGTCGGGCTCCGCCGTCGCCAATGTCGTCACCACCGGCTCCTTCACGATTCCGCTGATGAAGAAGGTCGGCTATCGGGGGAAATTCGCCGCGGCGGTGGAGGCCTGCGCCTCTTCCGGCGGGCAGATCACCCCGCCGATCATGGGCGCGGCGGCGTTCATCATGGCCGAGTTTCTGGCCGTGCCCTACACCACGATCATCATCGCCGCGATCATCCCCGCCGTGCTCTATTTCGCGACGGTCTATTTCATGGTGCACCTGGAGGCGGAAAAGGACGGGATCGGCTCGATCCCGCGCGAAATGCTGCCCAAGACCCGCGAAGTTCTGCGGCGCGGATGGCATCTTCTCATCGCGCTGGTGATCCTGATCGCGTTCCTGCTCTACGGGTTCACGCCGATGAAATCGGCGTTCTACGGTCTCGTCGCGCTCGTCGGGCTGAGTTTCATCAACCCCGCGACGCGGATGAGCCCGGTCGATCTTCTCGCGGCGCTCGAGGCGGGCGTGCGCTCCTCGATCGCGGTCTCGATCGCCTGCGCCTGCGCCGGGTTGATCATCGGCTCGGTCTTCGTCTCCGGGCTGGGGCTGAAATTCACCCAGTCGGCGATCGTGCTCGCGGACGGCAACCTGCTCATCCTCCTCGCGCTGACCGGCGTCGCCTCGATCATCCTTGGGATGGGCATCACCACGACCGCGGTCTACATCACCGTCGCCGCGCTGATCGTGCCGGCGCTGATCCGGATGGGGATCGAGCCGATCGCGGCGCATATGTTCGCCTTCTATTTCGGCGTCGTCTCCGCGATCACGCCGCCGGTCGCGCTGGCGGCCTTCGCCGGGGCCGCGATCGCCAAGACGCCGCCAATGGCGACGGCGGTGGAGGCGACGCGCGTCGGCATCGCGAAATACATCGCGCCGCTGATCTTCGTCTATAATCCGTCGCTGCTCTTCGTCGGCCCGCTCTGGCTGACCGCCGTTTCCTCCGTCCTCGCGCTCGGCGGGCTCTGGATCCTGACCATGGGGCTCGAGGGCTGGTTCGAGGGGCGGCTCCATATCGGGCGGCGGATCGGCGTGCTCGTCGCCGCGGGGCTTCTTCTCTATCCGCCGGTCCTGACGCTGTTTGGCGTCTCGGGCTGGTGGGCGGCGCTGGCGGGCGTGGGGCTGGCCGCGATCTGCATCGGGCCGAGGCTCCTGTCGTCGCGGCGGCTGGCGCGGGAAGGAGCGGCGCGATGAGGGATATCTTTCTCGGCAAGCCGGCCCACTGGCTGATCGTCGCCGTGCTGGCGGGACTCGGATGGGGCGCGGGGCTCGCGCGTCTTCACGTCACCGATTTCAATCTCTTCGTCATCGGGCTTACAGCGGTCTCGGCCGTCGCGCTCGCGCTGGTGATCTGGACCAGCGGCGCGGATGAAAGAGTGACGCGCGATCCGATCGAGGAAGACGAAGATGAAGACGACGACGCATGACGCCGGAGAAGCCGCTGCTTCGATGACGCAGAAAAGCGGGCTTCCGGTGATCGGAGCGCCGGCGCCGGGCGAGATGGGCGCCGCGGTCGCGGCCGCGTATGTCCGCGCGGGCGGGACGGCGCTGACGGTTCTCGCCGGGCGGAGCGCGGAAAGCCGCGAACGGGCGGCGGAGGCGGGGATGACCGCCTGCGCCGATCTGGACGAGCTGGTCGCCGGGTGCGACCTCTTTCTCTCCATCGCGCCGCCCGCGGCGGCGCTCCCGCTCGCCGAGGCGGCGGCGGCCTCGATGCGCCGGACCGGCGCGCGCCCGCCCTTCGTCGAATGCAACGCGATCTCGCCGGATCACCTCGTCGGCATCGGCGCGCTCTTCGACGCGGAGGCGTTTGTCGACGGCGGGATCATCGGCATGCCGCCGCATGGCGGGCGCCGGCCCCGGCTCTATATCTCCGGGCCGCCCTGTCCGGCGCTGGCGCATCTCGACGGCGTGGCCTTCGAGATCCGCCCGCTTGGCGTTCGGCCGGGCGCCGCGTCCGCGATCAAGATGTGCTATGGCGGCGTCACCAAGGGCGTGAACGCCATCCTGATGGCGGCGCTCCTGACGGCGGAAGGCTTCGATCTCGCTGAGCCGTTCATGGCGGAACTCTCCGCGAGCCAGAGCGGGCTTTCCCGGCGGCTGGAGACGGGCGGGCCCCGTCTTCACGCCGATGCGGGCCGCTGGGCGCCGGAAATGCGCGAAATTTCGCAAAGCTTCGCCTCTCGCGGCCTGCCGGGCGAGTTGCATGAGGGCGCCGCGCGGCTCTATGAGATTCTGGACCGCTCTTCGCTTGGCGCGGAGACGCGCCGCACGCTCGACCCGGCGCGGAGCGCGCTGGAGACGGCGCGGATCATCCTTGCGGATCTCCGCGCCGAGCGCGAGGACGGCTAGCGCGGCGACGGCGCCGACGACAACGAGGATTGGACCGAGAGATGAGCAAGAAGACCTACGCCGAGTTCCGCAGCGCCCGCTGGTTCACGCCGGATGATTTCCGCGGCTCGGGGCATCGCTCGCGCGCGATGCAGATGGGCTACGCCCCCGAGGACTGGGAGGGCAAGCCGGTCATCGCGATCATCAACACCTGGTCGGATGCGCAGCCCTGCCACATGCATTTCAAGGATCGCGTCGAATGGGTGAAGCGGGGGGTGCTGCAGGCGGGCGGCTTCCCGATGGAGCTGCCGGCGCTCTCGCTCTCCGAAAGCTTCGTGAAGCCGACGACGATGCTTTATCGCAACATGCTGGCGATGGAGGCGGAGGAGCTCCTGCGCTCCCATCCGGTCGATGGCGCAGTGCTGATGGGCGGCTGCGACAAGACCACGCCGGCGCTGATCATGGGCGCGCTCTCCATGGGGCTGCCGTTCATCTATCTGCCGGCGGGGCCGATGCTGCGCGGCAATTACGCCGGAAAGATTTTCGGCTCGGGAACCGACGGGCTTAAATACTGGGACGAGCGGCGCGCCGGGACCATCACCAAGGAGCAATGGACCGGGATCGAGGGCGGCATCGCGCGCTCCTACGGCCATTGCATGACCATGGGCACGGCCTCGACCATGACCGCGATCGCGGAGGGGCTGGGCCTCACCCTGCCGGGCGCGAGCTCGATCCCCGCCGCCGACGCCAATCACCAACGGATGAGCGCCGCGGTCGGGCGGCGCGCGGTCGAGATGGTCTGGGAGGATCTCACCCCGGAGAAGATCGTCACCCCCGCCGCCATCGGCAACGCGCTGACCGTGGCGATGGCGACCGGATGCTCCACCAACGCGCTGATCCACCTGATCGCCATGTCGCGCCGGGCCGGGGCGCCGATCGGCCTCGACGATTTCGACCGGGCCAGCCGGGAGACGCCGGTGATCGCCAATATCCGCCCATCGGGCGACAAATATCTGATGGAGGATTTCTTCTACGCGGGCGGGCTGCGCGGATTGATGAAGCAGCTTGGCGACAAGCTGGATCTCGGCGCGATCACCGTCACCGGCCGAACCCTCGGCGAAGGGCTGGAGGGGGCGGAGGTCTATAATGACGACGTGATCCGGCCGCTGTCGAACCCGGTCTATCATGAAGGCTCGCTCGCGGTGCTTCGCGGCAATCTCGCGCCGGACGGCTCGGTGATCAAGCCGGCCGCCTGCGACCCGGCGCTCCATGTCCATTCCGGGCCGGCGCTGATCGCGAACAGCTATCCCGAACTGAAAAAGATCGTCGACGACGAGAACCATCCGATGTCGCCGGACACGGTTCTGGTGCTCCGAAACGCCGGGCCGCAGGGCGGGCCGGGGATGCCGGAATGGGGCATGATGCCGATGCCGAAGGCGCTCCTGAAGCGGGGCATGCGCGACATGGTGCGCATTTCGGATGCGCGGATGTCCGGCACCGCCTTCGGCGCCTGCGTCCTTCATGCGGCGCCGGAGGCGTTCATCGGCGGGCCGCTCGCGCTCCTGAAGGATGGCGATATCATCGATCTCGACGTCCCGAACCGCACGCTCAACATGCGGGTGAGCGATGAGGAGCTGGCGCGCCGCCGCGCCGAATGGACGCCGCCGGAGCCCCGCTACCAGCGCGGCTACGGCCTGGTGTTCAGCAAGCATGTGGAGCAGGCGGACAAGGGCTGCGACTTCGATTTTCTGTTGACCGAATATGGCGCCGAGACGCCCGAGCCGGAGATTTTCTGAGATGAGTGCGATGAACCCGGAGACGAAAGAGAAACTGATGGGCGTGTCCGTCGCCACGCTCGCCACCGCGCTGTTCAAGCGGGGGCTGCGCAATCAGGTGATTCAGGACGTGCGGCCGGTGGCGGCGAAGGGGCGCAACATGGTCGGCCCCGCCTTCACGCTCCGCTATATTCCCGCGCGGGAGGACCGGAACACGCTGGCCGAGTTCCGCAACCCCGACCATCCGCAGCGCAAGGCGATCGAGACCTGCCCGGAGGGCGCGGTTCTGGTGATGGACGGCCGGAAGGATCCGCGCGCCGCCTCGGCCGGGGATATCCTGATCACGCGGCTGATGATGCGCGGCGGCGCCGGCGTCGTCACCGATGGCGGGTTTCGGGACGCGATGCGGATCGGCGAGCTGGAGATCCCCGCCTATCACAATCGCCCCTCCAGCCCGACCAATCTCACCATCAACGAGGCGATCGAGATCAACGGGCCGATCGGGTGCGGCGATGTCGCGGTCTTCCCCGGCGACGTGCTCGTCGGAGACGATGACAGCGTGATCGTCATCCCCGCCCATCTCGCCGACGAAGTCGCGGCGGAGGCGGTGGAGATGACCGCCTATGAGGATTTCGTGGTCGAGCAGGTCAAGGCCGGCGCGACGATCGTCGGCCTCTACCCGGCGACGAAGGAGGAGAATCTCCGGAAATTCGAGGCCTGGCGCCGGGAGAGGCGCCGCTGACTCGGCCCACCTCGCCCCTTCGAAGAGTTGAAGGAGGAATTGAAGACGGAACGCGGGCGCCGGCGGAGCGCGCGGTGACGCCTCGTTGAAAATCGGCGGCTTGCGCGGGCGGGCGGCGCGGGCGCCGGTGCATTCGGCCCCGTCCGAATGGGCTGGCCTGGCGGCGGCGCGCGAGGCCCGGCGCATTGCGCCCGGCTCCGGCCTCGCCTATGGACTCGCTTCTTTTGGAGAGGGTTGTCATGTCGGACGTCAGCCGCGCTGAGACGAGGGGGCTTCCCCGGTGGGAGCTGATCACCCTGGTCGCCAGCCTCATGGCGCTCAACGCGGCGGCGATCGACATCTTCATCCCGGCGCTTCAGAACATTGGCGAGGCGCTCGGCGTCGACGCGGAGAATCAGCGCCAGTTCGTGATCACCAGCTACCTCGCCGGCTTTGGCGCGGCGCAGTTGATCTACGGCCCCCTCGCGGACCGCTTCGGCCGCCGGCCGGTGCTGTTCTTCGGCCTCGGGCTTTACGCCCTGGGGGCGCTCGCCGCCGTGTTTTCGCCGACCTTCGGCGCTCTTCTCGCTCTTCGCGCGGTTCAGGGCGTCGGCGCGGCGGCGACGCGCGTCATCGCCGTCACCGTCGTGCGGGACTGTTTCGGCGGCCGCCGGATGGCCAGCGTCATGTCGCTGGTGATGATGATCTTCATGGCCATCCCCGTGATCGCGCCCAATATCGGGCAGTTGATCATGCTGTTCGGAACCTGGCGGGAGATCTCCTTCGTCGTCGCGCTCTTTGGCGTCGCGGTGCTGGTCTGGTCGGCGCTGCGCCTGCCCGAGACGCTGCACCCGGAGGACCGGCGCCCGCTGACCGTGCGGCACACGGCCATGGCGTTCAGGCTCGTGCTGTCGAACCGCGTCGCATTCGGCTACACCGCCGCCACGGCGACGATCTTCGGGGTTCTGTTCGCCTTCATCAACCAGGCCGAGCAGCTCTACACCGAGGTCTACGGCATCGGCCCGGAGTTCACGCTCTATTTTTCGGGAGTCGCGGTGCTGATGTCGGCCGCGAGCTTCCTGAATTCGCGGCTGGTGGGGCGGTTCGGCATGCGGCGGCTCGCGCACGGCGCGCTGATCGGGTTCTGCCTGCTCAGCGGGTTTCATCTCGCGCTTGCGTGGATGGCGGGGGGCGCGACGCCGTTCTGGCTGTTCTACGTGCTGATCACGCCGACCTTCTGCCTCTTCGGCTTCATCGGCACGAATTTCAACGCGCTGGCGATGGACCCGCTCGGGCATGTGGCGGGCACCGCGTCCTCGGTGCTCGGCTTCGGGCAGACGCTGGGGGGCGGGTTCATCGGCGCGATCATCGGCTACGCCTATGACGGCACGATCATCCCGCTGTTCGCCGGGTTCTTCATCCTCTCTCTCTGCTCGCTCATGCTGGTCGCCATCGCGGAGCGCGGGCGCCTGTTCGAGCCGCATTATTCCGCGGGCCGGGAGGCCGAGGCCCCGCGCAGGTGACCCGCGCGGGGCGCTGACCTCGGCGTGACGCGGCGCTTCATGAGACAAGCGCGCGCCGGCGCCATGCGGCCCACCTTAATCCAACGCTTGAAGACTCGGCTTTACTGGCGACTTGTGGGTCGCGGGCAAAGGAGTCAAAGGTTGGTGGGCCATTTACCAAATAAAATGTTATTGTTACGGTGACTGGCGGCGGTGACGTCCCGACCGCGCCATCGCGAATGTTTCTGGGGAGGAACGCATATGTCGACCGGCGCGTTGATACTGGAATGCGACAATGTCAGCCGAAGATTCGGCGGCGTGCGCGCCTTGCAGAACGTGTCGGTGAGCGTCGCCAAAGGCGAGATTTTCGGGCTGGTCGGGCCAAACGGCTCGGGCAAGACGACGCTGGTCAACGCGGTGACGGGGTTTTACCCGCCGCAAGAGGGCCGGATCCGCTTCGAAGGCCGGGACATCACCGGCGTCAAGCCGTTCCGGATCGCGAAATCCGGCATCGCCCGCACCTTTCAGAACGTCGCGCTCTTTCGGGGCATGAGCGTGCTCGACAACATCCTGATGGGCCGCCACATCTACATGCAGCCCAATCCGCTCGCCTCGCTGTTCTATCCGTGGTGGGCGGGGCGCGAGGAGGTCGCGCACCGCAAGCAGGTCGAGGAGGTGATCGACCTGCTGCAACTCGAAAGCGTGCGCGACGAGCATGTGGACGTGATCCCGCTCGGGCTTCAGAAGCGGGTCGAGCTGGCCCGCGCGCTGAGCGCGGAGCCGCGCCTTCTGGTGCTGGACGAGCCGATGGCCGGCATGAACCAGGAGGAGAAGGAGTACATGGTCCGCTTCATCCTCGACGCGCATGAGCAGCTGGGCGTGACCGTCGTCATCATCGAGCATCACATGGACGTGGTCACGGCGATCTGCAGCCGGATTCTCGTGCTGAACAATGGCGAGACCATCGCCATGGGCCCGCCGGCGGAGGCGATCGCCGATCCGGTGGTGGTGGAGGCTTATATCGGGGGCAAGCGCGATGCGGCCTGATGGCGCGCCGATGCCGGACGAGGCGCATCTGCATCCGAACTGGAAGGCGGACGACCATCTGATCGCGGCGCTGGCCCGGAACGCGTCGATGCATCCGCGCGAGGTCGCGATGCGCGAGCGCGACCACGGCATCTGGAACGAGGTGACGTGGGCGGAGTATCTGACCCGGGTGCTGGACATGGCCGCCGGGCTGGAGACGGCGGGCGTCGGGCCGGGCGAGGTGGTGCTGGTGGTGGGCGACAACCGCCCGCAGCTCTACATCGCCATGCTGGCGGCGATCTGCCTCCGCGCGATCCCGTCGCCGGCCTATCCGGATGCGCCGCAGACCGAGATCCTCGGCCAGATGCGGCGCGAGGGCATCCGCGCCGCCCTCGTCGAGGATCAGGAGCAGGTGGACAAGCTCCTGCCGCTCCGGAGCGATCATCCCGATCTCGCGCTCATCGCCTATGACGACCCGCGCGGGCTCGGCGGCATGGAGGATGAGGGCGTCGTCGCGCTGACCGATCTCGCCGCGCGGGGCCGCGCCCGGCTGGCGGCGGAGCCGGGGCTGGCCGAGGACCTGAAGGGGAGGGCGTGCGCGCATGACGTCGCCGCGCTCCTGCATTCGTCGGGCACCACCGGCGCGCCGAAGGGCATCCCGCTCAAGCACGGGCATGTGCTGGCGGCGGTGCGGAACGCCTCAGCCGCGGGATATTTCGCGCAAGGCGAGGCGCATATGGCCTATCTGCCGATGGCCTGGGTGGGGGATTTCATCTTCTCCATCGCCGCCGCGCTCGAATTGCGGTTCGTCGTTCACGTGCCGGAGCGCCAGGAGACGGCGCAGCATGATCTCCGCGAGATCGCGCCCACGCTCTATTTCGCCTCGCCGCGGGCCTGGTCGTCGATGTTGACGCGGATCCAGGTCGGGATCGCGGAGACGCGCGGCCTGAAACGCGCGCTTTACGAGCATTTCATGCCCTTCGCCATCGAGCTGGAGCGGCGGCGGCTGGGGGGCCGGAAGCCGAGCCTCGGCGCGCGGCTCTGGCGGCTTGTGGGCGAGGCGCTGATCTATGCGCCGCTCCGCGACCAGTTGGGGCTCCGCCGGGTCCGGCGGCCCTACACCGCCGGCGAGGCGATCGGCGAGGATGTGTTCCTGTTCTTCCGGGCGCTGGGGCTCAACCTCCGGCAGTTCTACGGCCAGACCGAGAATTGTGGGCTCGCGGTCGCGCAGCGCCCCGACGACATCAGCCTGACCAGCGTCGGCCATCCGTTTCCGGGAACCGAGGTCAGGATCGACGAGGATGGGGAGATCCTGCTGAAGGGCGACAATGTGTTCGACGGCTATTTCCGCAACGACGCGGCGACGGCCGAGGCCTTCCGCGACGGCTGGCTCCTGACCGGGGACGCCGGGCGCTGGGTCGAGGACGGGCAGCTCATGGTGCTGGGCCGCGTCTCGGAAATGATCGAGACGGCGCGGGGCGAGCGCTTCATTCCGACCTATATCGAGAACCGGTTGAAATTCTCGCCATATATCCGCGACGCGTGCGTGATCGGCGCGGGGCGGGATTTTCTCTCGGCGATCGTCTGCATCGACTTCGCCGCCGTGGGGCAATGGGCGCAGGAGAACGCCGTGGCCTACGCCTCCTACGCGGATCTCGCGCAGGCGCCGGAGGTGGTGAAGATGATCGAGGCCGAGATCGAGGCGGTCAACGCGCAGCTCCCCGACGGGCCGCGCATCCGGCGCTTCGTCAATCTTCACAAGGAGTTCGACCCGGACGACGGCGAGGTGACGCGCACCCGCAAGCTGCGCCGGAGCGTGATCGACAAGACCTACGCGCCGATCATCGCCGCGCTCTACGATGGCCGCGACAGCGCCGATTTCGAGGCGCAGATCACCTACGAGACCGGCCAGCAGGGGACGATGACGCGCACGCTCGCCATCGCCACGCTTCAGCCGGGGAAGGGAGGGGCCTGACATGTGGTATTTCCTTGAACTTCTGGCCAATGGGGCGCTGGTCGGGCTGATGTATTCGCTCGTCGCGCTCGGCTTCGTGCTGATCTTCAAATCCTCGGGCGTGGCCAATCTGGCGCAGGGCGCGCTGGTGATGCTGGCGGCCTATGCGGTCTGGTTTGTCGCGGCGATGGGCGCGCCGCTCTGGGCGGCGGTGCTGATCGGCTGCGTCGCGATGTTCGGCTTCGGCCTTCTGGTCGAGCGGGTGCTGCTGCGCCGGATGGTCGGGCAGCCGATCATCATGGTCGTGATGCTGACGCTCGGCCTCGAGATCCTGCTGCGCGGGCTGGCGCCTGGCGTTCTCGGCGCGGCGCCGAAGCCGCTCAGCATCGGCGTCGGCCTCGCGCCGGTCATCATCGGAGACGTGTTCGTGAACCGCGCCTATCTCTGGGGCGGCGTGCTGGCGCTGGCGCTGATCGGCCTGTCGCTGGCGTTCTTCCGCACGCGGCTCGGCACCAAGATGCGCGCGGTCTCCGACGATCATGTGGCGAGCTGGGCGGTGGGCCTGAGCGTCGAGCATATCATCGGCCTCAGCTGGGGAGTCGCGGGGATCGCGGCGGTCGGGGCCGGGGTGCTCTGGGGGTCGGTGCAGGGCGTGGACTGGACCCTCTCCAGCCTCCTCTTTCCCGCCGTCGCCGTGGTGATCCTCGGCGGGCTCGATTCGATCCCGGGCGTGCTGGTCGGCGGGCTGCTGGTCGGCATCCTCGGCAGCGTGATTCCCGGCTATCTCGACTCGGCCGTCGGCGGCAGCACGCGCGAGGTGGTCACGTCGCTCATCATCCTGCTGACCATTCTGGTCCGGCCCTACGGCATTTTCGGCCGCGAAGACATCGAGAGGATCTGAGCCATGTTCTATCGCCTCTCCGGCGTCCACCACACCCGCTACCAGAGCGCGCGCGCGCTCTGGCCCTTGCCCGCGGACCGCTGGCAGGTGATCGGCCTGCTGGTTCTGGCGCTGGCGGCGCCGCTCTTTCTCTCGCCGCTCTATCTCGGCAGCTATCTCCTGCCCTGGATGATCTGGAGCGCGGCGGCGCTTTCGCTGACGCTGCTGATGGGGCTGGCGGGGCAGCTTCATTTCGGCTTCGCGGCGGTCATGGCGATCGGCGCCTACAGCGCCATCCACCTCACCCGCGCGGGCCTGCCGTTCGAGCTGGCGCTGCTGGGCGGCGGCCTGTCGGCGGCGGTGATCGGCGCGGGGTTCGGCTTCGCGGCGCTGCGGGTGAAGGGGCTCTATCTGGTGATGGCGACGCTGGCGATGCAGTATCTGGTGGATTGGGTGATCATCAACGTGCCGGCGATCTCGGGCGGCGCGCAGGCGACGCTCCGCACCCCGGCGGTGTCGTTTTTCGGGCTTCCGGTGGCCGGGCTCGAGGCGCGCTATTATCTGGCGCTGGCCTGGGCGGTGCTGCTCACGGTCTTCTTCCTCAATGTGCGGCGCACCAGTTTCGGGCGCGCGCTGATCGCCATCCGCGACAAGGATTTCGCCGCCGCCGTGATCGGGGTGGACCCGTTCCGCTACAAGCTGCTGGCGTTCCTCACCGCGTCGTTCATGGGGGGCGTGACCGGGGCGCTGCTCGCCTTCTGCTACTACCGGGCGGTGACGCCGGAGCAGTTCAGCTTCAACGTCTCGATCCAGCTGGTGGCGATGGTGCTGGTCGGCGGGCTCGGCAGCGTGATCGGCGCGTTTCTCGGCGCGGGATTCGTGCTGCTGGCGCCGATCGTGCTGACCAATTTCGTGGCGATGCTGGGCGCGGCGGGGATCCTGGACGTGTCGCAGAACCTGATGGCGCATCTGCCGCTCATCATCTACGGCGCGATGATCATCGGCTTCCTGCTCTTCGAGCCGCTGGGCCTCGCCAAGATCCATGACAACATTCGGAAGTATTTTCTGGTCTGGCCGTTTCGCCATTCCAGGAGCTGACGCCCTCTTCGGGGGCATTCATAACGGGAGGAAAAGACTCATGAACTGGAAACGCAGAACAGCGCAGCTGGCGGCGGCGACGCTCGCCGCGGGCCTTGGCGCGGGGGCGGCCGCCGCGCAGGACGCGCCGATCAAGTTCGGGCTGCTGCAGGATTTCACCGCCGTCTACACCTTCGTCTCGGGCGAATACAATCAGGGGCAGCAGGACTATCTGGCTCTGGTCAACGCCGAGGGCGGGGTGGAGGGCCACATGGTCGAGGCGATCGTGCGCGACCACGGCAACCAGCCGCAGCGCGGGATCGAGGCCTATAACCGCGCCCGCGCGGACGGCGCGATCCTGTTCGATTTCTTTTCGACGCCGGTGTCGCGGGCGCTGGTCGATCAGGTGATGAAGGACAAGGTGGTGCTGATCACCGCGCTCCACGGCCGGGGCGACGCCAGCGACGGGGAGGTGTTCCCTTACGTCTTTCCGATGATGGCGACGTATTGGAGCCAGTCGACGGTCCTCATCAACTATCTGAAGGACAATGGCGGGCTCGAAGGCAAGAAGATCGCGCTCGTCCATATCGACAGCCCCTTCGGCAAGGAGCCGCTGCCGGTGCTGACCGAGCTGGCCAGCCAGGAGGGCTTCGAGCTGCAGGCGTTCCCCTACGCCAGCCCGGGCAACGAGCAGAGCGCGACCTGGTCCGAGGTGCGCCGGTACAAGCCCGACGCGGTGCTGATCTGGGGCGCGGGCGGCGGCCAGTCGGTCTCCGTGCGCGAGGCGATCCGCAACGGCATCGACCCGGAGAATATCCTCTCGGTCGTCTGGCTGGCGGGAACGGACGCGCGGAACGTGGGCGTGGACGTGATGACCGGCGTCAAGCGGTTCGAGGCGGTCTCGAGCGGGACCGAACCGGCGATCATCCAGCGCATTCTTGAAAAGGTGGTGGAGCCCGGCAACGGCGCGGGCGACAAGGCCAATGTCGGCTCCTCTTACTACAATATCGGCGTGGCCTCGATGGCTGTGTCGGTCGAGGCGGCGCGGCTGGCGCTGAAATCCGAGGGGGCCCCGCTCGACGGGACCAAGCTCAAGGCCGGGTTCGAGCAGATCAAGGACTTCGACGCCGAAGGGCTGATGCCGAAGATCACGATCACGCCCGCGGATCACCAGGGCGGCGGCGCGGGCCGCGTCTCGCGCTGGAACGGCGAGGCCTGGGAGCCGGTGTCCGAATGGGGCGCCGCCTATCAGGACGTGGTCTGGAAGGAGATCGCGGAAGGCGCGGCGGCCTACAAGAAAGGCGACTGAGCATGCCGAAACTGACGCTCGAGAATGTCGAGGTTATCTATGACAAGGTCTTCCTTGCCATCAAGGGCGTCTCGCTTGAGGTTGAGGAGGGCGGCATGGTCGCCCTCCTCGGCGCCAACGGCGCGGGCAAGAGCACCACGCTGAAGGCGGTGAGCGGCCTTCTGGGCCCGGAGCGCGGGCTGGTCACGCGCGGATCGGTCCGCTTCGGGGAGGATGATCTCCTGCGGATGGGCGCGCCGCAACGGGTGGCGCGCGGCATCGTGCATGTGCTGGAGGGGCGCCGGGTCTTCGGGCATCTGACGCCGGACGAGAACCTGATCGCGGCCTGGCATGGCGGCGGCGGCGGGCGCTTCGACGAGATCCGCGACCGGGTCTATGAGTATTTCCCGCGCCTTCGCGAGCGCGGCCGCTCCAAAGCGGGCTATCTTTCCGGCGGCGAGCAACAGATGCTGGCGATCGGGCGGGCGCTGATGACGCAGCCGAAGCTGATCATGCTGGACGAGCCCAGCCTCGGGCTTTCGCCGATCCTGGTGCGTGACATCTTCGCCATCATCCGCGAGATCAACCGGAGGGACGGGCTTGGCGTCCTCCTGGTCGAGCAGAACGCGGCGGCGACGCTGGATATCGTCGACGCCGCCTATCTGATCGAAAACGGCCAGGTGGTGATGAGCGGCCCGGCCGAGACGCTGAAGGAAAATCCCGACGTGCAGGAATTCTATCTCGGCGGCGCGGGGCGGGTGGATTACCACGCCGTCCGCCATTACCGGCGCCGCAAGAGATGGCTCAGCTGACGCGCCATTAATAGGTATTGACAATACCGAATATGACCTGAAGAAAGGCGGCGCCGGTTCCGGGCCGCTGCGGCGCGCCCGGGCGGTTTCGTCGGCGGCGGTTCGGTGTCGCAACCGCCCCGCGGATGCATTTTCTCATGCGACCGAGGGAGAGTTTCCAATGACGACATCGGGAGAGGCGTCGACGATGCAGGTTGTCGATGCGCAGAGCCTGGCGCCATTCGAGCGCCATGCGCGCATTTTCGAGATCGCCGACGCGCTGGAGCCGGGCGCGGCGTTCATTCTGGTGAACACGCATGATCCGAGACCGCTCCACGCGCAGCTCGACGCCATGTATCCTGAAGAGTTCTCGTGGACCTATCTCGAGCAGGGGCCTGCGAACTGGCGCATCGAGATCAGGAAGGTCGCAAGCGCCGCCTGATTTCGGCGCGGCCGCCGCCGATCCCCTGGCCATCGCGCCGTTGCGCGAGGCCCCGGGATCGGCGGATACGCGTCACCTCGCAGCCGGCTTCGCATCGGCGCCGGCGGCGCGCGCCGACATATCCGAGAGACTGACGGCGACCGGGTCGCTGGCGGGGAAGGTGGCGCTCAACGCCTCGTCGAGAAGCGCGTCGAGACGGGCCTTCCGGGCCGCTTCAGCCACGCCTCCGTCCTGCGGGCTCGCGCGAGCCTCACGCCAGGGCTCCAACATTTTCATCTCCTCCAATTTCTGCGGGCGCGCCGCCCGTGGACGGGATGTGGCGCGGCGACCCTCTTGAGCCGGCGTCGGCGGATGCGAGGATGGTCCCGTCCGCGTCGACGGCGACGCGCGTTCCCCGATCCGCGGAGAAGAAGATCAGCCGCTTCCTTTCATGGAAACCGCCTTCCCCACGCTCGAACCAGCTGCTGATCGAGCCAAGGCGCATGCGCTGTTCGAGCTCGGCCGGGGTGATCCCGAACGCCTCGGCGACGGCGGCCGTGTCGACCGTGTTCCTGTCGTTTGAGATTTCGATCCTGATCATCGGATGTCCTCCTGTCCCGGGGTGGGTGAAAGGGGCGCTCCGCGGCGCTCCCGCCGGTTGAAAGCGGCGCGCCCTCCGCGCCGGCCATCCGGCGCCGGGGCGCGAAAGTCGGTGACGGCGGCGAGACGCATGGTCGCTCCATTCATAATCAGTATTGACAATGCGTAATATGGGGACGGAAATGCGTATTGCAAATACCGTATATGTGGCGAGGTCGAAATTTCGACCATCGCGCGAGGAGAAAGATGGTGATGGATCGTTCGAATGAACAGAGAGGCGCGCCCCCGTCCGGCCCGGGCGGGGGAATTTCACCTTCGAAGGCGCGATGGATCATCCGGCTTGCGGTGGCGGTCGTCGCCAGCGCCGTGAGTTTTTTCCTGTCCTGGCCCTATTGGCGCGACTTCAGCTACTGGCCGGAATCGAAGCCCATGTGGATGCTCTATTTCGTCGTCGGGTTCCTGCTGGCGATCTATGTGTTCCACGTCTTCCTCGGCGTGCTCGGGACGCTTTTCGAGCATGACGCCATCGAGCGCGCCAGATTGGCCGAGGCCGACGGCGACGGGGGCCGGCCATGAGCTGCCGCCCGGGCGAGCCCTGCGAAGAGGGCAAGAAGCGGCGGCTGGCGATCGGCATGCTCGGGGTGATGGCGCTGATCTTCATCGCGCTGTCGCTGATGTCCTTTCTCGGGTCGCGCGTTCAGGCGATCCCGGATCAGGTCGAATACGCGGGGTCCGACGCGGTCTCTGGCAAGCGGGTCTTTCAGGCCTATAACTGCATGGGTTGTCATACGATCGTCGGCAACGGCGCGTATCTCGGGCCGGACCTGACGCAGGTCTACGCCAAGGTCGGCCCGGCCTGGCTCGAGGCGTTCCTGCCTTCGGCCGGCGCCTGGCCCACGCGCGCCGCCGTTCAGGTGCAATTGCAGAAATCGGAGGTCGCGGAGGAGGCCGGCGTCGACGAGATCGAAGCCTATCTCGCGAAGTATCCCGCCGCCGCCGAACGGATCGAGCGGCGCGCCGGCCACAAGACGATCATGCCGAACCTGCCCTTCAGCCGCGACGAGATCGGCGACGTCATCGCCTTTCTCAAATACACGTCGATGATGGACACCGAGGGCTGGCCGCCGGCGCCGCGCGTCGACGGGCTGACGTTCCGCCAGGCGATCAAGGCGCCCGCCGCCGCCGTTCAGGCCGCCGCGGCGCCGTCTCCCGGCCCGGCGCCGGCGGCGCCGGCCGATCCGGCCGCGCTCGGCGCCGCGCTGGTCGAGGACAATGGCTGCACAGCCTGTCACGCGCCGACCGGCGACGTCGTGGTCGGTCCCGGCTGGGGCGGGCTCTATGGCGAGGACGTGACGCTCGCCGACGGCTCGAACGCCCATGTCGACGACGCCTATCTGACCACGGCCATCACCGATCCCAACGCGCAGGTCGCCGCCGGGTTCGATGCGGACGTCATGCCGCCCTACGCCGACATTCTGAGCGATGACGAGATCGTCGCCATCGTCGCCTATATCCGCAGCCTCGGGGGAGAGGACCAATGATCCGGATCGAATATCAGACCCAACGGCTGAGCCTGCGTTTCTTCCTGGTGATGCTGATCCTGTTCGCGGTCCAGACCGGATTCGGCCTGCTTCTGGCGGCGCAGCACATCGACCCGATGCTGCTTTCGGGCGTGCTCAATTTCAACGTGGCGCGGGCCGAGCACACCAATCTCGGCATCCTCTGGATCCTCGCCGGCTTCATCGGCACGATCCTGTTCATCGGGCCGCTGCTCTCCAAGCGCGAGCTGGCGGCGCCCTGGCTGATAAAGATCCTGTTCTACGCGCTGGTCGCCGTCGTGATCTGGAACGTCATGACCCAGTATCTCGCGCAGGACGGCGTCGCCGGCTGGTGGATGGGCCAGCCCATGCTGCAGGAGGGGCTGGAGTATCTGGAGGCGGGGCGCGTCGCCGATCTCGTGATCCTGATCGGGTTCGGGATCCTCTGCTACGTCGTCCTGCGCACCTTCCCGCCGGTCTCGCAATGGAATGAGATTCACTGGGGGCTGGGGCTTGGCGTCGTGGCGCTGACGGCGGTCTGGGTGTTCGGGCTCTTCTTCATCGAGCGGCTCGATCTTCAGGAGTATTTCCGCTGGTATGTCGTGCACTACTGGGTCGAGGGGGTCTGGGAGGTCATCCATATCAGCCTCGTCGGCTTTCTGGTGGTGCTGATGTTCAACGCGACCGTCAAGGAGGTCGGCTACGCGGTCTTCTGGGGGATCACGCTGGTCTGGCTCTCGGGCCTTCTTGGCAACGCGCACCATTATTTCTGGGTGGGCACGCCGGAGTTCTGGCAATTCTGGGGCTCGCTTTTCAGCGCCCTGGAGCCGTTGCCGCTGATCTTCTGCTTCTGGCATATCTATCTCGACGCCCATCATGACCGCAAACCGATCTCCAACAAGCCGGCCTTCGCCTTTCTTCTGGGCTCGGTGGTGCTGGAGCAGGTGGGCGCCGGAATCCTCGGCTTCAGCATGACCTTCGCGCTGACCAATGTCTGGTCGCACGGCACCTGGGTGACGCTGAGCCACGCGCATCTGGCGCTCTTCGGCACGTTCGGAATGCTGGGCCTCTCCGCAGCCTATTATGCGGTTCCGCTGATGCGCGGCGCCCGGGATTTCGATCAGCGCCCCGGGCTCCTGGCCTTCTGGCTGGTGTTCGCGGGGATGCTGGGGCTCGCCTTCGCCTTCGCGATCGGCGGCACGGTCCAGGTCTTCGTCTACCGCGCGCTCGGCCTCGACTGGTTCGGCGGCGATGTCTCGTCCGCGATGCGGATCTTCAAGCTGCTGACGCCGATCTTCGGCCTGATCTTCGCCGCCGGCGTCCTCCTTCTCGTCTATGACCTCTTCACCATCGGTTTTCGCGCGGCCATCCCGCGGCCGCAGGCGGACCCGGCCCCGCTGCGCGCCGCCGGCTTCCGGCGATTGCTGACCGGCTGGGAGGCCGGGCTCTGGCTGCTCGGGATGTGGGTCTTCGGCGGGATCATCACGATGGGCCTGCTCAGCTTCAACCTCTCCAGCGTGCGCGCCGGCGGCCCGGGTCTGCCCTATCTCCTGGGCGGGGTGGGGTATTCCGGATTGTTCCTGGTGACGCTGCTCTTCGTCTCGCGCTTCCTGAGTTCGCTCAACGCGCGGGGCGTCGCGCCCGTGGCCGCGGCTGGAGGGAAAGCGCCCGCCATGGAGCCGGCGGAGTAGGGGGGGCGCGCCGCCTCCCGCTCTCCGTCGCCGCCGCGCATCCGGGCCCCGCCATTCGCTGGCGGGGCCCGGTTTCGTTCAACCGCGCGGCGCCGCTCAGGCCGCCGCGGGCGCTCCACGCGGCCGGTGCGGGCGCGAGCGGTAGATCAGCGTGAGCACGATGGCGAGGTTGATCAGGTTGAAGGCGATGCCGTTCAGGAACGCCATGCCGTAGGAGCCGGTGACATCGTAGATCCAGCCGGACATCCAGCCGCCGAGCGCCATGCCGACGATCGTGGACATGATGACGATGCCGACCCGCGCGCCCGCTTCCGCCGGCGGCAGATATTCACGCACGATGATCGCATAGGACGGGACCAGCCCGCCCTGGCTGAGGCCGAAGATCGCGCTGACGACGAAGAGCGAGGTGAGCCCGTCGAACGGGATATAGAGAAAGAGCGCGGTGCATTGCAGGAGCGAGCCGATGAGAAGCGTCTTCACGCCGCCGATCACGTC
The DNA here is from genome assembly GCF_037646705.1 of Paludibacillus litoralis. Taxonomy (NCBI): domain Bacteria; kingdom Pseudomonadati; phylum Pseudomonadota; class Alphaproteobacteria; order Rhodobacterales; family Paracoccaceae; genus Paludibacillus; species Paludibacillus litoralis. Next base: position 439,150 of record NZ_JBBHER010000002.1, read on the forward strand.
CGACAGCATGCCCGACGCGATCCGGCTGCAGACCCCGCCGAGCAGCATCAGCGACAGCATCTGGGTCCCGACCCCGGCGCCGTAGCCGAGATCGACGCAATAGGCGATAATATGCACCTGCGGCATCGACATGGCGACGCAGCAGCCGATCCCGGCGACGCAGAGCAGGATCTGCAGCTGGCGCGGCGTGAATCCGGCGGTCATCGCCGCGGTCTGAGCGCGCTGGCTCGCCAGGTTCATGGCCCCGGCCGGCGGGCGCCGGCGGAGCAGCAGCGCGAGCGGGATCGAGAGCACGGGCACCATCACCGCGAGCGCGAGATAGACCGCCTTCCAGCCCTCGTCCGCCAGAAGGTCCGAGAGCGCCCAGGGCCAGAGCGCGCCGGCGAAGTAGTTTCCGCTCGCGGTCAGCGCGACGGCGACGCCGCGCCGGCGCATGAACCAGTGCGAGATATCCGCCATGACCGGGGCGAAACTGGCCGAGGAGCCGCAGCCGATCAGGAAATGGATCGCGGTCAGAAACACGAAATTGGGGGCGATGGTGGCGAGCGCGTAGCTGAGGCCGAGAAGCGTTGCGGCGCAGCAGACGGAGATGACGACGCCGAACCGGTCGACCGCGCGGCCGACGACCACGCTGCCGACCGCGAAGCCGATCATGGAGAACACATAGGGGATGCTGGCCTCGCCCCGGCCGATGTCGAACTGAGCCTGCACCGAGGGCAGCACGGCGATATAGGACCAGATGCCGACGCCGCCGGCGATGGCGATCAGCATCGTGACCAGAAGGCGGGCCCAGGAATAGCCGCTGTCGAAGATATCGTCCGGATCCCGGGCGTCCGCGCCCCGCGCGGCCTTGGTCTCGTTATGCATTGGAGTTCATGCTTTCATGGGTTTGGAAATCGGATCCGGAGGTTTGGTGGGTTCGAGAAAAAGGGCCAGCAGTTCTTCGGCGGCGAGGCTCGGGGCGGCGTCTCCGGCTTCGACGCGCCGGATCGCCTCCGGCAATGCGCGCGCGATGCGCGGATCGGCGGCGAAGGCGGCCTTGAGGCCCTCGTCCAGCTCGAAGCGCATCCAGCGCACGGCCTGCGCCCGGCGGCGCGCGGCGTGAAAGCCGCTCTTGCGGCGATAGGCGTCGAGCGCGGTCAGCCGCGCCCAGACCCTCTCCAGCCCGTCGCCGGTGAGGGCGGAGGCGGTCATCGCGGCGGGGACGTCTTTCGGGTCGCCTTCGCGGCGGCGCATCAGGCGGAGCGCGCCGGCGTAATCCGCGGCGGTGCGGACGGCGGCGGCCTTCAGGTCGCCATCCGCCTTGTTGACGACGATGAGGTCGGCGATCTCCATGATGCCGCGCTTCACGCCCTGCAATTCGTCGCCGCCGGCGGGGGCGAGGAGCAGGAGGAACAGATCTGTCATGTCCGCGACCATGGTCTCGGACTGGCCGACGCCGACCGTCTCCACGATGACGACATCGTGACCGGCCGCCTCGCAGAGAATGATCGCTTCGCGGGTGCGCCGCGCCACGCCGCCGAGCGCGGAGCGGGACGGAGAGGGGCGGATGAAGGCGCCCGGCGCCCGGCTCAGCCGCTCCATCCGGGTCTTGTCGCCGAGGACCGAGCCGCCCGAGCGGGTCGATGAGGGATCGACCGCGAGCACCGCGACCTTCAGGCCGCGCTCGATCATCTTGAGCCCGAACGCCTCGATGAAGGTGGACTTTCCGACGCCCGGCGTGCCGGTCAGGCCGAGCCGGATCGTGTGGCCGGAATCGGAATAGAGCGAGTCGATCAACTCTCTCGCGGTCGCGCGGTGGTCCTCGCGGGTCGATTCGACCAATGTGATCGCCTGGGCGAGGGCGCGCCTCTCGCCGCTGACCAGCCGCTTCCGCAAATCGTCCGCCGCGCTCATGCCGCCTCCCACCGTGATCCTCCCGGTTCTGGCCGAAATCCGGCGCTTGGGCAATGGCGGGGCCAGCGGGCTTCGCGCGGCGGCGGAAATGGCGTAGGCGGGGGCGATGACCTCGCGCGCTCAGATCGATCTCGCCGCCGCCTCGTCCGGCCTGCCGGTGGCCGCCGCGCTGCCGGCGCTCCTTTGCGCGCTGTCCGGCGCGGGGCGCGCGGTGCTGACCGCGCCGCCGGGGGCGGGAAAGACGACGCTGGTCCCGCTCGCGCTTCTTGGCGCGGACTGGGCCGAGGGGCGGATCCTGATGCTGGAGCCGCGCCGGCTGGCGGCGCGGGCGGCGGCGGAGCGGATGGCGGCCCTTCTCGGGGAGCGGGTGGGCGAGACCGTCGGCTACCGGGTCCGGGGCGAGGCGAAGATCGGGCGGCGGACCCGGATCGAGGTGCTGACCGAAGGAATCCTCACCCGGATGCTGCAGAGCGACCCCGCGCTCGAGGGCGTGGCGGCGGTGATCTTCGACGAATTCCACGAGCGCTCGATCCACGCCGACCTCGGGCTGGCGCTGGCCTGGGAGGCGCGGGGCGCGCTCCGGCCGGATCTCAGGATCGTGGCGATGTCGGCGACGCTGGACGCGGCGCCGGTGGCGGCGCTGATGGACGGGGCGCCGATGGTCCACGCCGAAGGCCGCGCCTTCCCGGTCGAGACGCGCTGGCTCGACCGGTCCGCGGCGGGCCGGGTGGAGGCCGAAGCGGCCGCCGCCGCGCGCCGGGCGCTGGCCGGAGAGGAGGGCGATATCCTGATCTTCCTGCCGGGCGCGCGCGAGATCGGCCGCGCCCTTCGCCTGCTGGAGGGGGTGGAGGCGGAGATCCGTCCGCTGCACGGCGCGCTGTCCTTCGCGGCGCAGCGCGCGGCGCTCGCGCCCGCGGGGCCGGGCCGGCGGAAGGTCGTGCTGGCGAGCGCCATCGCGGAGACCTCGCTCACGGTCGAGGGGGTGCGGGTGGTGATCGACGGCGGGCTGGCGCGCCGCTCGAGGTTCGACCCCGGCGCCGGCATGGCCCGGCTGGTGACGGAGCGGGTGACGCGGGCCGAGGCCGACCAGCGCCGCGGCCGGGCGGGCCGGCTCGGGCCCGGGCTCTGCATCCGGCTCTGGACCAGGGGGGAGGAGGCCGGGTTCGCGCCCTTCGCGCCGCCGGAGATCACGGCGGCGGATCTCGCGCCCTTCGCGCTGGATCTGGCGAACTGGGGGGCCGCTCCGGGGGATCTCCGGTTTCTCGACCCGCCGCCCGAAGCGGGGCTCGCCGCGGCGCGCCGGCTTCTCGGCGCGCTCGGCGCGCTGGACGGCGCGGGGCGGATCACCGGCCATGGCCGGGCGATGGCCGCGGCGCCGGCGCATCCCCGCCTCGCGCACATGATGCTGAGCGCGCCCGCCGGGGAGCGGGGCGCGGCCGCCGCGTTGGCGGCGCTGATCGAGGCGCGGGACCCGATGATCGGCGCCGGGGCCGATATCGGCGCGCGGCTGAACGCGCTGTCCGCGCCCGGGCGGGCGGGCGCGGCGGAGGGCGCGCTCCGCCGCATCCGGGCGGAGGCGGAGCGGCTCGCGAAGCGCGTCGGCGCGCCGCCGCCCTGGCGGGGCGGCGGGCGCGCGCCGGCGGGCCCGCTGCTCGCCCGGGCCTTCCCCGACCGGGTCGCGATGCGCCGGCCGGGCGCCGGGCCGACGGGCGCGGCGCGGTATCTTCTTGCGAGCGGGAAGGGGGCCTGGCTGCCGGCGGAGGACGCGCTGGCGGCGGAGCCGTTTCTGGTGGCGGCGGATCTCGACGGCGACGCGACGGAGGCGCGGATCCGCCTCGCCGCGCCGATCGGGCGGGCGGAGATCGACGCGCTGTTCGCCGACCGGATCGAGGAGACGGCGGCCTGCCGCTGGAACCGCCGGGAGCGACGGGTGAGCGCGCGGCGCAGGCTGACGCTCGGCGCGCTGGCGCTGGAGGAGCGGCCATGGCCGGAGGCGCCGGAGGCGGCGCTGGCGGCGGCGCTCATCGAGGGGGTACGCGATCTCGGGCTGGAGGCGCTGCCATGGACGCCGGCGGCGCGGCGGCTGGCGGCGCGGGGCGAATGGGCGCGGGCTCGGGGCGCGGCGGCGCCGTCGCTCGCGCCGAAGGATCTGCTGGCCGAGCTGGAGGACTGGCTCGCGCCCTATCTGCCGGGCTGCCGGAAGCTCGAGGATCTGACCCGGCTCGATCTTCACGCGCTCCTCTCGGCGCGGCTCGGCCATGAGGGGCGCCGGGCGGTGGACCGCGTCGCGCCGGAGGCGTTCACCGCGCCGGACGGCGGCGTCTGCCGGATCGATTACGACGGGGCGGCGCCCGCCATCGCGGCGCCGCTGCAGGCGTTCTTCGGGCTGGATCGGCATCCGACGGCGGGGGGCGAGGCGCTCAGCGTCTCGCTGCTTTCGCCGGCGGGGCGCCCGCTGCAGGTGACGGCGGATCTGCCGGGGTTCTGGCGGTCGTCCTATGCGGATGTGCGCAAGGAGATGCGCGGGCGCTACCCGCGCCATCCCTGGCCGGAGGATCCGCTCAGCGCCGCGCCGACGCGGCGGGCGAAGCCGCGCGCGCGGCGCTGAGCGGGCCCGTCCTCACGCCAGCCGCGGGCGGCGGGCGCCGCGCGACGACGCCCAGCCGAGAAGGCCGACGGCGAAGACCAGAAACGCGGCCGACGCCGGCAGCGGCACGGGCGACAGCCGCATGACGGCGCCGTCCGTCGGCGAGGAGCCGTAGACGGAGACGAAGAACTCTCCGGCCCGCCCCGCGGCGAAGCCGGTGGGATTTTCGATGCCGCCATAGATCAGCGCGGTCGCGCCATCGAGGCCGATCGAATGGATCGCGCCGGTGGTTCCCGGCCCGAGGAGGCTGTCGCTGTCGAGTTCGAGCGCGAAGAGGGTTCCATCGGCGCCGAAGGCGACGTCGATGATGTTGGTCAGGCCGCCCGCGACGATCGAAAGATCGCCATTGTCGAGGCTGAACACGTTCGCGCCGCCGACCGGGAATGGAAAGCCCGTCAACTGCCCGAAGAACAGCGCCCCGTCCGCGTTGATCGCGGCGCCGGTCGGCACCGCCTGATAGAACGGCCCGCCGGGCAGGCCGGCCGGCGTCGGCGCGGCCGGGAGGGTCGCGACGGCGGTCATCGCGCCGGTCATGTCCACCGAAATCACGCTGTTGCCGCCGGCGTCGGTCACCAGAAACCCGGAGCCAGAAGCGACGACGCCATAGGGGTTGCTGTCCGCGCCTTCTCCTCCCGGATCGTTCGCGGCTTCGAAATCCGCAAGATTGGCGAACGCCGTCGCCGTGCCGGCGGCGGTGTCGATGGCCGCGAGCGTGCCGAGCAGGCCGACATTCGGCTGACCGGCGAGGAGGCTGCGATTCGCCGGGGCGCTCCCGAGCCCGATCGTCGCGTAGAGGCCGCCATTCGCGCCGAAGGCGAGGCCCTGCGGGCCGGTGGCCTCCGCGCCGCCCGCCGGAGCGAGCGACGGCAAGCCCGAGACGACGCGGCTCTGCACGCCGTTCAGAAGCCGGCTGATCCCGCCGGTCGTCCCGTATCGGCTCTCCGGCGCGCCGCCATTCGCCGGGAGGCTGGGCCCGTCGCCGCCGCGCCCCGCCTCGGCGACATAGAGCGCGCCGTCCGGCCCCATCACGAGCCCGCGCGGGTTGAGAAGGCCGCTCATCACCGTCGACTGGGCGTAGGCCAGCGGCGCGGCGCTCGCCGCCTGCGGGGAAAGCGCGAACGCCGCCGTCAGAGCGACGCCGGACGACAGGAGATATCCTGCGGCGCGCCTGACCGACGCTGGCCGGAGCCGGGGCCGGAGGAGGGCGACGTCGGTTGATGGAGAGATGCTCACGGCGATTCCTTTTGATCAGATCAAGCCGGTAATCGGCATACTCTCATCAAGTAAACGCGCAAGCGAATAGTTAATGGTTCATGTAAAAATCGTTAACGGATCATGTTTTTCATATCTCTGCGGGCCGGGCCATCGAATCTGGCCCGGCCCGCAGAGCGCGTCGCCCCCGGCGTCAGATGCAGATCACGTCCAGCGGCGGGAAGCCGTTGAAGCCGACCGATGAGTAGGTCGTCGTATAGGCGCCGGCCGCGCGGATGAAGATCCGGTCCCCGGACTTCAGCGCCAGGGGCATCTCCATCGGGCGCTTCTCGTAGAGAACGTCCGCGCTGTCGCAGCTCGGCCCGGCCAGAACGCAGGGGCCGCCCGGAAGCCCGTCATGCGGGGTCGCGATGTGATAGCGGATCGACTCGCCCTCGGTCTCCGCGAGGCCCGAAAACCTGCCGATGTCGAGATAGACCCAGCGATGGATGTCGTCCGGCGACCGGCGCGAGACCAGCACGACCTCGGCCGCGATCACGCCGGCCTCGGCGACGAGGCCGCGGCCGGGCTCCGCCATCACCCTGCGCGCGCCGGGGAAGCTCGCCTCGATCATGGTCATGACCTCGGCGGCGTAGCTCTCCGGCTCGTCGATCTCCTCCTCGTAGAAGGCGGGGAAGCCGCCGCCGATGTTCACGAGGTCGAGATCGAACCCCTCGGCGCGGGCCGCCGCCCAGACCGGCGCGAGATCTTCGAGCGCGGAGCGCCACATCGCGGCGCGGCGGGTCTGCGAGCCGACGTGAAAGCTGAAGCCGACCGGCTTCAACCCAAGCTCGCGGGCGCGGCGCAGCAGCGGCGCGGCGCCGGCCGCGGGAACGCCGAACTTGCGGCTGAGCGGCCAGTCCGCCTCCGAGCGCTCGACCAGGAGGCGGATATAGACCTCGGCGCCGGGCGCGTTCTCGGCGATCTTCTCCAGCTCCTCATCCGCGTCGGCGGCGAAGACGCCGACGCCGACGCTCCAGGCGAAGGCGATGTCGGCGGGCTTTTTCACCGTATTGCCGAAGGAGACATCCTCCGGCCGTGCGCCGAGGGAGAGGCAAAGCTCGATCTCGGCGCGGGACGCGGCGTCGAAATGCGCGCCCTCCTCGACCAGCCGCGCGATGACCTCGCGCGCCGGGTTCGCCTTCACCGCGTAATGGATGACGGCGCGGCCGAGCCCGCGGCGGAACGCGCGATAGCGCGCGGCGACCTCGTCCAGGTCGATGACCAGCGTCGGCCGGCCGAAAACCTGGGCGCGGGCGTAAGCCTCCGCCCGTCTCCAGGGTGCAATGATACGCTCTACGGGCGCGAGCCCGGCTACGTTGGCGTTCATGGTCATCTCCGTCAGATGGCGCCCTTCCGGGGCGCGGCGTCCAAAAGAGACGTTACCGTCGCTACGTAACCGAATGAGGACCGGAATCCTCGACGGGCCAGAGGCGCGTGCGTTGGCGTCGTGCGTCAGGATTTGAGGCGCTTCGCGGCCAAATGCAAGCAAAGTTTTCGCGCCGGGCGGAATGAATTTCGAGTGTGGATTTCAGGCCGCCTGAGGGGAGACGGATTTGGTGAAATAGACCCGGTCGAAGCCGGCTTCGCGCCGCCTCCCGGTCTCCCACCAGCCAAGATTCGCATAGAGGGAGAGGTTCTCGGTCATGGCGGCGTTGGTGTAGAGATCGAGCCGCCGGAGGCCGCGCCGGCGGGCCTCCGTCTCCGCGAAATCGAGAAGCGCGCGGCCATGGCCCTCGCCATGCCGCTCCGGATGAACGGCGACATTCTCGATATGAAGAGAATCAGCCGATCGACGCATGACGATGAAGCCGAGAATCTCCGCGAACTCCGCCAGCGCCCAGACCTCGTCGGCGGCGATCAGGGCCGCGAAGTCGGCGAGCATGGGCGCGGGCTTTCGTCCGATCCGATGAATATAAGGCGTATATGCGGCGACCGCGACGGCGCGGATCGGCGCCGCGTCTTCAGGGCGCGCTCGCTGGATCTGCATCTCTCTCCTCCTGCTTTTGCACGGCGTCGCGCCATGCTAGGCGGAGCGCAGAGCGAGGGCAAAGTGACGAAGACCGAGAATCCCGACATTCCCGCCGACGCGACGCCGATGATGGCGCAATACCTGACGATCAAGGCCGAGCATCAGGATGCGCTGCTCTTCTATCGGATGGGGGACTTTTACGAACTCTTTTTCGACGACGCGCGTCAGGCCGCCGCCGCGCTGGACATCGCGCTGACGAAGCGCGGCAAGCATCTCGGCGAGGACATCGCGATGTGCGGCGTGCCGGTCCATTCCGCCGAGGCCTATCTCCTGACGTTGATTCGCAAGGGATTCCGCGTCGCGGTCTGCGAACAGCTCGAGGATCCGGCGGAGGCGAGGAAGCGCGGCGCGAAATCCGTGGTGGCGCGGGGCGTCACCCGGCTGGTGACGCCGGGCACGCTGACCGAGGACGCGCTGCTCGACGCGCGGGCGGCGAACTGGCTGGCGGCGTGGGCGGAGATCCGGGGCGAGGGGGCGCTGGCCTGGTGCGATCTCTCCACCGGGGAGGTGCGCGTCGCCGCCACGCCCCGCGCGGGGCTCGGCCCGCTCCTCGCCCGGCTCGCGCCGCGGGAGGTTCTGGTCGGACCGGCGGCGGAGGACGACCCTGCGCTGGCGGATCTGATCGAGGAGTGCGGCGCCGTCGCCACCCGGCTTTCCGCCGCCGCCTTCGACAGCGCGGCCGGCGCGGCGCGGCTGAAGGCGCTCTACCGGGTGGGGAGCCTCGACGGCTTCGGCGCGTTCAGCCGGGCGGAGACGGCGGCGCTGGGCGCGGTCGCCGATTATATCGAGATCACCCAGAAGGGGGCGCTGCCGCTCCTGCGCCCGCCGCTGCGGGAGGGGACGGCGGGCGCGATGCGGATCGACGCCGCGACGCGGCGCAATCTCGAGCTGATGCGCGCGCTTTCCGGCGGCCGCGAAGGGTCCCTCCTCCACGCGATCGACCGGACCCGGACCGGCGCCGGCGCGCGGCTTCTGGCGGCGCGGCTGGCGGCGCCCTCGACCGATGTCGCGGAGATCCGCCGCCGGCTCGACGGGGTGGACATGTTCGTCGCCGATTCGCAGGCGCGCGACGCGGCGCGCGACGCGCTCGGCCGGGTCCCGGATATCGAGCGCGCGCTGAACCGGCTGGCGCTGGAGCGGGGCGGGCCGCGGGATCTGGCGGCGATCCGGGCGGGGCTGGAGCAGGCGGCGGCGCTGAAGGCGGCGCTCGGCGAGGCGGAGGCCGCGATCGTCAGGGACGCCGCGGCCGCGCTCGGCGGGCATGAGGATCTGATCGCGCTGCTCTCCGGCGCGCTGGTCGAGACGCCGCCGCTTCTCGCCCGCGACGGCGGCTTCATCCGCGCCGGGTTCGACGGCGATCTGGACGAGGCGCGGACGCTCCGCGACGAGGGCCGCTCCGTCATCATGGCGATGCAGGCGGAATACCAGGAGCTGACCGGGGTCTCGGCGCTGAAGGTCCGGCGCAACAACGTGCTCGGCTATTTCGTCGAGACGCCGGCGGGCCACGCCGAAAAGATGATGTCGCCGCCGCTCTCGGAGACGTTCATCCACCGCCAGACGCTGGCCGGGCAGGTGCGCTTCACGACGCGGCCGCTCTCGGACATGCAGACCAGGATGCTGGAGGCGGGGGGCCGCGCGCTGGAGATCGAGCAGCGCCTGTTCGCCCGGCTGCGGGAGGCCGTGACCGTGGCGGCGGCCGCGATCGCCGCCACGGCGGCGGCGCTGGCGGAGATCGACCTCGCGGCGGCGCTGGCGGCGCTGGCGGCCGAGGAAGGCTGGACGCGCCCGGTGGTGGAGGAGGGGCGCGCCTTCGTGATCGAGGCCGGGCGCCATCCGGTGGTCGAGCAGGCGCTGCGCCGGGCGGGGGAGGGCGGCTTCATCGCCAATGACGCCGACCTCTCCGAAAACGCGCGGCTCTGGCTGCTGACCGGGCCGAACATGGCGGGGAAATCGACCTTTCTCCGGCAGAACGCGCTGATCGCGGTGCTGGCGCAGATGGGAAGCCGGGTGCCGGCGGCGGCGGCGCGGATCGGCGTCGTCGATCAGCTGTTCAGCCGCGTCGGCGCGGCGGACGATCTGGCGCGGGGGCGCTCCACCTTCATGGTGGAGATGGTCGAGACGGCGGCGATCCTCAATCAGGCGGGGCCGGGCGCGCTGGTGATTCTCGATGAGATCGGGCGCGGCACCGCCACCTATGACGGGCTCTCCATCGCCTGGGCGGTTCTGGAGCATCTCCATGACGTGAACCGCTGCCGCGGGCTGTTCGCGACGCATTACCATGAGCTGACGGCGCTCTCGGCGCGGCTCTCCTCGCTCGCCAACGCGACGATGGCGGTGCGCGAATGGGAGGGCGAGGCGGTCTTCCTGCATGAGGTGCGCCCCGGCGCCGCCGACCGCTCCTACGGCGTGCAGGTGGCGCGGCTGGCGGGTCTGCCGGCGCCGGTGGTCGCGCGGGCGCGCGCCGTTCTCGAAATGCTGGAGGCGGGCGAGCGGGACGGCGGCGCGAAGGCCGCGCGGCTGATCGACGATCTGCCGCTGTTCGCCGCCCGCCCCGCCCCGGCCCCCGCGCCGAGCGGGCCGTCGCCGCTCGAGGCGGCGCTGGCGGAGATTTCACCGGACGATCTCACGCCCCGCGAGGCGCTGGAGGCGCTTTATCGCCTGAAGGCGGCCGCCGGGAGCTGAGCGCGCCTCAGGCCTTCCCGCAGCGGGGCCCCTCGGGCCGGGTCCAGATGAACACGAGGACGCAGGAGAGGATCGCGGCTTCCGCGGCGATCAGCCAGAGCGGGAGCGCGAGAACCACCGCGGGGATGATCGCCGCCGCGATGGAGAGGGTGGAGATCCATTTCACCCGGCGCCGGATCGCGCCATGCGCGCGCCAGTCCGCGATCGGCGGGCCGAAGGCGGGATGGTCGAGCAGCCAGCGATAGAACCGCTGCGACGAGCGCGCGAACGCAAATGCGGCCAGGATGAGGAACGGGACCGTCGGCATGACCGGCAACACCGCGCCGACCGCCCCGAGAGCGAGGGCGAGACAGCCGACGACGAACCAGAAACCCCTTCTCATGACGCGCGCTCCGGCTTCGGCGCGCCCCCCGCGCAAGCGCCTTCCGCGCCCCCGGCGGGAGCGCCCAAATCCAGGCTAATCCCCCGCCACATAACAAGAACCTCCGCCCGTTGCCACCCATTGCCCCACAAGGAGCATCAATAGGTTGGAGGCCGGATCGGAAGCCATGGTCCGCGCCGGTCGCGTATCGGCGGATGATTGATCCGCCGTCTGGCCGGCCGATGCTCCGCCACGATCTGAAATAAGCCATGGTGGAGACGCCCGCACTCCATTCGGTGGACATGGTCTCATGAAATCATAGCCATGAAAATGTCCAGCGATATATGACATATCGTAAATAAGAGTCGAATAGATATGTGATAGTCGTGCAAATATGTCAAATAGGTAAAGTGGTAAGATATATTATCTTGCGATATATACTTTTCACATGAAAGTAGGCGGAGGGGATATGAAATAGTCAAAAGTTATCGGATTTAATAAATAATGAAAGAAGAATTTAATATTCCATCAATAGATGGATTGAGGGCTGTATCAATCTCTATAGTATTCATAGCCCATGCGGGATACGGATATATCATCCCGGGCGGCTTCGGCGTCACGGTCTTTTTTTTCTTGTCCGGATATCTGATCACGACGCTTCTGGCGCGGGAGTGGGGCCGCTACGGCTCCATATCGCTGGAGGCGTTTTACCTTCGCCGCGTCCTGCGCCTTGGGCCGCCAATACTCATGACCATATGTGTCAGCTCTCTGCTTGTCTTTCTGGGTGTTGTCGATGGGCGCCCGGACTTCATGACGACCATGAGCCAGATATTCTTCTTCTATAACTACTTTTCTCTCACCGACGCCGGCGTCGAGACGGCGACGGGGCTCAACGTCCTGTGGTCTCTCGCCGTCGAGGAGCATTTTTACCTGGTCTGGCCGGCGCTGTTCATCCTTCTCGCCGCCGGCCGCTTCGGCGTTCGCCACCAGGTGGCTCTGCTTGTTGCGATCCTGATCTGGCGCGGCGTCCGCTACGCCTGGTTCGGCTCCGATGAGTGGACGATCTACATCTCCACCGATACGCGGTTTGACAGCCTGCTCTATGGATGCCTTCTCGCGCTGCTGACGTGGCGCGGGTATGCGGCCAGGATATTCCGCCCCGGCGTCGTCGCCCGCGTGGGGTGGCTCGCCGTCGGCCTCGTCGTGTCGCTGGCCTGCCTTCTGATCCGCGACCCGGCTTTCCGCTCCATCCTGCGATACAGCCTCCAGGGGTTGGCCTTGATGCCGATCTTCCATTACGCGGTCACGAATCCGGCCGACCCCTGGTTTCGTCCTCTGAACTGGCCTGCGCTGCGCCGGATCGGGCAGTGGTCCTATACGATCTACCTGGTCCACTATGTGATCATCTCGGCCCTGATCTATAACGGCGTCGCGGCGTCAGGAGATCCGCTGCTGATCGCGGCGGCGGCTGCGCTCTCCATCACGTTCGCGGCGGCGTCCTATCGCTGGCTCGAAAAGCCGCTGCACCCGCTACGGCGGAGGTTGACGGGCCATTGACGGGCTGCGGTTTGGCGGGGCCACAGCTCGCAAAACACCCGCGCAAACTCGAAAGCGCATTGATAAACAGGGGGAAAATCGCAAGCTGGCGGCCCCGGCAGGACTCGAACCTGCAACCTCGGACTTAGAAGGTCCTTGCTCTATCCGGTTGAGCTACGGGGCCGGACTTGATCCATCGGCGGACCCGGGCGGCGAAGGCCGGGGCCGGCGGTCGTCGTTCACGCGCGCGGGCCGGGTCAGTGGGTCCAGGCGCCGCGCCGGTTATAGGCGTAGTTTCCGCCGTAGCCGCCGGGCTTTATGATATGCCGGCCGCGCTTCGGGTTCTCCACCTGATAGGGGAGGCCGCGCCCCTCCGCGTAGGCGACGGCGGCCTCTTTCGTCGGAAACTTCATCCGGACCTGGCGGCGCATGTCGCCGGAGCCGGTCCAGCCCATCAGCGGGTCGATCCGCTTCGCCTCGGCGGGGTCGAACTCCAGCACCCAGTCGGTCCGCGCCTTACCTGCTTGCATGGCGTTGCGGGCGGGTTGATAAATACGGGCGAGCATGGCGTCCTCGAGCGAATTGATGTCGCCCGAGTTTATGTCGGATCGTCGGCCGGGGCGCAAGGCGATCGGGCGCGCGGAGCGGCGCGCGCGCTGTTGCCGCACCCGGCTGTCGCGCCTAACTGTCACGCTGAGGAAAGGCCGCGCCCATGACCGCAGATATGGCAGACACGCTCGTCTCGACCGCCCAGCCCCCGCTTCGCGACAAGCTCGAAGGCGGCGTGAAGATCGTCATGGAGACGGAGTTCACCCCGGCGGGCGACCAGCCGGCGGCGATCGCGGAGCTGACGGCGGGGGTGGAGGCCGGCGAGCAGGACCAGGTTCTCCTCGGCGCGACCGGCACCGGCAAGACCTACACCATGGCGAAGGTGATCGAGGCGACGCAGCGGCCGGCGCTGATCCTCGCGCCGAACAAGACGCTGGCGGCGCAGCTTTATGGAGAGTTCAAGTCGTTCTTTCCGAATAACGCGGTCGAGTATTTCGTATCCTATTACGATTACTATCAGCCGGAAGCCTATGTCGCCCGCTCGGACACCTATATCGAGAAGGAGGCGCAGATCAACGAGCAGATCGACCGGATGCGCCACTCCGCGACCCGCGCGCTGCTGGAGCGGGACGATGTGATCATCGTCGCTTCGGTCTCCTGCATCTACGGCATCGGCGCGGTCGAGACCTATGGCGCGATGATGCAGGACCTGCGGGCGGGGGAGAGCTACGTCCAGCGCGACGTGATCCGCGAGCTGGTGGCGCAGCAATACAAGCGCAACGACGCGGCCTTTCAGCGCGGCTCCTTCCGGGTGAAGGGCGACACGCTCGACCTCTGGCCGGCGCATATGGAGGACCGGGCGCTTCGCTTCGCGTTTTTCGGCGACGAGCTGGAGGCGATCAGCGAATTCGACCCGCTGACCGGGGAGCGGACCGGCGCGCTGGACCGGGTGCGGATCTACGCCAATTCGCATTACGTGACGCCGCGCCCGACGCTGAATCAGGCGATCAAGCAGATCAAGGTGGAGCTGGCGCACCGGCTCGCCCAGTTCAGGGAGGAAGGGCGGCTTCTGGAGGCGCAGCGCCTCGAGCAGCGGACCAATTTCGACCTCGAGATGATGGAGGCCACGGGCTCCTGCGCGGGGATCGAGAATTATTCGCGCTATCTCACCGGGCGCAAACCGGGCGAGCCGCCGCCGACGCTGTTCGAATACATCCCCGACAACGCCCTCGTCTTCGCCGATGAGAGCCATGTCTCGGTGCCCCAGCTCGGCGCCATGTACAAGGGCGACTACCGGCGGAAATCGACGCTGGCCGAACATGGCTTCCGTCTTCCGAGCTGCATGGACAACCGGCCGCTGAAATTCGAGGAATGGGACGCGATGCGCCCGCAATCGATCTTCCTTTCGGCGACGCCGGGCCGCTGGGAGCTGGAGCGGACGGGCGGCGTCTTCACCGAACAGATCATCCGGCCGACCGGGCTGATCGACCCGCCGGTGGAGGTGCGCCCGGTGACCGCCCAGGTCGACGATCTGCTGGACGAGGTGCGGCGGGTCTCGAAAGAGGGGTACCGCGCGCTCGTCACCGTGCTGACCAAGCGGATGGCGGAGGATCTGACCGAATATCTGCATGAGCAGGGCGTGCGCGTCCGCTACATGCATTCCGATATCGACACGCTGGAGCGGATCGAGATCCTGCGCGATCTTCGGCTCGGCGCGTTCGACGTTCTGGTCGGGATCAACCTTCTCAGGGAGGGGCTGGATATTCCCGAATGCGCGCTGGTCGCGATTCTGGATGCGGACAAGGAGGGCTTCCTCCGCTCGGAGACCTCGCTGATCCAGACCATCGGCCGGGCCGCGCGGAACGTCGACGGCAAGGTGATCATGTATGCGGACCGGATCACCGGCTCGATGGAGCGGGCGATCGGGGAGACCGACCGGCGCCGCGAAAAGCAGGTGGCCTATAACGAGGCGCACGGGATCACCCCGGCGAGCATCAAGAAGAATATCGGCGATATCCTGAGCGGCGTCTATGAGCGGGACCATGTGACGCCGGAGGCGACGGGCGTGAAAGGCCTGGTCGGCGGGAATCTGAAGGCCCATCTCGACGGGCTGCGCAAGGACATGCTGAGCGCGGCGGAGAATCTCGAATTCGAGGAGGCGGCGCGGCTCCGGGACGAGCTGCGGCGGCTCGAGGCGGTGGAGCTGGCCATCGCCGACGATCCGATGGCGCGGCAATCGGCGGTGGCGGCGGCCTCGGAGGCCGCGCGCACGCCCGGCGCCCCGCGCGGGCGCTCCCATTCCGGCAAGGCGGGCACGCGCACCTATCGCGGCAAGAGCCAGTCCACCTGAGAGAGCGCCGCCGCCCTCAGCCGGCCTCGCGCATGGCCTTGAGGCCGAGCGTCCAGCGCAGCAATTCGTCGAGCAGCGTGGCGGCGGACCTGTCGATCGGCTCGGTCGGGTGGAATTCGCCGTCCTCGCCGATCAGGTTGGAGACCATCTGCACCATGACGCCCTCCATCATCGGCATCATTTTCAGCGTCGTGATCTGCAACTTGGCCGCCTGCGCCGCGCGCAGGCCGCCCGAGACGCCGCCATAGCTGACGAAGCCGCACGGTTTGTAATTCCACTCCCGGTAAACGTAGTTCAGCGCGTTCACCAGCGACGGCGGCGGGCTGTAATTGTATTCCGGGGTCACGAATACATAAGCGTCCGCGGCGGCGACGCTCTCCGACCAGGCCTTGGTGTGCGGGTTCTGGTATTTTTGCTGCGCCGGGTGAAACGGCTCGTCGTAAACCGGCAGATTGAAATCCGCGAGATCGACGAGCCGGGCGTCGAACTCGCCATGGTTTTCGGCGAATCGCTGAAACCAGCGCGCGACGGACGGGCCGACCCGCCCGGGCCGGGTCGAACAGATCACGATATGGAGCCTGGGTGACATCGGCGTTCTCCTCTGAATCTGAACAGCGCCCGCGCGTCCGGCGCCAAGCGGTCTCAGGCGGAAAGTGGTCTCAAAAGACGGGGCGCTTGTCCAGCCGGCGGGCCGGTCCGGCGGCGCCCGGAGATGGCCGGCCCGGCCGTTCGGCGCGCGCGCCGAGGGTCATGTGGAGACGGGCGGCGGAGAGGAGGTTGGCTCGACATGCCGAGCCGTCCGCCGCCCGCCTCCACATGACCCCGTCCCGGTTAGGGCGAGGTAAACGGCGTCAGACGCTTTCAGCCGGCGCGGGGCGGATGGCGACGCCGTTGATCCGCCATGCGCCGTCCACCAGCTGCATCAGATAGTCCGCGATGAAGAGCCGCCCCTGGCGATCCTCGAACAGCATCGTCTGCTGCAGGCCGCGCGGGGTCTGGGTCAGCGCGCCGGTGGTGACGTTTCTCGGCCGCCAGACCATCGGATAGCCGGTCGTCACCATGCGGCTGAAACCCTCGGGGTCGCGGAACAGCCCCTGGATCGCGGGCGAGGCGTAGGCGAAGGCCCCGGCCCAGTCATCGGCCCGCATCGCCTGGATCTGTGCGTGGATCGTGGCCTCTATCCCGGCGGCGTCCTCAACCGATTGCGCGGCCGCGGGGCCGATGAGCGCGCCGAGCGAAAGCGAAGCGGCGACGAGAGCGACGGCGAAACGCGTCATGGCGATCTCCTTTCCTGGGTGGAAGATGGCTTGATGCGGCGGGAAGGCAAGTGACGAGAGTCACACGGGGAGGGCGCGGCGCCGGCTTGCGAAAATGCGCCGCGCCGCGCCCCGATTTCGTCTCGCCTTTACGATTTGTTAACCATGTTCGCGGCCCATGGGCCAATGGCGTGGCGCGGGTTTTTGAGCGTGGCGGCGGTGCTCCTCGCGGAGCTTCTCGCGGGGGGCGACGCCGCCGCCGGCGCGTGGACGCGCGCCGAGGGCGAGGGATTCGCCGCCCAGTCCGTGCGCTATTTCTCCACCGACGTGTCCACCTCGTCCTCCGTCGACTTCGCCAAGGCGTCTCTCGGCCTCTATGTCGAATACGGGCTGAGCGACGTGGTGACCATCGGGGCCGATCTCGACCAGGGGTTGCGGCTCGACGATGTCGGCTATGGCGCGCAGGACGGATGGATCGGCGGATTCCTGCGCGCCCGGCTCGCCAAGGGCGAGAGCGACGTCTTCTCGGTGGAGATCGGCGGCGACTGGCCGCTCTCGGACCTCGCCTCGCCGGCGGCGCCCGGCGGGGACGATTCGAAGGAGATCCGGGCGCTGGCGCTCTATGGCCGCGGGGTGGAGACGCCGCTCGGCCTCGGCTGGATCGACGGCGCGTTCGGCTTCGCCAAGTTCATCGGAGACCGGGCGGACGAGCTCCGGCTGGACCTCACCTTCGGCGCCCGCCCGGATGAGGACTGGGTTCTGATGACCCAGGTTTTCGGAACCTACGGCCTCCGCAACGCCGCGTTCGGCGGCGTCGATTTCGATCTCCTCAAGGCGCAGGTCTCGGTCGGGCGGCGGATCTTCGGCGAAAAGACCCTTCTGATCGGCGTCGCGCGGGACGTGCTGACGCGCGGAATCTCGCCGGGTTATGAGGTTTCGGTGACGCTCTGGTCGCTGTTCTGACGCGCGATCGTCGGTCGGAGGCCGCCGCTCTCGCCTGCGCCGGGCGGCCCGACCGGACGCCGGGACCGGGCGGGGACCCCCGGGGGCCGCTCAGCGCGCATGGCCGGGAAGAGTCGCATTCCGCCATTGCGAACCGAGAAGGATTCGCGAATTGCGAAGCGGCGGGCGCGGCCAGCGGCCGATCGCGCCTTGTTCGCGTATAGATAATGTTTTTCATCAAATACAACCGATTAGCCCGCGCACGTTGAAGTGGCGCAATCGCCGGATCTGCCCGCAATGGTTTTGGCACGCGCCTTGCGTCCAGTCAGGTGGGGGAGGCGCTGGGGGAAAGCGACTCCGAGCCGCTCGCGGGGTGTGTTGTGTCGCCCCGTCCGCGGCGCCAGAGAGGGTCCGGCGTCGTGTGGGGCGCGCCGGGCCCTCCTCATCCCGGCGGAGCCGCTCCGGTTCACCGTTCATCGCGCCGCGCGCGCCGAATACCGCATCATTGCAGGTGATCGACCAAAGCGACGCGCGCAGATCCTTGCCCCGTTCGCTCGCCCCGTTCTATAAGCCCGCAATCATGAGCAAGGATTGGAGCGTGTCCTGCCGGAGATATCGCAAATGAGCGTCGAGCGAGTTTTCAAGTCTTATATCGATGGAAATTTCGTTGTTTAGAGATTTTCTTGACGATATCGACAACTATTCCTCGGACCCGGAAATATTCCTGAATGTCCCGTTCGTGCCTACTGAAGAGGCCGTGGTGGAGGCGATGCTGGACCTCGCCGGCGTCGGCCCGAAGGACGCGCTTTTTGATCTGGGGTCAGGCGACGGCCGCATCGTGATCGCCGCCGCGAGAGATCGGGGCGCGCGCGGCGTCGGCGTCGAGATCGATCCGCGGCGCATCGCGGACGCCATGGAGGAGGCCGGATCGGCGGGCGTCGAGCGGTTCGTCGATTTCATCGAGGAGGACATCTTCGATGTCGACTTCAGCGAAGCGACCGTCGTCACGCTCTATCTTCTGGAATCGGTCAACACGGCGCTGCGCCCCCGCCTCCTGAGCGAGTTGCGCCCGGGCGCCCGCATCGTTTCACACGCCTTCGGCATGGGCGACTGGAAGGCGGACGACTGGCTCAGGCTGGGCGACGCAAGCCTTTACAAATGGATCGCGCCGGCCCGGGTCGCGGGCGTCTGGGAATGGGAGAGAGCGGACGGCGCGCGGTGCCGCGTCGACCTCCGGCAAAAATATCAGGAGGTCTCCGGAACCGCCGAACTGGCCGGAAAGGAGGCCCGTCTCGAAAGCGCGCGGCTGTGCGGCGGGCGGCTGGAGGTGAGCCTTCGGCGGGACGAGGCGGCCCCGCCCGACAGATTCACCCTGAATTTCGGCGACACTGGCCTGCGCTCCGTCGAAGAGGCGCCGGCGTCCGGCTTCATGGGCGGAAAGCCGGATCGGCGCCCGACATGATCGGCGCTCCGCGAGGCCGTTTCGCCTCCCGCCCGAACCCCGGTCGGAGATGACCATGCCGCGCGCCGCGCCGGGTGGGCGCGCGGCCATGGGCGGCGCCGATTGCGGAGGGCTCCGCAATCGGTCCTGGCGAGGATCCCGTCAGGGATATGCCCGGCGGGGCGGTCCGTCGGCCCGGGTCTGAGCCTCCCGCCTATCTCATCTTTTTCGCGCCAAGCGAGGATACGGATTTCCCGGCGAGCGTGTTCGCGGTCGCGGAGACTTTCGGCTTCTCCGCCTTCGGTTTCTTGGCTTCCTTGTTGCCGCGCTTGTTGTTGCCTTTGCCCATGGTCTTTCCTTCCAATTCGCAGCGATCCGGCGCCGGGATGGCGGGGGTCTGGCTGCGGTCCTTCATCGATCGCCTTCAGAAGGCCTGCGGTCGCGTGACGTCCGGTCCGGTTCAGCCTGGCGTGGTCTCTTTCGCCGTGGTCGCGCCCCGCGTCAGCTGCAGGCCGCGCGGCATGGTCGTGATCGGCGATTTGAACATGATGTTGGCGGCGTCGAGATCTTCGGCGCTGTCGATCTCGATCCAGGTCGAGCCGGTGATATCGAGCGCGTGAAACGCGGCTCCCCCGGCCGCCAGCCGCGCATAGGCGGCTTCGCAACGGGCCTGATCATACGCCGGGTCGTCCATCATCCGCGCAAGCTCCGCGAAAAGCAGCGGTCCGGTCTTGGCGCTGATCTTTTCGATCCCGATCGCCTCGCCCGTGGCGGACCCGGGATCAACAGATTCGCCGATCTCAAGCACGCGCATCTGGCCGTCCACTATGACCCTCGCCTCTCGATCTTCAAGCGGGATTTCGCGGTCGACGCAGAGGATGTCGGGGATCTCGCAGTCGACGAGCCGCCTCAGGATCGCGACGTCGAACACCACGTTCGCGTCGAACCTGACGAATTCGGCGCCGCCGATCGCGGGCGCGGCCAGCAGCAGGGAATGGGCCGTGTCGCCGCCGTGGTGGCGGTCGGTCGCGACATAGGTGATGCGGACCCCCCGAAAGGCCTTGTCGACAAAGCGCTTGACCTCATCGGACCGGTCGCCGAGCACCAGCACGAATTGCGAGATCCCGCAGCTGAGGCAGTTGCGGATGGTCCGCTCGAGGATGGCCGAGCCGCCGACGGAGAGAAGGCTTTTCGGGGGGGCGTCGTTCAGCGGGCGCGGCTGCGATCCGGCGCCGGCCGCCAGAATGACGGCTACGGGCGGACGTTTGGTCTCGTATCTCATTATCGAACATGTCCCTCTCGGACGGTGTTGACGGGGAAGGCTCCGGGGCGCGCGCGACGTCCAACAGGCCGGCGCCGACAGGGCGGATCGGCGGCGATCCGCCTCGCGGTCACGACGGTCTTAAGCGGGAGGTCGCCCCTCGCACGCCTAAGTATTCACAGGTCTCTAGGCCGGAGCGATGAGCGCGGTGCTATGCGAAGGCGTAAAATACACGCCGGAAGCGGAAGATGATCTATTCGGGAGACTTGACCGTCTGGATTGTCGTCATGAATAATATCGCCCATTTCGGCGGCTGGGGCTCTACATATGGTTGCGAAGCGGCCAAAGGGCAAGGGGCGGCTCCGGCCGCGGCCTGCGGGAGAGGCGCGGCCGCGGAGCCGGAATCATCGCGCGGCGCGGGCTGTTTTTCTACCCGGGATCTTCCGCAGGGGCGCAACCGCATCGAGGAAAGGAGCCACGGATGGACTTGGGTGAGGACGCGCACGCCTGGATACACCTCGTGCTGACCCGCTCGAAATTCGCGCAGGCGCTCGGGATCGAGGTCGTCGAGGCGGAACCCGACCGGGTGGTGCTGAAAATGCCGTTTCGCGAGGAGTTCACCACGGTCGGCGCCATCGTGCACGGCGGCGCGATCGCGACGCTGATCGACATCGCCGCGGCGAGCGCGTCGGCCTCCGGGATCAGGGACGGCGAGGTGGCGGGCGGCGCGACCGCCAGCATGAACATCTCCTACCTCGCGGCCGCCGACGGCGCGGACCTGACCGCCGAAGCCGCGATCATCCAGCGCAGCCGCCGCCAGACCGTCGCCGATATCGACATCCGCGACCAGACCGGCGCTCTGGTCGCAAAAGGCGTGGTGACGAGCCGGTTTGTTCTGAAGCGGTGAGGGCGTTGGCGCCGGCGGCCTCGGGAGGGGCGCGGCGGGGGAGAAATGAGGGGCGCGCGCGCGTGGCCGCGCCGGTCCATTTGGCGGCGTTCGCGGCCCTCGGCGCCTCGGCCGGCTGACCATCGGGGAAAACGCCGCCCGAGCCGCCTGGCCGACGTTTCAAGCCTTGCGCGACCGGGGGCGTCCGTCAGCTCGGTTTGCGCCGTCCCAGCGCGCCAAGCGCCGCGACCGCGGCCCCGAGCAACAGAACGGAGGCGGGCAGGGGAACCTGGCTCACTGGCGGATTGTTGTCGACGACATCGAAACTTACGGTCCAACGCGCCTCCGCGCTCCGCCGGCCAAAGTCCGGGGTGTCGATGAACGGGTTCAACGCGAAGACGCCCGCGCCGAGGCGCTCGATCCCGGAGGTCCCGCCGACGATCTCTTCGCTGATTCTCTCGCCCGATACGCCGGTCGTGATGTCCTTGGCGAACTGCACGTCGATCGACGGCGCGCCGTTCGTGATTTCCTTCATGCCGATCCCATAGAAATCGAATGGGTCGAATTGGTCGACCACGTTCAATTCCATCGACACGGAGGCCCCGGTGATTTCAAAGCCGCTGGCCAGTTCGAAAAGCAGGCGATCGCCGCTGTCTCCGGCGCATCCATCGATCGTGCAATCCACCCTCATCGCGCCGCTGAAGCTGACGATGCCGGCGGGAATGGGGCCGACGAAATCGTCATACGTGAGAATGCCGTTGGGCAGGTAAATGGGATTCAGGGCGTTGAAGCCGAAATCGCCGTCGGGCTGGATGAATTCGGTCCCGATCCCCCGGCTGCTTTCGCCATAATAGGTGGCGGCGCTGGCCAATACCGGGCTCAGGGCGAGAGTGGCGGCGACAAGGAAAGGCGTGGAAAGTCGGAACATGAGATCCTCAAGGTCAGGCGTTTCGAAGCGACATCCCAAGAAGGATCTCCCCGGAAAGGTTATGTCGTCCGACAATATTCTGGCAAGCACTTAATTTCGGGCGCCGGCTGGCGGCCGCGCCGCCGGCGACGACGATCGGTTCCGACCGGCGAAATTCCCCGGACGGGCTTTTCGCGCAGGCGCGGCGACATCCCGCTTCGCCCGCTCGTCGGCTCCCGGCGTTTCGCCCCATCGGCCCCGCAGATGGCGATAGCGCCGGCTCTCTGGTAAAAGCGGCGCCGACCGACCGACCGGGCGCCGCCGCGCCTTCGGCGCCAGGACGAGGGGGAGGCATGGCATGATCATCGGCTACAGGCGGGAGGGCGCGGGGCTGGCGGAGGCCCCCGCGATCGAGGATGCGGGCTGGATCGATCTCTTCCGGCCGGATGAGGCGGAGAGGGCGCGCGTCTCCGAGCTCATCGGCGCGACCCTGCCGAGCCGGGAGGATCAGGAGGAGATCGAGCGCTCCTCGCGGCTCTACATCGAGGACGGCGCGGCGTTCATGACCGCGATCGTGCCGGCGCAGGCGCTGAGCGACGCGCCGGTGCTGGCGCCCGTGACCTTCATCCTGACGCAGGACCGGCTGGTGACGCTCCGCCGGCACGATCCGCAGCCGTTCCGGACCTTTCCCAAATTCGCCGCGCGGGCGCCGCTCGGCTGCGATTCGCCGGGGACCATCCTGATCGGGCTCGTCGACGAGATCATCGGCCGCCTCGCCGACATCACCGAGAATGTGGGCCGGGAGATCGAGGGCATGTCGCTGGCGGCGTTCCGCTCCGACGCCAACGCCGGGCGCGACATGCGCAAGACCCTGCGCGGAATCGGCCGGAAGGACGACACGGTGATGCAGGTCCGCGAGTCGCTGCTGACGCTGGAGCGGATCCTGGGCTTTCTCGGCCCGGTGATGGACCAGAGGAAGGCCCCGGCCGATGTCCGGCTGATGCTGCGAAGCCAGATCCGCGACATCCGCGCGATCAGCGAGCAGGCCGGGTTCCTGATGCAGAAGACCGCGCTGCTGCTGGATGCGACGCTCGGCCTGATCAACATCGAGCAGAGCGCGATCATCAAGGTCTTCTCCGTCGCGGCGGTGGTGTTCCTGCCGCCGACGCTGATCGCGTCGATCTACGGGATGAATTTCGCGGTGATGCCGGAGCTTTCCTGGCCCTACGCCTATCCGGCGGCGCTGGTCGCGATGGTCGCCTCGGCGGTGGGGCCGCTCTATTTCTTCAAGCGGAAGGGCTGGCTCTGAGCGGGACGCGCGGGTCCGGGGCGCGCGGCGCCCTCATCGCCGTGCTCGGCCCGTCGGGCGCGGGCAAGGACACGCTGATCGCGGGCGCGGCGCGGGCGCGGCCGGATCTGGTCTGGGCGCGGCGCGCCGTCACCCGGCCCCCGGACGCGGGGGGCGAGCCGTTCGAGAGCCTGACGGTGGACGAATTCCTTCGCCGCCGCGCGGCCGGGGAATTCGCGCTGCACTGGGCGGCGCATGGGCGCCTTTACGGGGTTCCGGCCTCGATCCGCGACGCGCTGGCCGCGGGGCGGCCGGTGATCTTCAACGGCTCGCGCGCCGCGCTCCCGGACGCGCGGCGGGCGTTCCCGGAGCTGCGGGCGATCTTCGTCACCGCGCCCGAGGCGGTGCTGGCGGCGCGCCTCGCGGCGCGCGGGCGCGAGGACGCCGCCGAGATCCGCGCCCGGCTCGCGCGGGCGGCGCTGGCGCCCCTCGGCGCTCCGCCTCCGGGGGCGGGCGTCATCGTCAACGACGGGACGGTGGAGGCCGGCGTCGCCCGGCTTCTGGCGTTGCTCGCGCCGGCGGAAAGCGACGGGCGCGGCGCAACGGGCGGTCGCAATCGCTGAAATTCCGGATATGGTTCGCGCGGCGCCCCTCCGGGCGCGAAGGAAAGCCGCCGGCCGGGCCCGGCCGGCAAGGAGGAGAATGATGAGACCTGTCTTCAAGTTCGCCGCCGGCGCGCTCTGCGCGTGGGGGCTGACCGCCGCCCCGGCGCTCGGCGCCGACGTCACGCTCGGCATGCAGCTCGAGCCGCCGATGCTGGACCCGACCGCGGGCGCGGCGGCGGCGATCGACGAGGTGGTCTACGCCAACGTCTTCGAGGGGCTGGTGCGCTTCGGCCAGGACGGCTCGGTCAAGCCCGGCCTGGCGAAAAGCTGGGAGATCAGCGATTTCGGCCTCGTCTACACGTTTCATCTTCAGGAGGGCGTCACCTTCCATGACGGCACGACCTTCGACGCAGAGGACGTGAAATTCTCGCTGGACCGGATCGGCGCGGATGACAGCGCGAACGCGCAAAAGGCGCTCTACGCCGCGATTCTCGAAACCGTGGTGGTCGATCCCCTGACGGTCCGGGTGACGCTCAGCCAGCCGACCGGCGCCTTTCTCTTCAACCTCGCCTGGGGCGACGCGGTGATGGTCGCGCCCGAGAGCGCGGAGACGAACGCCACCAACCCGGTCGGCACCGGCCCGTTCAAATTCTCGCGCTGGGCCAAGGGCGACAGCGTCGAGATCGTGAAGAACGACGCCTATTGGGGCGCGCCGGCGAAGCTGGACAAGGCCGCCTTCAAGTTCATCTCCGACCCGAACGCCGCCTTCGCCGCGGTGATGGCCGGGGATATCGACGCCTTTCCCGGCTTCCCCGCGCCGGAGATCCTGAGCCAGTTCGAGCAGGACCCGCGCTTCATCGTCATCGTCGGCTCGACCGAGGGCGAGACCATCCTCGCGATGAACAACCGGACCGAGGCGCTCAAGGACGTGCGGGTGCGCGCCGCGATCGCCCACGCCATCGACCGGCAGGCGCTGATCGACGGGGCGATGTTCGGCTACGGGACGCCGATCGGCACGCATTTCGCGCCGCATAACCCGGCCTATGTCGATCTGACGCTGCAATCCGCCTATGACCCGGCCTTCTCCCGGCGGCTGCTGAAGGAGGCGGGCCACGCCGAGGGGCTGAAGCTGCGGCTGAAGCTGCCGCCGCCCTCCTATGCGCGGCGGAGCGGGGAGATCGTGGCGTCGCAGCTCCGCGAGGTCGGGATCGAGACCGAGATCGTCAATCTCGAATGGGCCGGCTGGCTCGAACAGGTGTTCAAGGGCGGGGATTACGACCTGAGCATCGTCAGCCACACCGAGCCGATGGATATCGGCGTCTACGCGCGGGACGACTACTATTTCGGCTATTCCTCCGAGGAGTTTAAAACCGTCTTCGCGCTGCTGGAGAAGACCATCGACGAGGACGAGCGCGCGGCGCTTCTGCAGGGTCTGCAGCGGATCATCGCGGACGATTACGTGAACGGCTACCTGTTCCAGCTGCCGCGGCTGAACGTGCAGAACGCGAAACTGAAAGGGCTCTGGAAGAACTCGCCGACCCAGGCGAACGACCTGACCGGAGCGTATTGGGAGTAGCGGGCCTCAGCCGGCGGGGAGGCCGAGATCCGGCAGGCGCGCGATCTCCGCGCGCCAGAGCTGGAAGACGTAGGTCGCGCCGAAGATCGCCTCGATCGCCGTCAGCGTCATGCCCGGCGCGAGGCGGAGGAGGTCGGCGACGCGCCGGCGGGCGGCGTCCTCGCGCCCGCGGCGCACTTCGCCGATCGCCGCGAAGAGGCAGGTCCACCACGGCGCCCCGGTCTCGCCCGCCGCGCGCTCGAGCGTGACGACGGCGGCGGTCGGGTCGCCGCCTTCCGCCCCGAGAAGGAGCCCGATCCCTTCGAGGCAGATGTGCTGAGCGAATAACGGCGAGTTCGGCGCGAGGCGCAGCGTATCGCGCGCGTCCGCCACCATCCGCTCGGCGATGGCGGCGGGATCGGCGGCCCAGCCGGGCGGCGCGAAAAGCAGCGCCATCGCCCGGCTCTGATAGGCGCCCCAGCCGTTGGGATTGAGCGCGCGGGCCCGCTCCGCGCTTTCGAGCGCGCGGTCGGTCTCCCCCAGCACGGCGTAATGGAGGGAGAGAAGACTGTGGGCGTTGGCGGTGCGCGGATCGAGCGCGATGGCGCGCCGCGCCGCCGCCGCCCCCTCCTCCAGCGCCTCGCGCGGCGGCCAGCGGCCGCTCAGCGCCTTGTAGATGCAGATGACCGATTTCTGCACATGGGCCTGAGCGTCGTCGGGGTCCACGGCGAGCGCCCGCTCGATGGTCGCCTCCGCCTCGGCGAGGTTTTCGTCGCCGGTCGCGAAAATCGCGAGATTCGCCCGATATCCGAGTTCGCGCGCGGTGAGGCTGTCGAGCGGCTTCGCGCGCACCAGTGTCCGCTCCTCGGCGTCGATCTCGGCGACGACGCGCGAGACGATGACGGCGCGAAGCTCGTCCTGAATGGCGAAGAGGTCGCCGGCGTCGCGGTCCCAGCGCTCGGAGATCAGCCGGCGGCCGTCGGCCGTGGAGGTCAGATGGGCGGTGACGCGAAGCCGCGCGCCGGCGCGCCGGACCGCGCCCTCGACGAGATAGCGCGCGCCGGACGCCTCCCCGACGACATGCAGCCAGCGAAAGCGGGCGAGCTCCGTCGCCACGTCCTCGGCGAGATCCTCGGCCAGCGCCGCGTGATCCGGGTCGGACGCCGCGCTCTGGAACGGCAGGACGGCGACCGAGGTCCGGTCGGAGAACGCCGGCGCGGCCGCCGCGGGCGCGGCGCCGTCCGGCGCGCGCGCCCAGACCCGGACCGGGTCGGCGATGTTCTTCAGCCTCCGGGCGCCGGCGTCCGCGAAGCCGGCCCGCAGCACGCCGTCGATGCTGGAGCGGACGGCGTCGGAGATGGCGATTCCGCCGGGCGCCGAGAGCGCTTCGAGCCGCGCGGCGATGTTGACGCCGTCGCCGAAGACGTCCTCCTCCTCATGCGTCACGTCGCCGAGATGGACGCCGATGCGAAGGCGGATGGTCTCATGCGCCGCCAGCCGGTCCTGCACCTCGAGCGCGCAGGTCACGGCGTCGGCGGCGCTGCCGAATTCGACCAGCCAGCCGTCGCCCATGCTCTTCACGATCCGGCCGCGCGCGCGGCCGACGGCCGGGCCGAAAATGTCGGAGCGAAACAGGCGAAGGGCGCTGAGCGTCGCGGTCTCGTCCGCGCCCATCAGCCGGGAATAACCGGCGATATCGGCGGCGAGGATGGCTGCCAGCCTTCGGTTCATCGCAAAGGCCTCCCATCCCGGCGCACTATGCGCGCAATATGCGAAATCGCTGCGCCCGATGCAATCGGGCGCGCTCAAGACGGGCGGGCGCCGCGCGCGAAAATCGCTTGCCCTCGGCGCGGGGGCGCCGTAGCCGGAACGGCCTACGAGCCGGGGGATTCCTCATGCTTCGCTACACGCTCCAGCGCCTTCTCTCGCTCGGCCTCAGCCTGATCGCCGCCAGCGTGGCGATCTTCGCGGTGGTCGAGGTCATTCCGGGCGATCCCGCCTCCTACATGCTCGGGATGAACGCGGCGCCGGACACGGTCGCGGCGCTCCGGGCCGATCTCGGCCTCGATCAGCCGCTCGGCGCGCGCTATCTCGGCTGGGTTCTCGGCATGGCGAGCGGCGATTTCGGGTTGAGCTACACCTATCGCTCCCCGGTGGCGGAGCTGGTCGCGGAGCGGCTCTGGGTCTCGCTGCCGCTCACGGTCTACGCGCTGGCGCTCTCGACGCTGATCGCGGTTCCGGCGGGGGTTCTGGCGGCCTCCCGGCGCGGGCGGGCGGCGGATTGGGGGGTGATGGGGGCGACGCAGCTTGGCGTCGCGGTGCCGAATTTCTGGTTCGCGATCCTTCTCGTCATCATCTTCGCGATCAATCTCCGCTGGGTTCCGGCGGGCGGCTTTCCGGGCTGGGAGACGGGCGCGCTGCCGGCGCTGACGGCGCTGACGCTGCCGGCGGTCGCGCTGGCGCTGCCGCAGGCGTCGATCCTCGCGCGGGTCATGCGCTCCGCGCTGCTCGACGTGATGAACGAGGATTTCATCCGCACGGCGCGGGCGAAGGGCCTCTCCCGCCGCCAGGCGCTCTGGCGCCATGCGTTCCGGAACGCGCTGATCCCGGTTCTCACCATCGTCGGGCTCCAGTTCTCGTTCCTGATCGCGGGCGCGATCATCATCGAGAACGTGTTCTTCCTTCCCGGGCTCGGGCGGCTGATCTTTCAGGCGATCACCCAGCGCGACCTGATCGTGGTCGAGAGCGTGGTGATGCTCCTCGTCTTCGCGGTGATCATGGTGACCTTCCTCGTCGATCTCGCCTATGCGTGGGTCGACCCGCGGCTGCGGAGGCGCTGAGCGATGTGGAACCGGGGCCTCATCATCGGCGGCGCGCTCAGCGCGCTCTTCATCGGCGCGGCGCTGCTCTCCCTGTTCTGGACGCCCTATGACGTGGAGACGCTGGCGATCGGGACCAAGCTCGCGCCCGCCTCCGCCAGCCATTGGCTCGGGACCGACCATCTCGGGCGGGACATGGTCTCGATGATCATGGTCGGCGCGCGGGTCTCGATCGCGGTGGCGCTGGTCGCGGTCGGGATCGGGGTCGGCCTCGGGGTTCCGCTCGGGCTGGCGGCGGCGGCGCGCCGCGGCGGGCTGCTGGACGAGACGATCATGCGGCTCAACGATCTCATCTTCGCCTTCCCGGCGCTGGTCATCGCGATCCTGATCACCGCGGTGTTCGGGCCCTCCGCGCTGAACGCGATCATCGCCATCGGCATCTTCAACATCCCGGTCTTCGCCCGGCTCTCGCGGGGGGCGGCGCTGTCGCTCTGGACCCGCGATTTCGTGCTGGCGGCGCGGGTGGCGGGGAAGAGCCGGGCGCGGATTTCGCTCGAACATATCGGGCCGAACATCGCCAATCTCCTGATCGTGCAGGGGACGATCCAGTTCAGCCTCGGGATTCTGGCGGAGGCGGGGCTCTCCTATCTCGGGCTCGGCGCGCAGCCGCCGACGCCGAGCTGGGGCCGGATGCTGGCTGAAAGCCAGACCCTGATCTACAGCGCCCCGATGGTCGCGGTCTATCCGGGCGTCGCCATCGTGCTGACGGTGCTCGGCCTCAACCTGATGGGGGACGGGCTGCGCGACCTTCTCGATCCGCGGCTGAGGCGGGTCCGATGAGCATCCTCGAGGTCGAGCGGCTGTCGCTCGCGATCCACGGGCTGCCGATCCTGCGCGACGTCGATCTTTCGGTCGGCGAGGGGGAGATCCTCGGCGTGATCGGCGAATCGGGTTCGGGGAAATCGCTGACCGCGCTCTCCGTGATGCGGCTGCCGCCGCAGGGCGCGGAGATCGCCGGCGCGATCCGGCTCGACGGGGAGGATCTGGCGGGCAAGAGCGAGCGCGAGATGTGCGCGGTCCGCGGCGCCCGGATCGGCATGGTGTTCCAGGAGCCGATGACGGCGCTGAACCCGGTCCGGACCATCGGCGATCAGGTCGCGGAGACGCTGCTGATCCACCGCGCCGCCGGCCGGCGGGAGGCGGCGCGGCGCGCGCGGGAGATGCTGGCGCGGGTCGGCCTGCCGGAGGCGCGGGTTCCGGCGGACCGCTATCCGCATGAGCTGTCCGGCGGGCAGCGCCAGCGCGTCGCCATCGCGATGGCGATCGCGCTCCGCCCGCGGCTGCTGATCGCGGACGAGCCGACCACCGCGCTCGACGTCACCACCCAGGCGGAGGTGATCCGGCTGCTTCGCGGGCTGGTGGACGAGTTCGGCATGGGGCTGATGCTGATCACGCATGATCTCGGGCTGGTCGCGGGCGCCGCCGAGCGGCTCGCCATCATGCGCCGGGGCGAGGTGGTGGAGGCGGGCGAGACCGGGGCGGTCTTCCGCGAGATGCGCCACCCCTACACGCGCGCGCTCTTCGCCGCCTCCGCGCATCGGCCGGCGCGCGGCGCGCCGGCGCGGGGCGGGGGCGCGCCGCCGGTTCTGGAGGTGCGCGACGTCGTGCGTGAATACGCCGCGCCGGGGGCCGGGCTCTTCGCGCGGGCGCGCGCCCAGCGGGCGGTGGACGGCGTCAGCTTCACGCTGGAGCGGGGCGAGACGCTGGGCCTCGTCGGCGAATCGGGCTGCGGCAAATCCACGCTCAGCCGGGCCATTCTCGGCCTCGACCCGATCCAGGGCGGCGAGATCCGGCTGTTGGGGCGGCCCGTCACGCCGGATCTTCCGCGCGCCGACCGGCGCCGGATGCAGGTGGTGTTCCAGGACCCATACGGCAGCTTCAATCCGCGCTGGCGGGTCTCGAAGCTGGTGGCGGAGCCGTTTCACCTGCTGGACGCGCCCCCTGTCGGCGCGGCGCGGCGCGCGCGGGTGGCGCGCGCGCTCGGCGAGGTCGGGCTCGCGCCGGAGGACGGCGACAGGTTCATCCACGAGTTTTCCGGCGGCCAGCGCCAGCGAATCGCCATCGCGCGGGCGCTGGCGATCGAGCCGGATCTGATCATCCTCGACGAGGCGGTCTCCGCGCTCGACGTGTCGATCCGGGCGCAGATCCTCGATCTTCTGGCCGGGCTTTCGGCGCGGCTGAATCTCTCCTATCTTTTCATCAGCCATGACCTCTCGGTCGTGCGCGCCATCGCCGACCGGGTGATGGTGATGCAGGCCGGGCGGATCGTCGAGCAGGGGGAGGCCGAGGCGGTTTTCGAGACCCCGTCGCACCCCTACACCAAGGCGCTGATCGCCGCCGCGCCCGATATCGACGCGGCGCTCAAAAGGAGACGACCATGAACGCTCACCCCGACCTCTGGTTCGGCGCCGACGCCGTGTTCATCGCCGGGCGCTGGCGCGCGCCCGAGAGCGGCGCGCGGCTGCCGCTCGAAAATCCGTCCGACGGGACCGAAGTGGGCGAGATCGCGCGGGGGGGCGCCGCCGATATCGACGCGGCGGTCGAAGCGGCGGAGGCGGCGCTGGCCGGCGAATGGGGCCGCGCCGCCGCGGTCGAGCGCGGCCGGGCGCTGATGAAGATGAGCCGGATCGTCGCCGAGCGCGCCGACGCGCTGGCGCGGATCGAGGCCGCGGATGTCGGCAAGCCGCTGAAGCAGGCCAAGGCGGACGCGCTGGCGCTGGCGCGCTATCTGGAGTTCTACGGCGGCGCCGCCGACAAGGTGACCGGCGAGACGATCCCCTATCTCGACGGCTACACCGTCTACACGCTCCGCGAGCCGCATGGCGTCACCGGGCATATCGTGCCCTGGAACTACCCGATGCAGATCATCGGCCGCTCGGTCGGCGCGGCGCTGGCGATGGGCAACGCCTGTGTGCTGAAGCCGGCCGAGGAGGCCTGCCTCACCGCGCTCGCCTTCGCCGCCATCGCGGAGGAGGCCGGGCTTCCCGCCGGCGCGATCAATGTCGTGCCCGGGCTGGGGGAGGAGGCGGGGGCCGCGCTCTCTGCCCATCCCGGCGTCCGGCATATCTCGTTCACCGGCTCGGTCTCGGTCGGGCGGATGGTGCAGGCGGCGGCGGCGCGGAACATCGTCCCGGTGACGCTGGAGCTTGGCGGAAAATCGCCGCAGATCGTCTTCGACGACGCGGATCTGGAGGCGGCGCTGCCCTTCCTCGTCAACGCGGGGATCCAGAACGCCGGGCAGACCTGCTCCGCCGCCTCGCGGATCCTGATCCAGCGCGGGGTCTACGAGAAGGTGCTGGCGCAGATGGCGGCGCGCTACCGGGCGCTGAAGGTCGGGCCGGCGATCGACGATCTCGATGTCGGGCCGCTGATCTCGGCGCGGCAGAAGGAGATCGTGGAGGGGTTCCTCGGCGCGGCCGGCGATCTCGAGGTCGCGGCGCAAGGCGAGATCGTGAAGGGCGCGCCGAAGGGCGGCCATTACGTCCGCCCGACGCTGCTTTCGGGCGCGCGCCCTGATCACAAGCTCGCGCAGGAGGAGATTTTCGGGCCGGTGCAGGTGGTGATCCCGTTCGAGACCGAGGCGGAGGCCGTCGCCATCGCCAACGGCGCCGAGTTCGGGCTGGTCGCCGGGGTCTGGACCCGCGACGGCGCGCGGCAGATGCGGCTGGCGAAGGCGCTGCGCGCGGGGCAGGTCTTCCTCAACAATTACGGCGCGGGGGGCGGGGTCGAGCTGCCGTTCGGCGGCGTCGGCAAATCCGGCCATGGGCGCGAGAAGGGATTCGAGGCCCTCTACGGCTTCTCGGCGCTGAAAACGGTGGCGGCGCGCCACGGATGACGCGCCGCCGATCGTGACTTGAGAGCGAAGCCGGGGGGCCGGCTTCGCTCGGGGCGCGCCTCAGAAACGGTAGCCGATGCTGGCGGAGAGAACGCCGTGATCGAGGCTCCGGTCGAAGGGGATGTCGTAGGCGACCTTCGCCGTGATGTTGTTGTCGAGCTTCACGCCGAATTCAGGGCCGGCGAAGAATTCGGAGCCGAACTGGCCGTCGGTGTAGATGTAGCCGACATTGCCGCCGATATAGGGGCCCAGCCCGTCGGGGCGGAGCATCAGGTCGAGACCGAGCGCGGAGCGCCCGCCGATGCCCTCGTCGCCATCGCCGAACTCATAGAAGACCGCCTGCTCGGCGGAGCCGACCACATGCGCGGTGAAGGCGTAGTCCGCCGACAGGTTCACGCCGGCGAAATAGCTGTCGTCGCCATCCTCCATGTTCACGGCGCCGTAGGGCGCGATCGAGAAGCTGAGGCCGGTGGCGGTCTCCATCTGCTTGAACTCCGCCTTCGGCGTGGGCGCCGGAGCCGGGGCGGGGGCGACCATGTTGACGGTGACGCGGCGGTTGTCCGGCTGTGCGACATTGTCGCCGGTCTGCACCGCGAGGTCGGTCTCGCCGGCGGCGCCGACGCTCATCGCCGAGGCTGGGACGCCGCGATCGGAGAGCGCGGCGCGCACCGTGTCCGCGCGGCGCTCGGAAAGCCGGCGGTTGTAATCGGCCGAGCCCACGGTGTCGGTGTGGCCTTCGATCATCACCGAAGCCGCGCCGGTGCGCTGATAGTCCTGCGCCGCCATGTCGAGCGTGCTTCGCGCCGCGCTGTCGAGGGCGGCGCTGTTGGTGGCGAACAGGACGTCATAGCTCTGCGTCTGCGCTTGAGCGGCGTAGGCCGACAGGCTGAGCAGCCCGGCGGCGAACAGGGTCGTATGGGATCTCATGTGTTTCGGTCCTTTGGGCTTGAGGCGGTGTCTGGAGATGAAGACAGGGTCGCGTCTGGGGCCGCGCGCTTCGTCTCTCGCCCTCTACATGTGTCGTCCGGTCCGGTTGTGTAGTAATCTTGGTTAACGTAAAACGCGAATTGGGCCGGACGTGGCGCCAATGAGACACCCGGGTTTCAGCGGGGCGGTCCGGGCGGGCCCCTCGGGGGGCGCTCACGCCGATATTTTTCGCGCCGCGCGCCGGAACTCCGCCCCGCCGCGTATAACCTCATATGCGCCTCCGCACGCCCGCCTCCGGCGGGCGATGGCGCACCTGCGACGAAAGACGGAGGAGGCGACGACATGAGACGGATTCTATTCGCCGGGGCGCTCGGGCTTCTTTGCGTGGGCGCGGCCCCGTCGCCGGATCGGCTGGCGGCGGTCGGGTTTTCCGTCAGCCGGGCGGCGGCGGAGGGAATTGAAAGCAACGGCGGCCGGCCGGACAATCAGGGCCGCCGCGCCGCGCCTCAGCGCCAGGACACCCGCAACGAGCGCCAGGAGCGCCGCGCCGAGCAGCAGCGCCGGGTCGCCCGCGCCGCGGCCGCCGAGCGGCGAGGCCGCCGCGCCGAGACCGCGCGCCAGAACACCCGGAACGAGCGCCAGGAGCGCGGCGCGGCGATCCAGCGTCAGAACACCCGGAACGAGCGGCAAGAACGCCGCGCCGCGCCCCAGCGTCAGAACACGCGCAACGAGCGCCAGGAGCGGGGCGCCGCGATCCAGCGTCAGAACACCCGGAACGAGCGGCAAGAACGCCGCGCCGCGCCCCAGCGTCAGAACACCCGCAACGAGCGCCAGGAGCGGGGCGCCGCGCCCCAACGTCAGGACACCCGCAACGAGCGCCAGGAGCGCCGAGCCGAGCAGCAGCGCCGGGCCGCCCGGACCACCACCACCCGGACCACCGCCGCCGGGCGGGCGGAGCGCCAGCGCGCCGAACGCCAGCGCGCCGACCGGGCGAAGATCGAGCGGCGGGCGGCCCGACAGCGCGTGGAGCGCCGGCGCGCGGCCGGGCGCCGCTACGGCGGCGCGGGCGGCGCCTATCATAACGGCCGCCCGCATGGCTGGCGGCCGGCGCGCTGGCGCGGGCGGGACTGGCGGCCGCATCACGCGTATCGCGCGCCCTATTGGCGCAGCCCGCATCCGCGCTGGGGCCGGTATTACTACTCCCCGTTCTGGGACTGGTATTTCGTCGCGCCCTTGGCGACCGCGACGCTGGTCTATGTCGCGACGCTTCCCGCGGACCGGCCCTGCGAGAGCTATTATTACGAGGGCGAGCGGCTCTACGCCTGCGACGGGGTTCTCTACCGCCCGACCGAATATCAGCGCGAGGTGGTCTACGAGATCGTCTCCGACGAGGAGGATCTCGCCGCCCCGCCGGCCCGGCCCCTGCCGGCCGCGCCGCGCGAGCTGCGCCTGACCTCGCCGATGATGACCGGGGCGCCGGTCCGCGCGCTGCAACAGGAGCTGGCCGGGCTCGGCTATCTCGGGAGCGCGGAGGTGGACGGCGTTTTCGGGCCGAGGACGGACCGCGCGCTCCGCGCCTTTCAGCGCGAATGGGGCGTGCCGGCGACCGGCGCGCTCGACGAGGAGACGGCGGCGCTGCTCGGGCTCTGAGCCTGCGCGCGGACTTGCGCCCGGAGGGGCCGGCGCGCATCATCCCCGCGCATCGGAACAGGAAAGGGTCAGGGCACATGAGACTTGAAGGCAAGACCGCCATCGTCACCGGCGGGGCGCAGGGGTTCGGCGGCGGCATCGTCGACAAGTTCATCGCCGAGGGCGCGCGCGTCCTTGTGGCGGACATCCAGGGCGAGAAAGCCGCCGCCAAGGCGAAGGAGGCCGGGAGCGCGGCGCTCCATTGCGCGGTCGACGTCGCGAAGGGCGCCAGCGTCGAAGCGATGATGAAGACGGCGCTGGACGCCTTCGGCCATGTCGACATCGTCGTGAACAACGCCGGAATCACCCACAAGCCGCAGCCGTTGGAGGAGGTGGCCGAGGACGTGTTCGACCGGGTGCTCGCGGTCAACGCCAAGTCGATCTATCTCGCGGCGCGCCATATCGTCCCGCACATGAAGGGCCGAAAGACCGGGACGATCCTCAACGTCGCCTCCACCGCCGGGCTGAGCCCGCGGCCGAACCTGAACTGGTACAACGCCTCCAAGGGCTGGGTGATCACCGCGACCAAGACCATGGCGGTGGAGCTCGCGCCCTTCGGCGTGCGGGTCAACGCGCTCTGCCCGGTCGCGGGGGAGACGCCGCTGCTGAAATCCTTCCTCGGCGAGGACACGCCGGAGATGCGGGCGAAATTCCTCGCCACCATCCCG
Source organism: Paludibacillus litoralis (assembly GCF_037646705.1). Classification (NCBI taxonomy): domain Bacteria; kingdom Pseudomonadati; phylum Pseudomonadota; class Alphaproteobacteria; order Rhodobacterales; family Paracoccaceae; genus Paludibacillus; species Paludibacillus litoralis. The sequence goes on from NZ_JBBHER010000002.1 coordinate 474,593, forward strand.
CTCGGGCGGTTCTCGCAGCCCTCCGATCTCGGCAATTGCGCCGCGTTCCTCTGCTCGGACGAGGCCTCGATGGTGACAGGGGTCGCCATGGAGGTCGACGGCGGCCGCTGCATCTGAGTCGGGCCCGTGACCGCCGCCTATCGCCCCGGCCCGCGCAACCTGATCACCGACGTCGCCGGCCTGAAGGTCGGCGGCGCCGAGGACGCGCGTGTGAAAACGGGAGTCACCGTCCTCACCGCCGACCGGCCGTTCACCGCCGGCGTGGCGGTGATGGGCGGCGCGCCCGGCACGCGGGAGACCGAGCTTCTCGCGCCTGACAAGCTGGTGCAGGAGGTCGACGCGCTGGTGCTCTCGGGCGGCTCCGCCTTCGGGCTCGACGCGGCGGGCGGGGTGATGGCGGCGCTGGCGGCGCTGGGCCGCGGCCACCGCATCGGCGCCGCGGCGGTGCCGATCACGCCGGCGGCGATCCTCTTCGATCTTCTGAACGGCGGCGACAAGGACTGGGGCGCGCACCCGCCCTACGCCGATCTCGGGCGCCGGGCGCTGGCCGCCGCGGGAGCGGATTTCAGGCTGGGAACGGCCGGCGCCGGCGCCGGCGCGACCGTGGCCGGGCTGAAGGGCGGGCTCGGCTCGGCTTCGCTCATGACCGGTTCGGGCGCCATGGTCGGCGCGCTGGCGGCGGTCAACGCGCTCGGCGCGGCGACGGTTCCGGGCGGGCGCAATTTCTGGGCCGCGCCGTTCGAGATCGGGGCGGAGTTCGGCGGGCTCGGCCCGGCGCCGGAGCCGCCGGCGGCGGCGCTCACCTTCCGCTCCAAGCTCGACATGCGGGCGGCGGAGGCGGGGAGCAACACCACCATCGCCATCGTCGCCACCGACGCCGCGCTCACCCAGGCGCAGGCGACGCGCGTGGCCTGGGCGGCGCATGACGGCATGGCGCGCGCGCTGGTTCCGGCGCACACGCTGATGGACGGCGATCTCGTCTTCGCCGCCGCGACCGGCGCGCGGCCGCTGGCGGACGGGCTCGGCGCGCTTGTCGAGATCGGCCACGCCGCCGCGCTCTGCCTCGCCCGCGCCATCGCCCGCGCGGTCTATGAGGCGACGCCGGAGCCCGGAGACCTCCTCCCCTGCTGGCGCGACCTTTGAGCCGCCGCCCGATCGCCGCGCCCCCCATTCGGGGCGCCGCGCGCTTGAAACCGCGTTTGGCGCGCGATAGGAATTGACATGTCAGCGCGGTTGGCCATGCGGCGCTGGCGGCGATATATCGTTTTCCCGCAAGGGCCTTCTCGAAGAGGGGAATTCGCGAAGACCGACAGAAGAGAGTCGGCGGCATGGGCCGGCCGCATCCGTTTCAACACGGCTTACAGGGGAAGCCGTCTGATCCCCAACGAAAACAAAAGAGGAGGAACATCATGAACCACAAGATCTCGAGAAGCGGCGCGCTCGTCGCGGCGGCGCTGGCCGCCGGGCTCGGAGGGGCCGCCTCGGCCCAGTCCCTGACCGTCACCGGCTTCGGCGGCGCGATGCAGGATGCGCTCCGCGGCGCCTATTTCACGCCCTACGCCGAACAGTCGGGCGTGACCCTCACCGAGGACAGCTATCTCGGCGGAATCTCCAAGATCAAGGCCATGGTGGACACCAACAGCGTCGTCTGGGACGTGGTCCAGATGGATGAGGACGAGATGTTGCTCGCCTGCGAGCAGGGGCTCCTGGACTCGGTCGATGTCGGCACGCTGGAGATCAAGGGCGAGCTGATGGGGCAGGCCACCCGCCACGGCGATTGCGGCGTCGGCTTCTTCGTCTGGTCGCTGCTGCTCGGCTATGACGCCGACAAGCTTGAAAAGGCGCCGACCAGCTGGGCCGACATGTGGGACCTGGAGACCTGGCCGGGCGATCGCGGGCTGCGCAAGCGCGCGCGCACCACGCTCGAGATCGCGCTGATGGCGGACGGCGTCGCGCCGGACGAGGTCTATGACGTGCTCGGGACCGATGAGGGCGTGGACCGCGCCTTCGCCAAGCTGGACGAGATCAAGGATCACATCATCTGGTGGGAGAGCGGCGCGCAGGCGCCGGAATGGCTGGCGTCGGGCGATCTGGTGATGGCGGCCGCCTATAACGGCCGGCTCGACTCGGCCAACCAGTCGGGGCGGAATTTCGGCATGGTCTGGACCAACCAGATCTACGCGATGGATTTCTGGACCGTGGTGCGCGGCGGCGATCTCGAGGAAGGCATGAAGTTCATCAACTTCACGCTGGACCCGCAGAACCAGAAGAACTTCACCGACGAGATCCCCTACGGCGTCGTGAACACCGGCGCCAACGAGCTGATCGCGCCGGAGCGCGCGTCCCAGCTGCCGACCGGCGAAGCCAACCTGAAGAGCGGCTTGCCGATCGACGTGGAGTTCTGGGTCGACAATGAAGCGGAGCTGCAGACCCGCTTCACCCAGTGGCTCGCCAACTAGGCGTCTGACGACGGGCGGGGCGCGGGCGGGTTCGCCCGCGCTCCCCCACTGGGGAAAGGGCCGACCGGAGTGGACCGCATGACACAGCCCGCAGCTGGCCTGGAGTCGAAATCCGGGTCGGATCCCGGCCTCCGGCGGCGAATCCGGCGGAGCCAGCGCCGCCACCGCATCGTCTCGCACCTGCTGGTGGCGCCGGTTCTGCTTTTCATTCTCAGCTTCTTCATCGGGCCGATCGCGGCGATGTTGACCCGCGCGGTCGACAATCCGGAGGTCTCCGCCGGTCTTCCCGCGACGGCGGCGGCGATCAGCCGGTGGGATGGCGAGGGCGCGCCGCCGCCGGCGGTGTTTCGGGCCCTGACCGAGGATTTCAGCAACAAGGATCTCCGGTTCGAGCGCGCGTCGGCGGCGCAGCGGCTGAATTACGAGATCGCGGGCTATCGCAGCCTCGTGATGCAGAGCGCCCGCAAGATCGGCCGGATGGACGCGGCCGCGCTCGAAGATCCGAAAGCCGCGCTCGTGAAGGTGGACGAGCGCTGGGCGGAGCCCGCCTACTGGCACGCGCTGAGGCGCGCCTCCGGCGCCTACACGCCCTATTATCTTCTCGCCGCGCTCGACCTGAAGATGACCGATGACGGCGCGGTCGCGCGCGCGGAGCCGGAGCAGCGGATCTTCGTCGAGATCCTCATGCGCTCGCTCTGGGTCAGCGCGGTGGTGACGGCGGTCTGCCTTCTGGTCGGGTTTCCGGTCGCGAATTTCATGGTCGTCGCCTCGCCCCGGCTGCGGGCGATCATCGCGCTTTCGATCCTGCTGCCGTTCTGGACCTCGCTTCTGGTGCGCACCAGCGCCTGGATCGTGGTGCTTCAGCGCGAGGGGCTGATCAACGAGCTGCTCATGTGGCTCACGCTGATCGACGATCCGCTCGAACTGGTCTTCAACCGGTTCGGGGTCTACGTGGCGATGGTGCATATCCTTCTGCCGTTCATGGTGCTGCCGCTCTATTCGGTGATGAAGGGGATCTCGCCGGCCTATATGCGCGCCGCGACCTCGCTCGGCGCGCATCCGGCGCGGGCGTTCCTCAGGGTCTATCTGCCGATGACCATGCCCGGCGTCGGCGCGGGGTGTCTGCTCGTCTTCATCCTCACGGTCGGATATTACATCACGCCCGCCCTGGTCGGCGGCGCGAAGGATCAGATGATCGGCTATTTCATCGCGTTCTTCACCAACCAGCAGCTCAACTGGGGCATGGCCTCGGCGCTCAGCTTCATCGCGTTGACCTGCATCATCGTTCTTTACGCGGCGGTCGGGCGCTATGTGGGCGTCGGCCGTCTCGCCGGGCTGGAGAAATAGCGCCATGCGTCCGAGGCTCAGGAATCCGATCACGTTGCGCCGGGTGCAGACCGTGTTCTGCCTTCTCGCGGCGGTCTTCATGCTGGGGCCGATCTTCGCGGTGCTCCCGATCTCGTTCAGCTCGGGCGGCTTTCTGAGCTATCCGCTGCCGGGGTTCTCCCTGCAATGGTATGAGCGGCTGTTCGAGTTCGGCCCATGGTTGACCAGCCTGCGGAATTCGCTGGTCGTCGGCGTCTCCTCCGCGGTCCTCGCCACGCTGATCGGGACGCTGGCCGCGCTCGGCCTGTCGCGCGGGGACGTGGTCGCGCAGCAGTGGATCCTCGGGATCGTGATCTCGCCGATGATCGTTCCGCTCGTCGTCTCCGGGGTCGCGATGTATTTCTTCCTCGCCAAGCTCGGGCTGGTGGCCACGTTTCCGGGCCTGATCCTGGCGCACACGGTTCTCGGCGTGCCTTTCGTCGTGGTGCCGGTGCTCGCCACGCTGCGCGGGTTCGACGCCAATCTGGTTCGCGCGGCGCAGTCGCTCGGCGCGTCGCCCTTCGCCGCGTTCCGCCGCGTGACCCTGCCGAACATCGCTCCGGGGGTGATCTCGGGCGCGCTCTTCGCTTTCGCCACGTCCTTCGACGAGGTCGTGGTCGCGATCTTCATCGCCGGGCCGGAGCAGAAGACCCTGCCGCGCCAGATGTTCGAGGGGCTCCGCGACAATATCGAGCCGACCATCCTCGCGATGTCGTCCCTTCTCGTCGTCATCGCCGCGCTGATGCTGGCGACGACGGGGTGGCTGCTCAGAAAATCCTGACCGGCGCGCCGCGGCCTCACCCCCCATATCGCGGCGCCCGGACTGCGTTACTTTTCGATTATCATTTTATATCAATGGCTTAACTATGTTATCGCGTGCGATAACGCACCCGAAGCTCACATTTTCGAGAATCTCAGCAGCGCCGCCCCGATGAGCGTGATCGCGGTGGAGGCGACCTTCACCAGGTTCAGCCGCTCCTTCAGGAAGAACACCCCGATCAGCAGCGCGAAGACGATGCTGGTCTCCCTCAGCGCCGCGACCAGCGCGATCGGCGCGACCGTGAAGGCGTAGATCGCCAGCGCATAGGCCGCGAAGGAGGCGCCGCCGCCGATGAAAAGCGCGACCCGCGCCCGCAGCGCCGCCTTGAGCGACGCCGGCCTCATGCCGCCGATCAGCGCCATGAAGACGAGCGCGTTCCCGATCGACTCCCACCCGTAAAAGCCGAGCGGAGAGCCCGCCGCCCGCGCGCCGTAGCCGTCGACCAGCGTATAGGCGGCGATGAAGCACCCGGTGCCGACCGCGAACGCCGCCGCCTTCCCGTTCCGAAGCCCGTCGGCCTGGCGCGTCAGGCTGAGGCTCAGGATGCCGGCCCCGATGACCAGCACCGCGAGCATCTCCACCCGGCTGAGATCCGCGCCGAGCGCGGCCACCGAAATCCCCGCCACCAGCATCGGCGCGACGCCCCGCGCGATCGGGTAGACCTGCGTCAGATCCCCGATCTTGTAGGAGTTCATCAGAAAGAACTGATAGCCGATATGCAGCGCGACGCCCGACAGGATGAAGGGGAGCGCGGCCGGCGCCGGCGCCGGCGCGAAGAGCAGCGCGACCACCCCGCAAAGCCCCTGGCCGATCACCACCGCGGCGATCCCCGCCAGCTTGTCGGCCCCGCTCTTGACCAGCACGTTCCACGTCGCGTGGAGAGCGGCGGCGCCGAGGACGAGGAAGAAGATCCCCGCGCTCATCGCGGCGGCGCCAGGTCCGGTCGGCGGCTCATGCTGGGCCTCGCTGAATGGGTGGGGTATCGGGCGTGCTGGTCGTTCGGTGATACTCGGCTCCACCGCGAAATCCAAGCGTCCCGTCGAGAGGGCCGGGCGCGCCGGCCTTCAATGCGCCGGCGCGCCGTCCATCGCCGGCCGCCGCAGCAGGATCGTCAGCCCGACGATCAGCGCGAAGAGCATGGCGAGCGCCATGAACACCTCCGAGAAGGAGAGCACGAGCGCCTCCCGGTGAACCATCGCGCCGAGCCGGCTCAGCGCGGCGAGCGGCGCGTCCGGCCCGAGCCTCGACGCCAGCGCCCGGGTCATCATCTCCAGCCGCTCCTCCGCCGGCGGCGCGCCCCAGGAGACATGCTCCGCGAGCCGCGAGGCGTTGATGTCGGTCCGCGCCGTCAGCATCGTGTTGATCGCGGCGAGGCCGACCGCGCCGCCAAGATTGCGCATCAGATTGAAGAGCCCGCTCGCGTTCTGCACCTCGCCGCGCGGCAGGGTTCCGAGCGCGAGAAGATTGATCGGGATCATGCACATCATCAACGAGACGCCGCGAAGCGCCTGCGGCCAGAACAATTCGCCGAAGGCCCAGTCCGAGGTGATCGGCGTCAGCATCCAGGACGACAGCGCGAAGCCGGTCAGCCCGAAGAAGATGATCCATCGCGGATCCACCTTGTGCGACAGCACGCCGACCACCGGCGCGGTCAGGAACATGAACGCGCCGGTGACGAAAACCGTCTCGCCGACCTGAAGCGCCGTGAAATCGCGCACCCATGCGAGATAGAGCGGATAGAGATAGGTCAGCCCGTAGAGCCCGGCGCCGAGAATGGCGGTCATCAGCGAGGTGACGGCGAAATTCCGGTCGCGGAACGCGCGAAGGTCGACGATCGGCGTCGCCGCCGTCAGAACCCGCCAGAAGAAAAGCGCGCCGCTCACCGCCGCCAGCGCCGCCAGCCCCGTGATCATCTCGCTCTGGAACCAGTCGTTTCGCGTCCCCTCTTCGAGGACATATTCGAGACTGCCGAGAAAAACCGCCATCGTCGCGAGCCCGATCCAGTCGAACCGCGCGAGAAGCGCGTGATCCGGCTCGTCGAAATCCACGAGAGACCAGGCGAGCACGCTGGCGATCACGCCGGGGACGATGTTCACCAGAAAGAGCCAGTGCCAGGAAAAGTAGTCGGTGAGATAGCCGCCGACCGTGGGCCCGATGGTCGGCGCCAACGTCACCGTCAGCCCGATCAGCGCCATCACCTGCCCCTGTTTCCGCCTCGGAAAGATCATGTAGGCGGCGGCGAAGGCGGTCGGGATCATGCCGCCGCCGATGAAGCCCTGCAGCGCGCGATAGACGATCATCTCGTTCATCGAGGTCGCCGTCGCCGCGAGCGCGCTGGCGATGGTGAAGCCGGCGGCCGAAGCGGTGAAGAGCACCTTCGTCGAGAGCGCCCGAGCCAGGAATCCCGAGAGCGGGATCATCACCACTTCGGCGATCAGATAACTGGTCTGGACCCAGGAGACCTCATCCGGCGAAGCGGAAAGCCCGGCCTGGATCTCCGCAAGCGAGGAGGCGACGATCTGAATGTCGAGGATCGCCATGAACATTCCGAAGACGAGCGCGAAGAACGCGATCAGCCTGCGGGGCGTCACCGGCTGTTCGAGAGCCTCCTCCACGGCGCCGGCTCAGCGCTCGGCGGCGGCGGGCGGGGCGTCGCTCCTTCCGGCGTCGCGGCTGTCGGCGGTGACGGTGACGGAAAGCCCGGGCCGGAGCCAGCCCTGCTTCGCCACCTCCGCCGGAACCGCGATCCGGACCGGCAGGCGCTGCACGACCTTGGTGAAGTTCCCGGTGGCGTTCTCCGGCGGCAGAAGGCTGAAGACGGACCCCGTCGCCGGGGCGAAGCTGACGACATGGCCGATGAACGAGCGATCCGGATAGGCGTCGACCTCGACCGTCACCGGCGCGCCGATGGCGATCGGCTCCAGCTGCGTCTCCTTGAAGTTCGCGTCGATATACACGTCGGACAGCGGCATCAGCGCCAGCAGCCGCGCGCCCGGTTGCACGTAATCTCCGGTCGCGGCTGCGAGATTGCCGACGACGCCGGCGAAGGGCGCGCGGATCGTGGCGGCGTCGAGGTCGCGCATGGCCTGGTCGCGCGCGGCCCTGGCGCCCTCCAGCGCCGCCACCGCCTCGTCGCGGCTGGCGACGGCGACGGCGAGCGCGGCTTCCGCCTCCTCGACCCCGGCCTTGCGGGCGGCGAGGTCCGCGTGGGCGGTGGCCTGCGCGGCCCGGGCGGCCTCCAGCCGCTGACGGGAGGCGAAATCGGACTGCGCGAGATTCTCGTAGCGGCTGAGATCGGCCTCGGCCTGCGCCAGGACGGCGTCGGCGGCGGCGACATTGGCGGTCGCGCCGCCGATCGCGGCGCGGGCCTGCCCGATCTGGCTGTCGATGCGGGCGATGGCGGCTTCTTTCGACGCGACGGTCGCCTCGGCGATGCGAAGCCGAACGCGGTAATCGCCGTCATCGAGAACGATCAGCGGGTCGCCGGTCCGGACGACGTCATTGTCCCGCACCGCGACATTGGCGACATAGCCGGAGACCTTGGGCGCGAGAATCGCGAAGTCCGCGCCGACATAGGCGTCGTCGGTGGAGACGGCGAACCGGCCGGTGGTCCACCAGGTCCAGCCATACCAGCCGCCGGCGACGATCAGGATCAGGGCGAGGAGCCACGGCGCGGCGCGCCGCGCCAATGGCGGGCGGCGTTTCGCCGTTTCCGGCGGCGTGATCGCGCGTTGGGGCGCCGATGCTTCGGGGCGCCGGCTGCTTTCGGACTCCAGATCCTTAGGCGCCATCGGGCCCGTCCTTCGATAGCTGACCGAACCGTTCGGTCGGGCGCTTGACATAGAGGCGCGGCGCGCCCAGATCAAGGTGACCGAACGGTTCGGTCATAATTTTTTCGCGGCGCCGGGCCATCCGGGCCAGGGGCGCGGAGCCAGTGCGAGCGCAGGGGTGATATGGGTGAATTGACCGAGACGAGGCGCGCCGAGCCGGCCGCGCGCGAGGCGGGCGCGGGAGGGGCCAAGCGGGCGCAAATTCTGGCCGGCGCCGGGCGCGTCTTTCTCGCGCATGGATTCGCCGCCGCCAGCATGGGTGAAATCGCGCGCGCGGCCGGGGTCTCCAAGGGGACGCTCTATGTCTATTTCGAAAGCAAGACGGCGCTGTTTCATTCCCTGATCGAAGAGCAGAAACGCAACACCGCGGAGAAGCTGGCGGAGTTCGATCCGTCCGATCGCGATGTCGCGGCGGTGCTGACCAGCTTCGCCATCCGGCTGATCGGGGAGTTGACCGACCCCGCGCATGTCGCGCTGATGCGGGTCGTCATCGGCGCGGCGGAGGTCTTCCCCGAATTGGGGCGCACATTTTACGAGAGCGGCCCGGCTTTTGGCGCGCGCCGGCTGGCGGCCTATCTCGCGGCGCTGACCAAGGAAGGGGTGCTGACGATCGACGATCCGGACGCGGCGGCCTGGCGTTTCCTCGGCATGTGCAACACGCCGTCGCTGACGGCCGCCATCATGGGGTTGCCCCGACCCGACGCGGCGGAAATCGCGCGCCAGGCGAAGGGCGTGGTTCAAACGTTCATGAAGGCGTCGGCGCCGGGATGAGCCGGACCGGCGCGGGCGCTCAGGAGAACCGTTCCCTGAGCGCCCTGAGGCCGATTTCGTAGAACTTGCCGACGATGCCTTCGGACAAGCGGCCGGCGTCGTCGGCGGGCACGAAAAACGCCGACCAGAAGACGCGGCACCCCTCGCCTTCGGCGACGCAACTCAGAGTGGCGCGGTAATCCGTGACGGGCAGCGGGCCTTCGACGACCTCGTAAGTGACATGATGGGGGCCGGCTTCGATCAGGCGCTCGAAGAAGGACTCGTCGTCGACGCTGACGAGGCGGCGATAGGTCGAGCCGTCCATCTCCGTCACTTCCGCCGACGCGATCAGCGGGTGCCACTCCGCGATCGAGCCGAAATCGCCGATCACCGCCCAGACCGCATCCCGGGACGCCGGAAGCAGGACCAGCCTTTCCAGACGGTCATGATCGCTGTCTTGTTGATCCCGTGTCGAATTCATCGCCGTGACCCCTTGTTGCGCGCCGCGCGCGGAGCGCGTGCGGAAAACCGTAGCGCGGAGCGTCGGCGCGGTCCATGCCGGAGCCGCGCCCGCCTCAGGCGGTCTCTTCGTCCCGGCGCTGCAACACCCCGGCGAGACGCCGGATCCCTTCGGCGAGTTTTTCCGGCGGGTTGAGGGTGAAGTTGATGCGGAACGCGCGGCGATCCTTCCCCAGCGGGTCGAAAACGCTGCCGGGCGCGACGCAGACGCCGGCGTCGAGCGCCGCGGGCAGCAACGCGTTGGTGTCGAGCGATGGGTCGCGCGCGACGGCCCAGACGAACATGCCGCCGACAGGCGTCTCCCAGTCGAACCACTTGGAGAGATGCGTGTTCATCGCCGCGATGAGCGTGTCGCGCCGCTGACGGTAGAGCGCCGCAATCTCCGGCTGGATCCTGTCGATCAGCCCTGTTTCGATGGCCTTCAGCGCGATGCGCTGGCTGAGGCCGCTGCCGCATATGTCGGAGCCCTGCTTGGCCATGGTCAGCGCCTCGATCATTTCGGGCGCGGCGATGACCCAGCCGACCCGGAGACCCGGCGCCAGCGATTTCGATATTGTGCCGAGATAGATCACCGGTCCGCGATAAAGAGCGTCGCCCTCGGCCGAGCCGGACAGCGACAACATTCGGGGCTGAGGCGCGCCGTCGTAATGGAGCGAGCCGTAGGGATCGTCCTCGACCAGCCAGACGCCGGTCTGATCCGCCGCGCCGACCAGCGCCTCGCGGACCGGCGCGCCGACGAGCCGGCCGCTCGGGTTGGAGAAGTTCGGGACGGTATAGGCGAATTGCGCGCCCTGAAGCGCCTGGACGGCGTCGAATTCCGGCCGCCCCAGGTCGAATGGCCGGAAAACCGGGTTCCGAGGCCGCCAGGCGTCCAGCGCGCCGACATAGGTCGGCGCCTGCGCCGCGATCAGGCCGCCATCGTCCAGGAGCACCTTTCCGATCAGGTCGAGCCCCTGCATGCCGCCGGAAATGATCAGGACATTCTCCCGCCCGAGCCGGACGCGCTGGTCGCTGAAGCGTTCCGCGATCAGGTCGCGCAACTCCGGCAGCCCTTCGATCGGCGCGTAATTCAGGCTGTCCCCAGGGTGGGCCGAGACGGCTTCCTCGGCCAGCGCCGCAATCTCCCTCACCGGATAGACCGCGGGATCGGGCAGGCCCCCGGCGAGGTTGATCAGCCCCTGAATCCGCCCGGCGGCGAGAAACATGCGGGTGATGTCGTTCGTCGTCCCCAACCAGCTGGCGAAAGCGGGGCGGGAGGCCACGGGGCCGGCTGCGATCTGATCCATCTCCGGATGGCTCCTTGGCGTGTGAGCGGAATACCGCGACTCATACGCAGTTCGCGCTGGTTCGGCAAATTGTGGAGACCCGGAGAGTCTGGTCGTTTCCCCGGCCCGAGACGCCTGCGTCGCCCGCCCCGGAAGAAGGGGCGGGCCTCCCGCTCAAGCCGGTTGAGTGAAGACGGCGGACATACCCCCCCGTCGTGAGCGCACGACGCTCCACGACGCCCCCTCCCTGTCTCCAGAGAGGGGGAAGGTGGATGCCATTTGGCGCCGTCCGCGGCGGGGTCAACTCGCCAATCCCCTAAACGAGTTTCGCACCGCCGCTTTCACACCGCCAACGCAGTGCGCGCCGCCACTCCATGGCCGCGCGAGCCTCGCCTCACTATCCAGGCCGCAGCCTGATGAGAGGTGAGGGCGAATGAGGGCGCGGCCCGGCCTTTTACGCGGCCTCGCGCAACAGATCGGCCATAGAATCGGCGTCCTGAAGAGCTTCGCCCGCCCGCTCTGCGACCATTGGCCGCACAGATTCCGAAAGCCCGGCGGCGACATAATCCACCGCTGTCGAAACAACGGCGAACCCCTGACCGTCGATCATGATCTCGGGTCCGATCAACTCGCCTTTGAACTTGATCGCCTTGAGCCAGCGCACGAATGACGGCGCTGAAAGCGTCAGGACATTCCGCGCGTTTGCGTTGGCGAGAAACCTGTTGAGGGCCTCAAAAAGCGCCTTGGAGGCTTGTCGGCTGCGGCTGGTGTAGCGGGTGAGCTCCCACGTATCCGTCGTCGCCGGGCATTCCTGATCCATCAGATTCGCCGGGATGTTGTCGAGAAGTCCCGCGCACGCATCCTTGATCATGTAGGAAACGTTATATGGTCCAAAGCGATAGCTCGTGTCTGTCCTCAAAAGCCGGGCCGACGCCTGGATCTCTCCCGCGTCGTCGAGCGCGACGACATATGTCGCGAACGGGCCGTCATACTGATCGAACTCGACGGACGCGACGGCCTCGCCATGGGGGAGGCGGCGTTTGGTGGCGGTCGGAACCTCCCAGCCCAGGCCCGCCACGAACACATCGTAGCGATGCGAAAGAAGGCGCCACCAGAGGTCGCCATGCATGTGAAGGTTTGACCAGTCCAGAATTACGCATTTCATCATGAGAACTCCTCTACAATGGGGATTTCTCATGGATAACCGATTTTGGTTACAAGTCCGCTCTAAAGCGCTTGACGAGGTCAGAGCACTCCGTGAACGTGAAGAATGTGAATCAAATGCGGAAGTGATGAAGCGCCCGCCTGCTTGATTATTGAACTGCGCCGATAACGAAATGTGCGCGCGGGAATACCGAGCATCTTGCAGATTTCGTCGTCGGAGCGGCCTTGAAGGATGTAGGCGATAAGCGCCTTCTGCTCCTCATCGAAACGTAATGTCGGCGCGCCTCTCTTTGAATCCACGATAACCGTGCCGCTTGCGAGGAGCGAATAGACCTCCAGTTTGGCCTCCTCCTCCATTTCCGCGCTCTCATGAGAGACGCTGGCGATCGTTTTGGATCCGTTGACGCGAAGCGAGAACGCGGTTCCATTCTCGATCCCGAACTTCCGCGCCTCCTCGAAAACATAGGTGTCGAAGCCGTCGGCTTCGAGCTCGCGCCAGCTTCGGACGCCGTTCGTGCTGAACCCGAAGATGATCGTCGGGTCGCGTTCGACCAATCCATTGGTCTGATAGTGATTCAGCCAAGCTTGATCGTAGGTGTAGAACCGCTCGCCCGGCACGTCGTCCTGAAACGAGAACCCCACCGCCATTCCGCGATGAGAAATGGCGTGGAGGCGGCGCTTGATCGAATCCAGGGTGAGGGATGTCGTCACGTCACGCCTCCCGGTTCATCTGATCCGCGCCGACGAAGCCCACGAGCTTTGAGAGAGAATTCGAATCCCGGTGAATGATGAATGGCGTGCGGCGGTTCAACATCTCGGTCGTAGGCCTCATCAGATCGTCGACGTCGATTTTGAGAACGACCATCACGCGCAAGAGATCGATGGCGTCAAGATGTCCGCGTCCGTCCATCACATCCGCAAGGTGTCGCTCCGTGAGGCCGCATTCATCAGCGAGGCGCGCCATCCCGATTCCAGCCGTCGCGCATGACTTGCGAAGGTTGTGGCGGAGCAGAGGCCGCAGATCGTCATCGGCGAGGTGCCTCATGGAGAGCGACATGTTCGATATACCCGAGATTGTTCTTGCTGCTTGACACACTTGCCGTTTAGGCCAATTTGGTGCTAAAGAAAAGTTCAATTTGCCGCTTTGGCAAATTTCTTCTCGACGAAAGAGCTTTCGGGCGCGATGCGATTGAGCCATCGGAGCTTGGGTGGGACGGAGATTGTACCGGGTATGTCGACATATTTTTCAACTCTGCCAGAGGAACAGGGGGCGACCACGTTCCTGGGCGCGAGACGGCCGAGCGCCGCGATCGGCGACTTTATCCATGACGCGCCCTATTGGGTCGGAATGCTGGTTCGTGAGCTGCACGAAACCGCTAGCACCGGTTTCGAGGCCGGATCTTTCCTCTCGCTCGTCGAGAAGGCGATACGCCTGAAGCCGGATTTCCGGACGGTCGAGACACGTTTCATGCTGAGCCGGATCAATGGCTCCGACTGTTCGATCCGCGCCGCGCTCGTCGATCTGCGAGGCGAGCGGGACAGCTATACGCTCGCATTTCAGCAACTTACCTATGCGCTCCGAATGCGGCTCTACGATGAGGAATGTGCGGGGGAGCAGATCTCCTGCGCGCTGGCGAACCTCAAGACGGAGGCGCCCGGCGTCGATCGCGCGGTGATGCTCACGGGCGCGCCCTTGAGTTATGTCATCATGACCCTGTCAGGCGTCTGGACGTCCGCATTGCGCGAGGCCAATCGGGATGAACGCCGAAGCGCCGCGTGGGCCGACGCCCGCAACGCCGCGCGCGAGGATCTGGTGGCTGAACTTCAGTACGTGTCGGGCGGCGTAAAATCAGCATAGCGCCCCTCGGCGCCATGCTCTGGCGGGCGCGATTCGCGCGCTTGCTCCGCCCGGGGATGGCAGACCCCGCATGCGCGCGGAGCTTTTCTTCTTCAAAATCGATTCGCAACGTGGGCTTCGCCCGACGCGGGGGCGCCCTCCGCGATTAGGGCGAGAGAGGAATTTTCTCGGCGGATTTCCCGAGGAGATTGCGAATGAGGACGGCCTGATTCACCGAAATCGGGATCTCGGCGCCTAGCGGCGGGCGCGGGGCGTCGCCATCATCTTGTTGCTGAAGTTTGTGCGGCATGGTCGATCGCCGGGGGAGTCTTCGGGACGGCCTTCGCGGTCCGGAAGCGGCTTCGGCGGCTGGCGTGTCGCGCGTCGGTCCGGGGCTGCTCCGGCGGCGCGAAAGCGCGGCTTCCGCCCCAGCGTGCTCGCCGGCCGCCATTCTGGGACGCAAAGGAGAAAGCACATGAAACGCCTGCAGGACAAGATTGCGCTTATCACCGGAGGCGCGGCCGGGATCGGGCTTGAAACGGCTCGACTGTTTCTGAACGAAGGCGCGAAGGTCGCGCTCGTCGATCTGAAGGAAGCAGATCTGGACACGGCCGCCGAAAGCCTCGGAGCGCCGGACGACGTGCTGACGGTGGCCGCTGACGTGTCGTCATCCGAGGACACCGCCGCCTATGTGAAGGCGGTGCTGGACCGTTTCGCGCGCATCGACGTTTTCTTCAACAACGCCGGGATCGAGGGGCGCGTCGCGCCGCTGGCGGATCAGAAGATCGAGGACTTTGACCGGGTCATGGCCGTCAATGTGCGCGGCGCGTTCCTGGGCCTGCAACATGTCCTGCCCGGCATGATCGAGCGGAAATCCGGCAGCATCATCAACATGTCCTCCATTGCGGGATTGCAGGGCAGCCCCAATGTCGCGCCTTACATCACGTCGAAACACGCCATCGTCGGCCTGACCCGCGCCGCCGCCATCGAGGCCGCTCACGCGAACGTTCGGGTCAATTCGGTGCACCCGTCGCCAATCAACACGCGCATGATGCGGTCGTTGGAGGAGGGGTTCAGCCCCGGCAAGGCGGAGGAAGCGCAAAGACGGCTCGCCGCCACGATCCCGCTCGGGCGATACGGCGAATCAGGCGACGTGGCCAAGCTGGTGCTGTTCCTCGCATCCGATGAATCCGCCTTCATCACCGGAGGGCAATATCCGGTCGACGGCGGTATGGCGGCAGGCTGAACCATGGCCGGCATATGCGCCGGCGGCGTAGCCGCCCGGTGAACGCGGGCCGTCGGCGGCGGAGGCCGCCGACCGTCGCTTGAAGGGGCGCGGACAGGCGCGGCGCGCGCCCACATCTGAAAAGAACGCCGGCGTCGATGATTGGGTGTCGGCGATCGGCCGACAGGACTGACCGTTGCGCGGGCCCCGATCATGGGCGGGGGCGGGCTCGTGGCCGGCGACTTGAACGCCCTTCCTCTCTTTTCCGGCGCGCGGGCGGGACGTTCGCCCGGCGGATCGGGAACGGAACCCGGCGCGCGGAGTTACGCTTGGCGCGGGGACGCGTCGTTTCCAGTCAATGTCGGAGTAGAAATGACCGAACCCAGCCCAGAATCCGCTCCCGAGGGCGCCCGGCGCGAAGAGGCGTTCGAGGAGCATGAACTCGACGCGATGGAGGAGAACACTCCGTTCCGCGCTCCGGCGATCTTCGAGGTCGTTCGTCGGCAGGGCGAGTCGGAGCTGGCGCGCCCGGCGCTGGCGTTGATGCTCTCCGGGCTGATCGCGGGGCTCGCGCTCGGGCTTTCAGTCATGAGCGAGGCGCTCTTTCGCACCCATCTTCCCGACGCCGGGTGGCGGCCGCTGGTCGAGAGCCTCGGCTACTCCGTCGGTTTCGTCGTGGTCATCCTCGGCCAGATGCAGCTTTTCACCGAGAACACCATCACCGCGGTCTGCCCCGCGCTCGACGCGCGGGACCGGAAGACGTTCCTGCGCCTTGGCCGGCTCTGGGCGCTGGTGTTCGCCACGAACCTGATCGGGGCTTCGATTTTCGGCTACGTTCTCCACGTGACCAGGGCCTACCAGCCCGATGTCTGGGCGGCGGTCCGCGATATCGCCGGGCATGCGGTGAGCTATGGCTGGACCGAGACCATGTTTCGCGGCGTCGGCGCGGGCTGGCTGATCGCGACTCTGGTCTGGATCATGCCGAACGCCGGCAACTCGAAAACGCTGATGATCATCCTGATCACCTGGTTGATCGCGCTCGGCGAGTTCGCGCATGTGATCGCTGGCGCGACCGAGGCGGCCTTTCTGGTTTTCGCGGGCGACCGGACGGCGGCTGAGGCTCTCTTCGGCTTCGTCGCGCCGGCGCTCATCGGGAATATCCTTGGCGGCACGGTTTTCTTCACGGTGCTGACATGGGCGCAGATTCGGGCCGAACACTGGGAGGACTCTCCGGAGAGGCGGGATGCGGCCCGACGAAACCGGACCCGGCGCTGAGATGCGGGCGGGCGTCCTTCGAGCGGTGGTCGATTGGCGCCGACACTCAACCGAATGTTGAAATTGCGCCCCCGAAAGATGAGCCGTAGTTTACCCCGCCGTCTTGAATCGGATAACCGGCGAGCCGCGGCTACGGAGGATACAACGCGTGCGGGATCATTTGTTGCGACCGATCTGCGAGGCTGGCGCCGTGGCCGGAGGGATGCGTCTCGCCGGCGGCGCGGTCCGGTTTCACGATGTGGAGGAAGCGCGCCTCGACGGAACCGCGCGGCGGATCCCCGCGTCGGCGCTTTCCGCAGATGCGCACGCCGTATTCACGGCGCCGCGCCCTCCGATCGCCGGGGTGGACCTGACCCGGCCGCGACTTTTCGCCGTGCTAAACGTGACGCCTGACAGCTTCTCGGACGGCCGGCCCGGCGAGACGGTGGCCGATGCGGTGGCGCGCGGGTTGCGCCTTGAGGCGGAGGGCGCGGATTTCATCGATATCGGCGGCGAATCCACCCGGCCAGGCTCCGACCCGGTCACGCCGGATCAGGAGCAGGAGCGCGTCCTGCCGGTGATCGAGGGCTTGCTGCGCGCCGGGCTCCGGGCGCCGATCTCGATCGACACGCGCAACGCGTCGACGGCGCGCGCCGCCTTCGCCGCCGGGGCGCGGATGCTGAACGACGTCTCCGCGCTGACCCATGACGCCGACAGTCTCTCCACGGCCGCCGCGCTCGGCGGCCCGGTCTGCCTGATGCATGCGAAGGGCGATCCCAAAACCATGCAGGACGCGCCGAGCTACGACAACGTGCTCATCGAGGTCTACGAATGGCTCGAGGCGCGGGTCGCGGCCTGCGTCGACGCGGGAATCCCGCGCGAGCGACTCGTCGTCGATCCGGGCATCGGCTTTGGCAAGACGGTGGCGCATAATCTCACGCTCATCGGCGGTCTCGCCGCGTTTCACGGGCTTGGCTGCGCGGTCATGCTCGGCGCCTCGCGAAAGGCGTTCATCGGCCGGGTGACCGGGGTGAAGACGGCGGCGGAGCGCGCGACAGGCTCGGTCGGCGCGGCGCTGGCCGGGGCGGAGCGGGGCGCGCACTTTCTCCGTGTGCATGATGTCGCGGCCACACGGGATGCGCTCATGGTATGGCGTGCGGCGTCAGGCTTTGAGGAGACGGGCGAATGAGCGGGCTTTTTGGGACGGACGGAGTTCGGGGCGAGGCCAATCGCGGGGTGATGACGGCGGAGACGGCGATGAAGCTGGCCATGGCCGCCGGCCGCTACTTCACCCGCGGGACGCATCGCCACCGGGTGGTGATCGGCAAGGACCCGCGGCTTTCGGGCTACATGATCGAAGGCGCGATGGAGGCCGGCTTCACCTCCGTCGGCATGGAGGTCCTGCTGACGGGCCCGATCCCGACGCCCGGCATCGGCATGCTGACCCGCTCGATGCGCGCGGATATCGGCGTGATGATATCGGCGTCGCACAACCCCTACACCGACAATGGGGTGAAGTTCTTCGGCCCTGACGGCTACAAGCTCTCGGATGAGGACGAGTTGGCGATCGAGGCGTTGATGGACACGCCCCGTCTCGCCGCAGCGACCGATATCGGCCGCGCGATCCAGATCGAGGACGCCGTGGGCCGCTATATCGAGATCGCCAAGGCGAGCTTTCCGAAAACGTTGTCGCTCGACGGGCTGAAGATCGTGGTCGATTGCGCCAACGGCGCCGCCTACAAGACCGCGCCGACCGTGCTTTGGGAGCTGGGGGCCGAGGTGCTGCCGCTCGCCGTCAGCCCGGACGGGCGCAATATCAACCGCAATTGCGGCTCCACCTATCCGAAGACCTGCGCCGACTGGGTGGTCGCCAATGGCGCGGATATCGGCGTCGCGCTGGATGGCGACGCCGACCGCGTGATCCTGATCGACGAGACCGGGCGCGTCGTCGATGGCGACCAGATCATCGGCCTGATCGCGGACGCCTGGCGCGCAGACGGACGCCTGGTCGGGGGCGGAGTGGTGACGACGGTCATGTCGAACATAGGGCTGGAGCGGATGCTGGAAGGGGTCGGCCTCAACCTGTTCCGCACCCCGGTCGGGGACCGCAACGTCGTGGCGGAGATGCGCGCGCGCGGCCTGAATGTCGGCGGCGAGCAGTCCGGCCATGTGGTTCTCTCCGACTATGCGACGACCGGCGACGGGCTGATCGCGGCGCTTCAGGTGATGGCGGCGATGCAGGCGCGGGGGCGCCCGGCTTCGGAGGTTTGCGCGATGTTCACGGCGATGCCGCAGATTCTGGAGAATATCCGTTTCGACGCCAGCAATGGCGACCCGCTGGAAGCGGTGTCGGTCCGCGCCGCGATCCGCGAAAGCGAGGCGCGTCTCGTCGGGTCCGGGCGGCTCCTGATCCGGAAATCCGGCACCGAGCCTCTGATCCGGGTGATGGCGGAGGGCGACGACGAGGCGCTGATCCGGTCCGTCGTCGCGGCGATCGCGGCTGAGGTCGCCGCCGCCTGACCGGTCGCCGGGAGGGGCATGTGACAATTCACACTGCGCCGAATCGCCGATTCGGTCATTGATGCGTCGGAGGGGGATGTGGGCGGCGCCCATCCGGCTCGCGGGGCGGGAAGCAGGGTGGGCGTCGTCAATTGTCAGACTGAGAGCTTCGCCCGCCGACCGGCGGACGACAGGGTGGTGAGAATCGCCGTCAGGCCGGGTTGGCGCGCGCCGCGCGCCCGTTCATGGCGGCGATGATCACAGCCGGCGCCGAGAGCGCTACGCCAAGGCCGAAGAGAAGCCCTTGCGAAAGACCGAGCACGCCTCCGCCCGGCATCGCGAGGCAGAACCCGCCAATCCCGAGCGTGACCCGGAGGGTCATGCCGAGCGGCCCGGAGCCAAGCCCGCCGATGAGGCTCACATAGCCCTGCAACGCGGCCGAGATCAGCCATATCCCGAGGAGCGCGGTGCTCAACGTCAACGCCACCTGGCTGGCGGAGCCTTCGCCGATCAGGGCGGGATTGAGCAGGAAGAAGAACGGCACGATATAGATCACGCCGCCGAGACGCATCGCCTCGAGCCCGGTCCGCATCGGGGTCGCGCCGGCCATCGTCGCCGCGGCGAAAGCGCCAAGCGCGACCGGCGGCGTGATGTAGCTGACCATTCCCCAGTAAAGAATGAAGAGATGCACGGCGAGCTCGTTCAACCCCGTCTGCACCAGCGCAGGGGCCAGCACCACGGCGAGGAAGATGTAGCACGCGGTCACCGTCATCCCCATGCCGAAGATGAAGGCGGTGAGCGCGCCCATCAGGATCAGCGCGATGGTGGAATCGCCGGCGATGAAAATCAGCTCGTTCACCAGCGTGCCGGAAAGTCCGGTGGCGGCGAAGGCGCCGACGATGAGCCCGACCCCGACCAGGATCGCCGTCAGCTCCGCCAGCGAGCGGCCGACCCCGACGATCATCGTCCCGAAGCTCGCCAGGCTGAAGCGATGCTGCGGCAGAAGCTGATTGATGAGCAGAAGAAGCCCGGTCGCGTAGAAGGGCGCGAGCCGCTCCATCCTCAGCGCGATCATCATGTAGATCAGGACCGCGAAAACCAGAACATAGAGCCAGCCCTCGCGGAAGGCGGCGAGAAGCCGGGGCACGTCTTCGCGCGCCATCCCGCGGAGCCCGCGTCGCGCGGAATAGGAGTCGATCTGCGCGAAAAGCCCGAAATAGAACAGGAGAGACGGGATCGCGGCTGCGACGGCGATATCGACATAGGGCCGCGAGAGGAACGAGGCCATGACGAAGGCGGTCGCGCCCATGATCGGCGGCATCAGCACGCCCCCGGTGGAGGCGCAGGCCTCCGTGGCCGCGGCGTAACGGGCGGAGAAGCCGGTCTTCTTCATCGCGGGGATCGAAACCGCGCCGGTGGTCAGGACGTTCGAGATCACCGATCCCGACATCGAGCCCATGAAACCGGAGGCGAAGATCGAGACTTTCGCCGCGCCGCCGCGATACCGCCCGACGAGGGCCAGCGCGAGATCGTTGAAGAATTTGCCGCCGCCGGTCTGTTGGAGAACGGCGCCGAAGACGATGAACCCGATCACCAGTTCGCCGAAAGCGCGCATCGGAATGCCGAAGGAGCTTTCGGAGGAGATCATGTGATAGGGGGCGAGATCCCAGAAAGGCGAGGCGAAGCCCGAGATCGGACCCGGCATCTGGTCGGCGACCGTGGGGTAGAGCGAAACAAGCAGGACGATGATGAACAGAACCAGTCCGCCTGCGCGCCGCGTCGCCTCCAGGATGAGGATGTAGAGCAGGATCGAGAGCCAGCGCGCCTCGTCCGGGGCCGCGAACTCCCAGCCCATTTCGAGCGAGCTCTCCGCGGTCCAGACGAAATAGGCGCTGGCGATGAGCGTCAGCGCGAAGAGCGCCCAGTCATGCCAGCGGGGGCCGCGCGCGCGCTGAAGCGGGAAGGCGAGAAAGGTGAGCGCGATAAACACGCCGGCGAGGACGTAGAGATAGCGCCCCTCGATCAGGACGATTCCGAAAATCTGGATATTGAACAGCTGGTAGATCGAGACGGCGATCCCCGCCAGCGTCAGCGTCCCGATCACGGCCCGTGCGGAGAGCGGCAAGGGCGATGCGGCGACGCCCTCCAATTCGCGGCGCTCGGATGCGTCCATCAACTGGTTCTCCGGTTTGAGCTAGGAGCCGGCGCGGCTTCGCCGCGCCGGCTGAGGTCAAAAGACGATATTGAAACCGCCGGCCTTAAGCGCTTCCTTGCGCTTCGCGCCCCAGGCGGCTTCCCAATCGTCCGGGTCTTCCGCCTTCAACTCTTCCCAGGCCGCGGCGAGGGCGTCCTGCCGCGCGATGAGGTTTTCATTGTGCGCGTCCGCGGCGTCGCTCCAGACGCCGCGCTCCTTGAAGTAGCGAACGGCGCCGGCGTGATAGGGCACCACCCACTCGAAGTTCTGCTTCTCCAGCGCCCAGCCGCCGATTCCCGGGGAGTTGCCGTCATATTCCGGGAAGAGTTCAACCATCGCGGCGGTCATGTTGTAGACGAGGTCTTCGTCCTGGGTGTCCATCGCCGTCAGCACCGGATAGGCGTAGGTGGCCGTCGGAGTGCCGGGGCCGCCGTCGATCGCGGCGCCTACGGTTGCGACCGCCGGGTCGAAGAAGGGCGCGACCGCGCGCATCCGGGCGATGCCCTCGGCGTTGTCCGGGTCGATCGGGGGCCAGATCAGGCCGCGAGGGCCGGCGGCGGCCTCATAGGCGAGACCGGAATTGGTGGAGGCGAAGCCGGTGTCGACCTGGCCGTTGGTGAGCCCTTTCCAGCCGGCGCCGAACCCGCCGAACTCGACAACCTCGACGTCGTCGAGCGTGAGGCCGGCATATGCGAGATAGGCCACCGTATTGATGTTGAGCGCGGGCGCGCCCTTGATCCAGGCGATGCGCTTTCCCTTGAGATCGGAATACTCTTTGACTCCGATATCGCCGGCGACGCCGACCGCGAGCCCGGTCGAGCTGTCGTTATTCGCGACGAGGACGCGCACCTTCTGCGGGCCCCAGTTCTTCGCGCCGAATTCGAACACACCCTCCTGCGCCATGAAGGAGCCGCCGACGCCGGTGGCCGAAAACTGGACCTTGCCCTGACGGAGCGGTTCGGTGCGGGAGACGTCGTTCTTGCCGGGCAGAACCCGAAGGCTCATCCCCGTCGCGTTCTGCATCGCGGCGCCGATGGCCACCGCCTGATTGTAGCCGGCGGAGCCGGTGTCATAGGCGGTCCAGGCCATCTGGTCGGGCAATTCGAAAGACAGAGCCGGGCCCGCGACGAGCGCGGCGGCGGCGGCGATAGTGACGAATTTCATAGGATCCTCCATGGAACCGCGTCGCTCGCGCGGCTTTAATACACTAAAAACAGGCTTCAAATGTGAGCGCAAGCGAAGATCGCCGCGGGACTCCGGCTGGGAGCTCCGCGGCGATCAAAAGCGCTTGCGCGCGCGCGTCAGGCGACGATCAGGTTATCCGATCGCTTTTTGCAGATTCTCGTCCACCGCGTCCAGGAAGCCTTCGGTGGTGAGCCATTTCTGATCCGAGCCGACGAGGAGCGCGAGATCCTTGGTCATCTTGCCGCTCTCGACCGTGTCGACGCAGACCTTCTCCAGCGTTTCCGCGAAATGCAGGAGTTTCGCGTTGTCGTCGAGCTTGGCGCGATGCTTCAGCCCGCCGGTCCAAGCGTAGATCGAGGCGATGGAGTTGGTCGAGGTCGGGTTGCCCTTCTGATGCTCCCGATAGTGGCGGGTCACCGTTCCGTGCGCGGCTTCGGCCTCAACCGTCGCGCCGTCCGGCGTCATCAGAACCGACGTCATCAGGCCGAGCGAGCCGAAGCCCTGCGCGACGGTGTCGGACTGAACGTCGCCGTCATAGTTCTTGCAGGCCCAGACGTAACCGCCTTCCCATTTCATGGCCGACGCCACCATATCGTCGATCAGCCGGTGCTCGTAGGTGATGCCGGCTTTCTTGAACTTGCTCTCGAACTCCTCCTCGTAAACCTTCTGGAAGAGATCCTTGAAGCGGCCGTCATAGGCCTTGAGGATGGTGTTCTTGGTCGAAAGATAGACCGGCCAGCCAAGATTGAGGCCGTAATTCATGCTCGCGCGGGCGAAGTCGATGATCGACGCGTCGAGATTGTACATCGCCATGGTGACGCCGGAGCTGGGCGCCTGGAAGACCTCCTTCTCGATCACGGCGCCGTCTTCGCCGGTGAACTTGATCGTGAGCTTGCCCGGTCCGGGGAAGAGGAAATCCGTGGCGCGATACTGATCGCCGAACGCGTGACGGCCGATGACGATCGGCTTGGTCCAGCCCGGCACCAGCCGCGGCACGTTCCGGCAGATGATCGGCTGACGGAAGATCACGCCGCCGATGATGTTGCGGATGGTGCCGTTCGGGCTCCGCCACATCTTCTTCAGCTTGAACTCCTCGACGCGGGCCTCGTCCGGGGTGATGGTGGCGCATTTCACGCCGACGCCATACTTCTTGATCGCTTCGGCCGCGTCGACCGTGACCTGATCGTCGGTCCGGTCCCGCTCCTGGATGCCGAGGTCGTAATAATGAAGGTCGATGTCGAGATATGGCAGGATCAGCTTCTGCTTTATGAAATCCCAGATGATCCGGGTCATCTCGTCGCCGTCGAGCTCGACGACGGGGTTGGCGACTTTGATCTTGTCCATGAATGGGCCTCTCAGGTGGCGTTTGGCGTTGCGCGGAGGCTATACCCCGCCGGAGCGGGCGCCAACAGGCCCCGAAGGCGTGAAAAAGCGCGTCGTATGCGCGCGGATACAAGGATGACGCGATGATATTGCCGGAGCGGGCGCGAAAGATGGCGGAGCGAACGCTGAGCGGCGCGGCGCGGGAGGGGTTCTTCATCCCCTACCGCCATGCCGACGCGGTCGCGCCTCCGGGGCCCTATCCGGCGTTCGAGGCGCTGTTCGCGGCGGCCGAGGGCGAATTCCGCACCATCCTGGCGGAGATCGAGCGGCGCGGCGCCGCGCTGGCCGCGCTGGACGGGCCGCCGCCGCGGCCGCGCTGGGGGCAGGACTGGTTTCCGCGCGCCGACGGCGCCGCGGCGTACGCCATCGTCGCCGCGCGCCGGCCCGCGCGGATCATCGAGGTGGGCTCCGGCCATTCGACCCGCTTCATGGCCGAGGCGGCGCGGGCCGAGGGGACGGGCGCCCGGATCACCTGCATCGACCCCGCGCCGCGCGCCGCGCTCGGCGATCTGCCGGTGGAATGGGTGGGCGCGCTGCTTTCCGAGCGGCATCTGCCGCTGTTCGAGGCGCTGGCGCCGGGCGATGTCGCGTTTTTCGATTCGAGCCATGTGCTCGTCCCCGGCTCGGATGTCGACATGATTCTCAACCGGATCCTGCCGGCCCTCCGCCCCGGCGTTCTCGTCCATTTTCATGACATTCTGCTGCCGGATCCCTATCCCGAGACGTGGGAATGGCGCGGCTACGCCGAGCAGAACGGTTTTGGCCCATGGCTGCTCTCGGGCGGGATGCGGCCGCTTTTCTCCAGCCGCTACGCCGTCACCCGAATGCGGGCTGCGGAGACCGGCGCGCTGTCGCGGCTGCCGCTCCACGCGGGCGCGGTGGAGACCAGTCTCTGGGCGGTGAAAGCGTGAGCGCGCCGGTTTTCATCCTGGTCGAGCCGCAGATGGCGGAGAATATCGGCGCCGCCGCCCGGGGCATGTGGAATTTCGGCCTGAAGGACATGCGGGTCGTCGCGCCGCGCGACGGCTGGCCGAGCCCGAAGGCGGTCGCCGTGGCGTCGGGCGCGGGGCGGGTGCTGGACGGCGCGCGGAATTTCGGCGGAACCGCCGACGCGGTCGCCGATCTCACCCATGTCTACGCCACCACGGCCCGCCCGAGAGGCATGACCAAGCAGGTTCTGACGCCGGAGGCCGCGATGCGGGACGCGGCGGCCCGGATCGCCGATGGAGAGCGCGTCGGCGTGCTGTTCGGGCGCGAGCGGACGGGGTTGGAGACGGAGGACATCGTCCGCGCCAACACCATCGTCACCGTGCCGGTGAACCCGGACTTCGCGTCGCTCAACCTCGCGCAATGCGTTCTTCTGGTCGCGTACGAATGGCGCCGGCAGGCCCGGGAGGCGCCCCGCGCCGTGGCGCTGGATACGCCCCCGGCCGCGCAGCGCGACGTGGAGCGGATGATCGATCATCTGGTGGAGGAGCTGGACGAGGCGCGATTCTTCTTCCCGGAGACGAAGCGGGCGTCGATGCTGGTGCATCTCCGAAGCATGTTCCACCGGGCGCCTCTGACCGACCAGGACGTCCGGACGCTGCACGGCCTGATCCGGGCACTGGCGGAAAAGCGCCGGCGGGAGGAGTAGCGGGCGCGGGCGCTCAGCCCAGCACCGCCTTCACCCCCTGGATCAGCATCGCCTGGTCGGTGCCCGCGGCGATCATCTCGAAGCCTTGGCGGCGGTAGTCCGCGGCCCCCTCGGCGTTCATCGCCATCGCGCCGAGGGCCTTGCCGTGGCGGCGCGCGGCGGCGGCGATCTCCGCGCAGGCGTCGAGATAGGCCGGCGCCTGAAAATCCCCCGGCGCGCCGAGGAAATTGGTCAGGTCGAACTGGCCGATCCAGAGCACGTCGATCCCCTCCGTCGCGGCGATCTGGTCGACATGGGCGAGGCCGCGTTCGGTTTCGATCTGGGCGATGATCAGCACGTTTTCGTTCGAAGCCGCGATCTTGTCCGCCGGCGCGCCGGGCTCGAAGTCGTCATGGGAGAAGCCGAACGCCGCGCCGCGCCGTCCCTGCGGCGGATAATGGCAGGCTTCGACGATCGAAGCCGCCGCCGCGCCGCTATCGACCATCGGCACCATGACGCCCTTCATGCCGATATCGAGCAGCCGCGCGAGAAAGTGATAATCGCCGGCCGGGGGGCGCGCGAGCGGCGTGATCGGCAAGCCGCGGCAAGCCGCCGCCTGCGCCTTCAGCGTCTCCAGCCCAACGCCGGAATGCTCCATGTCGTAGATCACGAATTCCGCGCCGGCGACGCGCAAAAGTTGAGAGACGCCGGGAGAAAAGAACTCGAACACCATCGCGCCGGGAACCTGCTCCCCGGCCAGCACGCGTTTCCGCAATCCCATACGCCCTCCTCACCGCGTCTTCGGCTCCGACCCGCCGGACCAGCATGGCCGAGGCGCCGGCGGCTTGTCGAGCGTGATTGTCTTGCGGCTTTCGCGCCTCTACCATGGGCGAACTTGATGTGACGATTTGGTCGGCCGGCTTGCGGGTCACGTAAAATATTCCGCTAAAGAGGTCCCGGGCGCGCCCGGACCGTTTCGGCCCGGCTTTTCCGTGGCGCGCCACGCTTCGCCGAAAGAAGACACGATGGAACGAGAGCTTTCTCCCCGGACCCGCATGGTTCACGCCGGGATCGAGCGGAGCCGTCACGGCGAGATGTCGGAGGCGCTCTACCTGACGCAAGGCTTCGCCTATCCCAGCGCCGAAGCGGCGGAGGCGCGCTTCAACGGCGAGGATGAGGGGTTCATCTACGCGCGTTACGGCAATCCGACGGTGCGGATGTTCGAGAACCGGATCGCCGCGCTGGAGGGCGCCGAGGACGCTTTCGCCACCGCATCGGGAATGGCGGCGGTGAGCGGGGCGCTGATCGCGCAGCTGAAGGCGGGCGATCATGTCGTCGCGGCGCGCGCGCTATTCGGCTCCTGTCTCTATATCCTCGAAAAGCTTCTGCCGCGGTTCGGAGTCGAGACCACGCTGGTCGACGGGCCCGATCTCGACCAGTGGCGGGCGGCGATGCGGCCCGAGACCGTCGCCGTCTTTCTCGAAACGCCGGCCAATCCGACGCTGGAGATCATCGACATCGCCGCCGTCTCGGAGATCGCGCACGGCGTCGGCGCGCGGGTGGTGGTGGACAATGTGTTCGCGTCGCCGATCTTTCAGCGCCCGCTGGCGCTCGGCGCGGATGTCGTGGTCTATTCCGCGACGAAACATATGGACGGGCAGGGTCGCTGCCTCGGCGGGGTCGTGCTCGGCACGAAGCGGTTCATCTGCGATATCCTGCAGCCCTATCTCAAGCATACCGGCGGCGCGCTCAGCCCGTTCAACGCCTGGGTCATGCTGAAAGGGCTGGAGACGCTCGACCTCCGCGCCCGGGCGCAGGCCGCCTCCGCGGCCCTGATCGCGGATCGGCTCGCGGCCCATCCGAAGGTCGCCCGCGTGTTCTATCCCGGCCGGGAGGACCATCCGCAACGCGAGATCGCGGCGCGGCAGATGGAGACCGGCGGGACGATGATCGCCTTCGACCTTGGCGGCAAGGCGGCGGCGTTCCGGTTCATGAACGCGCTTCGGATCGTCACCATCT
Organism: Paludibacillus litoralis; assembly: GCF_037646705.1. Classification (NCBI taxonomy): domain Bacteria; kingdom Pseudomonadati; phylum Pseudomonadota; class Alphaproteobacteria; order Rhodobacterales; family Paracoccaceae; genus Paludibacillus; species Paludibacillus litoralis. The sequence continues at coordinate 501,976 of NZ_JBBHER010000002.1, forward strand.
CCAACAATCTCGGCGACGCCAAATCCATCATCACGCACCCGGCGACGACGACCCATCAGAGGCTGGAGGAGAGCCGACGCCAGGCGTTGGGGATCGGGCGGGGGCTCCTGCGGTTCTCCGTCGGGCTCGAAGCGCCGGAGGATCTGATCGCCGATGTCGTCGGCGCGCTGGGCTGCGTCTAGGCGCGGCGTGGAGCTGCGGGGCGCCGGAGATTCGCAGGCCCGGATTCGCCGATTTGACGCGCGAGGAAACCTTTCGGCTCGGGCCGCGTCCAACTGTCATTGATCGGAGCGGCCGCCATGGATCGCCGGTCGTGGGCCACGGGCGCCTTGGACGGGGCGCCGTTCGGCGCCATATCTGGGTTGTCGTCTCGAAGGAGTAAGCCATGAACATGCGCGCGAACACCATCGCACGGGAGAGCGAGCCGGCGGCGCCGGGCCGGAGCGAAGCCGTCGCGGCGCTGGATCTGCTTCGCCGGCTCGTGGCGGAGGACCCGGCGGAGGCGGCGGCGCTGGGCCTCTCCGCGCTTTCGGGCGCGCTGGGGGGCGGCGCGCTCAGCCGCGCCTACCCCGAAGGGTTCGAAGCGGACGAGGCCTATCGGGCCACGCTGCCCGATCTGCAAAATGGCCCGGCGAGCCTGATCAAGGGCCGGCGCGCGCCGATCCAGCATGTCGGGATCTCCAATTTCCGGCTGCCGCTGCACTGGGCGACCCGGTCCGGCGAAGGCGTGACGCTGGAGACTTCGGTGACCGGATCGGTCTCGCTCGACGCGACCAAGAAGGGCATCAACATGAGTCGCATCATGCGGTCCTTCTACGCGGGCGCGGACCGGCCGTTCGGATTCGACGCGATCGGCGCCATCCTTGACAGTTACGCCACGGATATCGGCGGGCTGGACGCGCGCCTCGCGCTCCGGATCCGGTTTCCGATGCTGAAGAACAGCCTGCGCTCCGGTCTCGCCGGGTATCAGTACTATGACGCGACCTACGAGATGGCGCGCACCGAAGCGGAGACGATCCGCGCGATTCATCTCGACTATGTCTACGCCTCCACCTGCCCCTGCTCGCTGGAGCTGGCGGAGCACGCGCGCGCGAGCCGCGGCCAGATCGCGACGCCGCATTCGCAGCGCTCGGTCGCGCGGATCTCCGCGCTTCTGGATGGCGAGGGGGAGCGGCTCTGGCTGGAGGATCTGATCGGGATGTGCCGCGCCGCGATCCCGACGGAGACGCAGGTGATGGTGAAGCGCGAGGATGAGCAGGCCTTCGCGGAGCTGAACGGCTCCAATCCGATTTTCGTCGAGGACGCGGCGCGGCTTCTGGCCGACGTCCTGTCGGCGGACGCGCGGATCGGCGATTTTCGCGTCGCCGCCAGCCATCAGGAATCGCTCCACAGCCACGATGCGATCTCCGTTCTGACCGAGGGCGACTATTTCGCCGGCGCGACGTTGGCGCCGCATCTGTTCGACAGCCTGATCCATCGGGGGTAATCTTCCGCCGGAACGGATGAGGGGAGACGCGGACAATGCATCGGGTGGAAGCGAACGGCGCGCGGATTCCTGCGATCGGCCTCGGCACATGGACGCTCGACGATGCGGCGGCGGAGGCGATGGTGCGCGCGGCGCTCGGCGTCGGCTATCGCCATATCGACACCGCGGTGATGTACGGGAACGAGACCGGCGTCGGCGCGGGGCTCCGCGCGGGCGGGGTGGCGCGGGACGAGGTTTTCGTGACCACGAAGATCTGGCCGGACCAGATCGCGGACGGCGCGCTTCAGGCGGCGCTTGAGGGAAGCCTGACGCGGCTTGGGCTCGACATGGTCGATCTTGCGCTGATCCACTGGCCGTCGCCGACCATTCCGTTGGCCGAGAGCATCGGCGCGCTGAACGATGCGCGGACGAAGGGCCTGACCCGGCATATCGGCGTGTCGAATTTCAACGCCGCGCGGGTGCGCGAGGCGGCGCGGCTTTCGGCGCACCCTCTCGTCTGCAACCAGATCGAGAACCATCCGCTTCTGGATCAGGAGCGGATAATGGCGGCGAACCGGGCGCTCGGCCTCGCCACGACCTCCTATTGCCCTCTGGCGCGGGGCGGGGCGCTTTTCGAGGAGCCGGCGGTGGCGTCGCCCGCCGCGCGCCTCGGCGTCTCGCCGGCGCAGGTCGTCCTTCGCTGGCATGTGCAGCAGGACGGCGTCGTGGCGATTCCGCGCACGACCAACCCGGCGCGTCTGGAGGAGAATCTCTCGGTTTTCGATTTTTCGCTGGAGCCGGAGGAAATGACGGCGATTGGCGCGCTCCGGACGCGGGGGCTCCGACTGTGCGAGGGCTCCGAACACGCGCCGGAATGGACCGCGGCCTGATTCCGGCGCGCGGTGGCCATCCTTGACAGCGTCGAGCGGCCCAGCCAACGCTCCGCCATGCTAGACCCGCGCCCCGTATTCTTCGTCGTCGGCATCTTCATCTTCGGGCTCGGCGTCGCGATGGCGGCCCCGGCCGTGGTCGAGGCGGCGCATGGCGCCGGCGGCTGGCGCGTCTTTGCGCTCTGCGGCGCGGTCGCGATGTTTTTCGGGGGCGCGCTGACCGGGGCCTGCCGCGAGCAGCGAAGCGCGGGCCTCTCGCTCCAGCAGAGCTTTCTTCTGGCCAACCTCACCTGGATCGCGCTGCCGTTCTTCGGCGCGCTGCCGTTCATGCTGGGCGAGCCGAACGCCCGTTTCGTCGACGCGTTTTTCGAAGCGATGAGCGGGATGACGACCACCGGCTCCACGGTCTTCACCGGGCTGGAGACGCTTCCGAAGGGCGTGCTTCTCTGGCGGGGGATGCTGCAGTGGTTCGGCGGCGTCGGCATCATCGTGTTCGCGATGGTCTTCCTGCCCGCGCTGCGGGTCGGGGGCATGCAGTTCTTCAGGTCCGAGGCGTTCGACACGCTCGGCAAGATCCTGCCGAGGGCGGTGGAGATCGCGCAATCGATCGGCTGGATCTATGTCTCCCTCACCGCGTTCTGCATGGTCGGCTACGCCGCGGCGGGCATGTCGGCGTTCGACGCCACGGTCCACGCGATGACCACGATCGCGACCGGGGGATTCGCGAACAGCGACTCGTCTTTCGGAGCGTATGAGCCCGGCGCGGAATATGTCGCCTCGGCGTTCATGTTTCTCGCCGCGCTCCCGTTCGTGCGGTATGTCCAGGTCGTGAACGGCTCCACGCGCCCGCTGTTCGTCGACCCGCAGATCCGGGCCTTTCTGGGGGCGGTTCTGGTGTCGGCGGGCCTCCTGACCACTTATCTCGTCGTCGAGGGGGGCGTCTTCCGGGAATCGAATGTCCGCGAAGCCCTGTTCAACTCGCTCTCGATCATCACCGGCACCGGGTTCGCCAGCGTCGATTATCAGGCCTGGGGCGCGTTCCCCGTGACGGTGATCTTCATCATCGGCTTCATCGGCGGCTGTTCGGGCTCGACGGCCTGTTCGATCAAGATTTTCCGGCTCCAGATTCTGGCGGCGGCGGTCGTGTCGCAGATTCGCCGGCTCCACTCGCCGAACGGCGTCTTTACGCCGCGATACGCCGGCCGGCCGGTGGACCCGGACGTGATTTCCTCGGTGATGAGCTTCCTGTTCTTCTTTCTGGTCAGTTTCGGGCTGATCGCCATCATGCTGTCGATGATCGGGCTGGCGCCGATCACCGCGATTTCCGGCGCGGCGACCGCCATCGCCAATATCGGGCCGGGGCTCGGGCCGGAGATCGGGCCGTCCGGCAACTTCGCGAAGTTGCCCGACGCGGCGAAATGGGTGCTGTCGGTGGCGATGCTTCTGGGGCGGCTGGAGCTTCTCGCGGTGCTGGTGATGTTCACATCCGCGTTCTGGCGAGGCTGAGATGCGCCCAACGACATTCGCGCTTCTGCTGATGACCATGAGCGCGCTCCTGATTCCGGTCGGCGACGCCTTCGCGAAGGTGGTGGCGCAGGCCACATCGATCGAGCCGATCGTGGTGGCCTTTTTCCGGTTCGCCGTCGGTGCGGCGATCTTCCTGCCGCTGGCGCTGGCGCGGAGACAGTTTCCGGCGCTGACGCCGCGCTTCGTCGTCGCGCAACTCTTGCGCGGGATGTTCGTGGTCGGCGGCATCGTTTCGATGGTGACCGCGGTCTCCTACGCGCCGTTGGCGGATGTGTTCGGAGCGTTCTTCATCGCCCCGGCGATCGCGACGCTTCTCGCCGCGACGGTCCTGAAGGAGCGGGTGACGGCCCTCGACCTTCTCTCGCTGCTCTTCGGCCTTGTCGGCGTGCTCATGGTGACGCGCCCGGGCGCGGGCATGAACGTGGGGCTTCTCTGGGCGCTTGCCGGCGGCGCGTCCTACGGGTGCTTCAACGCAGCGACGCGCTGGAGCGCGCCTTTCACGCCGCCCTTGGCGCAGATCGCCTCGCAATTGGTGATCGGAACGCTCATCACGTTCCCCTTCGCGCTCGGCGGGATGGGGGCCGCGACCGAGGGGCCATGGCTCCTTCTCGGCTCCGGGCTCGGTTCGGCGGCGGCGAATTTCTGCCTCGTCGCCGCCTACGCGCGTGAGCGCGCCGCGGTGCTCTCGCCGTTGATCTATCTGCAATTGCCGAGCGCGGCGCTGATCGGCCTCGCCGTCTTCAGCGACTTTCCGGATGCGCTCGCCGCCGCCGGTCTGGCGCTGATCGTCGTCACGGGGATCGGGATTCGCCTCTTCGCCGGCTTCAGAGCGGCTCGGCCGAAAGCCGCCCCGCCGCCGCAGCCGTGATGCGCGCCGCGACGAGGGCGCCGACCGGCTGATCGGCCGCGAAATCCACCTTGGCGAAGGTTTCGGTCCGCCCGCGCCGCGGGCTTTCCATCAGGACTTCGCGCGTTTCGCCGATCTCCCGCGTCAGATAGGCGGCCGTGCGCGCCTCGCCGAGCGCGCGAAGACGGGCGGCGCGCTCCCGAATTTCGGCTCCGGGGACCTGCGGCATCCGCGCGGCCGGCGTGCCCTTTCGCTTCGAATAGGGGAAGACATGAAGCCATGTGAGGCCGCATTCCTCCACCAGCCTCAGCGAGTTCTCGAACATCGCCTCGGTCTCCGTGGGGAAGCCGGCGATCAGGTCGGCGCCATAGACGATTTCGGGCCGCGCGCGGCGCATGTTCTCGCAGAACCGGATCGCGTCGTCCCGGAGATGGCGCCGCTTCATCCGCTTCAGGATCATGTCGTCTCCCGCCTGAAGCGAGAGATGGAGATGCGGCATCAGCCGGCGCTCGGACGCCACCGCGTCGATCAGCGCGGGGTCCGCTTCGATGCTGTCGATGGATGAGATCCTGAGCCGCCGGAGATCCGGCGCGAGCCGCAGGATTCGCTGCACGAGATCGCCGAGGCGCGGCGCGCCCGGCAGATCCGCGCCCCACGAGGTCATGTCGACCCCGGTCAGGACGATCTCGTTGTAGCCCGAATCGATCAGGCGCCGGACCTGCTCGACCACCACTCCCGCCGGAACCGAGCGGGAATCGCCCCGCCCATATGGAATGATGCAGAAGGTGCAGCGATGATCGCAGCCGTTCTGCACCTGAATATAGGCGCGCGCGCGCGAACCGAACCCGTCGATCAGATGCCCGGCCGTCTCCTTCACGGCCATGATGTCGTCGACGAGGATCTTCTCGGTCGGCGGGCGGAAGTCAGGCGCGGCGAGCGCGGTCCAGCTTTCCTTGCGCATCTTCTCCAGATTGCCGAGGACCAGATCGACCTCCGGCATGGCGGCGAAGGTCTCCGGCTCCACCTGCGCGGCGCAGCCGGTGACGACGATCCGGGCCTCCGGATGGTCGCGCCGAAGCCGGCGGATCCGCTGGCGGGCCTGGCGCACCGCCTCCGCCGTCACCGCGCAGGTGTTGACGATGATCGCCCCCTCCAGCCCGGATTCGGCGGCGAGGCCCTTCATCGCTTCGGTCTCGTAGGCGTTGAGACGGCAGCCGAACGTCTCGAACAGCGGCGCGCTCATCGCGCGGCTTCGAGAAATTCGGCCGAGAGCCGGCCCTCGAACACGTTCGCGACCGGGCCGGTCATGAGAACCCCGGCCCCTTCCGGCCAGGCCACCTCGATCTCGCCGCCGTCGAGCGTCAGCACCGCGCTCCGGTCCATCAATCCGCGCCTGACGGCGTTCACCAGCACCGCGCAGGATGACGAGCCGGACGCGAGCGTGACGCCGACGCCCCGCTCCCAGACCTTCACCCGCGCCCGGTCGCGCGCGACAATCTCGACGAACTGGACATTGGTCCGCTCCGGAAAGAGCGAGTCGCGCTCCACCGCCGGGCCCCGCGTCGTCAGCGGCGCGGCCTCCGCGCTTTCGACGAAGAAAGTGCAATGCGGATTGCCCATCGAGCACGCGGCCGGATCGCCCGGCAGGGGCAGATGCGCCGTGTCGGCCTCCCGCGAGAGCGGAATGTCCCGCCAGTCGAGCAGGGGCGCCCCCATGTCGACCCGCACCCGCCCGTCGCTCAACGCCTCGCAGGCAAGAACGCCGCGTTCCGTCCGAAGCCTGAGCCGCTCGCGGCCCGCGGCTTTCATCAGCCGCGCGGCGATGCAGCGCGTTGCGTTGCCGCAGGCGCCCGCCGTGCCGCCGTCCGCGTTCCAGAAGACGAGCCGCGCGTCAGCCTCCGCATCCTCGAAGATCACGACAAGCTGGTCGAAGCCGACGCCGCGGCGCCGGTCGCCGATGGCCCGCGCCAGCGCAGGCGTCATCGGATCGGCGCGCTCGCGCGCGTCGATCACGACGAAGTCGTTTCCAAGCCCGTGCATCTTTTCAAACGCGAGGGCGGCGCTGGCGTCGAGCGTAGACATGGGCGGTGTATAATGTCAGCCGCGCCCGAGCGCCAGCGCCGCCGCGCCGCCAATGTTTTCATCTTGACCCGTTCCGGCGCTCTCCCTAGGTTCCGCACCGCAAAGCCGCCGACGGACGCCTCATTTGTCGTTCGGCGAGGGAGTTGTGCGACGACATGTGAAACGGCCTCGCCGGAGCGATCTCCGCGTGGCGAGCCGATCACACGGTGGGGCGGGTAGCTCAGTGGTAGAGCAGCTGACTTTTAATCAGCTGGTCGCGGGTTCGATCCCCGCCCCGCTCACCAATGTTTTCAAAGAGTTACTTTAAATGCGCAATGGCGCTCGGGTTGCTCCTTTCGGTATGGGGGACATTTGGGGGACATTTCAGCGCTGTTGCTTGGCGCGAAGCTGCCGATTTCAGCCGCTCGTTCTCACGAAGTGCTGGTGCGGATAATCGATGCAGTTTAGATCGCCCGCCACAACACGGCCAGCATCAGGCCCCAGAGCGCGCACCCCACGCATAGCGCCAGTGCATCACCGATGATACGCCGCGCCCGCTGACGCGCCGTTTCTGGCGGCCTGTGCCAATGTCTCGCAGGGGCGGGGGGGGGCTCGCTCGTATTATCGCTCTTGGCGTTCATGACTTTTGGCTAGCTGCCCAGCCTTAAGGCATCACTACCCGCCCCGACTTATTTACCTCGAAGATTCTGCTAAATGAAGAAAAATCGAACCACAATAAACCGAAAAGAAAATTCTTGAAATCGTAACCCTAGAGTCCGTAATCTCACGTACGGCAGGCTAAATGGGGAATGCCGGTTCAAATTTGAGGCGATTAGGATGCTTAAAATCTTTGCCACAAGCGCAATATTTATGCTGCTTTTCGGCGCATCGGTTCACGCGCAGACCTGCCGGACCGACACATTGGGCAACACTCGTTGCAGCAATGGGCAAACATTTCGAACTGACTCGCTCGGTACAACGCGCGACAATCGCGGAAATACTTGGCGGACTGACTCGCTTGGCACAACGCGCGGATCGGACGGCACCACGTACCAAACAAATTCTCTAGGAACGACGAGAGATAATCATGGAAATAGTTGGCGCACCGATAGCTTGGGCACTACCCGCGGCTCGGACGGTACAACTTGCAGAACCGATAGTCTTGGGACGATGCGCTGCTACTAGTTCGCGCTAATATCGATGGCGCGACGGAGTCCCCGTTCGAGCTACGCATCCGGCAAGCCGCCTAGAGATGCTCGCTACCGACTAACCAGTTTCCGCCAAGGTATTGGCTCGCCATGAATTGACCGATGCGCTTAATTCCATTCCTGCCCGTTGCCCTCGCCCTCCTGCTTGTTACGCCCACGTGGTCAGCTGACCTTGTTGGCCGCGCATCCGTAATCGATGGCGACACCATCGACATTCACGGCCAGCGCATCCGCCTCCATGGGATTGACGCGCCTGAAAGCCGCCAGCTTTGCGAGAAAGCTGATGGCGCTAGATACCGCTGCGGCCAGCAATCCGCCCTTTATCTGGATGCGATGCTTGAAGGCAGAACCGTGCGGTGCGACGAGAAGGACGTGGACCGCTACGGCCGGATCGTCGGCGAGTGCTTCGTGAACCTGGACGGCGCTCCGGTTTCGGCCAATGGCCTGATGGTCATCGCCGGCCACGCCGTCGCCTATCGGCGCTACAGCAAGGACTTTGTTGCGGCCGAAGCCGCAGCGCGAGCGGAGAAACGCGGCGTCTGGCAGGGCGAGTTTGAAATGCCTTGGGATTGGCGTAGACGACATTGAAGCGCGACGTTCGGCCGTTCCCATTCGCGGAGCGCATATCCTGAAAGGATCTAGTCATGGACAAATCACGGCTCTTGGGAGCTTTGGCTGGTGGCGTGATAGGTTTTCTAGTCGGGTCAGGAACCGGCATCGTGGGCGGAGTCTTTGGCGCTGTCGCCGGGGTGGTGGTGTTCACGTTGATAGGGGTCTTCTGGGGTTGGAGCGCCGGGCCGGACGTCGCGAGAGTTGTGCGGAGGCGATTCAAGTAAGTCTAGGTAAGTTTGGCGGACGTGCAGCGCTTAAGTTCGCTGGACCGGAGTTTGTCGCGACAAATCTAGGAAAGGCGAGACAACGAAGGCGGGAGAGATAGGCCCAATCGTTAATGCCAATGCGGCGCGCGAGGCGTTCCTGTTAACCGACGAACTGCACCAGTATCAGAGCATCGGCAAAGGCTACGCCGCTCACCATTAGGTCAACCACGGCTCCGGCGAATACGTTTACGGTCCCGTGCACTCAAACATGATTGAAGGCGTGTTCTCGATCTTCAAGCGCGGCATGAAGGGCGTCTATCAGCATTGCCGCGAGAAGCACCTGCACCGCTATCTGGCGGAGTTCGATTTCCGCTACAACAACCGCATCGCGCAGGGCATTGATGATAGCCCCCGCGCGGATAACGCGCTTGTGGGCGAGGCCGGCAAGCGCCTGATGTAACACAGGACTTAAGAGCGGAGATTGATTTCTTGTCGCGCTCCCGCTTCAACAGAGCCAAGAGGTACAAGCATTGCTACTTCGCTCAAAAGTGCACGGTCTTCCCGCGGGATTTCTTTCTTGAACACGCAAAAGCCTCTCACGTCAGGTCGGTCGCCTTGAGAGTCTTTGGAGACGTCAGAAAAACTCACGAAATTGGCGTTCACTGATGCCGCATAAGGCGTGACAGACTTAATCAAAAGTGGACGAGCACCAAGCACGGCAAGGTCAAACTTGCGATGCTTTCCGCTAGCGCCACGCATAGAAAATTCTGTCGCAATCCGTTGGGGAGGCACCACTCGCAATATCGCCTCCATAATCTCAGGGATGAAGTTTTCTGCTTGTTTGGTGGCACTATAGGCGAAAGCAGTAGATGCAGCTAAAGCCGACGCATTTGCGACTGCCAAAATTCCATTCTCTATCCACTCTCGGCTTTCCACTTCGACCCAAAGCGCGCCGCCGCTCTCTTCAAGCATGAATTTGCTGGTCGCGGCTTTGAACGATGGTGCCAGCACATCGTGGCTGAAGCCCTGACGAAGGATTTCCTCTGCGGCTCCCCCGCCGTCTGTGATACGAAAACTGTTATGAGCATTCCAGCGAGAGACGTGGACTGTTACCGGTGAAAACGATGGATACAGGCAATGGGTCTTCATCGTGGCCCCATACTCAGAGGTCACGCAGCGGTCCAAGCGTTGGACTAAATTCTTCAATGTAGAACAGTCCACGGTCAGCCTCCCTTAGGAAAAGAATCTACCCTGTTTGGGCAAATTCACAACCCTCTGCTCGCTTGTGATCGTGATATTCAGATCACTCACCGCTTGGGCTAGAGCATGTTCCAGTTCGTTAATATTGTGCGGCAAAGGCTTCCGGCAGGGAAGTGATTTATCCCAATTGAGATTAACGTATTCCATGTTTGCATCCCATGGGTGAGTGTGTGGCCCCGCTACATAATTTGGAAGGCCGTGTTTAGACGCCCATGGCGGGTTTGGCTTCTCCTCATCCATCGGGACTATATCAAGCCGGTAGACTGGATGCTGACGATAGATGAGCGTGATTGAAGGTCGATCAAGTGACGGTTTTAGGCTGATGCAAATATGCGACGAGATTCCAATCCCAACCCCATTCAAGAGGCCCCACCGCGCCTGCAAGACGCCCGAATACCCATCGCCCCATTCGGGAAGAAGCCCGTCCAGGAATTTGTCTGCCGACAAAAATTCTGATATTTCTTCAGTCGTCACATCCGTCATTTCGCGATAGTGCAAAATGGCGTGAAGGAGTCAAAGGTTGAGCTTTGGAAAGCGGCCAACTCGAACGCTTCAAGCAGATCGCTCGCAAGTTCGGCGCAGACGAGTGTGACGATGCCTTGGACAAGGCGTTCGGCACGCTGAAGCGGAAGCCCGAAGACAAGAAGGACGACGACAAGCCGAAACGCGGCTAAGGCGCGAGCGTCACGCCGGGGCGGGTGAGCCTAGCAGGCTGCTGACAAAGGGCTCTGGAGCGCCGTTTTCGCCGAGCTGCTTGTTGCCCGTCGCGATACATTTTCATCATCTCGACGAGAGGATGCGAAAATCGGCCTCGATCGGCGTCACCATGAGCGGTCTCGGACTTTTTCAGCAGCCTGCTAGATGTGGCGTCAGGTGTACGAAGTATAACATTGCCTTTGCGGTGCATCTGAGAGAGTGGTGTCTATCGCAGTGCTGATATCACCCCATCACGCGCGCGCGTAATAGTGCGTGTTATGGTCCCTAAATACGGCAAGCCGCTTCGCTCCGACTAGTCCTCATATGTTCGTTCGGCGCGCCTTCGCGCCCAACGCCGCCTCTGCGCCTCTGCGATACGCTGGCGCCCCTCGGAGGTTCTCGCGCCCGTTGAAAGCCCGCCATGAAACTTGCAGCGCCTTTTCCCCGGTATCGACTTGGCACTGCAGGGCGTTCCCTTTCGCGTTCGCGCCCCACAGCGCACGCGGCGCAATGCTCTCTCGTCTGCCAGTCGCGCCCGGAATCGCGCCTCTATCGCCGCGAAAGCCCGCGCTTCTTCCGCCGCTATCGTTTCAGCCCATGTCGCGCGCGCATGTTTGACCGGACGAATATCCGGCAGCGTCAACACTTCACCCATCCGCTCAACTGCCCACGCTCGGGGGTCAATCTGCGCTTTGCATTCCCAATAGCTGACGGAGTGACGGCCTATCCCCGCGCGTTGGGCGAGCGCCGATTGCGATAATCTCGCGGCCTTCCGAAGCGCAGCAAGTTCTGCCCCAGTCATGGATTAGATCCCGTTATTAAATCCGTTAAGATATTGCGATCCTATGGAAAATTATGATTAACCTCTCCGGGCTTTACGACAGCGTTTCTCCTGGGAAACTGTAGCGCTACACGAACTTTCTCCAAGCGGACAAAGGACGGCAAGCAGCTAGTTCCAGCGCCATAAATCGGCGCGTCACGCCTGCGCGAAACATGGCGTTTGCGCAGCGCGCGCCATCTCCACGCGGCCGGGTCAGCGACGTTCGCGGGTTTGGACTGCGGAGCCGGATGCGCGCTATTCGTGCTATTATGGCTATTCGAGCCGGCCGGAATCGCACGGATAGCATGAATAGCACGCCCTACCCCTTTCGCATTGGGCCTTACGAGGAAGACGTCGGCGTCAAATGTCATCATCCCCACCCCTCACGATCCGATAGGCTTCCTTTCGCACCGCGCCGCGCACCTCGGTTCCATCGGGAAGGGGCGCGAGCCAGCCGTGTTGCGCCAGCATCGCGATAGCCGGTCGAGCCGCCCTGCTTTCCCGCAAGGCGCGGGCGGGCGCATGTCTTACGATTTCCGACGGAGTGATTTCCGAATGCGGCCAGCGCGTGAGAAGCCATCGGCGCAGGGTCTCGGCCTTCTCGGTTTCGGCCGATACCGTTGCAGTGTCCGAGAGCCGGGCCGCTTCGGACAGGTAGAAGCCTGCCAGCTCGATGGCCTCGGCCATAGTTTCCGCCGTCACATCGCGCGCGCCCAGGTCAGCCCATGCGGTCAGAACACCGGCGATGCGAGCGGCCTGCTCGGCGGCCTTGGATGCGTAGCCGGTGACATGGGCGTAAACGCCGCCTGGGGCTTGCTCCGCCTCCACATGGTCCGCATAGGTCGCCAGAAGGGCACGGGCGTCCATCGACAGCGGCAGGGCGCGCGGCTGCAGTTCGCGGGTATCGAGGTCCATCGGCAGCGGCGTTTCCAGCACCTCTCGCATCCGGTCCGAGAAGGAAGAGAGCGCGTATCCGTCCCGCCGCACCTTGGATTGCAATCGCGTTCCCATGGCGCTGGGCGGCTCGCAGAGCAGGAATCGCGGCAGGAAGCCGGTATCTCCGGCCATCGGGTCAGCCATGAACGCGCGGGCGACGCCGGGTTGCACCATGAGGTGAACGGCAAGCCTGCGCCCATGAAGCGTGAATGAGCCTTCGCCCTGCCGTGTGCGGCGGATGGCGTTGCCTTGCCAAAGGTCGTTCAGAGCCGCCAGCGTCTTTTGCCGATTGTCGCGCGACATGGCGAAGCCGCCGAGAAACTGGCCGCCCTCATCGGAGAAGATGCCAAGCGTCGGCATTCCCTCCGCGAATTTCCGGGTCAACCCTTCATAAGTCGGCTCCGTCACCGTGCGGTCAGTGGAAGGCGGAGCGGCGGGTTCGCGGCTCATCGCCCGCAAATCCGCCTCGGCGGCCGTGCGCTTCTCTCCCTTGCTCTTTCTCGCCTCGGCCAGGATGCGGTCCCGCTCGCCTTTCCAGAGCGCATGAGAGTTCTCCCATGACGCCATGGCATCGCGCTGGGCGTTGGCCTGCTCCTTCTCGAAGGTGCGAACAGCGGCCATCAGCGGGGCGTCGCAGGAGGATTTGCGCTCGCCTGATTTTGCGATGGTCAGGGCGTAGAGCGAAACCGGGCTGATTCCGGCCAGCGTGGTCACGTCAACATGCCCCTGCACCGCCAGCGAGGCGGCCGCCAGGGCCGACGCGGCGGGAATGGCGACAGGAGCGAGGGTCTGTCCCTGCACCGCCTCCACCGCGCCTCTGAGCGGCCCCAGCGATTCAACGGGATACGGCGCGCCGGGCGGGATTTCCCGCAGGAGCGGCTGCGGTCCATCGGCCTTGAACGGAACCGGTTTGGGCATCGCATTCATACGGCGGCCCCCTTCAATCGCAGAATATCGTTCCAGTCGCGCCCATCAGGCGCAGGCAGGATGCTGACGGTCCAGCCCAGCGCGCTGGCGCGTTGAGCGAGCGTGCTACCGGCGGTTCTGCCGGGCGCATCACCATCCGTCGCGACGGTCAGCTTGCCGGGTCGGCCGCCGGGAAGGCGAAGCCCGGACATGCCCGAAGTGCTCAGGGCGGCCCATACCGTCGCCGGGCCGCACAGAAGGCCGCTGGCGAGGCTCATGGCGGTTTCCACGCCCTCCGCGACGACAAGCGGATGCTGCGCCTCCGTGAGCCGCACAGCGCCCCCGGCGCATGCTCCCAACATGGCCTTGCAGGGCGCAGCGTCAGCCTTCCCGGTCCCATCGGAGCGAATGTATGTCCGATGCACCGCGAAGCGCGCTCCGCCCTCCACCAGCGCCACCATCGCCGGGATGCGCCTTGCGGTCGCCCCATGCCAGCATTCGGGGTGGAAGCGCAGAGCGTCGGGCAGGTCGCAGGATATTCCGCGCTGGCGGAGATAGATTTCGGCTATCGTGCCGCGAATGGGCATGGCCTCATTCCAGCACGCCACCGCCTGCCGCTCGCGCTTTTCTGCCTCGCGACGCTGTTGCTCCTCCTGCGCGGCCATCTCTCGCGGATCGGCTTTAGGTGGCTTGCCCGCGCCCTCGATGACGCCAAGGCTCCGCAGTGCGTCCAGAATGCTCGTGAAGGTGCACCCGGCCTTGCAGTGCGCCAGGAGCCGCCCGTTCAAGCCGTCAGCAAGCGTCAGGCTGGGGTTGCGGTCGCCATGCGCCGGGCAGCACGCGACGCCGTAGCGTCCATACCATTTGCCCTTGAGCGCGCCGGTGATGCGTTGCGCCTCCGTCATCGCGCACCGCCTTTCGCAAGCGGCGCCGCGCTGGGGGGAAATCGCAGCCGGGAAATGTCGGCTCCGGGCTCCAGCCGATAATGGGCCACGTTTTCAGGGCCGCAATACTCGGTCACGATGGGCCAGCCATACCGCTTCCGCAGCTTCTCCGTGATGGCCGCGAGCCGCCAGCCCTTCGCCTCGCGGATTTCGGTTTTGTGTGTGAGGGTGCGCCCCTCGATCAAAGCCTTGCAGGCCCAGTAGATTTGCGTCGGGCTGGAATACCAGCGTTCGGATTTCTGCATTTTCATGCCTCTGTCTGTTGCGCCAGAGGACGGGCGGGGGCTATCATGCTTGTGGAAATTGCGAATAGCCTTGCGGCCCCGTCCTTTGCGGCGGGGCTTCTCTTTAAGTGGCGGATTTCTCACGGCTCGCCAGCCAATCGGCGATGGCGCTTTCCGGCCACGCGACGGCCTTGCCGGTCAGCTTCACAGGGCGCGGGAACAAGCCTCGGCTCATCATGTCGTAAATGGTGCTGCGGCTCAGGCCGGTGATTTCCTCAACGGTGCGGCGGCGATAGTGTTTCTCTGCCATGTCGGCTTTCCTCTGCATGTTGTAGAACATGCGGGAAAGGTGGACGGCATTTTGAGCTTGGTAAATCTGGGCAGGTGGGCGGTCGATGGGCGACGACCTTTAGCTTTGGTCGCCCATATCTCGCCCACTCTCTTGCCCACCGAAAGTGGCCAAGGCGCGCTTAATATGTCGTCGTGAATAACCAACGACTGCGACCACTTCGTGCCAAGTCGCGCCTGCCGCGTCCTTCCCTTGAGGATACGCCCGAACATAGCAGTCGTAGGCGTTTCGCAGGCCAGCGCCTAGTTCTTTCGAGGCAACCAAGGGTGGTTTGGGGTTGCCTGTCGGGATCTCATCATCCCAGAGCCCGAGACATTTTCTGATTGTCTTTCTGTCGGGGAGAGAATCTGTCTTCACTGCTAAAAAGTAGCCATCATACTTTTCAAGAGATTTGTAAAATGCCTCTCGATTAACAATATTTTCTAAATGTTTACTTGCTAAAGATGAAAGCCCAAGTAGCCTTCTCGCAGAAATAATCTTTCTGGCAGACTCGACCAGATTGAGCCTCGGTCCAACATTTACTGAAAGATTTCGATCGTCAAGGAATGACCAGTTGATATTTACATATCTTTCCTGACGGCTATGTGTGTCGTATTCAATTAACAACTTGGATGCAGGTATCGTAGAGCCAGACGGCTCTATTAAAAATAGGCTAACATGTCTGAGGTAAATTTGGAATGAAGAATCAAAGTGCTGATAGAGTTGCTCATATATTTGATCATCAGATATTATACATTCTGCCTCTTCAGTAGTGGGAATACAGTAAATTCCTCCATTCGTTTCTTTTTTCCTTATATCTATTAATTTTCGTATTTTCATACGTTTAATTAAATCGGATGACGTAGCATCATCTAGTGACCTTAGTTGGAACGAGAGCCTGATATCTTTCGCATATCTGTAGCCATCGGGATGGGACATTATCCAATTCTCACGACGCTATTGCGCTTCTCGCCCAGACAGGCCACCCACGCACCCATCACCTTGTGTCGCCTCTGGAACACATCAGAGCGGGAGTAGGCCCTTTCCACGGCGTCACCGGACAAATGCGCCAGAGCAGCCTCCGCCACCTCGCGCGGGAAGTTCGTGCGCTCATGCGCCCACGTGCGGAATGGCGTGCGGAACCCGTGGACATCGGCGTTGTAGCCAAGTTCCTTCACCAGCTTGGAAAGTGTCATATCCGAAAGCGGCCGGCCCGGCTTCGTGCCGAGAAAAGCCAACCCTGACTCGTCGTCCGGCTTTTTCGCGGCGTTCAAAAAGGTGAGAGCGCGCCGGAAAAGCCGCACTCGACGTGGCCGCCGCATCTCCATGCGCGTGGCGAGCTGTACACAAGTATTCCCGACCATATCGAATTCATCCCAACTTACTTCCCTCATTTCGTCGGATCGTGAAGCGGTCGGCACCAGAAATTCAAGTGCCAATGTATGAAACTGCCGAATTAGCCCGAGCTATATGGAATGTCGCGGATGCAAAATGGTGCATTATGATCTGCCATATCTGTGCTGCGCTAAAGTTTTCGCATGTGAACAGCGGCGCCAAGTGTTGAAATAATCAAAGCCGCCCACCGATCCAGCGCGCGCGCCCGCTGCGGAAGCTGTTCCGCTCGGTTGTAAACACGCGCCACCGCCGAAGCCGCCGATACGCTGGCGACGTGGTTCAAGATACGGTCTACCACTGCTTCGCTCTCTCCCGTTTCCGCCATCTGCGTCGCGAACGCCGTCCGCAGGTCGTGAAGCCGCCAAGCTGGGAAATCAGGTTTGAGAAGGGCGTCCAGCCGCGCCTTGGCCTTGCTAAATCCGCTGACAGGCGTTGAGCCGGTCGTAGTGAAGACAAGCGCCCCATCTCGCGGAAGGGCGTCCAACTCAGCTTTGGCCGGGACCGACAGGTGGACGACATGCGGCTTGCTGTTCTTGGTCCGGTCGCCACCAATGACGAGGCGGGTTTCCTCCACCTCGCTCCACCGTAGCCCGCCGATATCGCCCCGGCGCTGCGCCGTGATGATGAGAAGCCGAAAGAGCGGCCCCCAAATGTCGCCGAGTGTTTGCGTCGCCTTCCAAATCTCCCGCACCTGTGAAACGCTTAAAACCACGTCGCGCGGCTTCTCGTTCGCCGCCTTGGAAAGCCCAGCGCCGATATCGGTTTCAGTGTAACCGCGCCGCCACGCCCATTTCGTGAAGGCCGAGAGCGCCGACTTGATACGATTTGCCATAACGATGCGGCCTTCCTTCGCCTTCTCGTCGATCCGGCCTTGAAGCTCTTTCCGGGTGAGGTCGCAGAGCGCGCTTTCGAGGAAGGGGGCGAGCGCTTGTTCCAGCTGGCGACGGCGATCCGCAGCCGTGCGAAGGTTGGGAGACAGGTGGAGCGCGTCATAGCGTTCGATGACGCTGGCGACGGATACCTTTGCCGCCTCCGCTGCGACGCTGGCTTTCTCCGCCGCCTCCGCCGCCCGCTCCGACTTCTCGGCCTCTACTATCCGGTCGAAGCCCCGAGCAGCCTCCGCTGCAATCTCCTGCGCCGTGCGGCGTGCGTCCGCGAGGGAAACCGGTTTCGGATACTCGCCGAGCGTGTGCTTGCGCTTCGCCCCGCCCTTCACCCGCTTCTCGAACATCCAGATCTTCCGTCCGCCGGGATAGACGCGAAGCACAAGGCCAGGTCGTTTCGCATCGGCGATTTCGAGCCGCCCGTCATCCGAGGCTTCGACATTTTTGAGGAAGGCGTCTGTAAGGTCAATTTTCATGGCGCCGCCTTTGGGGGACATCTGGGGGACAATTTCAGCCGGAACATCCCGGCCCTTCATGGGCCTATATGGACCCTTATTGATCAGGGGACAATCAAAGAGTTGTTGATTTACCGTGTAAATTACTCGCCACTCGGCACACTATGGAACGTGGCAGGCAACAGCGGAAGTAGTGCAAGCCGAGAGGCGCGGCGACTTTTAATCAGCTGGTCGTGGGTTCGATCCCCACCCCGCTCACCAATCTTTTCAATGACTCGTGTTGGATTCGTGGAATTGGTCGCGGCATCCGTGCCTGTTGGAGGGACATTTGGGGGGCATTTCAGCGTCGCCGCTTGCCTGCGAGCGGCCAATGTTCCACTCTCGTTCTCATGGGCCGCTGGCCGGGACGCATCGCCTTGGACTTTCGCGACAAACCGGAAGCCGCTTTCGGCTTTTTGATGCGCTCTGTTGCGACAGTCATATGGACAGGGCGCAGGAATCGCTGGCCAGGATGGGTGGGGGCAACCGACGATGCGGCGCGAGGAACAGCCTCGGGAGATGAAATGCGCGACGATGCCTATCGCCCGTGCGACCACACCGAACTGCGCAAGAAATTGTTCGAAGGCGACGACATCATGCCGCCCGAGAGGTATTTCGAACTCCGATATTTCAGCCGAGGTGAGTATCGTCGCCTGTCATTCGCGACGGTCGCAGCCGCGCGAGAATGGTGCGAGGCGAACAAGCAGCCTCCGCCGGTCATGTTCGATACAAGAGTCGAATCCCTGCTCCCGAAGCCGCCGCCATCCGAGACGCTTCGCGCCCACCCCGGTCTCATGAAGCTTTATGAGTCGGGTGGCATGGAGGTTGAAGAGCTCGAACGGCGCGCGCGGGGGGCCGAACGCTTGAAAGAGGCGTTCTCCTCAATTCCATGGCACACACGGAGAGCGGAAAAAGACCCGGATTACTGGAGCTTGCTCTACGACAGTCGAGTGAACTGGTAGCCGGCGCATCCACGCTCACGCGAGCTGGCGGACGGAAGAACTGCTCGCGGCGGAAGAGCCGGAACAGAGCAAGCACCCTGTCCGGGAGGCCCGTGGAGCCGTCTTCGACGACAGGGATGCTTAGCGGGCGTCATCCGACAATGGCCCGTGGTCGAGCCGGACGATATGCTCCGCAGGTCCCCCAGGGAACATCGTCATCACGAGCGGGTCGTGGCCGGGGATGATCAGCCCGGGCGCGCTCGCCAGCCGTTCGAGCGTGGCGAAGCCGTCGAGCATGTCCTGAAGGTCCACGACGATGGGGAAGGGCTTCTTCGCCTGAAAATTCTCGTAAAAATGCGCGGCGTCCGACGCGAGAACGAGCCAGCCGGCGGCGGTTCGCACTCGAACGGCTTGAAGCCCCCGACTGTGACCGCCGATACGATGGATGGTGACGCCATCCGCCACCTGGGCGTCGCCATCATGGAATTGGACCTGACCGGCATAGAGCCGCCGCACAGCCTCGCAGACATGTCCGGCGCTGAAAGGCGAGCGCAGGGTTTCGTGGCTCATGCACGGTCCCGTGGCGTAGACCATCTCAGCCGTCTGGAGATGCAGGGTCGCGTTCGGAAACAGATGCAACCCACCTGCGTGGTCATAGTGCAGATGCGTGACGATCACGTCGCGGATCGCGTCGGGCGTGACGCCGAGAGGCGCCAGCGCCGCGCGAGGGTCCAGCCGTATCGGCCGTCGGCGCGCGGCGGCCTCATCCGCGTCATAGCCGGTATCGACCAGGATCACCCGGTCGCCCTGGCGCAGCGCCCAGATGAAATAGTCCATCGGATGCGCGACATCGTGGCGGTCGTCGAAGATAAAACTGTCGCCGCGCACGCGTGCGTTGCGATCGGCGTATTTGACTGCGTGGACCTCCCATTCGCTCATGGCCGCGCCTCGGTATCGCGCATGACGGCCGTGTCCGCGGCGATGTCCGCTGTCGCCGCCTCTGCAACCGCGACATGCAGGGCCGCGCGGCGCGCGTCGAAAGCGGCGGCGCCGATGCGAAAATCGCAGGGGAACACCTCATCCGGCCGGGCAGGGGCGGTGTGCGCGGCGGAGCGACGGCGCCCCGCCTCCTGAGCCGGCGAGACCGGGGCGCTCCGGACCATGGGAGTGAAGACATCCTTCACCGGTCCCGGATGCAGGGGCAAAGGCGGGACCACGGCATGCATCAGCGGCTCCTCAGTGCGGCGAACGCGCGCCGCACGGGCGGCAACTGGCTGGCGATCAGCGCGACGTTCAACGCCAGCAGGATGGCCGCCGCCGGACGCGAGACAAAGATCGACAAGTCGCCGTCCGACAACAAGAGGGACCGGCGAAACGTCTCGTCAAACAACCCGCCGAGAATCACTCCGATGACAAGCGGCGCAATGGGGTATTTCAGCAAGGCCATGAAATAGGCGAGCGCGCCGACCCCCAGCATCAGATACAGGTCGTTGATCCCGCCGCCGACGCTGAAGCTGCCGATCGTGGTCAGCACCATGACCACAGGCAGGAAGACGGTCTGTGGGAGGCGCAGGATCTGAATGAACACCTTCGCGGTGAAAAGCCCCATGACGAACATGGTGAACGACGCCAGCACCATGATCGCGCAAACCCGCATGACGATCGCCGGGTCGATGGTCGGCCCGGGTATGATGTTGTTGACCATGAAGGCGCCCATCAGCGCCGCGGCCGGCGGCGAGCCCGGGATGCCCAACACCAGAAGCGGAATAAGCGCGCCGCCGATGCAGGCGTTGTTTGCGGTCTCGCAGGACAGCAGCCCTTCGATGGAGCCCTTGCCAAAGTTCTTCCCGTCCGGGCTGACCGATTTTCCGACGCCATAGCTGACCCAGCCCGCGACGTCCTCGCCGACGCCGGGCAACGCCCCGACGCCTGTGCCGATTACGCCGGAGCGCACGATGGTGGGGAGATGGCGGCGTATGGCGGTCATGTTTGGCGCGATACGGCCCGTGAGCATGACCAGTTTGCCCATCTCGACATGGCGCAGCCCGTCGATGATCTGCGGGACGGCGAAGGCCCCCATCAGGACGGGCACGATCTGAAAACCCGAAAACAGATAAGACCAGCCGAAGGTGTAGCGCGGCTCGCTCAGCAGCGGGTCGAGGCCGACCATCGCCATCGCGAGGCCGAGCAGCCCGGCGATCCAGCCTTTCACGACCATATCCTCGCTCATCAGCGTGCCCGACAGCAGGATGCCGAAGAGCGCGAGCAGCGCCTTTTCAGGGCTGGCGATGCTCTGGCTGATCAGCAGCAGCACCCAGACAAAGGCCAGCAGCGCCATCGTGCCGATCAACGTGCCGATGAAGCTGGACGTGGTGGTCAGGCCCAGCGCCTCGCCGCCGCGCCCCGCCCGGGCCAGGGGGTAGCCGTCCATCGCCGTGGCGGCCGAGGCGGCGGTGCCCGGAATGTTCAGCAGGATCGACGGGTAGGAGCCGCCGTAGATCGCGCCCACATAGGCGCCCAGCAGCGCGATCAGTGAATAATCGAGCGGGATCTTGTTGCCGAAGAACCCGGTGAGAATGGTCACGGCCAGCGTCGCCGTCAGCCCCGGCAACGCGCCGAAGGTGATGCCCAGGAACATCGCGCTGATCATGTAGAGATAGGTGATCGGGTCGGTGACGAGTTCGTAGAACGTCGCGCCAAAGCCGAGAATCTGGTGGAAAAGGAAATCCATCATCTGGCCCAGAGCGGTTTGACGGTGACGTAGTACTGATACTCGATCTGGCTGAACAGCAACCCGCCGCGGTTCGGCACGTTCTGGCGAAAGCCGAAAGCCATGGCGCAGACCAACGCGAAGGGCAGCAGCGCCGCGACATATGGCACGGCGCGGATCACGCGGCCCTCGCCGTGGCGCAGCATCCAGAGCGTCAGCAGAACCCAGATGGCCAGCGCCGCCCAATCGTCGTCATGCGGCTTGTTCCACTGGCTCTGCGGGAAATGCGCGATCAGCGCGTACCCGCCCGCCAGCGCGACGGCGGCCGCGGACAGCATCATGCGGCCGGCGATCCCGTCATGATAGCCATAGATCAGCGCGGTGATCAGCAGCCCGCTGGCGATGATGAAATCAACGCGCGGCGCCAGGCCAAAGATGTAGAACAGAAGGATGACGGCGATGGCGCCGACGCGGCGAATTTCGGCGATGTTCCAGCCGAGGCCGGCGGCGGTGAGGGCGGCCCTCCCGGCTTCCTTCAGCGACGCGATCAGCAGGCCGACGCCAAGCACAAGCATCGCGCTCCAGATGCCGAGCGGCACGATGGCGGCGGAGTTGTACCAGGCGGCGTCGCTGACGCCGGCGCGATTTCCTCCGAAGAGCGGGATGTAACTTGTGCGCCAGAGGAAGAACAATGAGGCGGCGATCAGCGCCACCGCTCCCCAGACATCGCGCGCGCGCAGTTTGGCCTTTTCGTCGGCGTTCATGAAACGCTCCTGATCCGGAAGGCCCGGAGCGCCGTGCGGGCGCCCCGGGCAGGTCGTGGCGTCAGGGCTTCTCGATGCCGAGGGTGGCCGGGTCGACCGTGGTCGCGCCCAGATCCTTCAGCGCGTAGGCGAAGGTCGATTCGAGATTTGCAAAGATCTCATGCGCGTCATCGCCCGATTTGCCGCTGATGTCGTAATGGTTGCTCCTGGCCCATTCCGCCACCGCGTCCGATCCCATCGCAGCGTTGAAGGCTTTGGTCAGCACCGATTTCACATCGTCGCTGGCGCTATTGGCGACAGCGAAACCGATCGACTGCTTGAGCGGCAGATACGCGTCCAGCCCGTCATACATGCCGAAAGCCGACTCGATCGTGATGTCGCCCAGCGTGGCGTTCTCGGGGGTCAGCATCGCCAGCGGCTTCAGCTTGCCGCCTTCGATCAGCGGAGCCTGCTCGGCCAGAGAGGTGATGACCAGCGCGACCTCGCCCGCCATCGCGGCCTCCTGCCCAGGCGCGGAGCCCTTGTAGGGAATGAACTTGAACTCGGCGCCCGAACCTTTTTCAAGCGCAAGCAGGTTCAGGTGGTGGATGGAGCCTGCGCCCGACGCGGCGGCGGGGATGGAGCCCGGCGCGGCTTTCGCGGCGTCAACCAGCTCCTTGAGCGAGCCATAGGGGCTGTCTGCGGGCACCGAAATGATGTCGGGCGAGCCGCCGATGATGAAGGGATGCCAGAAATCGAATTTCTGGTCCCAGCCGCCCTGGACCGCGGCGGTCACGTTCGATTCGGATATCCCGGCGAGAGTGTAACCGTCGTCGGGCTGATTCATGACATAGACCATGCCGTTCGATCCGGCGACGCCTCCGGTCTTGTTGATGACGTCGATGCTGACCGGCAGGTGCTTTTCCATCTCGGCCATGATCATGCGGTTGATGCTGTCGGTGCCGCCGCCGGCGCCCCAGACCACGACATCGGTGATGTCGCGGAACGGGTAGTCCTGCGCGTATGCGGCCCCGACGGAGCCGCCGATTATAGCCGCGACCGCGGCCAGCTGTGTGAAGCCCCTTCTCATTGGTCCTCTCCTCCCTTGGAATCTTTGTTGCATTCGTTGTCGTATCTGTTAACGTATACGTTAACATCTTTGGATCGTCAATCATGCATGTCAAGAAGCATAGTTGAAGAGCAGGCGGGCGCACGTGAAAAACTTTGATATCGCTGTTTTCGAGGGGGATGGCATCGGCCCGGAGATCATGGCGCCGACACTCGAAATCCTTGCTCGTCTCGCCGCGGAATCGGCCGCCTATGAGCTGCGCTTCAATCCCGTTCCCGCCGGCGCCGCCCATTACGCCCGGACGGGGGAAAGCCTGCCACAGGCTTCGCTCGAAGCGGCGCGGGCCGCCGATGCGATTCTGCTGTCGGCGATGGGGCTCCCGGACGTGCGCTACCCGGACGGCACCGAGATTTCGCCGCAGATCGAATTGCGGAAGCGTCTGAACCTGTTTGCCGGCGTCCGCCCCGTGCGGATCCGGCCCGGGCCGCTCGCGCCGCTGAAATTGCCGCAGGACCGCGCCGTCGATTTTGTGCTGATCCGGGAAAGCACCGAAGGGCTGTTCTACAGTCAGGGATGTGGCGAGGTGATGGCGGACGAAGCGCGTGAAACGCTGCGCATCACCCGCGCGGTGTCGGAGCAGCTCTTCCGCTTCGCCTTCGGGGTCGCGCGCGATAGAAAGGCCGTCGGGCTCGGCCCGGGCCGCGTGACCTGTGTGGACAAGGCCAACGTGTTCCGCGCCTTCGCTTTCTTTCGCAGCATCTTCGACGCGGAAGCGAAAGCGTGGCCTGACCTGCGCGCCGATCACGCCTATGTCGACGCCACCGCGCTCTGGATGGTGCAGAAGCCGTGGGACTTCGACGTATTGGTGACCGAGAACATGTTCGGCGACATCCTGTCGGATCTCGGCGCGGGCCTGATGGGGGGCCTCGGCCTCGCCCCCTCGGCCGACATCGGCGCGGATAATGCGGTTTTCCAACCCTGCCACGGATCCGCCCCCGACATCGCGGGTCAGAGCAGGGCGAACCCCATGGCGATGATCCTGTCGGCGGCGATGATGCTCGACTGGCTCGGCCTGCGCCACGACATTCCCGCGGCTGTCAGGGATGCGGCGCGCCTGCGCGAGGCCGTGGATAGGGTCATCGATGACGGCGCCGCGCTCACAGCCGACATCGGCGGCGCCGCGACGACGATTGAAGCTGTCGCGGCCATCCAGAACGCGCTGAAGCCATGAGGACGCCATGAGTCTGCGCGTCGTCTGTCTTGGCGCTGGTTATTTCAGCCGCTTTCATATCGACGGCTGGCGCCGCATCGGCCGGGCCGACCTGATCGGTGTCGCGGATTGCGACATGGACAAGGCGCGCGCAACCGGAGCGCCCGCATTCGATCGTCTGGAGGCCATGCTCGATCTCGATCCGGATATCGTGGACATCATCCTGCCGCCCGAAGCGCACGCCGCTTCGATCCGCACCGCTCTCGCCGCCCGCCCGCGCGCCATCATCTGTCAGAAACCGTTCTGCGTGTCTCTGACGGAGGCGCGGGAAATGGCGGCCCTCGCGGATGCCGCCGGCATTCCGCTGATCGTCCACGAGAATTTCCGTTTTCAGCCATGGTACCGCGCGATCCGCGCCGCGATCGACGAAGGCCGGATCGGCGCGCCGCTGCGCGCCACGTTCCGCTTGCGCCCGGGAGACGGTCAGGGGCCGAACGCCTATCTCGACCGGCAACCCTACTTCCAGCGGATGCGGCGGTTCCTGATCCACGAGACGGGCGTGCACTGGATCGATACGTTCCGGTATCTGTTCGGCGATCCCACGCATGTCTACGCCGATCTGCGCCGCGTCAATCCGGCGCTCGCGGGCGAGGATGCGGGACTCGTGGTCTATGATCATCCGAACGGGGTGCGCGCCCTCTTCGACGCCGATCGCAGCCTTGACCACGCCGCGGACAACCTGCGCCGCACAATGGGGGAAGGTTTGTTCGAGGGAACGGGCGGGTCGTTGACGCTGACGGGGGATGGGGTTGTGACGCTGCGGTCCTTTGGCGAGAGACAAGCGACGACCCTGCTGCCCTCCGCCGCCCATGACGGTTTTGGCGGTGATTGTGTGCGCGCTCTGCAAAGTCACGTCGTCGCCGGCCTGCTGGACGGCGGCGCGTTCGAGAACGAGGCGCGCGCCTATCTGCGCGTGATCGAGATCGAGCAGGCGACCTATCGCGCCGCCTCCGAAGGACGAAAGTTGAAACTCTGATGGCCGAGATGGACCAGAAGCCGAAATCGAACGCCGCCACCGCTTTGGAGCGGTTGCGCGCGCTGATCTTCGACGGCAGCCTCGCCGCCGGCTCCGATCATCTGGAAAGCGAGCTGGCTCTGCGGCTCAACATGTCGCGCACGCCGGTGCGCGAGGCCCTGCTGATCCTCGATGCGCAGGGCTTGCTCGACGTGCGCCCGCGCAAAGGGGTTCGCATCCTGCCCGTCTCGCTCCACGATATGGCCGAGATCTACGATGTCCTGACCGAACTCGAAAGCATGGCGGCGCGCGATGCGGCGCTCAAGGCCTACTCGGCGCGCGCGCTTGCGAAACTGTCCGGCGCCATCGACCGCATGGACGCCGCGCTGGCGGTTCCCGATCTCGAAGCCTGGGCGGTCGCGGACGATGACTTTCATGCGGAACTGGTTCTGCTGGGCGGAAACAGCCGTGTTCAGAGCATCGTGGCGATGATGTCCGACCAGGTCCGCCGCGCCCGCGCGATCACGCTTCACATGCGCCCGCTGCCGGTGAAATCGAACGCCGACCACCGCGGTGTTCTCGACGCGATCGCCCGCGGCGACGGCGAGGCCGCCGCCTCGATCCACCGCAGCCATCGGATCGCGGCGAAACAGATGCTCATCGATTTGCTCAAGCGCCATCGTTTGACCAGCATTTGACGAAGTGAATCCCGCATTATCCACCAACAAAGAGCGAGAGCTTCCGTGGCGCCATGCGATTCCCGCCGCGCCTGGGCCTCGCGAGGGCGCTCACATGATCGGTTCGCGATCTGATGGTCGAGCCGGAAGCGCCAACCGCCGGGCCGATCGCCGCCCCCCTTCATCTCGAGGATATTGACGTGGCGAGATCGCCGATCAAGCAGCGCGCCGGTCAGGCGTCGAGCGCCGAAGGTTTCGGTCCTTTCGCCGAATGGCGGGTTGCCGGCGATCATTTTGGCGCCCCTCTCGCGCATGCCTGCATGCGCGAGAGGGGCGCATGCGGTGCGCAGGCTCTTGAGTCCGAGGTCTGGGCTCGCCTACGCCCCGGCGGCCTGCGGGCGGACAAGGGGAAACGCCTTGTCGTACGCCAGCGTGAAGACATAGGTGTAGCCGACCACAAAGGTCGTCACGACGAGATCGGCGGCGAGGGCTTCGAGGGCGCAGATTTTCAGCCAGAGCATGTAGATCGGCAGCGACGTGAAGATGAGGGAAAACTCGAACCCGACGGCGTGGAGGATGCGTCCCAGATGCGACCTTTCGCTGGAGATGCGGCCGGAGCGGGCGTCGATTCGGTCGAAAACCCAGTTGTAGGCGAGGTTCAGGACCATCGCCTTGAGCGACAGCGCCATCCCCAGCAGGCCGATCTCCGAAAGCGACTTGTCGAAGAACGCGGCGCCCGCCGGGATGAGCATCGCCATCAGGATCATCTCGAAACTGATCGTGCAGCGGAGCCTGTCACGCCCGGATCTGAGAATTGTCTGGTCTGTCATGACGCTCTCCATGGTGTTCGGCGTTGCTTCTATCACCTGATTGCGGGATATAAAGTTGGATAGTATCTGAAATGCAGATAGGTTGATGATCTCCTCCGACAGCCTCCAGGCCTTCGTCCTCGCCGCCGAGCTCGGCTCCTTCTCCGCCGCAGCCCGCCGCCTTAACAAGGCGCAATCGGCCGTCTCCACAGCCATCGCCAACCTTGAGATCGATACCCGCCTCCAGCTTTTCGACCGCACGACCCGCTCGCCCACGCTCACTCCCGAGGGCCGCGCGCTGCTGCCGCACGCCAGGGGCGTCCTGCTCGGCGCGCGCGAGTTCATGGCCAAGGCCGGCTCGATGGCCGAAGGGACGGAGGATCGCCTGGGCCTCGTGGTCGAACAGGGCGTCAACGTCGCGCCGCTCTACGCCGCGCTGGACAGGTTCAGCGAGACGTTTCCGATGGTGTCGCTTGAAATATTCACCACGGGACCCGCCGATACCGGCGCCCTGCTGAAGGCTGGACGCGCCGACCTTGGCCTGATGATCGAACAGGAAAGCTATCCGGTCGGCTTTCAGTTCCGGGGCGTCGGACACGCGAAGATCGTGCCGGTCTGCTCCCCGGATCATCCGCTCGCGGGCTGTTCGAATTCCGGCTACGCAGAGCTTCGCCAGCATCGGCAGATCGTCCTTCGCAGCCGTTACCGGACGCCGGACGACCTGACCGATAAGGTCAAAAGTCCAAAGATATGGCGGGCCGAGAGCCCGGACCTGATCGTCGCTCTCGTCCTGCGGGGCCTTGGCTGGGCGGAGCTGCCCATGCCTTCGGTCAGCCGCCATCTCGCGGAGCGAACGCTGCTGCGCATGGCCTGCGCCTTCCAGCAGAGCGACGAGCTCGAAGGGATCGATGTCGTCTGGACCGAAAGACGCGCCCTGGGCCGCGCCGGGCGTTGGTTGCGCGATCAGCTTCTCGCCGTGCCGCAGAATGAATGGCGCGGCCGCCAATAGCCCCGGACGCCGGCCGCGCCGCAGATCCGGAAGCCGATGGGCGGGGGCGGCGAGCGCACCCTTTCGGATGAGGGCATGGTCGCGGCGCCGCCGGATGAGGCGCCCGGAGATATCCTCGAGGTGAATGGCGTGGGTCGCCGGCTTGGCCAAGGCCGCGCCCGCAAGGCCGAAGCCGCAATGTGATCGCCCATTGCGGAATCGGCCCTGCGGGGGGATGCGCCTCCACCCTTGAGGTGGAGACCCGGCGCGTCAGCCTTCGCTGAAGCGCCGGATCACGTTTTCGAGCATGCGGGAGATTCCGTTGCGATACCCGTCATGAGACAGGCTGCCGCAAAAGGTGATCGATCCGACGGAAAAGACCGCGCCGCCGCCCGGGCGCTCGAAATAGACGATTTCCCCTCTGACGAGGTCGGAGGGTTGCTCGCCCGACACGGTGGCGAGATGCGAGAGAAGCTCCTCAGGGGCGACGATGAAAGAATCGCTGTGCCCTTCGCTCCGTGCGAGGACGACCGCATTGTCGGGGGTCCCGAGTTCGCGATCGGCGCGATCCAGTTCGAAGCCGGCCGCGCCGCCGCCGCTCAAGCCGTAATCGCCCAGCTTTTCTTCCGTGACCCCGTCGAAGACCCAGGCGAGCTCCGGCCGTTCGGCCGCCTGGGTCCGGCGGTAATAGGACCCTTCGAACAGCCCTTGCGCAGAGAACCCCACGCCGCACAACCGCTGCGGCGGGCGGCCGTTCCGGCGCCAGAGCCCGCCGCAGGCGCCGTCGAGCTGGTGATAGTATTCGCCGGGATCGGCCGCCCAGGCGCGGATGCCGCCCTCCGCCCGCCGAAGCTCGATGGCGCCCGGGAGACCCGGGGACCGCGCGATCCGCCAGTAGAACCCGTTCCCGCCGAGATAGATGAGCTTTCCGCCCGATCCGGTGTAGGCTTCGAGCGCATCCCATGTGCCGGAGGTGTGATATTCGGGGTGAGACCCGGTGAGCACCGTCGCGTAGTCGCGGATCAGCTCGACGCCTTCATTGTCGAGATCCTCGTCGGTGATCACGTCATAGGCGACGCCCTTCTCCTCGAGCCAGTCGAGCAGATGGGTGTCGGCCGAAAAGTGCCGCAGGCCGGAGCCGTGGGGATCGGGGAAGGTGAGATAATTCGGACGGAAGGTGAGCACCGGGCGGAGCCTCGAGGAAAAGGCGTGGCCGGAGCCGTCGGGGTGAAAGTTGTAGGTCGAGCGCCCATAGGTCGGATAGTCATCCGGGTTGTAGGGCGAGGCGCTCCATTCCCGCGCGCGCGCCTCCAGCTCCCCGGCGAAATTCCCGCGCGCGTGGTTGGCGTAGGCCTGGTAGGTGAAGGTCGGCGCCAGGAAGCAGACCCGCGCGGAGGGCCGGTTCCGCGGCGGCAGGACGTAGAACGGAACGATGTCCTCCGCGCCGTCATGGCGGAGGCGCAGACCGTATACGCCGCTCCGCATATCCTCGGGGATGACGAGGTCGAAATCGGTGTCCCAGCCGCAATCGTAGAGGTCATCCTCGTGAAAATGGATGGCGGCGAATTCTTCGGGCGCGTGTTTCCAGACCAGTTCGTCGCCGCTCCAGCGCGCGCCCCGCACCGCGCGCGTCGGCGCGTTCACGAGCTGGCCGGCGAGAGCGTGCGGGCCGCGGTCGAGGATCGTCTGACTTTCCATCGCGCGGCTGAAATCCCACCATGCGACGAGGGCCTGCATGTCGGCGGCGGGGGGCGGCGGGGCGGCGTCGCCTTCCGGCCATACGGCGTGCAGCGCCGGGCTTTCGAGGCGGCCGTTGAAGAACCCCGAAGGGCCGTCGGGGGAAAGATGCGCCGCCAGGGTCAGCTCGCCCTGCGCCGGGGCGATCTCGCCGGTTCCCGTCGCTGCGCCGATCGTCTCGCCCGTAGCGGCGGCGCAGCCGAGCAGCAAGCGCTTCGCGTCCGCGTCGACGCCGCACCAGATCCGATACCAGCGCCGCCGCCGGAGCTCCGTCTCGAGCACGACCTCCGCGCCGCTGGCGGCGATGAGCCGGAGCTTCGTCGCGGAGGCTTCGAGCCGCCAGCCGCCGTCGACGGCCATCAGCGTCGAGGGCGTCTCGCGCAGCAGCCATGGCTCGACATAGAGACTGGCGAGCAGGCGCGGGGCGGCGAAATGCGGGCTGGCCGGAACCCGCGCGTAGGAGCCGGGCCGCGCCGGCTGACGCCGGGCCGGATAGCGCCCGCCGAGCCCCGCGACCGGTTCGAACTTCACCCCGGGCCCCTCCGGGTTCGGGTCGGCGTGGCGGATGCGGATCACGTCGGCGTCGTAGGCGCCCTCGCCCTTCGCGCTCACCTTGACGGCCAGGCGTTCGCCCGGACGGGCGGAGATTCGATCCGTGTACCCTGTGATCGGCAGAACCGCGGTGCTCATGTTCGTCTCGTCTCCCATCTCTCGGTCAATCCTTCAGAACGCCTTCGGAGGCGAGTTCGCGCTCGAACGCGGCCAGGGCCTTCTCCAGCCGTTCGGAGAGTTCGTCGACCTCGGCGTCGGTGATGATCAGCGGCGGCGAGATCATCAGCCAGTCGCCATAGACGCCGCCGCTGGTGCGCCGGCAATACACCGCCAGGCCGAACTCGGCCGCGATCGTCTGGAAGCGCAGCGGCGCGTTCAGCTCGAGCGGCAGAGGCGTCTTCTCGGCCTTGTCCGAGACGAACTCCATCGCCAGCAGCAGGCCAAGCCCGCGCACGTCGCCGATGATGCGGCTGCGGTCGGCGATGGCGTTAAGCCGATCCTTCAGCCGCCGCCCGCGAATGTCGGCTTTCGCGATCAGGTCATGCTCGACCATCTCCTGCAGGACCGCATGGCCGATGGCGCAGGAGAGCGGGTTGGAGAAATAGGTGAAGCCGTTCACGAAGCCGCCGGAATCGGCGACAACGCGCACCATCTCGGCCGGCGCGAGCAGGCAGCCCATCGGCGTGTACCCGGCGGCGATGCCCTTGGCGAGGATGACGAGATCGGGCCGGGCGTCGGGCCAGTAATCGGCGGCGAGAAACTTGCCCGTGCGTCCGGCGCCGCTCATCACTTCGTCGAAGATCAGCAGGACGCCATGGCGGGTGCAGATCTCGCGCACCATGCTGAAATAGATGTCCTCCGCCACCAGCGCCCCGGTGGCGAGGCCGCCGACCGGCTCCATGATGAACGCCATCACCGTCTCCGGGCCCTCCGCGACGATCCGGGCCTCGAGGGCCTCGGCGCAGTGGCGCGCATAGGATTCCCGCGTGTGGTTCGGCGGCAGGCGGTAGGTGAACGGCGTCGGGACCTTCGGCATCTCGCGCAGCAGCGGGCCGAAGATTTCGTGCTGCCGCTCGTCCCCGGTGACCGCCAGCGCGCCCAGCGTGCCGCCATGATACCCCGGCTCGCGGCTGATCATCTTGCAGCGCGCGGTTTCTCCCTTGGCGAAGAAATACTGGCGGCAGAACTTGATCGCGGACTCCGTCGCCTCGCTGCCGCCGGAGACGAAGAAGGCGCGATCGAGGCCGGGGCCGGCCAGGCTCGTGAGCAGATTGGCGAGATTTTCGTTCGCCTCGCTCTCGAATTGTCCCGGAAAGGCGAAGGCGACCGCTTCCGCCTGCTTGCGCATCGCTTCAAGCACGCGCGGATTGCCGCTGCCGAGGTTGTTGGCCACCGGCCCCGAGGACGTGTCGAGATAGCGCTGTCCCTGATCGTCCCAGAAATAGATCCCCTCGCCGCGCACCACCCGCGGGCGGCGCGGGGCGCCGGTCTTGGCCAGGAACACCTGGATCGGCTCTCCGCTTGGACTTTTTCCAAGGGCGGGGCGCGGGTTCTGAACGGTCATGAATGGCCTCCTTGCCGGCGTCTAGACATACGCTTTGATGTCTTCGGTCTGCGTCGTGATCGAACTGTAGAGATCCGGGCGCCGGTCCCTGAACATCGGTTTCACCCGGCGCGCCTCGACCACGGCGCGGCGGGTGATCAGCGTCGACCGGACGCCTTCCTCCCTGTCGTCGAACTCGGCCGCGACCGCGCCCGTCGGGTCGACGATCATGGACCTGCCGCCAAAGGTCCACTCGCCTTCGGCGCCGACCTTGTTGGTGGGGGCGAACCAGACGCCGTTCTCGAAGGCGCGCGTGATCATTATCGGCTTCCAGGCCGGCAATTCGGGCGCCGCGAAGGGAACGACGACGACCTCGGCGCCGTTCAGCGCCACGCAGCGGGCGGTTTCAGGGAAGAGCGTATCGTAGCAGATGATCGCGCCCACCTTCATCCCCTGAAGCTTGAAGACCGGGAAATGGGAGCCATGGCGGAAATAGATCTTCTCCAGACTCTGCACCGCGGCGGGGTGGGTCTTTCGGTACTTGCCGACGATCTCTCCCCGCGCCTCGATGAAATAGGCGGTGTCATAGCAGAGCCCGGCCGCCTCCTCTTCGAAGATCGTCGCCACGATCGCGACCTTGTGCGCCGCCGCCAGCTTGCGCATCAGCGTGATCGTGGGGCCGTCCGCGGGCTCCGCGCGGTCGATATGCGCGTAATCGCGGTATTGAAACACATAGGGAATGTTGAAGAACTCGGGAAGGACGACGAGCCTGGCGCCGTGCTTCGTCGCGGCCTCGGCGACGAAAGCCTCGGCCTTGGCGAGATTGTCTTTGAGGTCGTCGGTCGAATTCATCTGGACGATGGCCAGTTTCATTTCAGGGTCGGTCATGATCGGAGCGCCTCTCCTTGCGGGTGTGATGGTCAGTACCCCGCCAGGTCAGGCAGGAAGAGCGTGAGCCACGGGATATAGGTGATGAGCAGAAGCGCGATGAACAGCGGGATCAGAAGCGGAATCGTCGCGCGAAGCACGTCCTGGAACGGCACGTCGCCAGCCGAGCTGAGGATGTAGAGCACGAGCCCGATCGGCGGCGTCAGCAGCCCGATGGTCAGGTTGAAGATGACGACGATGCCGAGTTGCACCGGGTCGACGCCGTAGGCCGCCGCCACCGGGAAGAACACCGGAACGGTGATCAGCAGCGCCGCCGCCGGCTCGAGGATCATCCCGACCAGCAGGAGGAAGATGTTGAGCAGCAGCAGGAAGAGATACGGGTTGGTGGTGACGCCCTGAAGCCAGTCCGCGATATGCTGCGGCACGGATTCGCGCGCCAGAACATAGGAGAAGAGACCTCCGGCGGCCGCGATCAGCATCACCTGGCCGGTGGTGAACGCGGATTCGCTGAATGCGGTGTAGAGGCCGCGCAGCGTGACCCAGCGCGCGGCGAGGCTGACCACCACCAGATAGGCGACGGTGACGCCGGACGCTTCGGTCGGCGTGAAGACGCCGCCGAGAATCCCGCCGAGAAGGATGACCGGGGCGGCCAGGATGGGGATCGCGTTGAAGCAGGCGCGCACCGCTTCGCGACGCGGCGGCGGCTCGACGACGAGGCCGGGGCGGCGGCGGACATAGAAATAGACGTAGATGCAGAGCGCGATGAAGATCACGAGGGCGGGAAGGACGCCGGCGGCGAAAAGCTCGGCGATCGACGTGCCGGTCAGCACCGCGTAGATGACCGCGCCAATGCTCGGCGGCATCACCGGCCCGAGCATCGAGGCCGCGCCGGTGATCGCGGCGGCGAAGGCCGGATCGTAGCCGTTGCGCCGCATCGACGGCACGAGGACCGAGCCGAGCGCCGCCGCATCCGCCATCGCCGAGCCGCTCATCCACGAGAAGACCAGGCTCGCGTTCACGTTCACATAGGCGAGGCTGCCCTTCACCCGCCCCATGACCGCGAGAAGCGCGAGGATCAGCCGGTCCGCAAGGCCGGCGGCGTTGGCGACGGACCCGACGAGAATGAAGAGCGGCACCGCGAGGAGGGGAAATGAGTCCAGAAGCGCGGTGACGCGCTGCAAGGCGACCCCGACCGTGATCCGGTCCTCCAGCGCGACATAGACCAGCGAGGGCAGCAGCAGCGCGAAGGCGACGGGAACGCGTATGGCGAGCAGGAAAACCAGCGCGGCGATGAGCCAGAGCATCTCCATGGCGGCCTAACGTCCCGGCGTCATGCGCGGGGCCTTGTCCTCGTCGGCGAGGAAAAGCGCGATATTGACGACGGTGTGCAGCGCCATCGCCGCGAAGGCGATCCAGACCACGCCGTAGACATAGACCATCTGGAGGCGGAGCGCGGGGGAGACCGGGCGGATGGTCGATTGCAGCCATTTCCAGCTGCCATAGGTGAGGAGCACGCAGGTTCCGATCACGATAAGGTTGGCCAGCAATTCGATGAACCGCCGCCCACCGGGAGGGAGGAACCTGTTGATCGCGTCGATCTGGATATGGCCGCGCTCGGCCGTCACCGCGATGGCGGCGATGAAGGAGAGCCAGACATAACAATAGCGCGCCAACTCATCACTCCAGAAAAGCGGCCTGTGGAAGACGAACCGCATCACCACCTGTGTGACCACCAGCCCCAGAATGATGAGCAGAAGCGCCACGCTTACGCCCTTCTCGGCGGCGACCAGCGCCTGCAACGCGCGCCGGGGGAAAGAGGGCCGGTCTCCCGGCTCTCTCTCTTCGGGTCGGTCGTTCACGGCGCCGGTCGGGGGCGTCAATTCTCGAGCTCGGCGATCAGGTCGACATAGACGGGGCTCCAGTCGAACCCGTCGGAGAAGAACGCCCGCGCATTGGCCTTGAGCGCCTCGCGGTTCACGTCGTCCACGATCTCGACGGCGCCGCTCTCGCGCCACTCCGCGTAAGCCTCCTCATCCGCCTCTTCGACGCATTTGCGGACCGAGGCCGCGGCCGCGGTGGCCGCCTCGTTGAGCGCGGTCCTCTGTTCGGGCGTCAGGCTCCGCCAGAAGTCCTCGTTGACGATCATCGGAACGGCGGTGATCAGGTGGCCGGTCTTGTTGAAGTAGTCGGACGGCTCATGGAAAGATTCCGCGTTCGCCACCGCGGCGGGCGCTTCGGCCGCGTCGACGATCCCCTGCTGGAGCGAGAGATAGAGTTCGCCATAGGTGGTTGGCGTCGGGCTGGCGCCGAGCGATTGCGCGCCGGCGATCGAGACGCTGGTCTGCGGGACGCGCAGGCGCAGCCCCTCGAAATCGGCGGGCTCGCGCAACGCCTTTTTCCCGAAGATGTGGCGCTCGCCATAAAGCCACGGCTCGCCGATGCGGCGGATATTGGCGACTTCGAGCAACTCGTCGAAGAGCTTGCCGGCGACATCGGTCGCGTGGACCTTGATGACGTCGTCGACCGTGTCATAGAGATAATAGGTCTCCAGCACGGACAGTCCGTCGACATAGGACCCGAGGATCGAAGCGGTGCCGATCGTGGCCTCCAGCTCGCCCGAGGAGACTTGCTGAACCATTTCCACCTCGGAGCCGAGCTGGCTCGAATGGACCACGGTGAAGTTCAGTCCGGCCTCTTTCAGCGCCGCGTCGGCGGCGACGAAATCCGCGCCGCAGCGGACCATCGGCGCCGCGGGCGAAAAGATCATGCCGATCTGCGCTTCGACCGGCTCCGCAACCGCCTGTCCGCCGGTGAGCGCCGCCGTCAGCGCTGTCGCCGCCGCCGTCCATCCGCATATACGTGTCGTCCGGTTCATCCGTTCCTCCCTAGTGGCCCGCATCCCATCGTCGATCTCTGAGACGATCTTCGCTTGGTATGATTCGTATTATCATGATATTTAGCCTATTTGAGATTGTCTACGCCCGCGTTGAGGCGCGGCCCGTGTCGACGCCGCTGGACAGGCGCCCAGAACCGGAGCAATAACCTGAAGATGCCGATCAAGGACGAGAGCGAACGAACGAATGCGCTGGCGAAGGGGGTCGCACGGCCGGTCAGGCCCGATTTCGAATTCAGAGAACTGCGGCAACCCAAGAGAGCCGAACTGATCGCCGACGAGATCCGCCACTGGATCGTCAGCCAGGATCTGCGCCCCGGCGACCGGCTGCCGACGGAGAAGGAGCTGATCCGGGCGATGGCCAGCAGCCGCGGCAGCGTGCGCGAGGGCCTGAAGATCCTCGAGGCGCAGGGGCTGGTGCAGATCACCGCGGGGGCGGGGGGCGGCGCCCGCGTCGCGCTGATTTCCTATGAGAACGCAAATCATCTTCTGAAGAACTTCTTCTATTTCCGGTCGCTTTCGTGGCGGCAGGTCTATGATTTCAGGCTTCAGATCGAGCCGGCCGCCGCGGAGCTGGCGACGCCGCATCTGACCGATGAGGATTTCGAGCGGCTGGAGAACACGATCCACCGTTGCGTCGACGGCCGTGTGGAGCGCATCTCCCGCGCCGAACAGCGGCTCGAGGAGGGGAATTTTCACCGGATCATCGCCGAGCGCTGCCCGAACCCGATGTTGCGCTTCACCTCGCTTTTCGTCTCCGACCTGCTGATCGATTACGTCCGCTATCGAAACATCATTGACACGGAGAACGATGACTTCGGCGCGGAATGCCTGAGTTCGCATCGCAAGCTGATCGACCTGTTGCGGCGCGGGAAAAGCGCCGAGGTCGCCGCAGTGATGCGCGATCATGTCATGGCGGTCCGCAGCTATCTCGGAGAGCGCGAACGTCTCGTCGATCCCGGCCTGCTGATGGAGCGATGACCGGTCGGGTGGCTGCTGGTCGGCGCCGGATGGTCCAGGGGCGATGACGTTTCCCGACGGTTGGCGAAGTCACCGCGCGCCAGATCGAGGGCCGGCCCTTTGTTCAATACCGGGATGGCGTCGACGTCGAAGGTCTCGAGGCTTTTGAGTGCAGGGGGCGTGGCGGCCCCGATCCGACGCTCGATCATCCGGACCTACCGGTCCAGCGGCTTCAATTCGACCAGCCTGGCGGGGTATCGCCCGTGACCCGAGTTCTCCTCGGCGCCGGTTTGGCGCCGGTTTCCACGAAGAGCTCATCCACTTAGGCTCTGGTTATGTTGTCCCGATGTGCGAAAGCGACGAGAACCGAATAGCAGGTGTTCCGATAGCGGACCCAAGTCTGGCTGCCGATCCGACCCGGGCGCTGATACTGGAGCCTTTCGCGCCACGCGGCGCCGCTGTCAGGCGATCTCGGCGGCGCTCGGGACGCGTTGCGATCAGCGCCTCGCTATCGGGCGCCGACGGGATCGGAGCCATGAAGGTCCGGCGGGTGAAGCCCACCATCGCCTCCACCGTTCCTTTGCCGTTGCCGAAACCTGGTCGACCGAGCCTGTCGTCGAAGAGGTCATGCGACTGCGGCGACCCGAAGATCTGGCTGCGCTTGCATGTTCCATCACCGAGGATCCCCGCCACCGCCAGTCTGATGTCGTCATGCAGTTATCTAGAGGGGTGTCAACGAAGAGCAAAAATTCTTGACATGTCGATCGCCGAGCGTCCTGTCCGTTCGTAAATGATAAAACTTAAATGGTGAAAATAATAATTTCGCATATAAGAATAATTAGACACTATTTACATTAAGTATGTTGGTTAATTGGTATTGTTACCATAACGTGCATCATAATTGATATATTTAACTGCCAATATTTATGTTTCAGGATCGACTGAAGTCAGGGTGAAGTGCACGCCAGAACTGGGGAAGGAAATTGAAATCGCCGGATATCCTGATATCTTCAGCGCGTGAGGAGATATCAATGAAGCACGATCTCGATGCTGCGCTTACTGGCGTTTCCGGAATTCTTGTCACGCCCTATGATGAAATGGGCGAAATCGCTCCGATGCTGCTGAAGCCGATTCTCGATCGCGTGCTCGCCGCCGGTGTTCATCTTCCGGTTGTGAACGGAAATACGAGCGAATTTTATGCTCTGACCACCGATGAAGCCTGCGTGATGGTGCGAGAAGTCGCCGGTTTGATGGATGGCCGCGCGCCTCTGCTGGCTGGCGTCGGGCGCGGCGTTCGAGACGCCTGCAAACTGGCGCGCGCGTCGGCTGACGCCGGTGCGGTCGCGCTCATGATTCACCAGCCGCCGGACCCCTTTGTCGCGCCGAGAGGGGTCGTGGATTATGTGCGCGCCGTCAGCGACGCGGGGGCGGGGCTGCCGATAATGCTCTACCTGCGGAACGACGCGATCGGCACCCGCGAGATCGTCAAGCTTTGTGAATTGCCGGGCGTCAAAGGTGTGAAATGGGCGACCCCCAATCCGATGAATCTGGCGGCGGCGCGCGCCGCGTGCGATCCGTCGATCGTTTGGGTTGGCGGACTCGCGGAAGTCTGGGCGCCAGCATTCTACGCCGTCGGAGCTAGAGGCTTCACGTCAGGGCTTATCAATGTCTGGCCCGAACGCTCGCTCGCGATTCACGCGGCTCTCGAGGCCGGCGATTACGCGCGGGCGCGCGAATTGATCGCGGGGATGCGCCGCTTCGAGGATATCCGCGCCGAAGAATTGAATGGCGCCAATGTCACAGCCGTCAAGGCGGCGCTGCAAGCCATCGGCCATGATTGCGGCGCCACGCGCCCGCCTTCGGCGTGGCCGCTGACCGATGCGCAGATGGCGAAAATGCGGGACTTTCTGACGGCGAACGACCTCGGCCCGCGGAAAGCCTGACCTTTCGCGGGCTGGCGGAGCGAAAGCCAGCGCTGACGCGGGACGGGGTTCCGGGTGTCGCGCGGTATCAAAGCGGACGATATCCGAGTTCTTTCGAGATCACTTGCGCCACCGAGATTATCCTTCGGGACACGGCGCCCTCGAGGTCGGCCAGGGACGGCGCGGTCTGCATGTCCGCAACGCTGATCGCAGCTATGATCTCGCCTGAAAAATCCCGCACCGGCGCCGCGCAGGCCGCCACCCCCGGCGTGACCGCAGAGCGGTAGGCCACGAATCCCCGTTCCCGCTCCCGTTCCAATCTTTCGATGAGTTCGTCGAGATTGGCCGGAGTCTGATCTGAGAAAAGCTCGAACTGGACGCCGTCGAGCAGGGCCGCGAGCTGCTTCGCCGAATGGTCGAACAGCAGAGCTCTGCCGCAGGCGGAGGCGTGGGCCGGAAGCCGGTGGCCTGTCCGGCTCCAGCCGCCCGTCTGGCGCTCTGATCGTATCCGAAACGCGTAAACCACGAAGCGGCCATCGAGAATTGCGAGATGCGTGCTCGTTCCAAGCTGATCGCGGAGCGCGCTCAGGTGCGGACGGGCGGTGCGCAACAGGTCCTGACTGTGAAGCGAAGTGAATCCGAGATTCACCGCCTGAGGCCCCAGCAGCAAGCCCTGATGGTCCTTTTCGCGTTGCAGAAATCCTTCGGTCGTCATCGTTGCGACAAGTCGGAACGCCGTCGCTCGCGGTATCTGCAGTTCGCGAGATATGTCCGCAACAGTAATAATAGGGCGATCAATCGAAAACAATTTCAATATCGCCAGGCCACGTTTCAGAGCCGGCACTGAATACGTCTCAGATTGTTTTCCGTTTTGTTTCATGGGGTGAGGTTCTTCGAATCTGTCTTGTCCGCCGGAATGAAGAATCCGGCCCGGACGCGCGCGGCGGGGCTTTCAATGTGTTGACGATCATTGTTCGAATCACATAGTATCACCTGCGAGCTTTCAGTATCAAGAGTGAGACTGATTTTTCCGCGTGCCAAATGAGAAAGCTCGAGTGAAAGACTGGAACAAAAAAGAAGAAAAACTCATGCGTCCGTCTCTGTTTCAGAGAGGAGACAAGCATGTTCGACCACATGTAGGAGGAGCGAAGATATGACCAAATCCTGGTTCAATCGATTTCTGCCGGCGCTGACGGTCGGCGTTTCGATGCTGATTGCGCACGGGCAACCGGCCAGCGCCGACATGGCGCCGCCAGACGAGCAGTTCATGTCCATGGGGACGTCGAGCGCGGGAGGGTCGTTTTTTCCGCTCGCCGGCGCGATGGCGAACGTCATCGGAAAGGCCTATCCGCAACTCAAGATCAACGCCGAAATCACGGGCGGATCGGTCGACAATGTGAAGCTGATCCACAATGGCCAGCTCGAACTCGCGCTGATCTCCGCGCAGCCGGCGTATCAAGGGTACCATGGATTAGGTAAATTCGAGAGCACCGGGCCGCTGGAGAGTCACCGCGCGCTGATGGCGGGTCACGGAAACTTCTGGCAACTCTACACGCTGAAAAGCAGCGGCATAGAGACGATCTACGATCTGAAAGGGAAGACCGTCTCGCTCGGCGCGACGGGGTCCGACGGCAACTCCATCGGCAAGCTCGTGATCGAAGCGCACGGCCTGAAGATGAATGAGGACTGGAGGCCGGAGTATATCAGCCATGGCAATGGTCCCGGCGCCCTGCGCGACGGCCGTGTGGATGCGGTGCTGATACTCAGCTCGGCGCCGACATCCGCGGTGACGGACATCACCAGCACGAATGGCGACGAGGTCGTTTTCGTAAATCCGGACCCCAAGGTGCTCAAAGGTCTTCTGGATCAGTTTCCCTACTGGTCTGCAGGCGCGATACCGGCCGGGACCTATAACGGTCACGACGAAGACATCACCGGCACGTTCAAGCTCGCGGTCCTGCTGTGCGCCAGCAAGGACGTGTCCGATGAGGTCGCCTATGCTGTCGTAAAGGCGCTGATCGAGAACAACGCCGCGCTGACGAGCGCCAACGCGTTGGGAAAATACTGGAGCCGCGACGACGCCGTCGGACCGCTGAAAGGCGTGATCCCCATTCATCCCGGAGCGGAGAAATACTACCGCGATAACGGGTTGATGTAAGCGCCCACGAACCTGCGTCCGCTCCGGCGCATCGGGGCGGGCCGCGCCCGTCCCGTCGTTTGAAAAACTCCCGCCTGAACGAAGGCGCCCCTCAACGCAATGATGGCGGCTTCTTCAGTAAGAGGAATGGGGCTTTCATGTTCGCGAATTTCCGGCCGGTCACAGGCGGCAAAGACATTTCGATCTTGGTCTCCGGCGTCGTCATGGCCGCCTACTCGCTGTTCCATCTCTGGCTCAGCGTCATTGGTGTTCTGGCCACCTTGCAGCAGGTTTATATTCACCTGACATTCGCGCTGGTGATCATCTTCCTGATCAAGCCCGCCTTCGCCGCCGGCTCGCGCCTGGCGCATCTGCGGTGGGCCGTCGATCTGCCCTGCATCATCGGGGCGATCCTGCTCGGCGCCCACATGACCTTGAATTTCATGGATATCGCAGATCGCGGCGGCGGCGATCCTTCGATGGCGACGGTCGTTCTTGGCGGCGTCGCGGTCCTGCTGACGATCGAAGCGACGCGGCGCATGATGGGCCTCGCGCTTCCGATCATCACGGCGATCTTCATCGCCTACGCGTTCCTTGGCCCGTATCTGCCGGGCGCGCTGGCGCACCGCGGATACGGACTGGAGCGCGTCGTGTCGATGCTCTACGCCACGACGTCGGGGATCGCGGGCACGCCGCTCCAGACATCGGCGAGCTATGTCGCGATCTTTGTCATCTTCGCGGGCTTTCTCGACGCGTCCGGCGCGGGAAAGTTCTTCATAGACTGGAGCTTCGCCGGGCTCGGCTGGATGCGCGGCGGCCCCGCGAAAGTCGCCGTTATCGCCAGCGCGCTGATGGGGACCGTTTCGGGAAGCTCGGTCGCCAACGTCGCGGCGACGGGGACGTTCACCATTCCCGTGATGAAACGCGCTGGCCTGAAGAAGGCCTTCGCCGGGGCTGTGGAGGCGGCCGCGTCATCGGGAGGGCAGATCATGCCGCCGGTGATGGGGGCGGCCGCCTTCATCATGGTCGAGATCATGGGCGCGCCGTACACCTCGATCATGAAGGCGGCGATCGTGCCCGGGCTGCTCTATTTTCTCGCGGTCTTCTGCATGATCGACTTTCAGGTCGCCAAGCAGGGGATCAAGGGTATTCCGAAGCAGGAATTGCCCGACGCGTGGGAGATATTCAAGGAAGGCTGGCATCTGATCCTGCCTTTGATTCTCCTGCTCTACCTGTTGATCTACGTCGAATACACACCGATCAAGTCGGCTTTCTGGTCTGTTGTGGCGGTGGTTGCGATCAGTTGGATGCGAGGTCGGACCCGCATGGGGCCGGCGCGCATATTTCAGGCGCTTCGGCAGGGCGGCAAGTCAATGCTCGAGGTCGCCACGGCCTGCGCCAGCGCCGGAATCGTCGTCGGGGTCATGCTGCTGACCGGACTCGCCTTGCGCCTTTCCTCGCTCATGGTCGACTGGTCCGGCGGCAATCTCATGCCGCTGCTGCTGATCACCATGGTGATCTCGTTGATCCTCGGCATGGGGCTGCCCACCTCCGCGGTCTATATCGTCCTGGCGACCATGGTGGTGCCGGCCATGACCGCGGTCGGCGTTGATCCGATGGCGGCGCATCTTTTCGTCTTCTATTTCGGCGTCCTCGCCAATGTGACGCCGCCGGTCGCCATCGCGGCGTTCGCCGGCGCGGGGATCGCCGGCGCCGACCCGATGAAGACCGGGGTCATCGCATTCCGGATCGCGCTCGCCGGTTTCATCCTTCCCTTCATGTGGGTCTACAATCCGGCGATCATTCTGGATGGCGCGCCCCTTCAGATTGCGATTGCGGTCTTGACGGCCACGATCGGCATCATCTCGCTGGCCGCCGCGGTCCAGGGCTATCTGTTCGGAAACGCGCGCTGGTTCGAGCGCCTTCTGCTTCTGGGCGGCTCGTTGACGCTCATCATGTCGGGCGTGAGCACCGATCTCGCCGGTTTCGCCATGATCGGGCTCGCCGTCGCGACGCGCTTCCTGATCCCGGGCGTGAACCGCCGGCCCGAGCGCGAAAGGTTGACCGCCGATGATTGACGGATTGCATCATTCCATGACGTCCCTCGAGACCGATGTTCTGGTTCTCGGCGGCGGCGTGTCGGGGCGGCGCGCCGCGATCGCCGCCGCAAGGAGGGGCGCGAACGTCGTCATCGCCTACTACGCCCGCGGCGCGTCGCCCTATCTGCTTGGCTGCAACGCCGCATATTCGGGCGAGAACAGCGCGGACTCGCC
The DNA here is from genome assembly GCF_037646705.1 of Paludibacillus litoralis. NCBI lineage: Bacteria > Pseudomonadati > Pseudomonadota > Alphaproteobacteria > Rhodobacterales > Paracoccaceae > Paludibacillus > Paludibacillus litoralis. Next base: position 544,746 of record NZ_JBBHER010000002.1, read on the forward strand.
CCGGCATCACGCAGAGGACACCATTCAGGGCGGCTACCGCATCAACGACGTCGATCTGGTCGAGCGCCTCGCCCATGGCGCGCCCGCCGCGATCCGGGACGTGTCGGACATGGGCGTGCCTTTCGCGGCGCGAAATGGCGAACCCGCCCTCCGCCACCTGTCGGGCAATCGCCATCCGAGGTCATGGTTCGTCGCGGAAGGGACCGGGGTCGCGATCATCCAGGCTCTCGCGCGGACGGGGCGCGCCCTAGGGCTGCGCGAGCTCAAGGCGACCAAGGCGCTGACCCTGCTGCGCGACGGCGAGGAGGTGACGGGGGCGATCGTCGTCGATTCCGCGGGACGGCTCATTTCAGTGCGGGCGCGCGCGGTGGTCGTCGCGCTCGGCGGGCTGGGGCGCGCCTATGGCGACAGCACCTATCCGCCAGACGTGGGATCCACCTCATATGGGGTGTTGCTTCGGGCCGGGGCCCGCCTGATCGATATGGAGTTCGTCCAGTTCGAGCCAACCGTGACGGTTTTTCCGGCGAAATGCGCGGGCATGGAGATGCCGACCGCGATGCTCGGCGACGGCGCCTTTCTGCGGAATGTCGATGGCCATCGGTTCATGCTGGACTACAACCCCGACGGCGGCGAAAGGCGGATCGAAAAGGCCCGCCTGTCGCTCTGCATCCAGAAGGAAATCGATGAGGGGCGGGGCTTCCCCGACAAGACGGTCGAATTCGACTGCACGGCGCTGCCGGCGGATGTGCTCGAAGGATATGTCACGCACCGGCAGCGCCTTCTGAATGCCGGCGTCGACCCGGCGGTCGTGTCGCCGCGCGTCCGGCCGGCGGCGCACAGCATGATGGGCGGCGCCCGGATCGACAGCGACGCATGGACAGGCGTTCCGGGGCTCTACGCGGGCGGGGAGGCGGCCGGCGGCGTGCACGGCGCGAGCCGGCTGGCGGGCAATGGCGGCGCGGATATCCTTGTGTTCGGCGGGATCGCCGGAGATGCGGCGGCCAGAGATCTGCCGCGCGCCCGCGACAGGGACTGGCTCTCGATCGAACGGCGGGCGCTCGACGAGGTGACCGATATCGCGCGCCTTGGAGAGGGCGCCCTCCGGCCCGCGGAAGTTGCTGAAACGATCCGCCGCGCGCTCTCTGAAAACGTGGGGATCTACCGCGATGCGGACGGGCTCGGCGTGGCGACCCGCACGCTCGATCAGATCGCCAGCGCCCTGGCGGGCCAGCCCGCCGCGGCCAATCCCGACGAGCTGGTCGAGGCGGTGTCGGCGGCGGATCTCCTGTTGACGGCGAGGGTCGTAAGCAAGGCGGCGACACTTCGAACGGAAAGTCGCGGCGCGCACCAGCGGCGCGATCATCCGGAACGCGACGACGAACACTGGCGAAAACATATCGCCTTCCGCCTCAGCTCGACCGGCGAGCTTGCGCATGAGCCTTGCCCGGTCAGATCCAGTCAACCTCAGCAAACCGGAGGCAACACACGGTGCGAAAACCACTGAAAGATGTGAAGGTTCTAGACTTCACGCGACTCTATGCGGGCCCGTTCTGCACCATGCTCCTGGGAGACCTGGGCGCAGACGTCGTGAAGGTCGAGGCGCCCGGGGGCGATCCGATCCGGCGCCAGGGGCCGCCGTTCCACAAAGGCCAGAGCATGAGCTTTTTGGCGGCGAACCGAAACAAGCGGTCGATCGTGCTGGACCTGAAGTCGGACGAGGGGCGGGCGGCGGCGCAGAAGCTCGCCGCAAAATGCGATGTGCTTGTCGAGAACTTCCGCCCCGGCGTGATGGCGCGCCTCGGGCTCGGCTTTCGTGAGTTGAGCGCGATGAACCCGCGGTTGATCTACGCCAGCATGTCGGGAATGGGCGCGGATGGGCCAGGCAAGGACACCGGCGGCTTCGATCTGACGATCCAGGCCGAGGCCGGGTACATGAGCATCACCGGCGAGCGTGGCTGCGCGCCCATCAAGCTGGGCACTTCGGCCTTCGATCTGATCTGCGGTCAATACGCGATGGGCGCCATCGTCACCTCGCTTTTCGATCGCGAAAGGACGGGCAAGGGACAGCTGATCGAGACGAGCCTGTTCGAGGGCTGCATCACCTTCCTGGTCGACGCCGCCGTCGAATACTTCTCAACCGGGGACAGTCGCGGGAAATGGGGATCCGAGCATTCCAGCCAGGCTCCGTACAAGGCCTTCAAATCGGCGGACGGATGGATCGTTATCGGAGCGGGGATACAGAATCTCTTCGAGGGGTTCATGCGCGTGATCGATCGCGAGGATCTGATCGCCGACGAACGTTTCCTCAGCGTGGCCGACCGGTCGGCGAACCGGGACGACCTGCACGCCATTCTGGATGCGGAAGTTCTGAAATGGGAGACGGACGCTCTTCTCGCGGCGCTTCGCGAGGCCGATGTCCCCTGCGCGCCCGTCAACTCGATCGCGGAAGCGTTGACGCACCCGCAGGCGCTGCACCGAGGGATGATCCAAACGGTCGCGCATCCTGAATATGGCGATCTCAAGACGCTTGGCCCGGCGGTGAAATATTCAGGATTCGACGTCTCGGCGAACTGGACGGCTCCGCCGCTTCTGGGCGCCGACACCGATCGCGTTCTGGACGAATGGCTGGGGACGTCTCAGCCCGAGCCGGTCGGCGCGTCATCCGATCGCAAAACCGCAAATTAGGAGGGAACGTGACAATTCTGTTGCAGGAAGAGGCCGGTGGAATCGCCACCCTGACTCTCAATCGCCCCGATGCGATGAACGCCATTTCGAATGCGCTGGCGACCGAATTGCTGGACCGTCTCGACGCGATATCGCAAAGGCGCGACATCCGCAGCGTGATCCTCAGAGGCGCTGGCGACCGCGCCTTTTGCGCCGGCGCCGATCTGAAGGAGAGGCGCGGCGTCGGGCCGGATGAGAAATGGGCCCAGCGGACGCGCTTGTTCAACGTGAATCAGGCCATCTGGCGCCTGCCGCAGCCGGTTGTCGCGGCGATCCACGGATTTTGCCTCGGCGGCGGATTCGAGCTGGCGTTGTTCTGCGATTACAGGATCGCGACGCCAGATGCGCAGTTCTCGTTCCCGGAAATGAGTCTCGGCGCCTACCCGGGCGCCGGCGGCCCGATAATGCTGGCGAAGAATATCGGTAAGGCGCGCGCCAAGGAGATCCTGCTTTCCGCGCGCCGGGTCGCGGCGGATGAGGCGTTGAGCCTTGGCGTGGTGGACATGGTCGTCCCATACGAAGAGCTTTCGGAGAGGGCCGTGGCCCTGGCGACGACGTTCCAGGCGTCGAGCCCGCTGGGGACGGCCGCCGTGAAGACGCTCATCAATCAGGGCGCCGACTTGCCCCTTCACGCCGCGAGCGACCTCAACGACGCGCTCCGACGGCCGCTCGAAGCGACCCGGGATTATGAGGAGGGCATCGAGGCGTTCTTCGAAAAGCGAACGCCAAATTTTGTCGGACGATAGAGCTGGCTGACCGGCGCGCTTTCAGCACTCATGAGCGCCTGATCGGGTGGAGCGGGAACTGACCGCCGGTCTGGGCGAAAGGGGAGAACGCCAGGTTCATCCAGGATTAAGTGGTTGAAGCGGGAAAGTAGATCGGCCGTGCGGCCTTGGCGTCGGCCTGGACCCATGGCCGGCCACGCTCGGCGGATCGGCGCCAGCGCCCCATGTCGCCTTCGGGCGATGACGGGCCCCGTCGGTCCGCCTCCGACTGGCTGAGGGGCGCAACGCGTTGGCGCGGATCCCGGGTCGCCAGGCTTGGCGGACCCCCGCCGAGGTGAATCGCAACTCTTTGAAATCACAAGCCTCCAAATGCGCCCGTCTCATTTCGGGGCGGGCTCCGGCGGCGCCCGGCGCCTTTTTCGGCGCTTGGGTCGCCGTTCGTGAATAGGTGAAGATGGCGGTCAGGCGTTACTTGACTTGAAAAGTCGAATCACCCACCTTCGGCTAAGTCAATTTAACATTAATAATAAGTTAATTCAGATTAACTTTCGTGCCTGAGGCGGAATTCCGTAGAAGTACGTTCTGTGCTGGAGGGTGTTCTCCAGGCGACCGGTCCACGGGTGTGGAATCGGCGTCTTTCGGATTTGGATAAGGGAGGTTGACCATGGCGGTAATCAATGGAGCGCCCGGGGATGAGATCCTCAATGGCACTGCTGGCGACGACACGTTCCTGCTGGCCACTGGCGGCGACGGCGACAACAACGGCGTCGACGTCTATAATGGCGGCGAAGGGATCGACAGCATCGTCGGCGGCTGGGCCAAGGACGTCTTGCACGTCACCAACAACCTCGCGAACCTGGCCAGCATCGAGGTCATCGACGGCGGCGACTCCACGCCCGGCCGCAACACGATCATCGCCACATCGAGCCACGACACGCTCGATTTCACCGGCTACACGATAACCAATTTCGTCATCGACGGCGCCGGCGGGAACGACGTCATCACCGGCGCCGCCGGCGATGACCAGATCCGCGGCGGCGCCGGCGACGACACGCTGAACGGCGGCGCCGGCGACGACACGTTCCTGCTGATCACCGGCGGCGACGGCGACAACAACGGCGTCGACGTCTATGATGGCGGCGAAGGGATCGACAGCATCGTCGGCGGCTGGGCCAAGGACGTCTTGCACGTCACCAACAACCTCGCGAACCTGACCAGCATCGAGGTCATCGACGGCGGCGACTCCACGCCCGGCCGCAACACGATCATCGCCACTTCGAACCACGACACGCTCGATTTCGCCGGCTACACGATAACCAATTTCGTCATCGACGGCGCCGGCGGGAACGACGTCATCACCGGCGCCGCCGGCGATGACCAGATCCGCGGAAATACCGGCAACGATGCGATGGACGGCGGCGATGGGTCCGACACCTACCTTGTCGACCGCAGTCATGGCGCCGACAGGTTCAACGATGCCGGCGGCGCCGGCGACACCGACACCATTCTGGCCACCAACAGCCATGTCGACATCGGCGTCTCCACGATCAGCGGGATCGAGCGCATCGATGGGAACGGCAAATCCGGCGTCGACGTCGTCGGCACAGCGAACCACCAGACGCTGGACTTCTCGGGCGTGACGTTCAGCGGGATCGGCGTGGTCGATGCGCTCGGCGGCAACGACGTGATCTCAACATCCGACCTGACCGCCCAAGCCTATCGCGGCGGCGCCGGCCACGACATTTTCCATCTCGGCGACGCGGATGCGGAGCTTCGGGTCTCCGCGGCCGATAACGGCGGTTTCGACAGTTTCGACGGCAACACCGCCGCTGCGACCCACCGTCTCCTCGCGGAGACGGCCGGGACGGAGATCGGCGTCGGGAAGATTTACAACAACGATGTCGACGTCATCGACGGCGACGGCATGGCGGATGTCTCGGTCGTCGGCTCCTCGGGTCAACACAATGTCTGGGATCTGTCTGAGACCGTGTTGAGGGGGATCGATGTGGTCGATACCGCCGGCGGCAACGATACGATCTGGACGTCCAACTATAGCGACGCGGCCGGAGGCCAAGCCTATCGCGGCGGCAAGGGGCACGACAGCTTCCATCTTGGTGATCAGGACACGCGGTTGCTGGTCTCCTCTGACGACAATGGCGGCTTCGACAGTTTCGACGGCAACACGGTCGGCGACGGCGTCGAACATCGCGTGATCGCCGGAGACGCCGGGACGCAGATCGGCGTCGGCAGGCATTTCGACAACGATGTCGATGTGTTCGATGGCGGCGGCATGGCGAACGTTTCGATCGTCGGCTCCTCGGGGCAGCACGATGTATGGGATCTGTCGCGCACCACGCTGAACGACATCGTCTCGGTTGAAACCGGCGGCGGCAACGACAAGGTCCAGACCGCGCTCGACACCGGCGGCGCCCATGTCACCTACGATGGCGGCGCCTATAACGGCGATACGCTCGTCATCTCGCTTACCGCGGCGCAGGCGGCGGATTCGACCCTGATCAACCAGATCGCGGCGTTGACGCCCGGCAGCGTCGTGAACGGGACGCTGAACGCGGCCGGGGTGCGCCTCACCGCGGAGAACTTCGAGAACTTCGAGGTCCAGGTCGATATCGGCGGCGACTTCCAGCCGCTGAACTTCCTCTACGGCACCGCAAACCACGACAATGGAAATCCCGCCTACGCGCCGGAGCTGACCGCCCCGAGCGATGAATCATGGGCGATCTTCGGGCGCGGCGGCGACGACGTCATCACCGGCGGCGCAGGGGCCGATTTCCTCAATGGCGAGGGCGGCAACGACGTGATGCGCGGCGGCGACGGAGACGACACTTTCGGCGTCAGCGCCACTTCGCCCGCGAACGGTTTCGACTGGTTCTTCGGCGACGGCGGGACCGACGCCATCCTGTCGACGGACGGCTCGGACATTCGGGTTCGGTCGCTGAGCGGCATCGAAGAGATCGACGGCAACGGGTTCGGGGCGCTCCTGGTCGGCACCGACCAGGCGCATGTCGCGCTCGACCTGTCCGGCACCACCCTGACCGACATCGCCGAGGTGTACGCCGGCGCCGCGAACAACGTCATCTGGACCTCCAGCGACAGCGACGCGGCCGGCGGCCAAGCGTATCGCGGCGGCATGGGCAACGATAGCTTCCATTTCGGAACGCAGGACACCCGTCTGCTCGCATCCTCGGCGGACAATGGCGGCTTTGACAACTTCACCGACAATGGCGACGCGCAGCACACGATCCTCGCCGAAGACGATGGCGTGACAATCGGGCTGGCGAACGGTTATGGCGGCGCGAACAGCGTCGATGCGATCGACGGGGGCGGGCACGACGACGTGACGATCGTCGGCTCCAGACATTTCCACAACCATTGGGACTTCACCGATACGGCGCTGACCGACATCGCCGGCATTTATGGCGGCGACAACACCGCGAACGACGTGATCACCGGATCGGCGGGGGGCGACAATATCTTCGGGCTCGGCGGCAATGACCGGCTCGGAGGCGGAGAAGGCAATGACGCCCTGACGGGCGGCGCAGGCGCCGACAGCTTCGTCTTCACGCATGACGGCGCAGGGAACCTAGACACCATCATGGACTATGGCGACGGCGCTGACCGCGTCGATCTCGGCGCGCTGCTGACCGAGGCGGGCGCTGGAAACAACGCGGTGGACGTGGAGGCCGCCGTCGCGCTCCGTTCGGCCGGCGACGACACGTTGCTCTCGGTGGATGGTCAGGATGTCGCCCTGCTCATCGGAGCCCATACCTCTGTGGACGTGCTCTTCGGCGGGAGCGTCTGGCTGGATATCGCCTGACCGTACGAGCGGACGCTTGAAATCCGGGTCCGGAGCAATCCGGACCCGGAGAACTTGGCGCCGCCCGCCCGAGCATCGGCGCCCCCAAGGCATACCGCTCGGCCGGATTTTCGTTTGAAGATTCCGACGGAGCAGGAGCCGTTCGCGCCTCAGGGCTCAAAAGGCGTCACTCGGTGGGTGCGGTCAGGCCAAGCGCCTTGCCGACGGTATCGTTCCATTCCGCGGCGGCGGCGGGTCCGACCCGCTCCGCCCAGCCCGAGATGACGACGTTCTCGAGGATCTCCGCATAGCGCTGGCGATCTTCGTCCGAGAACGGAGCGAGCGTCATATTGGCGGGGTTGCCCATCCGGCAGGGCTCACGTCCGAAGTTGCAATTGTCGGCGTCTGCGACGGCCTCCGCGAAAAAGGTCCAGAACCGCTCCTCAAGCACAGGGAACTGACCCTCGAAGAACGCCTGCGTCTCCGCGTCGAGCCGATTCCATGCATCGAGGTTCACGGCGTGGATATTGATCGACCAGCCGAGCGCCAGCGGAAGGATGGTGCTGGTGACCTCCGTCCATCCGGCGGCGTTTCCGACTGCGTTGCCGGTGACTCCGCAATCGACGACGCCCTGCTGGAGGGCGGGCACGACCTCGGCGAAGGAGATGTTGATAGGAATTGCGCCGACAGCCTTGACGAAGTCGTTCATCGTGCGGTTGAAAACGCGGATCTTCTTGCCTTCGAGATCGGCGAGGCCGTTGATCTCGGTTCTGCACCAGACAGCCTGCGGCGGGGCGGTCCCGATGGCGAGGAGCTTGGCGTTCCATTGTTCTTCGAGCATTCGGGCCAGCACCGGCCGGTAGGCGTCGCAGACCGCGCGCGCCGACTCGAGGTCGCTGGTGAGGCCCGCGATGTCGCAGCCTTCGAACCGCGGGTCGTCGCCGGCCATCTTGGAGAGGTCGAAGCTGGCGAAATCGAAGGCGCCGATTTTGAGATAGCGCAGCAGGTCAGCGTCGGCGAGACCGGCCTGATCGGTAAAGGTCATGGCGGCGGTGATCTTGCCGCCGGACGCTTGGGGGATCGTCTCTGTCCAGAAGGGGACCTCTACGTCCTTCGACTGCGGAACGGGCGTATGATGAAGAAGCGCCCGAAAATTTTGTTCCTGCAACTCGGCGTGGGCTATGCCGAAGGGCGCGATTGCGAAGGTTGCAAGCAGTCCGGCGAGAAGGTGTTTCATGGAAGTCTCCTTTTCCAGTTTAGCGGTTTGCCAATCATGGGAGCAGGCTCGGCAACCAGAGCACGATCGAGGGGGCGATGGTGACCAAGGCGACCATGAGCAGCAGCGCCACCAGGAAGGGCAGGGAGCCGATGATCACGTCGCGAAGGTCACCGCGGGGGCGGATGCCCTGAACGATGAAGAGGTTCATTCCGACGGGAGGTGTGAGCAGAGCGGTCTCCATCAGCAGCACCACCAGGATCCCGAACCAGATCGGGTCCCAGCCTGCAGCGATGACGATCGGCGCCGTGATCGGAACGGTGGCGATCATCATGGACAGCGTCTCCATGAACATGCCAACGACCAGATAGAGTGCGATCACGATCAGGATGATTTCGGTCCGCCCGAGGTCCGCGGTCGCCACGGCTGAGGCGAGGGCCCTCGGGATCCCGAGCATTGTGATGACGACGTTGAGGAAGTAGGAGGCGATCAGGATCGCCATGATCAGGCCGGTCGTGCGCATGGTCGATTCGAAGACCGAGAGAAGCATCCGCAGGCTCAGCGCGCCGTCCATCGCAGTGAGAATCAGGGCGATCAGGATCCCGAGAGCGGCCGCCTCCGTCGGCGTGGCGAATCCTCCGTAGATGGAGCCGATCACAGCCACGAAAATGACAACGGGCCTGATCAGATCCGGCAAGACCTTGAGCAGTCCGACGCCGGTTGACTCCATGGGGTTTCCGCCGAAGTTCGGACGGATCAGGCAGATCACCAGCACTGTCGCCATGAACAGGATCATCAGCAGGGCGCCGGGGATGATGCCCGCGAGATAGAGCTGCGGGATCGACGTCTCGGTGATGACCCCATAGATGACGAGGTTGATCGACGGCGGGATGAGGATGCCGAGGGTTCCGCCCGCCACGATGGTTCCGAGGAACAGGCGCTCGTTGTAGCCGCGCTTCTCGACTTGCTCCATCGCCACGGTGCCGATGGTGATGGCCGTCGCAGCGCTCGACCCCGATACGGCCGCGAACATGCCGCTGACCGCGACGTTGGAATGCATTAGGCCGCCGGGGAGCCAGGAGACGGCTGGGGCGATGGCGTTGTACATGCGCGCCGCGATCCCCGATTTGAGGAGGATTTCGCCCAGCATGACGTAGAACGGGATCGTGATGAGCAGGTAGGATGTCGAGGTCGACCAGGCCACCTGCCCCATCATCGCGCGCATCGAAAAAGGCGAGTAGACCCCGTCGAGAATGAGGCCGAGCCAGCCGAGCCCGGCCGTCACCGGCACGGCGGCGACGAGCATCACAAGCAAGACGGTGAGCGCCGTGTAGAGCATGGCTATCTCTCCGTCGTGGAGGCGGGGATCTCGAGCGAAGCCGCTTCCTCGGCCACCTCCTCATCGACGGACTTGGCTCCGGCGATCGCCCGCACGCCTTGTTGATCGCCGGCGAAACACCTCGCCGAGGCCGCGCCGAGCACGACGACGCAGCTGAGCACGAAGTAGGCCAACCCGCAGACCCAGACCGCCTGTGGATAGGCGAGGAGCATGGCGAGCTCGGACTGTGAACGCGCGCCCACCTCGGCGGATTGCATCAGCGCGCCCCAGCCATAATAGGCGATGAGCCCAAAAAAGATCAGCATCAGCCCGACGGCCAAGAGGTCGAGCCCGCTCTGGATGCGGCGCGGCAGCAGGATATAGATTGAATCGATGCGGATGTGCGCCCGCTCGAGCAGGGCGAAAGACAGCGACCAGGCCGCAGCGGCGGCGAGCGCATAGCCCGCCAGTTCGTCTGTGCCAGGCAGGCTGGTCGAGAACCAGTTGCGCAGTATGATATCCGCGCAAATGAGGAGGGCGGTGGTCATCAGCAGACCCCCGCCACCCCAGGCGGCCCATTTGGACATGCTTCGGACTATGGCCAGTAGCGGATTCCACATGGGCTGGTGTCCTTTTGTCCGAAAACCGTGACCGTCACCCTAAATGGCGTGGGCCTGCTGTCAGGTGGGAGCGACGCCGGAGGTCCGCGGCCGGATATAGTTTGGCAGCAGGTCCGCCGTCCCGGCCTTGATCAGACCGAGCGAATTCGCCACTTGCCACCAGGTGTGGTCGGCGGCGCGCACGATCAGGCATTCGGTGCTCAGGCCGATATGTTGCCCCTCCATCGAATGGCCAAGCGCGATATGAGCGACCTCCTCGGGCAAGCCATTCATCAGGCAGATATGCGCGCCGTAAACCGAGTGTCGCAGCGAAGGTTCGCCGTTTGCGGAAGGATCGCCGCGCCAGCGCTTGAGGTTCTCCGGGTCAAACTCCCAGGGCTTTCCGATGTCGTGGCAGAGGGCGCCGGCCAGGACGATGTCTCTGTTTATCGCTACTTGCGGGAACCGCGTTTCAAACTCATCGACGAGGGCCATGGCGATGGTTGCGACTCCGCGCAAGTGCGCAGACTGATCGCCGGAAACTAGAACGATCTGATCCGGGTTCCCGGCGCCCTGAATGTCACTGATCCGTGAGAAGCTGGAGTTGGTGAGAGCGAATGCCCAAGCATGAGTGACGCGATCGCGCAGCTTGTCGTCCTTGATATTTTGGATTTCCGGGAGGTCTTCGATCACGCTGTCGAGCGTCGCCTTGCTCACATCAGATTTATAACTCACGTATCGCATCACAGGCCTTTCAATTGGGAATCCTTAACGCGAAGGATAGGTGGCGTTGAAACGGCGGGCCAATTGAATTTTGCAGGTTTTTGATTAACTTGATTTATCGCCCTGCCGTCGAATTCGGACTGGACCCGCGCCGCCGGGCTTGGAAACCGCGCGGCCGGACAGCTTTCCGCGGTTGCGTTCGGTGGGAGCGAACGACAGGGGGCGTCACGATGGTGATGTTGAAGAATCTCGGGCATTTGGAGGCGTTCTACTGGGTCGCGCGCCTAGGCAGCTTCCGAGCCGCCGCCGCGCAGCTGGGCCTGACGCAGCCCGCCATATCTAGTCGGATCCGTGAACTTGAACGCAGCATGAATACCGTCTTGCTCGAACGCCGCAGCCGACCGATCCTGCCGACGGTGCGGGGCCATTCGATCCTGACCTATGTCGAGCGGATATTCGATCTGGTCGACGACGTGGAAGCGCGCCTCGCCGCGCAATCGAACTTGCATGGCCAGATCACCCTTGGCGTCTTCGACAGTTTCGCCCTTGGGCCGCTTTCCGATCTTCTCGCCCTCGCGAAAGCGCGCACACCACAACTAAAACTGAACCTTGTGGTCGACACCAGCCGCTCACTGGTTGACGGGGTCATGTCGGGCGACCTCGATGCGGCGATCGCCGCCCACTCGCAAATCAGCCACGACTTGAAGGCCGATCTGCTCTATTTCTTGGATACAGCATGGGCTGTTCCCGTTCGGCCAAACGTGGCGGATAGCGACCAGATAAGCGTGGCGCTCGACGGACTTGAAATCCTCACTCAGCCGCCGCCCTCCAGCATGCACAAGGTCACTTTCGACTGGTTCGCGGTGGCGAATATCCCTCTGCCGAGAATTACGACTTGCAGCAGTGTCGCCATTATCGCCCACCTGATTGGCATGGGGGTCGGCGCTTCAATCCTTCCCGTGAATACGGTTCAACCCTACCTTGCGACGGGCGCGGTGAGGCTCATCGATGTCAAACCGGCGCCTGAGCGCCAGCCGGTGTTCGCTATCCGACATAAGAGCCGAAGAAATCGGAGTGTGGAGAGTATAATTGCGATGGTGGAGGAAATCACATCCAAATAAACGAGATGATGAACGTCTGTCGTTTGCAAGCCGCAAGACACTCGATTTGCGCGCATCCCGACTTCCATGGCGACCGGAGGCCACATTATTCTTCGCATGGCGCGCGTGAGGCGATCCCCCGATTCTGCGGGACCTTTCTGGTGGACCTACGCCGCCGGTTTCGTCGCCTTCAGCTTCATGGCGGGAGCGCCGCCGCAAAGTGTCATGCTTGGTGCGACAGAACGGTCGGCGGCCCCGGAAATGCTGGACGCTTGCGGTTTCGTCGAGAGCGTTCCCAATCGACAAGATGGTGGATTCGCGTCGGCGCCCGGCCGGCGTTTGCTCAGACGGCGGCGGCCATCCCGTCGCCCGAGGGATCGGCGCCGCCATCCATGACGCCGTCCACGATCCGGATCGTATGCACCGTCGGCATCATGTAGCTGGAAGCGTGGCGGCGGGTCGGATAGCCGCGGCTCTGCAACTCGCGCTCGGTCGAGCGGAGGATGCGGTTGGTCAGTTCGATCACATCCGAAGTGGCGGTGAAGCGCGGCGCGTGGACCGCCTCCTGGGCATCCATGCCGAAATCGACGGCGTTCAGGATCGCCTGGAGATTGCCCATGGTGATCGTCGTGCCGCCGGGCGCGCCGAGCAGCAGGAAGGGCTTTTCACCCTTGAACACGATGGTCGGGGAGAGGGCGGTGAACCGCGCCTTCCCCGGCGCGAGCGAGCCGGCGCGGCCCGGCCTCGGGTCGAACACCATCATGCAGTTGTTGTACATGAAGCCGAGCCCCTCGGTGACGACGCCAGACGACGAGCCGAGCGAATGGGTCATCGTCACGCAGTTCCCGGCGGAATCCGCGACGCAGATATGCGTGGTCTCCTTGCTGTCGCCGCCCGAGTTCATGCGCGGAACGGTGGTCTTCTCGCCGCGTCTGATCCGCTCCGCCATCCGATCGGCGTAGGCGTCGGACAGCAATTCGTCGAAGGGGATGTCGAAAAAGGCGGGGTCGCCCATCCGCGTGTCCTTGTCGACGGTCGCGATCTTCATCGCCTCCGCCACTGTGGCGATATAGTCCGGCGAATTGTGGCCCATGGCGGCGAGATCGAACCGCTCCAGAATGTTCAGCATCAGCGCGATGACGAGGCCGCCGCCCGGCGGCTGATTGGTCGCCACCTTGTGGCCGCGATAGGTGGTGACGAGCGGTTTGGTCTCCACCGTCGCGCAGGCGGCGAGATCGGCCATCGTGATGAGGCCGCCATTGGCCGCCATGTCCTCGGCGATGCGCCGGGCGATCTCGCCGGAATAGAAATCCTCGACCCCGTGCTCGGCGATCCGCCGATAGGTGCGGCCCATGTCCGGATTGCGCAGAATCTCCCCTACGCCCCGGATCGTTCCATCGGGTTTGGCGTAGATTTTCGCGGTGGCGGGATAGTCGGTCAATCCGCGAATGCGGGCGATGCGCCCGTTGTCGGGGCCGCGGGACCAGAAGTCATGCACATGCGGCCGGACGGCGAATCCTTCTTCGCAATAGGCGATCGCGGGGGCGAGCGCCTCCGCCATGGGGCGGGAGCCGAAGCGGGTGAGTATCTCGTCGAACGCCCTCAGCGTCATCGGCGTCGTCATCGACTGGTAGCCGATCTCGTTCACCTCGTCTCTCAGGACGAAGCCGAACCCGTCGTCGCATTCGCGCACGATCCGGTCCGCCCACATGTCGGGCCGGGTGGCGGCGGGGGCGCGGCCGTGAAAGTCGATGAGCGTATGCGTGCCCTCGGCGAGGTGCAGGTGGCAGGATCCGAACCCGGCTATGCCGCACATTTGCGGGTCGACGGCGGTCTGAACCAGCGCCGCGCCGATCGCCGCGTCGACGGCGTTTCCGCCGCTGGCCAGAATGTCCAGCCCCGCCTCAACCGCTTCCGGTTGCGGCGCCGACACCATGCCTTTGACCATGCTCTGCTCCCATCGCGGTCTGGCGGCGCAGCGCGCCGCCGGTTGTTCAACGCGTCATCCTTAGCACGAGCGCTCGGGCTTCGCGCAAGCCCGCCGCCCAGGAGCGAGGCGGCGGGGCTCAGGCGAGCTTCTCGAACGTCCCCGCCGAGGCGGCCACAGCGTAGGCTTCCCGCGGGTTCAGGGCCGCGGGCTCGGCGCCGTCGACGAATTTCAGGAGCGCGCTCGCAAGTTGGGGATCGTCTTCACCGGGACGGCGCGCCGTCGCGCGGTCGAGCCAGGCGAGATGCCGCCGCCGCGCGCCGGGCGACGCGAGAAGCCCCGCGAGATCGACAGGGTGCGCGGCGAGGCGGCGAAGCAGCGCCAGCTTTTCCGCCTCGACCGCCCGCGTGATGGCGGGGGGATCCTTCTCCTCCGGCGTCACGAGAAGCCCGAGCCGGCCCATCGCGTCTCCAGCGGGGGCGTCGCCGAGAAACGCGGCGATCGGAATGCAGAACACCAGCCCGATCAGCGCCGGGCTCATCCATGCGAGCAAGGACCACGAGATTGCGCCGGCGGCGAGCGCGAGCGCGACCCCCGCCGCCATGTGCAGCCGGTGAAACCGCCAGAGCGCCGAAAGGCGGAGCCGCGCCGCGTCCCGCGCCTGCGCGGCCCAGCCGCTGTCGCGGCCGCTGACGATCTCCAGAATCGCCCGCGTCTGGGTCAGCATGGTCACCGGCGCGATCAGCGCGGAGAGAATGGTCTCGATGAAAAAGCCGACCACCGCGAGGGCCCGCCCGCCGCGTGACTCTTCAGAGCGGAGAAAAAGCCCGAGCCCGACGAATTTCGGCAGGAAAAGCACGAACATGCAGAGCCCGAAAAGGGTGATCGCCCGCTCGGAGTCGATCCGCGGCCAGGTGGGAAACAGCGACCAGGTGTCGGCGAAGTAATCCGGCGGCGTGAGATAGGCGTAAAGCGCCAGCGCCATGCCGGCGAGCAGAAACAAGAGCCAGATCAGCGACGCCAGATAGGCGAACGCGCCCATCGCGAAATGCATGCGGCTGAGCGGATGCAGGCCGGACGCGAACAGCAGCCGGACATGCTGGAGATTGCCCTGGCACCAGCGCCGGTCGCGCGCCGCCAGCTCGATCAGGTTGGGCGGCGCGTGTTCATAGCTGCCGCGCAGATCATCCGCCATCCGGACGCTGTAGCCGGCCCGGCGCACCAGAGCCGCCTCGACGAAATCATGGCTGAGGATATGACCGCCGAAAGGCGGCGCGCCGCCCAGAACCGGAAGCCCGGCGCTGGCGGCGAAGGCGCGTGTGCGGATGATGGCGTTGTGGCCCCAGTAATTGCCCGCGTCGCCGAACCAGCGCGCCAATCCATGCGCGTTCAGCGGCCCGTAGACGCGGCTCGCGAATTGCTGCAACCGCCCGAAAGGGGTTCTGCCGCCGACCAGGACCGGCGATGTCTGGATGATTCCGGCGCGCCCGTCCGCCATCATCCGCCGCGCGAGCTCCTGAATCGTTTCCGGCTCCATCAGGCTGTCGGCGTCGAGAATGATGAACGCCCCGTAGGCGCCGCCCCAGCGCTCCACCCAATCGCGCACATTGCCCGATTTTCTCGCGGCGTTGCGCAGTCGGTGCCGGTAGAAGAGCCGCGCCCCGAAGAGCGGATCGGCGCGCGCGGCGTCGACCAGCGCCTGTTCGGTGAGCCAGACCGACAGATCGGTGGTGTCGCTGAGCAGATAAGCGTCGAAATTCGCGTCGCCCGGCCTGTCCGTCGCCAGCGCGCGAAGCATCGCGGCGGCCGCGGCGACGACCTGGGTCGCGTCTTCGTTGTAAATCGGAATCAGGAGCGCGGTCCGCCCGGAGTGTTCGCCCTCGGTCGGTTGCGCCGCCGGGGGCCGGACAAGACCGAGAAGCGCGGATGCGGTTCCGAACACGATCCAGCCGATGTTCAGGATGAAAAGAACGAGCATCGCAAGCTCGATCGTGTTCAGTTCGCCGACGGCGAGGACCCGCCACATTTCATGCGCGAGCGCCGCCGTGACGAGCGCCGCGCCGAAGCCGAGCGCCAGGCGGGCCCGGATCGTGGCCGTATCGGGGGGAGGCGCCGCCAGGCGCCGGCGTGTGAAACGTCGGAGATCCTGCGTCGGCATCTCGAGGGGCGCGGACGCCGGCAGCGGCGGCGGGTCCTCCGTCTGTCGCGGTTTTTTCAGGCCGTCCATCCGAACGCCCAGACTTCTGAGGCGGCGGCGCCTTCGCGGCGCAGGCCCGCGCGGATCTCGACGATGTCATGCGCGCCCGGGTCCAGCTCGAACGCCACCCTCACGCCGCCGATTTCAGGGTTGTCCATCATGATCGCGCGCTCCAGAGCGCCGACGGACGCGCTGATCTCCAGCGTGAGGCCATCGGTCGTCGCGGCGCCTTCGGGGCGCGCGAAATCGACTGTGAACCGCCGCCAGCCGCTCTTCGAACCCGCGCCTTCCAGCGTGCGGACGACGCGGAGCATGTCCGGGTCGGCCGGCGCGTCCCAGCCCCAGGTGAGCCGATAGGTGAAATGGGTCTCGGTTCCGGCGGCCAGCGGGTCGGCGGGCCGCCAGTAGGCGACGATATTGTCGTGGATCTCCTCGGATGTGGGGATCTCCACCAGGTTGACGTCGCCTTTGCCCCAATCGCCGATCGGCTCGACCCAGAGACTGGGGCGCTTGTGGTAATGCGCTTCGAGATCCTCGTATTCGGAGAAGCGTCTCTCGCGCTGGATCAATCCGAATCCGCGCGGGCCGTTATCGGTGAAGGCGCTGATCTGCAGCAGGCGCGGATTGTTCAGCGGCCGCCAGATGCGCTCGCCGCCGCCATTCCAGATCGCAAGCCCGTCCGAATCGTGGATGGAGGGGCGGAAATCGTCATGGCCGACCCGGTCCTTGGCGTTGAAAAGAAACATCGAGGTGAGCGGCGCGACGCCGAGATGCCTGATCTCCTTTCTCGCGAAGAGCGTCGCCTCGACATCCATCTGCGTCGCGGCGCCGGGCCTTACGGTGAAGCGGTAGGCGCCCGAGGCGCTGCGACTGTCGAGAAGCGCGTGCACGACCATCCGCCCGTCGCTCGGCCGCTCCAGCCAGAACGCGCGGAAGAAGGGGAATTCCTCCCCCTCCGCTTCCGCGGTGCCGATGGCGAGGCCGCGCGCGCTCAGCCCGTAGACCTGCCCTTTCGCGACGGCGCGAAAGTAGCTGGCTCCGGCGAAGACGAGGAACTCGTCCATGACGTCGGGCCGGTTGATCGCGGTCCGCGCGCGAAAGCCGGCGAACTCCACATCCAGATCGGGCGCCGGCGGCTCCATGTCCTGAAAGGTGAAGAGATCGGGGCTGTAGACGATCTTCTCCGCCTCGCCGTCCCGCACCCGGAAAATCTCGACCGGGACGTTGAAGATGAAGCCGGAATGAAAAAGATCGACGGAGAACCCGCTGGGCGGGTTCGTGAAGAGCCGCTGATCCTCGCGGAATCTGATGCCCTGATATTGCGAGTAGGAGAGAGAGGTCAGCGTCTCCGGGACGCCGGGCTTCGGCGCGGCGAAGGCCTCCGCGGCGAGCGCGCGGGCCCGCTCGATGACGGTCGAGCGGCTGAACGGCTCCGCGCCCTCCGCAGCGGCGGCGAACACCCCGCCAAGCGGAAGCGCTGACGCCATGGTCATGAAACGACGCCGATTCACAATCAGAGACTCCATGGTGAAAAAGACATGGCCAAATCGTTAACAGGGCGCGCGCGGCGCCGGCAATTTTCGCGCGGCGCGCGACGGGCGGGCGCGGGGACGGTTCGTGATCGCCATCTCCGCGCCGAGGCCGCCATTGTCACGCCGCCGACGAAGGATCATGAAAAAGCGCCTGAGCGATCGCGGCCTCAACGGCTTCAGGTCTGAAAGGTTTTGTGATCAGGAACGGCGGCTCGACCTGATCCCCGGTGAGCAATCGCTCCGGATATGCGGTGATGAAGATCACCGGAACCGTCATCGACGTCAGGATTTCGTCCACCGCCTCGACGCCGGAGGAGCCGTCCGCGAGCTGAATGTCGGCGAGGATCAGATCCGGCCGGCCTTCGAGCGCCCTGGCGACGGCTTGTCTGTGGGTCTGCGCGACGCCGGAGACCGTGTGGCCCATGCCGGTCACGATGCTCTCTATGTCGAGCGCGATGATCGGCTCGTCCTCGATGATCATGATGCGCGCGCGCCGGGCCTCCTCCAGTTCCTGTCTCGCGGCGCGCAGAAGAATCTCCGCTTCTTCGCGGGCGATCCTCATGACGGCGGAGGCCTCCTCGATGGTGAATTCCTCCACCGCCGTCAACAGCAGAAATTGCCGGGAGCGGGAGGGGATCTCCTCGGGGCCGATCCCGGCCACCGTCGCGGAAGACCAGATCGTGTGGAACAATTGGTAGACGCCGACCCGCGGCGAGGCGTCATGGTCGATCGCGTCGCGATCGGCGATGAGCGTCTCGAGCGTCTGCGCGACGAAGCCGTCGCCGGCCGCCTGCGCGCCGGTCAGCGCGCGCGCATAGCGCCGCAGATAGGGCAGGTGGGGCGCGATAAGCGTCGCGAGATTCATCTGGTCCTTCGTTTGTTCGGCCATGCAATCCTCGTAACATTGGGAAAAGACGCTATCGCTCCGGGAACCAACGCCCAGCATCCGCGTTGGTTCCCCGACGAGTGTGATCTGCCATGATCCGGTGCAATTTGGAAAGTGTTAGCGCGATGGGAAATGAGCGAGAGGCGTCGGGCCGGGCGCAACGGCCGCGGGATGGCGACGCCACCAAGGGAGATCCGATCTTCGGGCCGTTGAAACGGCTCTATGAGGATGTGGCGAACGAGCCGCTTCCGGACGATCTGATCGATCTTCTCGAACAGCTGGATCGGGCGGAGAAGAACCGATGAGCGGCGCGTTCCGGGACGAGCTGATGGCGACCATGCCGGCCGTCCGCGGATTCGCCCGCACATTCGAACGGGACGCGGCCCGCGCCGACGATCTCGTTCAGGAGACGATGGTCAAGGCCTGGGCGAGCCGGGAACGGTTCAAGGCCGGCACGAACATGAAGGCCTGGCTCTTCACCATCCTGCGAAATTCCTACATCTCCCAGTACCGGAAAAAGAAGCGCGAGGTCGAGGATATCGATGGCGAGATGACGGCCGGCCTGTCTGAGCGCGGGCGGCAGGAAGGGCATATGGCGATGCTCGATCTGCGCGCCGCGCTCGCCGAGTTGCCGCACAATCAGCGCGAAGCGGTGATCCTGGTGGGAGCGGCCGGCTTCTCCTACGATGAGGCGGCCGAGGTGATCGGCGTTGCGGCGGGCACGGTGAAAAGCCGGGTGAGCCGCGCGCGCGCGCGGCTGGAGGAGTTGATGAGCGACGTCCGGCCTGTGGAGGCGCCGCCGCCCGGCGCGCCCCTGAAGACCGCCCGGCGCGCGTCCTAGCCCATGTTCCGGCGGTGAACCCATTTCGGCTTATCGGGTTGACGCGGCTTCGCTCGCGGCTCGCGCTTATCATCGCCGTCGCGCTGGCGCCGGCCGGGATGCTGGCCCTCGTGCAGGGGGTGAATGGAATCGACGCGGCGGCCGAGCGCCGGTCCGAACAACTGAAGGCGCAATCGCTTGCGGCGATCGACAAGGAGCGCGCCGCGGTCATGGAGATCCGGCAGGCCGTAAGGCTCACGGCGGCGGCGCTGCGCACCGAGATGCGCGAGACCGGCGGCTGCGCGCAGTCGTTTGCGGAGCTTGGCGCGAAACATGACTGGGCGACGCGCGCGCTGATCCTGAAGCGGAACGGCGAGTCGGCTTGCGGGGAGGGGCCGCCGGTCACTCTGGCGGGCGACGCCGACTGGGACTCGTTTCTGAGCGACCCGAGATATTTCATCTCCACGCAGCAACGCGAAAGCGCGATCGGCGCCCGCTCGTTCATGATTTTTCAGCCCCTCTGGGGCGGAGGCGAGACGACCTATGCGCTGGCGGTCGGCGTCGATTTCGACTATTTGCGGCGCCTCGCGCATCCCGGGCCGGGCCAGCCGGCGGTCACGCTGCTCAACCGTGTCGGCGAGGCCGTATTCCCCGGCGAGGACGCCGGCGCGGCGCGGCTCCCTGAAAACCGAGCGCGGCTTCTGCCCTACAACGACCGTCAGTTCGACGCGGTGGGCGGCGACGGGCTCAACCGGACCTACTTTTCAAGCGCGCTCGAGCCGGGGCAGCTCTGGGCGGTCACCAGCGCGCTCGAGCCGAGTTGGCGCGCGATTCTTCTGGGGCCCGAAGGGCGGGTGATCCTCACGCCGCTGGCGCTCTGGCTGATCGCCGTCATCGCGGCCTACTTTGCGATCGACGCCCTGGTCACGCGCCATGTGGGAGCGCTCCGCCGCACGGCGGTGAGGATCGGGCATGGAGAGCTGGACGCGCCGATGCGCGATTTTCGCGACGCGCCGGCGGAGATCCGCGCGCTGGCGGACGCGATCGGGGCGATGGCGGTCAATCTCGGCGAGCGGGACAATCGGCTGCGGGACACTTTGGACGTGCAGCGCCGGCTGCTGCTGGAGGTGCATCATCGCGTGAAGAACAATTTGCAGACCATCTCCAGCATGATGAACCTCGAAAGCCGGCGCGCGCGCGACCCGGAGAGCCGCCACGCGCTTCGCGTGATCCAGGACCGGATCCACAGCCTCGCGATGGTTCATCAGAACCTCTACGCGACGAAAAATCTGGAGGAGGTCGCGCTCGACCAACTCACATTGGACATCAGCGCGCATATCGTCGCGTCCCTCGCGGCGGCTGGCGCTGAAGACAGTGTGAAAACGGACCTGGACCCCGTCGTCGTTCCGACGGCGATCGCGACGCCGGTGGCGCTTTTCCTGTCCGAAACCCTCAGCAACGCGTTCAAACATGGCGGAAAGACGCCGACGGTGAAGATTACGCTGAAACGGGAGGGCGAGATGTTCTTCCTGACGATCCGCAACAGCGTCGACGGCGAATTCCGCGATGAGCCGGATGGATCGGGGCTCGGCATTCGTCTGATGGAGGGGTTCGCCAGGCAGATCGACGGCGATCTGAAGGTCACGAACCTGCCGGGTGCGTTCGAGGCCTGCCTGAGCGGGCCGATCGCGCCGCCGGCGGAACTCTTCCAGGTGCGGCGGCGCGTGTCGGACGCCTGATCGCGGCGCGCGCCGGGAACCAATACCGGCCACCACGCGTTCAGACACCGTTGACTGAAAGACGCCGGGATGGGCGGGCCGGGGATGATCGGAATGATCGCACGGCCCGATGGAGAAGATCTTCGAGAGATCGGCGACGCCGTGAAGACGGCGGAGTGAATCGCTCCATTCAAAGGAGAATGACATGAAAACCGGGCTGACATTGACATTCATCGCCGCCGCGGCGCTGGCGCTCGGGGCGTGCGGAGACACGCGCGGCGAGCGCGCCCTGTCCGGCGGCGCGCTTGGCGCGGGGGCGGGCGCGGTCGGCGGCGCGGTTCTCGGCGGATCCGCCGTGACCGGCGCGGTCATCGGCGGGGCGCTGGGCGCGGGCGCGGGCGCGCTGACGGATGAAAAGCACGATCTGGATTGAGGCCATGCGCCGGGCGCCGCGACGCGCTCGGCGCATCCCGGATCATGGGCGTGTGAGGCCGGCTTTCGCGCGCAGCGTGATCACGACCCCGGACGGCCGCCAATCGGCCATCGCGGCGCCGCCGATCCGCGCCAGAGCCAGAGTTTGCAACTGGTTTCCGAAACCGAATTTTGTCGGCGTGGCGACCGGAGGGCCGCCGGTCTCGCTCCAGGTCAGGCGCAGCATGTCGTCTTTCCAGCGCCAGCGGATCGCGACCCGTCCATTCGTGGTCGACAACGCGCCGTATTTCACCGCGTTCGTCGCCCATTCGTAGATCACCAGGCTGAGCGAGGTCCGGGCGTCTTCCGAGAGCGGCGCGTCCGGCCCGTCGAGAAGGAACTGCGCGCCCCCGTGCGAGAAGGGCGCGATCAACGTCTCGACCAGCGCTCTCAGCTCGCCGATGTCATGGGAGGGGTCTCCGCCGATGCTGAGCGCATGGCTCCGCGCGAGAGAGGCGAGCCGGCCGCGGAGCGTCCGCGCCAGATCTGCGGCGCTCGTCGCGGATGCGGCGTTCAGCGCCGTCAGCCCGCCGAGAATGGAAAAGAGGTTGCCTGTGCGGTGGCGCATCTCCTGCAGCAGGAGGTCGGCCTCCCGGCGATGGGCCATCTCTTCGGTGACGTCGAGCGTGACGCCGGTCAGGCTGTCGCCGCCGCGCGGCCTCGACCAGTCGCCAAACGATCGGAGCCAGCGCGGCGCGGCGCGGTTCCCGTTCGTCCGATACGTGATGCGGAGCGCGTCATCGCCCTCGACGCCGGCCCGGAACATGGGAACGTCGTCGGGATGAATGGCGCGCATCAGCGCGCCGAGCGGAACCGTCTGGTCGAAGGAGGAAAGCCCGACCAGGTCGCTCGCGCGCGCGTCCAGCCAGACGCCGTCCGCGCTTCGCCGATATTCCCAGAAGCCGACATCGGCCGCGGCCAGGGCGCGGCGGAGGCGCCGACCCCGGGTCTCCTGCTTCGGGCCCGGATCATCGCCCGACGGGGGCGCGGGGCGCCTCCCGTCGCATCCTTCGATGGCGGCGGGCGCGTCGACCGGGAAACGCGGGTCCTTGATCGTATCCATTGCGCCTTGATCATCATCGCGCGTCTACACGCCGCCATTAAGCGAGATTGACCGAACATTAACATATCGGTCTCCGGCGAGAAACGTTCCTCGCGCCGCGCGGCGTCAAAGACCGCTCCCGCGGGGGCGGGTCCCAAATCGCGCGCGGGCTTCGGGTTCCTTTCAGATCGTCGGCGGCCCCGCCTGATGGAACCATTTTCGCTTCAGCGCGTTCAGCCAGGGAGTTTAAACCAAGGAGCGGACAATATGGCCACCGAAACGAAGCAGAACACGGATCTCGACGCGGCGAAGGCGGATCTTTCCGATCAGATCGCGACGCTGCGCCGCGATCTGGCCGAGATCGCGTCGTCGATGAAGAAGCTTGCCGCGTCGGGCGCGGACGCCGCGGCGTCCGCCGCCGCGTCGAAAACCCGGGCGGCGGGCGACGCCGGCGCGGCGGCGGCGCAATCGGCGGCGGACTGGGCGTCGAGCAATGGAGAGAAACTCACGACTTACACGCGTGAGAAGCCGGTCGTGGCGCTCGCCGCGGCCGCGGGGCTCGGGCTGCTGGTCGGATATCTCTCCGCGCCGAGAAGGTAATCTCGTGAGGGCCATTTTCGCGCCAGTTCAGCACGCCGCCGCCGATTTTCTGTCGGCGGCGGCGCCGCGCCTGATCTTCGCCGCGCTCATCGGCGTCGCCGGGTGCCTCGCGTGCGGCTTCGCCATCGCCGCGCTCTGGACGGCTCTCGCAGGGGCGCTCGGCTCCGTGGCGGCGTCGCTGATCATGGCGGCGGGGTTCCTGTTCATCGCGCTGGCGCTCTACGCCTCGGATCGTCTCGCGGCGGCGGAGCGCCGAAAGGCGGCCGAGGCGGCGGCGGCTGCGGCGCGCGCCCGGCCGCCTCAGCCGCCGCTCGCGGAGGCGTTCCTCGTTGCGCTGGACATCGGGCGGGCGCTTCGCCGCCGCTGACCCGCGAGGTCAGAAAAGCTCATTCGGCAACCAGAAGGTCGGCCGCCCGAAACGGGCGGCCCGGCGCCGGTCATGCGGCAGGAGGAACCCTTCGCGCAGGTCCGGGACGACCGCCGCGTTCGCCTCCGCCGACGCGCGCCATGGCGCGAGCCGGTCCGCCGGCCCGGCGCGGACGCCAATCCACTTGTCGGCCAACCTTTCGAGAAACGCGGCGACCGCCGCCGGATCGCGCCAGCGCACGGAGACTTCGGTGTCCCAGCGCATCGACCGACCGTTGAGATTGGCTGAGCCGACCAGCGCTTCGGCGCCGTCCGCGATCATGACCTTCGAATGCACGTAGATCATTCCGGCGCCATAGGCGACGAAGGCGTCGGCCGGCGTCCGTCGGGCGGGCTTCGCCGGGCTGAGGAGCGCCGCGCGCGGTCCGAACGCCCGGTCTATCCGTCTGAGCGCCCGGGCTTGCAGAGCTTCTCCATGGCGAATCGTCGCCCCGCGCGCGCCCTTGAACGCCAGGCGCTCCGGCGCGAAGGGCAGGATGACGACCAGTTCGAGACGGGGCGAGGTCCGCGCGGCCGCGCTGAGCGCGGCGGCGATGGCTGGGGAGCGGAGAAATTGCGTCTCGATGTATAGGAAGCGCCTCGCCCCGGAGATGATCTCGATCGCCGCGCGCTCCGTCGCGTCGCTGACGGTTCTGGGCGAGAATGCGAACGGGCCGCGCCGGGGGACGGAGCGGGTGGTGACGGTCTCGATGCGCCGGGGGCCGCCGCCGCCCGGGGAATCGTCGGCGGCGAGAGGGCAGGGGGCGGGGCGGGCGAGACCGGGAATGCGGCTCGGGACATCTTCGCGCGCGGCCCAGTCGTTTACGCAATCGTTCCAGATCCGGGCCGCCGCGCTCAGGATCGTTTCGGCGGCGCGCCCGGTGATCGCGAGGCTCACGTCGCGCCATGTTTCTTCGGCGGGCCGGTCATGGTCGGGCGTGTCCCAGCGCCTGTCGTCGATATCCAGCCCGCCGGCGAGCGCGAAATCATCGTCGATGACCGCCAGCTTCTGATGGTGCGTCGCGGGGAAGAGCCGCGGCGTTTCGCCTGCGAGGGCGGGCCGAAGCCCGGGATGGCTGTCCTCCAGAGGGCCGTCGGCGCTCCGCCGGATCGCCTCCAGCTCCCGGCGGGCGCGGCCGGCCAGGGCCCGTCGCCAGAATGCGCCGACCTCCGCCGGATGCCGCGCGGCCATCGCCTCGATCCGGCCTTCGGCGTCCGAGTTCGCCGCCGCCCTGGCCGCCAGGTGACGGAGCGAGGCCCACGCCGCCTGATGCAGCCCCGCGCAGGCGATGGGGTCGAAATCCGAGACCTGCATCCGGATCCTGACCCCCTTCGCCGCCAGCGCGACCAGCAGCGCGGCCCAGTCCTCGCCATCGGCGACGGCGCGCGCTTCGGCGGTCCGGAGCGTCGCGCGCGTGTCGAAAATCCGGAACGAGAGCAGGATCGACTCGCGCGCCGCGATCGCGCGCCTCTCGAGAACCGGACACGCCTCCGCCGCCGTGATCAGCGGCTGGACGTCTCCATCCGGTCCGTGCGGCGCGGGGCCGCCCGCCGCTGGGCGGGCGCTCTGAGCGGGGCCGGCCGCCGTCTGATCTGACAAGGTGTCTCGATTTCTCCGGGTCGCCCGCGGTTTGAATTATTTCGCTCTTCTCTGGGAACGAGTTGGCGCGCTTGTCGTTCCATGCCTACGACCTGAGCGTGACATCGCATCCTGCGCGGCTTCAAATCCTATGCGGCCTGGGGCGCCGATTTCTTCAGCGCTCCGGTCACCCGCGTCAAAGGAAGGAATGCGCAATGGGTGTTGAAGTCTCCGGCGTCGGCGGGCTTATCCTTCTCGCCCTGGATATCTGGGCGATCGTTTCGATCGTCGGCTCAGGCGCCTCGACCGGCTCCAAGGTCCTTTGGGTGCTGATCGTGCTCCTGCTTCCGCTTCTCGGCCTGATTCTCTGGCTGATTTTCGGCCCCCGCGGCGGGAAAGCCTGACATCTTGCGCCCATCGCCGCCAGAGGCTGTTCCACCGGTCGACGAAGCGGCGGGGGCGCCCAATCCGGATCCCGGGCTGGCTGAACTCCGCGCGATCAGGCGGCGCCTGACCGTCGTCGCGGTGGTGACGGCGCTTGCGGCGGCTTCGCTGGCGCAGGAGATCATCATGCCGATCATGATGGGTTTCCTGCTGGCGATGACGCTCAGCCCGATCGTGCGCGCCGCCGGCCGGCGCGGCGTTCCCGCGCCCCTCTCCGCGGTGATTCTGGTCGTCGCTCTCGGAACCGGAGGCTTTCTCACAGCCTATTCCATGAGCGGCACGGTCAGCGGCTGGCTGGATCGCGCGCCCACCCTCGGCTACGAGGTCAAGCGGCGCCTGGAGGGCGTCAGCCGCTCGTTCGAGGCGGTGAAGAAGGCGGCGGACGACGTTGACGACGTGACCGGCGGCGGATCCTCCGAAAGCGACAACCAGGTCGTCGTCAAGGAATCGAACCTGCTCGCCAATGTGGCGGGCGGGCTCGCGGCGGCCGGCACCTCGCTTGCGGTCGCGTTGGTTCTGGCGCTTTTTCTCCTGTCGTCGGGCCAGCTTTTCTACGCGAAGCTTCTGCGCTTCTATCCACGTCTCAGCGACAAGAAGAACGCGCTGCGCGTCATTTACGACATCGAGCGGCGGATCTCGCGCTATCTGTTCACGATCGCCTTGATAAACTTCGGTCTCGGCGTGGTTGTGGGAACGTCGCTCCATCTGATCGGCATGCCCTATGCGCCGGTCTGGGGGGCGCTGGTGTTCGCGCTCAACTTCCTGCCCTTCATCGGGACGGTCGTCGGCACGGCGCTGGTCGGCGCGGTTGCGCTCGTCTCGTTCGACAGCCTCTCCTACGCGGCGCTCGCTCCGGCGGCCTATCTTTTCTGGGGGGCGCTGGAAGGGCAGGTCGTGACGCCGGCGATCATCGGGCGGCGGATGGAGATCAACACGGTCTCGGTGTTTCTGATGGTGATGTTCTGGGGCTGGATCTGGGGCGTCGCGGGAGCGCTGATCGCGGTGCCGATGCTGGTGGCGTTCAAAGTTATCTGTGATAATGTTTCGCCGCTGACCCCGATCGGCGCCTTTCTTGGCGCGGAGGATTCTCCTCTGGAGTCGGACGATGCGAAATGAACGCCGACTGGAACCGATCGCGGACGCGCATCGTTTCATGGGAGATGTCCGGCGAAGCCGTCGCCGGGCCGAGACTGAACGATAGATGGAGAATTTCATGCTTCGAGACATTACGAAGGCGTTCGCCGCCGGCCTGCTGGGCGCGTCGGCGCTTGGCGGAGCGGCGCTGGCGGCCGGCGCGAGCGGTTCCGCGGCTTCGGGAGACGAGTCCTCGGAAGGGCGGATCGAGATCGGTTATCTCGAATGTTCGCTTCTGACCGATGAAGGCAACATCATCGTGTCGGAGCAGGAGTTCACCTGCCATTTCGACCCGGCCGAGGATGGACGCCCGGATGAACAGTACACCGGGACGGTCAGCAAGTTCGGTCTCGATCTTTCCAAGACAAAAACCGAGACGCTCCGTTGGGCGGTTTTCGCTCCGGCGGACAAGTATCGCGCCGGCGTCCTTGAGGGCGAATACGCGGGCGTCTCGGCCGACGCGGCTCTCGGCGTCGGCGTGGGCGGCAAGGTGCTGGTGGGCGGATTGCGGGAATCCGTGGCCCTTCAGCCGATTGCGATGACGACGCAAAAGGGCCTCGGCGTCGCGCTGGCGTTTGAAAGCCTGAAGCTGACCGCGGTCAAGTGAGATGCGCGGAGGCGGCCCCTCGCGAGGGGGCCGCCTCGGGCGCGTTCAAGTAAGCGCGCCACGTTTATCGCGGCGGGAGAAGTTGACTTTTTCCGACCCTCCACCCATACTTTAACGTATGAGACTTTCCGCCAAAGGAATCTGGTTTATACTTCTCGTGCGCCCGCAACCCCGCGCGGCGTAATTGCGTGCGGAATGCCCGCCGCCCGGGGCTGATCCAGAACGAGAACAGGCGCGAAAGAGCCGAAACAACACCTCCCGCTGATCGCTGAGCCGCCGTACGTCCGGCGGTTTTTTATTCCGGCGCTCCGCTTCATGGCGGCGTGCGCCGCCTGCAATCGAGTTTTCTCACAGGAGAAGAAAATGAAGACGACGACCGCGCCCAAGTCGACGAAACGCCGTGGGAAGGGACCGCGTATCGTGCTGGACGCCGCCCTTGCCGACCGATTCGAGTCGATGGCTCTCGCGGCGGCGGCGCGGACGCCGGAAATTTCCGAGCGGTTTCTCGAGGAGCTCGGTCGCGCGCGAATCGTCCCGACCGCGAAATTGCCCGCCAATGTCGTGACCATCGGCAATTTCGTCACCTTTCGGGATGAGACCTCGGGCGAGGAGCGCACGGTTTCGCTCGTTTTCCCGAAGGACGCCAATATCGAGGAGGGGCGGATCTCGCTCATGACGCCAATCGGCGTCGCTCTTCTGGGGCTGGCGGAGGGGGCGTCGTTTTTCTGGGCGACGCGCTCCGGCGAGGAGCGAAACCTCACCGTTGTCTCCGTTCAGCCGGCGCCTTCCCGCGTGCCGACGGATTGAATCTGAACCTCGCGGCCGCGCGGCCGCGAGTTGCGAGGCTCTTTGCGGGCCGCTTCCGGTTGTCCGGCGGATTTGAATGTTATATCCCTCAAACCCCGTGAAGCCGCGTCTCGCGGATAGCGGCGTTCCGGCCGCGAGACCATGGCGTTGAATAAAACACGGGGGGCACCTGTTCTTGGCGCGTTATATCTTCATTACTGGCGGTGTCGTCTCCTCCCTCGGCAAGGGACTCGCTTCGGCGGCGCTCGGCGCGCTTTTGCAGGCGCGGGGGTATTCCGTGCGCCTCAGGAAGCTGGACCCCTATCTCAACGTCGATCCGGGCACGATGAGCCCGTTTGAGCATGGCGAGGTTTTCGTCACCGACGACGGCGCGGAGACCGATCTGGATCTCGGGCACTACGAACGCTTCACCGGCGTTCCCTGCAGGCGGACCGACAGCGTCAGCGCGGGGCGCATCTACACCAACGTGCTCGATAGGGAGCGGCGGGGCGATTATCTCGGGAAGACGATCCAGGTGATCCCGCACGTCACCAACGAGATCAAGGATTGGCTTTCGATCGGTGACGAAGAAAGCGATTTCATGCTCTGCGAGATCGGCGGCACCGTCGGCGATATCGAGGGGTTGCCGTTTTTCGAGGCGATCCGCCAATTCATGCAGGAGCGCCCGAGAGGCGACTGCGTGCTGATGCATCTGACGTTGCTGCCCTATATCGCGGCGAGTCGCGAGTTGAAGACCAAGCCGACCCAGCACTCGGTGAAGGAGCTGCGTTCGATCGGGCTTCAGCCGGATATTCTTGTCTGCCGCACCGAGCATGAGCTCCACGAAGGCGAGCGCGCGAAGATCGCGCTTTTCTGCAATGTCCGCTCGGACGCGGTGGTCGCGGCGATGGATCTCGACAATATCTACAAGGCGCCTCTGGCCTATCACTCCGTCGGCCTCGATCAGGCGGTGCTCGATGCGTTCGCGATCACGCCCGCGCCAAAGCCGCAGCTGGACCGTTGGCTGACTGTCGCGGAGCGCATCGACAATCCCGACGGCGAGGTCCGAATCGCGATCGTCGGCAAATATGTGAAGCTGGAGGATGCGTACAAGAGCCTCGCGGAGGCGCTGACTCATGGCGGCTTCGCCAATCGGGTGAAGGTGCGGGCGGAATGGATCAACGCGGAGATCTTCGAGCGCGAAGACCCTGCGCCGCATCTCGACGGCTTCCACGCGATCCTGGTGCCCGGCGGCTTCGGCGAGCGCGGAACCGAGGGCAAGATCAGGGCGGTCACCTTCGCGCGTGAGCGAAAGATCCCCTATCTCGGCATTTGTCTCGGCATGCAGATGGCGGTGATCGAGGCGGCGCGGAACCTCGCGGGGATGAAGCGCGCCGGCAGCCAGGAGTTCGATGGCGACTCCAGCGTGTCCCGGTTCGAGCATGTCGTCTATCACATGACCGAATGGGTCGAGGGCGACCGCACGGTGCGCCGCAAAGCCGACGACGCGAAGGGCGGCACCATGCGGCTTGGCGCGTATGAGGCGGTGCTGGCGCCCGGCTCCCGCGTGGCGGAGATCTACGGCGCGCTCTCCATCATGGAGCGCCATCGCCACCGCTATGAGGTCGACAAGAAATACCAGACGCGGCTCGAAGCCGCCGGCCTGCATTTCTCGGGCGTCTCGCCCGACGGGGAATTGCCGGAGATCGTCGAGATCCCCGATCATCCATGGTTCATCGGCGTGCAGTTTCACCCCGAGTTGAAGTCGAAACCGTTTGATCCGCATCCGCTTTTCGCCGATTTCGTGCGCGCGGCGGTGGAGCAATCGCGGCTGGTCTGAGCCGGATCAATCCTCGCCGCCCGGACTGGCGCGGAGCGTCTTCAGCGCGCCGCGCTGCGTCTTCGCCGCCAGCCGCCGGCGTTTGGAGGCGAGCGTCGGGCGCGTGGGCCGGCGGGGCTTCGGCTTCACGGCGGCGGCGGCGATCAGCGCGATCAGTTTCTCCATGGCCTCCTCCCGGTTTCGCGACTGAAGGCGATGACGCGCCGCGGTGATGATCAGCGC
The DNA here is from genome assembly GCF_037646705.1 of Paludibacillus litoralis. Lineage (NCBI taxonomy): Bacteria > Pseudomonadati > Pseudomonadota > Alphaproteobacteria > Rhodobacterales > Paracoccaceae > Paludibacillus > Paludibacillus litoralis. The sequence goes on from NZ_JBBHER010000002.1 coordinate 575,175, forward strand.
GCCTTCATTGCTCCACCGCCGCCCGGCCAATCTGCGAAGCCGCGCCTTGACCGGCGGCGGGAGATTGGGCGAGCGGGCGGCCTCGAACCGGAGCTCGACCGCGGTCGAGACCTTGTTGACGTTCTGTCCGCCGGGGCCGGAGGCGCGGATGAAACTCTCCGTCAGCTCCCATTCGGCGATTTCAATTTCATCCGTCACGCGGATCATCGGCGGCTCCATCGCGGGGCGGCGTCAAGCGAAAAGGGCCGCCCGGTTTCGGGCGGCCCTCCTGAGTATCTCGGGCGTCGGCCGGCGCGGGTTCTTCCCCGACGGCCGCGCGCATCAACTGAAAGAGGGTCGCCCCTTCCCGTCAGCGCGCAGCGTTCCGTCCGACGTTCCGACGATCTCATGATACATCAGACCACCTCCTTTCAGTTGTTGCGGATGAAAGGAAGATGGCCGCGCGTCGGTTGAAAGGCAAGCGCTTATGCGAGCCGCGCCGAAAGCGCCCGGAATGGAATCAGCGCGAGCGCCGCCAATGTCAGCTTCACCGAGAAATCCGCCACCGCGAGCGAGGCCCAGAGCGGCAGCGCCGGCCCTACGCCGAGGAGCGGGATCGCCTCCCGCGCCCAGCCGTTCGGATCGGCCGGGTCGAGAAAGGCGAAAACCGCGGAGAAGGCGATGGTGAAGAAAAGCGCGGTGTCGAGCGCGGACCCAAGCAGCGACGAGACGAGCGGCGCGCGCCACCACCGCCCGGACCTGAGCCGGTCGAACACCGCGACATCGAGAAGCTGCGCGGCGAGAAAGGCGGCGCCGGAGCCGAGCGCGATCCGCAGCGTGACGAGCGGCGCGCCGAACTCGTTCGCGAAGCGGCTGGCGACCAGAGAGCAGATCACGCCGATCATGAACCCGGCGAACACGACCCGCCGCGCGGCGCGGGGGCCCAGCGCGCGATTGGTGAGGTCGGTGACGAGAAAAGCGACCGGATAAGTGAACGCGCCCCAGGTCAGCCAATCGCCGAAGAGGTGCTGAACCAGAATATTCGACGAGACGACCACCGCGGCCATCGCGGCGACGCCAAACATCATTGGACGAGCGAACATTGAGCGTATTCCCGGAAACTGTTCATGCCGACTAGCGCGGCGCGGCCGATCAGGCAAGGCGTGACGGCGCCGCGTCACAGGATGCCGAGTTCGGCGCGCGCCCGTTTCGTCAGCCTGGCGGCGATGAGCGCGTGGCTGGCGCCGATCAGCCCGATCAGATCCGGCTCCGGCATCGCGCCGCTTGCGATCCTGATCCAGCCCGCGCGGCCGAGATAGGGCGCGAGACCGACGCCGGGCGCGTCTCGCCAGATCTCCCGCGCCATCTCCGAGGGTTTCAGCACCACGCCCTCGCCATCGCCCCATTCGGAATGAATGGCGAAGACCTTGCCGCCGATTTTCCACACCGAGGCGCCGCCCCATTGAATGACGTTCCGCGCCCCGGAGAAGGCGGCGCAGACCTCGTCGAACCGGGCGCGATTCATGCTCGGACCAGGCGCGGGAGAGAAGCGGGGCGCTGAACGCGTGCCATGCGCCGATGAGAGCAGACCCTGGCCGACAGGGTCAAGATGGCGCGCCCCGATTGCAACACCGCCAAGGCCGCGATAAAGCCGCGCTGAGCCCGCCGAGGGGCCAATCGAGAGGATCGTGAGATGCCAGCAGCCGCAGCCAACGCGCCGAAGAAAGTCGTTCTCGCCTATTCGGGCGGCCTCGACACCTCGATCATTCTGAAATGGCTGCAGACCACCTACGGGTGCGAGGTGGTGACCTTCACCGCCGATCTCGGCCAGGGCGAAGAGTTGGAGCCGGCGCGCGCGAAGGCGGAGCTTCTGGGCGTGAAGCCTGAAAACATCAATATTCTCGATCTCCGCGAGGAGTTCGTGCGCGATTTCGTCTTCCCGATGTTCCGCGCCAATGCGGTTTACGAGGGGCTCTATCTTCTCGGCACCGCGATCGCGCGCCCGCTGATCTCGAAGCATCTGGTGGAGATTGCGCGGCGCACCGGCGCCGACGCCATCGCCCACGGCGCGACCGGCAAGGGTAACGACCAGGTTCGCTTCGAGCTCGCCGCCTATGCGCTGGAGCCGGACATCAAGGTGATCGCGCCATGGCGGGAATGGGATCTGACCAGCCGCACCAGACTGATCGAATGGGCCGAGGCGCATCAGGTGCCGGTGCCGAAAGACAAGCGCGGCGAGGCGCCGTTCTCGGTTGACGCCAATCTTCTGCACACGTCCTCCGAAGGAAAGGTGCTCGAGGATCCGGCCAGCGCCGCGCCGGACTATGTCTATCAGCGGACGGTGGATCCGGAATCCGCGCCCGATGAGCCCGAGTTCATCGAGATCGCCTATGAGAGGGGCGATCCGGTCGCGCTGAACGGGAAGCCGCTTTCCCCGGCGTCGATGCTGACGGCGCTGAACGAGCTTGGCCGCAAGCACGGCGTCGGGCGGCTGGACCTGGTCGAAGGCCGCTATGTCGGGATGAAATCCCGCGGGATCTACGAGACGCCGGGCGGGACGATCATGCTCGAAGGGCATCGCGGGATCGAATCGATCACCCTCGACCGCGGCGCGGCGCATCTGAAGGATGAGCTGATGCCGAAATACGCGGAGCTGATCTATTTCGGCTATTGGTACAGCCCCGAGCGCGAGATGCTGCAGGCCGCGATCGACCGCAGCCAGGAGCATGTGGAGGGCGTGGCCCGCCTCAAGCTCTACAAGGGGTCGGTGCAATGCGTCGGCCGCTGGTCCGACCGCTCGCTCTATTCGGAGGCGCATGTGACCTTCGAGGACGACGCCGGCGCCTATGATCAGAAGGACGCCGCCGGCTTCATCAAGATCAACGCGCTGCGGCTGCGGCTGCTGGCGATGCGGGACAAGCGCCTGAAGGGGTGAAGGGCTGGCGCGCGGGTCACGTCGCCCGCCGCGCCTCGCCATCTTCGAGCGCACGCCGGAGGCGGGCTTCGATCGCCGCCGCTTCGCCTTCGATCATCAACCGCTTCACTCGGGCCTTCGGGCCGGAGACGAGGGCCACCGCCGATTTGGCGACGCCCGCGGTCTTGGCGATCAGCCGGATCAGGGCGGCGTTGGCCGCTCCGTCCACCGGCGCCGCCGAGACCCGCACGAGCAGAACGGCGCCGCTTTCGGGGAGTTCGCTGACCCCGAAGATCCGGTCGCGGCCGCCTTTGGGCGTGAGACGGACGTTCAGGAGCAGCCCGCCGGGCGCAGCGCTCCATGGCGGCGGCGCGCTCACAGGTTGTTGTTGACGATCACCTGCAGGGCGGAGAGCCCGAGAAGCACGACGACCGGGGAGAGATCGAGGCCACCCATCGACGGCAGGAGATTGCGGATCGGGCGATAGACCGGCTCGGTCAGCCGGTTCATCCCCGCCCAGACCTGATAGACGAAGGGTTGGCGGATGTTCAGCACGTTGAACGAGATGAGCCAGCTCATCACCGCCTGAATGATGATGATCCACCAGGCGATGCTGACCACCATATTGAAGATCATGACGAATGAGCTCATGCGCGTCTCCGGTCCTAGCGTGTTTCAGGTAGCCGCCACCCGCGCGCGCCGCAAGGGTTGCGCCGGTCGGGGCCGGATAAATCATCCGGAGGCGGCCGGCTTTTGTCGATGATTCACCAGAACGATGCCGGCTCCCACCAGCAGCAGCGCGCCGAGCAGCCTGAAGGTGATCGGGTCGTCGAAGATCAGCCAGCCGAAGAAGACGCCGAAGACCGGCGAGAGAAAGCCGAAGCTCGCCATGTTGGACGCCGGATAGATCGAAAGCACCCAGAACCAGGTCAGAAGGCCGCCGGCGGCGATGACGATCCCCTGAAAGCCGAGAACGCCAAGATGAAACGCCGTCGGCTCGCGCAGCGTCTCGCCTGTCAGGACGGCGATGGCGAGCAGAAGCGGCGCGGAGACCGCGAGCTGATAGAGAAGCTGCATTTCGGGCGTCGAGCGCGAGAGCGTGGTCGTCCTCGCGACCAGCGCGATCGCCGCCCAGAACATCGCGGCGACAAGGCTCATCAGATCGCCGATCAGAGCCAGCTCTCCGGCGCTTTCCTCCTTGCCGAGAAAGGCGAGCGCGACCCCGCCGACCGCGAGCGCGAGTCCGATCGCCTTCACCGAGGTCATCCGCTCGTTCGGGATCAGGAAATGCGCCGCGAAGGTCAGCCAGACCGGCATCGTGTAGAAGAGAATCGAAACACGGGAAACCGTGGTGAAGTCGAGCGACTGGAAGACCAGGATGAATTCGGCCGAGAACAGCAACCCGCAGACCAGACCCGGCCCGAGCGAGCCGTCGCTGACAGAAAGCCGCCGACGTATCAGAAGCGCGAAGAGAAGAACCGGGATGAAAGCGACAGCCGAGCGAAGCCCGGCCTGGAAGATCGGCGCGAAACCGACATTCACCAGCTTCACCAGCGCCTGGTTGAGCCCGAAGCCCGCAGAGAGGACGACGAGCACGACCCCGCCGAGAAGGTCGATCCTGTCCTTGCGCTCCATTTCATCCCCCCGTCGTTCGCGTCATGGAACAGGGTCCGCGGCCGAATGCAAGGATCCGGCCGCGCTCAGCGTTCCCGGGGAAGTGGCGGCAGCGCCTTCAGATAGGCGGCGATGGCGGCGCGATCTTCGGGGGCGAGACGCGCCGTGTTGCGAACGACATCCGCCATCGCGCCGCCGACGACGTCATATTCGGGCGTGAATCCCGATTTCAGATACTCGGCGATGTCGGCGGCGCTCCAGTCGAGCCCACCCTCGCCGGGTGTGAGATTGGGGGTCCGGCCCTTGCCCTCCGGGTTCGGCGCCCCCGCCATCCAGCGTGCGAGATCAAGCCCGCCGAGCATGTTCCGCGGCGTATGGCACTCGGCGCAATGGCCCGGCCCCTCCGCCAGATAGCGCCCTTTCAGAACAAGAGGATCCTCCGCCGGGACGACGGGGGCCGGGTCGACGTGGATGAGCTTCCAGAGGCCGACCCCGCGCCGGATGTTGAACGGGAACGAGACATCATGCGGCAGGTTCGCCGTGTCCGAGACCGGCAGCGTGTCGAGATAGGCCTTCAGGTCGACGATATCGGCCAGCTTCATCCGCGCGTAGGAGGCGTAGGGGAACGCCGGATAATAATGCGCGCCGTCCGGCGAGACGCCCTTCATCATGGCGTTGACGAGGTCGAGCGCGCTCCAGCCGCCGATTCCGGCCGGCCCGGGGGAGATGTTCGGCGCGTGGAAGGTCCCGAAATCGGTGGCGAAGGCCTGGCCGCCGGCCAGGACGAGCCGGTCGTCCTCCCCGGCGCCGGGCGCGGCGTGGCAGGAGGCGCAGCCCCCGATATTGAAGATCCGCTCGCCCCGCGCGGCGTCGCCGGAAAGGCCGGCGAGCGCGGCCGGGTCCACCTGTTCGGGCGCGGTCGCCCAGAGGAATCCGCCTCCGCCGAGCGCGCCGATCGCCGCGGCGGCGATCAGCGCCTTGAACGCCGCGCCCATCGGGCGTCTCAATCCTTCGGCGCCCGGTAGGTTTCGTGGCAGTCGCCGCAGGATTTGCCGACCGGGCCAATTCCGGCCCGAAGGCTGTCGAGGTCGGTCCCCGCGACCTTGGCGAGCGCCGCCGTCGCGTCGGCGGCGGCCTGCATCTTCTCGGTGATCGCGGGATATGTGGTCCAGATCACCGGAAGCGCGCGGGTCTTGTCGCCGAGGGCTCCATTGTCGGACCCTTCGGGCCACATCGCCGATTCATCGAGCGTGGCCAGCCCGGCGAGCGACGTCGCGGCGGCCTCCGCCTTGGCCGCGTCGTAAGGAGTCTCGCCTTTGGCCATCGCGCCGAGCTGGCCGAGATAATGTCCGTAGAGCGTCATCAGCGACTGGCGCGCCTGCACGGCGCGCTCGAGATCCTGCGCTGCGACGAGGCCGGCGCCGCCGATGAAGATGGCGGCGGCCACGCCGAGAGTTGCGATTGGATTGGGCATTCAGGTCTCCTCTGCTTCCGGGGCGCGCCGACCGTTGCGAAGCTGGCGGCGCTTCTCCGCGCGGGGCGGCCCGGCAATGTAGCCGGCGGATCGCGCGAAAGCACCTCCTGTCCCTTCAAATTTCAGAGAGAATCATCGCGCGCGACCAGAGCGCCAGCCATCAATAGTGCGGCGGGCGCTGATCGGCGGCCGGGGCGTCTCCGCCGCTATCGGACGCCACCGCGTTCAGCGTGCGCGTCAGCTTGCCGATTTCCTGTTTCAGCGCGTCGATCTCAAGCCCCTGCGCGCGGCAGATGTCCGAAAGATCGATGATGGCGGCTTCGGCGTGGGTGAGCGCGATCTCCAGCGCCTCGATCCGGTCAGAGGTCATAGAGCGCCCCGAACTTGGCCTCGAGATAATCGAGCAGCGGCGTCGCTTCGGGCGGTGCGCCGGTCGCCTGCTCGATCAGCGCGGGCGCGGGCGAAAGCCGGCCGTGAACGTGGATCGCGGAGCGGAGCCAGTCGAGGATCGGCCCGGTCTCCGCCCTCCGCGCGAGCTCGTCCCGTTCGGGAATCGCCGCGCGCATCGCCCGGTCGAGGCATGCGGCGTAGATGTTGCCGAGCGCGTAGGTCGGAAAATAGCCGAAAAGCCCCGCCGCCCAATGCACGTCCTGCAGGACGCCGAGCGAGGGGTCCGGCGGCGTCAGCGCGAAGTCGCGGGCGAAGCGCGCATTCCACTCCGCCTCGAGCGCGTTCACTTCCAGCGCGCCGGAGATCAGGTCGCGCTCCAGCTCGAACCGGAGGAGGACATGGAGATTGTAATGCACCTCGTCGGCCTCGGTGCGGATGAAGCCGGTCTCCACCCGGTTGACCGCGGCGTAAAGCGCGTCCGGGCCCGAGAGCCCGGTCTCGCCGAAGGCGTCGATCATCGCCGCGTGAAGCCAGTCCGCGAAGGGCCGCGACCGGCCGACCTGGTTCTCCCAGAAGCGCGACTGGCTTTCATGCACCCCCATCGAGCAATAGTCGGCCGCAGGCAAGAACGGGTCGGGCGCGCCCTGCGCGTAGAGCGCGTGCCCGACCTCGTGGATGGTGGAGAAAAGGCAGTTGAACGGGTCCGCCTCATCCGTTCGCGTGGTGATGCGGACATCGCCGCCCACGCCGGAGCAGAACGGATGGGCGACGGTGTCGATCCGCCCGGCGCCGAAATCATAGCCGAGCCGCCGCGCGATCTTCTCCGCCAGACGAAGCTGCCGGCCCGCCTCGAAGCGGCCCGTCGGCGACGCCGGCGCGGGCTTCTCGGCGATGGCGGCGCGGAGAGCGGACAGGCGCGGGCGCATCGCCTCCAGCATCGGGCCGATCTCCGCGGTCGTCGCGCCCGGCTCGTATTGATCGAGGAGCGCGTCATAAAGCGCGTGGGGCGCGTCGCTGGCCGCGAGGCATGCGGCCTCCTCCCGCTTCAGGGTCAAAATCCGCGATAGCGCCGGCGCGAACAGGGAGAAATCCTTCGCTTCACGCGCCGCCGCCCAGATGCGGTGCCCGTTTGAGGCGGCCTTCGCCATCTCCTCCGCCAGCCGCGCCGGAATACGGGTGGCGAGGCGGTACGCCCGTTCCGCCTGCTCAATATTGGCGGCGTCGAAGGCGGAAAGCGCGCGCCTGTCGATCGCGTCGATCCATTCGGGGATCTGCGGATCGCCGTTGCGGGCGTGGATGACCGCGGCCATCGCTCCCGCCTGCTCCGCGCGTTGCGCGGCGCCCTTCGGCGGCATCATCGTCTCCTGATCCCAGGAGAGGATCCCGGCCGCCTGCTCCAGCGCGGCGGTCTGACGAATGTGGGAGAGCAGGGCTAAAAGCGGCGCAGACGGCATGCGAACGGCTCCTTGATGCGGTGGCGGAGAACCCTACACCTCCGCGTGGGGAGGATCGAGAGCCCCCGAGCGCGCGCCGGGCCGGCGCCTTGCCACCCCTCGCGCCGCCGGATATACGCCGCGTGAACCCTAAATTCGGCGCTCCGACGCCTGACGGCGAGGCATTCAATGAAAATCAACGGCAACGAGATCCGCCCTGGCAACATCATCGAGCACAATGGCGGGCTCTGGATCGCCGTCAAGACGGCGCACGTGAAGCCGGGCAAGGGCGGCGCGTTCGCGCAGGTCGAGCTCAAGAATATTCGCAACGGATCCAAGCTGAATGAGCGGTTCCGCTCGGCCGACAAGGTGGAGCGCGTGCGGCTGGAGCAGAAGGATCAGCAATTTCTCTATGAGAATGATGGCATGCTGGTCTTCATGGACTCCAACACTTACGAGCAAGTCGAACTTCCCTCGGACATTCTTGGAGAGAGGCGCGCCTTTCTGCAGGACGGCATGGTCGTCAAGGTCGAGTACCACGAGGAAGAGGCGCTTTCCTGCGAGCTGCCGGAAAAGGTGATCTGCGAGATCGCCGAGACTGAGCCGGTGGTGAAAGGGCAGACCGCGGCCAACAGTTTCAAGCCCGCGGTTCTGGACAACGGCGTGCGGGTGCTGGTGCCGCCATTCGTGGGGCAGGGCGAAAAGATCATCGTTAACACGGAGACTGGGGAATATGTCGAAAGAGCGTGAATCTGCGACGCCGGAGACGTTGGTCGACAATGACCGGGTCCGGGTGACGAAATGGTCGTTCAAACCCGGGGAGGCGACTGGGTGGCATGTCCATGAATACGATTACGTCGTCACGCCCATCGTCGGATCCATGGTGGTGATGATCGACGGAGACGGCAAGGAAGCGAATGTCGAGATGGTCGTCGGGACGTCGTATTTCCGCCAGGCGGGCGTCGCGCACGATGTCGTCAACGCGGGCGCGGGGCCGCTCGTCTTTGTCGAGACCGAGTTGAAGGAAGCGCGTCCGTGACCACCGGTTCGGCCAATCTCAACGTGATGATCAAGGCCGCGCGGCGTGCGGCGCGCGGTCTGAACCGTGATTTTGGCGAGGTCGAGAATCTTCAGGTTTCGATGAAGGGCGCCGGCGATTTCGTCTCCCGCGCCGACATCAAGGCCGAAGAGACCATTCGCAGCGTGCTGATGGAGGCGCGCCCCGCCTATGGCTGGCTCGGCGAGGAAAGCGAAGAGGTGAAGGGCGCGGACGGCATGCATCGCTGGATCGTCGACCCGCTCGACGGCACGACGAACTATCTCCATGGCCTGCCGCATTGGGCGATCTCCATCGCGCTGGAGCGAAAGGGCGAAGTGATCGCCGCCGTGGTCTTCGATCCGGCGAAGGACGAGATGTTCACTGCGGAGAAGGGGCAGGGGGCCTGGATGAACGACCGGCGGCTTCGGGTGTCCGGGCGGCGCGAGATGATCGAGATGATCTTCGCGACCGGCGTGCCCTTCGCCGGCTCGAAAAATCTGCCCCGGACCCTGAGGGAGATCGCGATCCTGATGCCGCGCTGCGCCGGGCTGCGCCGTTGGGGCGCCGCGGCGCTCGACCTCGCCTATGTCGCCGGCGGCCGCTACGACGGCTACTGGGAGCGCGGCGTTCAGCCTTGGGATATCGCGGCCGGCGCGCTTCTCGTCCGGGAGGCGGGCGGGCTGATCGGGGCGCTTGACGGCGCCGACGATCCTGTCGGGGAGGGCCGGATCATCGCGGCCAACCCCGAGGTGTTCGAGCGGTTCGGCGCTCTTCTCGCCGAGGCGTGATGGACCGGCCGCCGACGTTCGGAAGAAAGACCGTTTCGAAGGGTTAACCATTTTCTGTTCATCCTCGCCGCGAGGATGCTTGCGGCCTGCGGCGCGCCGCCCCATGATGCGCCGCGACATGGCGAGCAGAAGTGAAAGAGGCAGGGGCCAGCGCATGGCGGCGATAAGCCGGACCGAGGTCGAGTTCGAGCAGCCGGTCCGGCAGGTGCTGGCCATGCTCCTCGCGCTGGCTGCGGTCGGCGTCGCGGCGTTTTTTCTTTACAAGCCGATCGAGCGGGTTTTCCTCGCCAATGTCGGCCTCAACGGGCTTATCAGCGCGGTGTTCGTGATCGGCCTGATCGCGACGTTCTGGCAGGTGCTGGCGCTGGCGCGGTCGGTGAGCTGGATCGAAGGCTTCGCGATCGACCGGCCGGGACATGAATTCGTGGAGCCGCCGCGGCTTCTGCGCTCCCTCTCCACGCTCCTGCGCGATCAGCGGGCGCGGCGCGCGCTGACCTCTTCTTCGACCCGCTCGATTCTCGATACGGTGGCGGCCCGGATCGACGAGAGCCGGGATATCACCCGCTACATCATCAACCTGCTGATCTTTCTCGGCCTTCTCGGCACGTTCTGGGGGCTCTCGCTGACCGTGCCGGAGGTGGTGAACACGATCCGCTCGCTGAAGCCGACCGCCGGCGGCGGGATCAATTTCGATGAATTGATGAGTGGGCTCGAAAGCCAGCTGGACGGCATGGGCACGGCTTTCGCCTCGTCGCTGCTCGGGCTCGCGGGGTCTCTCGTGGTCGGGTTGGTCGAGCTATTCGCCTCCCGGGCGCAGAACCAGTTCTTCCGGGAGCTGGAGGACTGGCTGGCCACGATCACCCGGATCTCGATCGCCGGCGACGCCGCGGACGGCGATCAGGTGGCCGCCGCCGCCGCGCTGATCGAACAGAACTCCGGTCAGATCCTGGAGCTGGCCGCGCTCGTGGCCGAAATGGTGGCGAAAGCGGAGGAGAGCATCGCCGCCGCCGCCGTCGGGCGCGAGGAGAGTGCGCGCCAGACCGCGCTTCTGGCCCGGATGGCGGATCGTCTCGATACGCCGCCGCCCACCGTCGCGGCGGGCGGGCTCGACGACGAGACGCAGGCGCGGATCCGGAACATCGACCGGCAGTTGCTCCGACTCACCGAGGAACTGGCGACAGGACGCCAGGACGCCATCAGCGAACTTCGCGCGGAGATTGGCGGCCTGTCGCGGGCCCTTGGCATGCTCGCCGAGCAGGCCGGGCGCGCCTGATCCGTGGCCGTCGGCCGCCTTTCCGACCGGGCGCGCACCAGCGCCGCCATCTGGCCCGGATTCGTCGATGCGATGACGGCGCTTCTTCTGGTCCTGATGTTCGTGCTCTCTATTTTCATGCTGTTGCAATTCGTGCTCCGCATGCAGCTGACAGGGCAGGAAACGCTGATCGAGGCGCAGGAGGACCGGATCGGCGCCTTGAACGCCCAACTGTCGCAGCTGTCCAACGTGTTGGCGATGGAGGTGACGCGGAGCGAGGATCTGGACCGCGAATTGACCGTCGCCCGCGCCACGCTGATCGACCGGGAGGGGGAGATCGAGCGCCTCGGCGGCGTCGTCGACTCGCTGAACGAGGAGCGCGAGGGGTTGCGGAGCAAGGTGGCGAGCTTCGAGGCTCAGGTCGCGTCGCTTCTCGCCGAGCGGGGCGAATTGCAGCGGAATGTCGCCGCGCTGACAGCCGATCTCGACAGTCAGATCGATGCGAAGGAGGCGCTGAGCCTCGCCTTGGCGCGCGCGCGGAAAGAGATCGACGCGGGGGCGGAGGCGGCTCGCCGCGCGGCGGCGGAGCGCGAGGCGCTGGAATCGCTGGTCGCGTCGCTGAAGGCGGAAAAGGCTGAAGGCGAGACCGCGATCTCGGCGCTGAAGGCGGAGGAGGCCGCGAATCTCGCGCTCATCGCCAATCTGGAGGGCGAGCGCGCGGACAGCCTCGACCGGATCGCCGCGCTTGAAGCGGCGCGGGCCGCGGCGGAGGAGGACGCGGCGGCGAAGGCGGAGGCGCGCGACCGGGCTCTGGCGCGAATAGGCGCGCTCGAGACGCGGCTGAGCGAGGCGGAACGGCTGCGGCTCGCGTCGTTCGCGGCGGCGAAAGCGCTCAGAGAAAAGCTCCAGAGCGCGAATTCGGAGCTGACCTCGATGACGCTGGCGCTCGAGGAGCAGCGGCGCGAGGCGGAGAAGACGCTGACCCTGCTGGCCGCGGCCGAAGCGGCGAAGGCGGAACTCAGCGCCCGGAGCGAGGATCTCGCCTCCGATCTGACGGAAGAGGAGGCGGCGCGTCAGCGCGAAGCCGCCTTGCTGGCGCTGGCGCGCTCGAAACTGGCGGAAAAGCAGGAAGAGGCCTCAGAGCAGGCGAAGGCGCTCGCGCTGTTGAACGAACAGGCGGCGGAGCTTCGCGCGCAGCTTGGCGCGCTCTCGGCCCAGCTTGACGCGTCCGACGCGAAAGATGAGGCGGCGCAGGCGCAGATCACCAATCTCGGCGCGCGGCTCAACGCCGCGCTCGCTCGGAAGGTTCAACTGGAGGCGCGGGAGGCGGCCCGGCTCCGGCGGGAGAATGAGAGCCTCGCCGGTTATCGCTCCGAATTTTTTGGAGAGATGCGAAAGGCGCTCGGCGATCAGCCGGATATCCGCATCGTTGGAGACCGTTTCATCTTCCAGTCCGAGGTGCTCTTCAACACCGGCTCGGCGGAACTCGGCTCCGCCGGCCGGGCGGAGCTTTCCAAGCTCGGCGGCGCGCTTCGCGAGGCGATCGCCCGGATTCCGAAAACCATCGACTGGCTGCTGATCGTCGAGGGGCACACCGACAATGTGCCGATTTCCGGCGGCCGCTATCGCGACAATTGGGAGCTGAGCCAGGCGCGGGCGCTTTCCGTCGTGCGCTTCCTGCAGGAATTCGAGGAGGTGCCGGCCGAGAGGCTCGCCGCGCTCGGGTATGGCGAATTCCAGCCGGTGGATACGGCGGACACGCCGGACGCCCGGGCGCGGAACCGCCGCATCGAATTGAAATTCGCGGAACGCCCGCCGCGAGGCGAGGAAGAGGAATGAGCGCGCTCAATGCGGCCCGGCGGCGTCCTTGATCATCGTCGCGGCGGCCGCATAGCCGCCGGCGGCGCCGTCGATGAAATGAATATGGTCGTCCTGGACGACCGACGGCACGATGCAGGTCATGATCGCGGCGTCCTGTTCAAAGAGCCCATAGCGAAGCAGACCCTTTTCGGACGCATCCTTCAGCAGGATCTCGATCCGCCGACGGGTCTCCGGATCGCAGTCGATGGTCATTTTGAGGCTGTCGTCGAATTTCCGAAAATCGGCGTTGGCCGCGGTGGTCCGGCAGTAATGTTTGGGGTCGAATCCCCCGGCCTTCAGCCCGATCCGCAAGAAAAGCAGCGCGATGAACGTCTCGACCCAGAGCTGGGTCTTCCGCTTCCAGAGCGGCGTCTCGCCGCGGCTGGCTTTGGCTTCGAGGGCGAGCCCGGTGGGCGGCCAGCGATAGCGCGGCCCGGTCTCCGGCGTGGGGTTCCCCGTCCGCTCCAGCTTCTCTTCGAGCGCGATCAGCTTTCCGAGAACGGTTGACAGCAGCGTCGGATCGGCGCCGGGCATCGGCGCGACGACGAGAGAGATGATCGCGCCGAAGCGGGATTCCATCGGCGTCCAACGGCAGGAGAGCCCGGTGAGATCGGGGCGGGTTCCTTCGGGCGCGAGCGGCACCGTGAACCGCCCGGCCTTCATCTCCGCCTCCAGCCATGAGGCCCCGCCACCGGCGAACATCGCGTAATCCGCGCTCTTGGAGACGCGGTAGCGGGCCACCGCCACATCGCGCCCCTCATCACGGATTTCGGCGACATTGGCGGCGGCGGCGCGGAGCGTGACGTCGAATTCATCCCTCGCCCAGCGGCTTACCGCGGCCAGCGCCGTGCGGGCCGAGGCGGCTTCCTCCGGAGGAACGGCGAAAACCGCGCCGTCGCCGCCGAAGACGAAGGGGAAGGCGCGCTCCTTGTGGGCGTTGATCTGCGCGGAAATCACGGCGGCGCCGATGGTGTTCACCGTTTTGTAGGCGCCCTCATCGATCAGCCGCGTGGAGCCTTCGATATCGGCCGCGCCGACAAGCCAGTCATCGGGCAGCGGCGTATAGGACGCCGCCTGCGTCAGCTCCTCGAATCGTTCGCGCACGGGAAGCGAGCGGAAAAAATCTCCGCTCACCGCGTCGTCTCCAGATGTCATTCCGCCGTCAACAGCGGCGGACGGTCTCCCGAGAGGCGTTTCGTCTCCGACGGCGTCACATCGAGAACGAGCGCGCCGTCCCGAACTTCAACCCGCACGAGGCCGCCTTTGGCGAGCTTGCCAAAGAGCAGCTCTTCGGCGAGCGGTTTCTTGATGTGCTCCTGGATGACCCGTGCGAGCGGGCGCGCGCCCATCCGGTCGTCATAGCCTTTTTCGGCCAGCCATTCGCTGGCGCCGACGCCAAGCTCGATCGCGACGCCTCGATCCAGCAACTGCGCCTCCAGCTGCAGGACGAATTTCTCCACCACCTGCAGGATCACCTCATGCGGCAGCGGGCCGAAGCTGACGATGGCGTCGAGCCGGTTGCGGAACTCCGGGCTGAACGCCTTTTCGATCGCGGCGATATCCTCGCCCTCGCGCCGATCGCGGCCGAAGCCGATGGCGGCGGCGGCCTGTTCCGCGGCGCCCGCGTTGGAGGTCATGATCAGAACGACGTTCCGGAAATCGACGGACTTGCCGTTGTGGTCGGTCAGCTTGCCGTGATCCATCACCTGAAGGAGGATGTTGAAGACATCCGGGTGCGCCTTCTCGATCTCGTCGAGCAACAACACGACATGGGGATGCTGGTCCACGCCATCGGTCAGGAGCCCGCCCTGATCGAAGCCGACATAGCCCGGCGGCGCGCCGATCAGCCGGCTGACCGAGTGTTTCTCCATGTATTCCGACATGTCGAAGCGCAGAAGCTCCACGCCCAGAATATCGGCGAGCTGCTTGGCGACCTCGGTCTTGCCGACGCCGGTCGGGCCCGCGAAGAGATAGGAGCCGATCGGCTTGTCCGGCTCCCGGAGTCCGGCGCGCGCGAGCTTGATCGCCGAGGACAGCGTTTCTATCGCGGAATCCTGGCCGAAGACGACCCGCTTCAGCTTGCCGCTGAGATCCTTCAGGAGCACGGCGTCGTCCTTGGAGACGCTTTTCGGCGGAATCCGCGCGATCTTCGCGACGACGGCCTCGATCTCCTTCACGCCGATGGTCTTCTTGCGCTTGGACTCGGACAGAAGATGCTGCGCCGCGCCCGCCTCGTCGATGACATCGATGGCGCTGTCGGGGAGCTTGCGGTCGTTGATGTAGCGATGCGCGAGATCCACCGCGAGCTTCACGGCCTCTCCGGTGTAGCGGATGTCGTGATGCCGTTCGAAATACGGCTTCAGGCCGCGGATGATCTTCACCGCATCGTCAAGGTTCGGCTCGTTCACGTCGATTTTCTGGAACCTGCGCGAGAGCGCGCGGTCCTTCTCGAAATGCTGGCGATATTCCTTGTAGGTGGTGGAGCCCATGCAGCGAAGCGTGCCCGACTGAAGCGCAGGCTTCAGCAGGTTGGAGGCGTCCATCGCGCCGCCCGAGGTCGCGCCGGCGCCGATCACGGTGTGGATCTCGTCAATGAAGAGGATCGCGTCCGGATGCTCCTCCAGCTCCTTCACCACGGATTTCAGCCGTTCCTCGAAATCGCCGCGATAGCGGGTGCCGGCCAGAAGCGCGCCCATGTCGAGGCTGAAAATCGTCGCCCCGGCGAGGACGTCCGGCGTCTCACCCTCCACGATCTTCTTCGCGAGGCCCTCGGCGATGGCGGTCTTGCCGACGCCGGGGTCGCCGACCAGGAGCGGGTTGTTCTTCCGCCGCCGGCAAAGCACCTGAATGCAGCGCTCGACCTCGTCGTTGCGCCCGATCAGCGGATCGACCTTGCCCTGCCGGGATTTCACATTGAGATCGACGCAGTATTTCGAAAGCGCCGTCTCCTCCGCCTTGCCCTCGGGCGCGGCCGACTCGGATTCGTTCGTCTCCTCGGCGCCCCGGACCGGCCTCGGCTCGCCGTAAGCCGGGTCCTTGGCGACGCCGTGGCTGATGTAGTTGACCGCATCGTAGCGGGTCATGTCCTGCTCCTGCAGGAAGAACGCGGCGTGGCTTTCGCGCTCCGCGAAGATGGCGACCAGCACGTTCGCGCCGGTGACCTCCGATCGGCCGGAGGACTGCACATGGATCGCGGCGCGCTGGATCACGCGCTGGAACCCGGTGGTCGGCGCGGCTTCCGAGCCCTCGATCTCGCTCACCAGCGTGTCCAGCTCCTCGTCCACGAAACGGATGAGGGCGGTTCGGAGCGCCTCCGTGTCGACGCCGCAGGCATGCATGACGCCCGCCGCCTCCGGCTCGTCAACCAGGCTGAGAAGCAGATGCTCCAGCGTCGCCAATTCATGGCGGCGCGCGTTTGCGAGCGCGAGCGCCCTGTGAATGGCTTCTTCGAGCGACTTGGTGAAGGACGGCATGTTAGCTCCGTTCGTCAGATTGGCGGCGTCTGTATGTCGCCGTCTTCGGATGACACCACTTTATGTCGGGCTTGTCAGCACCCGATCAAGGTGACGCTGCGCGCAAAGTGTAATTTATCGGTGAGCGAACGCGTCAGGAGCCTGAAAAAATTGTGCGCCTCTACTCCTTTTCCATGGTGCATTGCAGCGGATGCTCGTTCCGGCGCGCGTAATCCATGACCTGTGTGACCTTGGTCTCGGCGACCTCGAACGAAAACACACCGACAACGGCGAGGCCGCGCCGGTGAACGGTCAGCATCAGCTCCACCGCCTCCGGGTTGGTGAGGCCGAAAATACGCTCCAGCACATGTACGACGAACTCCATCGGAGTGTAGTCGTCATTCAAGAGCATCACCTTGTAGAGCGAGGGACGTTGCGTCTTCGGCTTCGTCTTCGCGATGATCGCCGTGTCGACGCCGCCCTTGCGCACGCCATCATCATCGTCATCCGCTGCGCGGATCGCGGTGAAAGGAGGAGTGACGGAGTTCTTGGTCATCGCTGGTCCTGTGACGGCATATCTCATGAAGGCGCATCCGGGTCGGACGCGCCGCGTCGTCGCGGCGATGATACAATATGTGGCCGCAACAAGAAAAGGGGGCCGAAGCCCCCTCTTCCATTCAAGCTTGTCCGGCGAGGTTCAGACCCGGTAGGACTTCACCAGATCCGCGGCCGCGGCGGCGCGGGCGTTGATCGGCTCGGCGACGTCCTTGGCGGCGGCCATGAACATCTCGTTGAACTTCGCAGCCTGCTTCATGTAGGTGTCGAGCGTGGACTTCGCGAAGGCGGCCTGCTTCTCGACGAACTCGGGAACGGTCTTGACCGAGGACAGATCCTTCGTCGCGGCGACGCTCTCGTCGACGGCCCGCTTCGAGAACGTCATGAACGCGGCGTTCAACTCTTCAGCGGCCTTGGTCGCGATGTTGGAGGACTTCATGAACGCATCCATGTTGTCCTGGCTGAAAGCGGCCGCGTCCTCGAAGGACTTGGAGATCTTTTCGAACTGGTCGGTCGCGGCCTTCTGAGCGTCGGCGGCGAGCGATTCAACTTTGGCGGCGGCGTCTTTAGGGTTAGCCATGTCAACTCTCCTTTGAGCGGGGCCCAATCCGTCCTGATAAGGCTTCCCGTGGATCACTTTTGTGAATATGGCGCGAATGTTGCGCTGCGTCAAGATCTATGTTGCGGCGCAACATAAATTATCGACGCCGGGAAACGGATGGTTAACCATATCGAAATTACTTTTTGTTTCCATCAACTGTCAGACGATGTTAGCATCACGTCAGAGCATGCGCCGAGGCGGACCGGGAAAAAGAGCTTCGTCAGGCGCGAATCGAAATTACGGGCGCGAGGGCAAGATGGACAGGCTGCGCATGGTGATCGCCGGATGCGTGATCGCGTTGGGGATTGTTTGCACGGTAGGGGGCGTCGCTTCGGCAGCGCCCTATGCGGCCTTGGTGATGGACGCCCGCTCGGGCGCCATTCTTCACGAACATGACGCGGACAGGAAGCTGCACCCGGCTTCGCTCACGAAAATGATGACGCTCTATCTGACGTTCGAAGCGGTGACGTCAGGCCAGATCAAGCTCGACCAAAGGGTCAGGATCTCGCGTCACGCGGCGGCGCAGCCGGCGTCGAAAATCGGGCTTCGGACCGGACAAAGGGTCACGATCCGGGATCTGATTCGCGCGGCGGCCGTGAAATCGGCGAATGACGCCGCCGTGGCGCTGGGCGAGGTGCTGGGCGGCAGCGAGGCCGAGTTCGCGAAGATGATGACCGAGAAGGCGAAAAAACTCGGCATGATGAACACGCGCTTTCGCACGGCCTCCGGGCTGACGGCGAAGGGCCAGTACTCCACCGCCAGGGACATGGCGCTGATGGGGCGGGCGCTGTTCTACGATTTCCCGCAATATTACAATCTTTTCAGCCGGATATCGACGCCGACGATGGGCCGCACGGTCTACAACACCAACCGGCGTCTGCTTCGGAGCTATAAGGGCGCGGATGGAATCAAGACTGGTTTCACCAACGCCGCCGGCTTCAACCTCGTCTCGTCGGCGGAGCGGAACGGCGACCGCGTCATCGCGGTGGTCTTCGGCGGAAAATCCTCGAAATCGCGCAATGCGCGCGTGGCGGAGCTTCTCGATCTCGGATTCAAGAAGGTCCCGCATCGGGCCAAGGTGGTCTCGACGGCGGCGATGGCCGCGCGCTATGGCGCATCGAACGCGGTGCGGGTCGCGGCGGTGAGCGCCAGCCCGGCGCCGATGCCGCGCCCCGGCGATTCGCCGGCCGTGGAGGAGAAGAGCTTGCTGGCGAAGGCGGGCGAGGCGATCATCCCCTCGGCGCAGGCCTCGGAAAGCCCGGTCGTCTACACCCGGCTCTCACCGAAGCGGAGCCCGACGCCCCTGCTTCGGCCCGGCATGTCGATGGCTGCGGCGCCGATCCCGCGCCCCGGCTCCCCCGGCTCCGACGAGCGCGCGGCGCTCACGAGCGAGCCGGTGGACTGGGCGGTGCAACTTGGCGTCTTCTCGCATGAGGAGACGGCGATCGCCGAACTCGCCTCCGCCGCGCTCGGCGATATCGGCGGCCTCGAGTCGGCCGGACGAGAGGTGGACGCCTTCACGCTTTCCGGGCGCCCCGCCTATCGCGCGCGTCTGACCGGGTTCGACCGGCCGACCGCGCTCGCCGCTTGCGCCGCGATTCAGGGCCATGGCGGCGATTGCCTGACGGTCGCCCGCGCGGCGCGCTGAAAGACCTTCGGGCGGCGGCCATGACCGCCCGATTGAGCTGCGGGAAAATCCCGCGGCCGCGGCGTTCGCGGACCAGGCGACGCCTCTCAGATCGAGCGTGAAATCGCCCTCTCTCGCCGCGCGGCGCCTGTTCAGATCGCGGCGGTGACGCCGGGCAGCGCGAGCGTTTTGAGAAGATCCCGCACTTCCTGACGCGCCGCCACATGGGACAGCGACATCGCGCCGCCGGGCTGATCCATCAGCGTCAGCCCGTCGAGGAACAGCTCGCGGAAGATCACCCGCTCCGAAAAGCCCGGCGCGATTCGAAAGCCGATCCTCCGGGAGAGATCCTCCAGAAACCCGCCGACCTTGCGTTTGTTGCGGGCCTGAAGGTTCGACATCCGGTTCCGGGTGACGATCCAGTCGATCGATTTCAGCCCGGCCTTGGCGCGAAGCTGGCGCGCGCGCCAGACCATCTCCGAATAGACGGAGGGGCCGAGCACCTTTTCCGTCCCCGGGTCGACATGGGCCAGAAGGTCGAAATCGATCAGGCTGTCGTTCATCGGCGTGATCAGCGTGTCGGCGCTGGCATGGGCGAGCTGCGCGAAATAGCTGTGGGCGCCCGGACAGTCGATCAGAATGAAGTCGCACCGCTCCTGAAGCTCTTCGAGCGCGGTTCCGAAGGTTTCATCGTCGATCTCGCGGGCGTCGCGCCGGTTGTCGGCGCGGGAGGCCTTGATGTCGCGGCGCTCCGCCGTCGTCAGCGCCTCGCCGCTCTTGGCGGCGTAGGCGGCGCGGTTGTCGAGATACCGAAAAAAGCTTTGTTGGCGGAGATCCAGGTCCATCGCCCCGATGCGTTTCCCCTGCCGGCTGAGCGCGGCGAAGATATGCATCGCGGTCGTCGACTTGCCGGAGCCGCCTTTTTCATTGCCGAGCACGATGACATGAGCGCGGGCCATGACCCCCTCCGGGTTCTGAACGGTCATGTTCGGAGAGACGAAGGCGCCACGCCGGTTTCCCGCCGCGGCCGCCTGATCAGAAGCCGAAGCCTTCGAACTTCTTCTTGAACCGGGTGACGCGGCCGCCGGTGTCCATCAGCCTCTGGTTGCCGCCGGTCCAGGCCGGGTGCACGGACGCGTCGATGTCGAGCGTGAGCATGTCCCCCTCGGCGCCGTAGGTTGAGCGCATCTTCACGACATCGCCATTCAGCATTTTGACGTCGATGGTGTGATAGTCCGGGTGAATGTCTTTTTTCATCTGTCTCGGTCCTGATTTCCGGCGCGGATTGCCGACCCACGCCTCGCATCGAACTGCGGCCTATAGAGAAACCCGAGCGGTCGGGCAAGGCCTGTTCCTGGTCGGGCGGCCCTTGCCTTCGGCGCGTCCAGGACGATGATCGACGCGAAGGAGCTTCCCATGACCGTGACCCTCTCCGATATCGTCGCAACCGAGTCGATGATCCGTCCCTATATCCGGCGCACGCCGGTGATCGAAATCGACCCTGCGGATTTCGGGATTCGCTGGCGGGGCCGCCTGACGCTGAAGCTGGAATGCATGCAGCATACCGGGAGCTTCAAGGTGCGGGGCGCCTTCGCGACCCTGCTCGACCCGCCGGGGGACGCGCGGCCGGCGGCCGCGGTCTCCGGCGGCAATCACGGCGCCGCGGTCGCCTATGCGGCGGGGGTTCTGGGCCGGGAGGCGACGATATTCGTGCCGGAATACGCGCCGCGCCAGAAGATCGAGAAGATCCGCGCCCATGCGCGGGATCTCCGGATCACCGGCGCCTCCATCGCCGAGACGATCGCCGCCTACAGCGCCTATCTGGAGGAGACCGGCGCTCGCCCGGTCCACCCCTATGACGCGCCGGCGACGGTGGCCGGGCAGGGGACCGTGGGGCTGGAATGGATGGAGCAGGCGCCGGGGATGGACATGGTTCTCGTCGCGATCGGCGGCGGCGGCCTGATTTCGGGCGTCGGCGCAGCGATGGCGGCGGGCCCGAAGGTGATCGGGGTCGAGCCGACCGGCGCCGCCTGCGCCCACGCCGCGCGCCGCGCCGGGGCGCCGGTGGAGGCGACGCCGACATCCTTCGCGAAGGACAGTCTCGGCGCGCCCGCGCTCGGCGCGCTCACGCATGAGATGATCGCCGCGCATGTCGAGGATCTCGTGCTGGTCGAGGATGACGCGATCCGGGAGGCGCAGGCCCTTCTCTGGCGGGTCTGCGCGGTCGCGGCGGAGCCGGGCGGCGCCTGCGCGCTGGCGGCGCTGATCTCGGGCGCGGCGACGCCGGAGCCGGGCGCCCATGTCGGCGTGCTGGTCTGCGGCGCGAATTTCGATCCGGCCGCGCTTTCGGCGTGAGGCGCGGTCAGTCGAGTTTGTAGAACGCCTCGTAGATCGGCCCCAGCATCGCCTCGTTGAACAGCGACGAGACCGAATTGCCGGCGGCGACGTTCAACATCGCCTGGGCGAAGAGCGGCGCGACGGAAACGATGCGGATGTTCTCCGCGGCCTTCACCTCGTCCGTCGCGAGAATCGAATCGGTGATGACGAGCGACTTCATCGCCGAGGACGTGATCCGGTCCACCGCGGGGGCGGAGAGCACGCCGTGCGTGATGTAGGAGTGAACCTCCGTCGCCCCTTCGCCGAGCAGGAGGTCCGCGGCCTTGCAGAGGGTTCCGGCGGTGTCGCAGATATCGTCGACGATGATGCAGCGTTTGCCGGAGACGTCTCCGATCACGGTCATCGATTCGACCTCGCCCGGCGCGCCGCGGCGCTTGTCGACGATGGCGAGCCCGACGCCGATCCGCTTCGCCAGCTCGCGCGCGCGCCCGACGCCGCCCACATCGGGGGAGACGACGATGACGTCGCTCAGATCCTTGAAATTATACTTCACATCCAGCGCGAAAACCGGCGCCGCGTAGAGGTTGTCGAGCGGCTTGTCGAAAAAGCCCTGAATCTGCCCGGCGTGAAGATCCATGGTCAGAACCCGGTCGACGCCGGCTTCGGTCAGGAGATTGGCGACCAGCTTGGCGCTGATCGGGGTGCGGGCCGCGGTCTTCCGATCCTGCCTCGCGTAGCCGAAATAGGGCATCACCGCGGTGATCCGCCTCGCCGAAGCGCGGCGGAGCGCGTCGGTGATGATCAGAAGCTCCATCAGGTTGTCGTTCGCCGGTTTCGACGTGGACTGGATGACGAAGACCTCTTCGTTCCGGACATTGTCGTAGATCTCGACGAAGATCTCGCCGTCGTTGAACTGTTCGACCCGCGCGTCGGCGAGCCGCACGGGTTCTCCCCGATAGACGGATATGCGCCGCGCCATCGCTTTGGCGAATTTCTGGTTGGAATTGCCGGCGATCATGCGGATCGAAATTTCAGACTTCATCGGGGGGTCCTCTGGTGAGCGCGCTCCGCTCGTCTAACAGCCGGATACGGGCTTGCAAAGTGCGCGCGCCGGCGCATGGTGCGTCGAACCCGAGCAGCAGGAAAGAGATCGCAGGATGCCCCATATCGACTATTACCTCACGCCGCTCTCTCCATTTTGCTATCTGGCCGGCGACCGGCTGGAGCGGATCGCCGCGGCGCATGGGGCGAGCATCGCCTACAAGGCGATCGATTTCGGCCGGGCGATGGCGGCGATGGGCGGCCTGCCGGTGTCGAAACGTCCGGTCGCGCGCCAGGAGTACAGGTTGCAGGAGCTGCCGCGAATCGCGAAGCGGAACGGCCTGCCGATCACGCTTCATCCGGCCCACTGGCCGACCGACGGCGCCCCCGCGACCGCCGCGATCCTGGCGGCGGACGCCGCCGGCGGCGGCGATGTGGGCGCGCTCGCGCGGCGGATTCTCGCCGCCTGTTGGGCCGAGGAGAAGGATATCGCCGACCCGGCGGTGATCGAGGCGGCGCTCCGCGCCTCCGGTTTCGATCCCGCCGCGCTCGATTTCGACGCGGCCAAGGAGAGGATCGAAATCCTAACCGACGAGGCGATCGCGCGCGGAGTTTTCGGCGCGCCCTTCTACATCGTCGGCGAGGAGAAATTCTGGGGGCAGGACCGGCTCGCCTATCTCGACGATCATCTCGCCGGGCGTATCTGATGGTGGAGATTCGGCAACGGCGGATCGAGGTCGACGGCGATGGCGTCGGCCTTTGGGAGGCGGGGCCGGCGGACGCGCCGCTGGCGCTGTTCGCGCATTGCTCGCTCGCGTTCGGCGGACTCTGGAAGGGCGTGATGACGCGCCTCGCCGATCGCTGGCGCTGCGTTTCGGTCGATATGCCGGGGCACGGCGTCTCGGATCGCGGCGACCGGGCGCTCTCGTTGCAGCATCAGGCGGTGGCGTATGTCGAGGGCGTGGCGGCCGAGGTCGGGGCGGGGGCGGGCGGCGCCCATCTGGTCGGCCTTTCACTCGGCGGGGCGGTGATGGGGCGGGTCGCCGCCAAAGCGCCGGAGCTCGCCCGCTCGCTGACGATGATCGAGCCGGTTTTCTTCCATCTTCTGACCGGGCGCGAGTCCGCGATCTCGACGGAGAACGACGATTCCATGGCGCCGGTCCATGACGCGTGCCGCGAAGGCCGCTTTCACGACGGCGCCCGCGCGTTCATGGAAAGATGGGGGCAGCCCGGCCAGTTCGACCGCATGCCGGCCAAGGCCCGGGACGCGGTGGCGCGCGCGCTCTCCTATCTCGCTGAGGATTTCGACATGGTGGGCGGCTGGCCGCCGGGCCAGATCAGCCGGGAGGCGCTGGCCGCCATCGCAGCGCCCGTCCTGCTGATTCAGGGCGAGAAGACGCGGGACTCGGCGAAGGCGATCCTCGATGAGTTGCAGGCGCTGTTGCCGGGGGCGGAGCGCTTCGAAGCGCCGGGCGCCGGGCATCTCAGTCCGGTGGACGATCCGGAGAGGATCGCCGCGCGGCTCGCCCGGTTCTTCAGCGAAGTGGAGGCGGCCGAGCCGCACGTTTCGCGGCGGCTTTCGCGCGCGGCGCCAGTTTGACAAAGCGGCGCTCGGCCCGTTACCTCCGCGCGTGTCATATCCAGCGTCGGGAGTCCCTATGTCTTTCACAGCCCTTCTCGTCGAAAAAGCCGATGACGGCGCGATCAGCCAGAAGCTGACCTCGCTTGAGATCGACCAGCTGCCCGAGGGGGAGGTGTTGGTCGATGTCGAATATTCAACGCTGAATTACAAGGATGGCCTGTGCCTGACCGGCAAGGGCGGGCTGGTGCGGAATTATCCGCATGTGCCCGGCATCGACTACGCCGGAACCGTCGCCGAGAGCAGCGATCCGCGCTACAAACCCGGCGACAAGGTGGTGCTGACCGGCTGGCGCGTCGGCGAGATCGTCTGGGGCGGTTACTCCCAGAAGGCGCGGGCGAAGGCGGATTGGCTGGTGCCGCTGCCGGACGGGCTGACGCCGCGCCAGGCGATGGCGATCGGCACCGCCGGCCTCGCGGCGATGATGGCGGTGATGGCGCTCGAGCAGCAGGGGATGAAGCCGGGCGCGGGCCCGGTTCTTGTCACCGGCGCCGCGGGCGGCGTCGGCTCCATCGCGGTCGCGGTTCTCTCGCGTCTCGGCTATGAGGTCGCCGCGGTGACGGGGCGGCCGGAGGCGGAGGGATACCTGCGCGATCTTGGCGCCGCGACCATCGTCCCGCGCGCCGATCTCGCCGACGCGCCGACCAAGCCCCTCGAGAAGGAGACCTGGGCCGGCTGCGTGGATGCGGTGGGCGGCGCCATGCTGGCGCGGGTGCTGACGCAGCTGAAATACGGCTGCTCCGCCGCGGCGGTCGGGCTTGCGGGCGGCGCCAAGCTGCCGACGACCGTGGTGCCGTTCCTGCTGCGCGGCGTCAATATTCTTGGTATCGACACCGTGATGAAGCCGTTCGAGGGGCGGCAGGCCGCGTGGCGCCGGCTGGCCAGCGATCTGCCGATGGATCTGCTCGAATCCATGATCGAGACCGCGGTGCTCAAGGATCTGCCGACCCTTGGCGCGGCGATCCTCGAAGGCGGCGTCAAGGGCCGGGTCGTGGTCGACGTCAACGGCTGACCCGGTCCAGGCCCCGGCGGCTTTGCGGGAGGGCGGGCGGATCGCCGCCCCCCGCCCAGGGGCCTCGCTTGATCGGGGCGCCCATTCGGGGGCAATGATGCGGAGGGGCTGGCGCCGCCGGCCCCTTTTTCGCGAAAGCCGGTGTCCGATATGACCATCCATCCAGACCGTTCCTGCGCGAAGCCGGCGAGGGGGCCGGCATGAGAGTCGTCGGCGGCGCGTTTCGCGGGCGTCGGCTCGCCGCGCCGGGCGCCGCCGGGGGCGGGGAGGCGCATCTTCGCCCGACATCCGACCGCGCGCGCGAGGCGTTGTTCAATCTTCTCGCCCATGGCCCCTACGGCGGGGCGCCGGAGGGGATGCGCGTTCTCGATCTCTTCGCCGGGACCGGCGCGCTTGGCGTCGAAGCGATGAGCCGGGGCGCGGCGCGCGCCGTCTTCGTCGACGACAGCGCGCCGTCGCGCGCGCTGATCCGCGAGAATGTCGAGAAATTCGGGCTGACGGGCGCGACCAAGATCTGGCGGCGCGACGCGACGAAGCTCGGCCCTTGCCGGGGAGCGCCGTTCGATCTGGTCTTCCTCGACCCGCCCTATGGCGCGGATCTTGGCGGACCGGCGCTCGCCTCCGCCGCCGCGGGGGGGTGGCTCGCGCCGGATGCCCTGATCGTTCTGGAGGAGAGCGTCGGCGCCGCCCGCCCGCCGATGCTCGACATTCTGGATGAGCGGGCCTATGGCGAAACGAGGCTGACCATCGCCCGGATCGGAGACCGAAACGGGTGACATCGCGGCCCGCCGGGCCCATAGTTCAGCCAATTGAAACACCTCAAAGGAGCGCGCGCCATGCCGATCGCCGTTGGAGACAAACTGCCCGAAGCCAATTTCATCGAACTCGGCGCCGAAGGGCCGGCGCCGGTCCCAGCGTCGCGACTGACCAAGGGTCGGAAAATCGCGCTGTTCGCGGTGCCGGGCGCGTTCACGCCGACCTGCCACAACACGCATGTGCCGAGCTTCGTCGCCGCCGCCAAGGCGTTGTCGGACAAGGGCGTGGACGAAATCGTTTGCGTGTCGGTGAACGATCCATTCGTGATGAAGGCCTGGGGCGAGGCGACGGGCGCGACGAAAGCCGGGATCCGCATGCTGGCCGATCCGGAAAGCGCGTTCACCAAGGCGATCGGCCTCGACTTTTCGGCGCCGCCGGCCGGGCTGCTCGCCCGCTCGCAGCGCTATTCGATGCTGGTCGAGGACGGGGTCGTGAAGGTTCTGAACGTGGAGAGCGCGCCGGGCGAGGCCGTCTGTTCGCTTGGCGAGGCGCTGGTCGAACAGATCTGAGCGCCGCCGCCCGCGCCGCCTGAACCCGCGGCGGCGCGGGCGGGGTTTCACTGCGAAAAGAGATACGGGAGAGAAGCGATGGCGCGCGTTGCGGTGATCGGACTCGGGGCGATGGGCGGCGGTATGGCGCGCTCATGCCTCGCCGCGGGGCTGGAGACGCTTGGCGTCGACACGGACGCCGCGCGCGTGGCGGCGTTTCAGGCGGATGGCGGCGCGCAGGGGGCGCCGCCGCAGGCGGCGGCCGATCTCGACATCGTCGTCGTCGTGGTGGTGAACGCCGCTCAGGCGGAGGCGGCGCTCTTCGGGCCTTCCGGCGTGGCGCCTGCGCTTCGGAAAGGCGCGGTGATCGTTTGCTGCGTCACGATGGCGCCCGAACAGGCGCGGGCCCTTTCCGCCAGGGCGGAGGCGCTGGGGCTGTTCTTTCTCGACGCGCCGATTTCCGGCGGCGCGGCCAAGGCGGCGCGCGGGGCGCTCTCTATTCTCGCCTCCGGGCCGGAGGCGGGCTTCGCCGCGGCGAAGCCGGCGCTCGACGCGATGGCCGAGACGGTGTTCCGGCTCGGCGAGGATCCGGGCGCCGGCAGCGCGATGAAGGCGATCAACCAGATGCTGGTCGGCGTGCATATCGCCGCGGCGGCGGAGGCGCTCACCTTCGGGATGACGCAGGGCGTCGCGCCGGAAAAGACGCTGGAGGTGATCTCGAAATGCGCCGGCGCGAGTTGGGCGCTGGAGAATCGCGGGCCGCATATCGCGGCCGGCGATTACACGCCGCTTTCCGCGGTGGACATCTGGCCCAAGGATCTCGGCATCGTGCTGGACATCGCGCGGGGCGCGAAATTCTCCGCGCCGATGACGGCGGCGGCGCTTCAGCAATTCGTCGCCGCGTCCGGCTCCGGCCTCGGGCGGGAGGATGACGCCGCGATCGCCAAGGTCTACGCCCGAAACGCCGGGCTGACCCTGCCGGGAGACCGCTGATGCTGCTCGGCTGCGTCGGCGATGATTTCACCGGATCTTCCGATCTCGCCAACACGCTCGCGAAGGGCGGGATGCGGGTGACGCAATACGCCGGGGTTCCGGCGGGGCCGGCCGCGCCGGGCGTCGAGGCCGGGGTGGTGGCGCTGAAATCGCGCACCATTCCCAGGGATGAGGCGGTCCGCCTCTCGCTGATGGCGCTGGAATGGCTGGCCGCGCAGGGCTGCCGGCAGTTCTTCTTCAAATATTGCTCGACCTTCGATTCGACCCCCGAAGGCAATATCGGCCCGGTCGCGGAGGCGATGGCGGAGGCGCTCGGCGCGGATCGGGTGATCGTCTGCCCGGCCTTCCCGGCGACAGGACGGTCGATCTATCAGGGGCATCTCTTCGTCGGCGACAAGCTCCTGTCCGAAAGCGGGATGGAGCATCACCCGCTCACCCCGATGACCGACAGCGATCTGCGCCGCTGGCTCCGGCCGCAGACCCGGCTCGGCGTCGGCCATGTCGCCGCGCCGGCGGTGGCGGCGGGCCCGGCGGCGATCCGCGCGGCGCTCGCGGCGGAGGACGAGGCGGGCCGGCGGCTCATCGTCGTCGATGCGGTGAGGGATGAGGATCTGATGGCGATCGGCGCCGCGGCGGAGGATCTGAAGCTGATCACCGGCGGCTCGGGCGTCGCGCTCGGCCTTCCGGAGAATTTCCGCCGCGCGGGGCTTCTCGCGGGGGGTGGCGCGGACTGGCGCGGGGCCGCCGGGCCGGCGGCGATCCTCTCGGGCTCCTGCTCCGCCGCGACGCGGGGGCAGGTGGCGGCGTATCGAGGCCCGAAACTGGAGATCGCCGCCGCCGGCGTCATGGCGGGAGAGATCACCGGCGCCAGCGTCGCCGCATGGGCGCTGAGCGCGAAAGAGGGCGCGCCGCTCGCCTATTCCTCCGCCGACCCGGCGGTCGTGAAGGCGGCGCAGGAGCTCTACGGCCGCGAGGCGGTCGCCGCCGCGATCGAGCGGGTGATGGGCGAGGCGGCGGCGGCGATGGTCGCCGGCGGCGTGAGGCGGCTGGTGGTCGCCGGCGGCGAGACCTCCGGCGCCGTGGTCGAGGCGCTGGACGTCGCCGCGCTGGAGATCGGCCCGGAGATCGACCCGGGCGTGCCCGCGCTGAAGGCGGAGGGCCGCGATCTTGCGCTCGCGCTCAAATCGGGGAATTTCGGGGCCGAGGATTTCTTCTCCCGCGCGCTCGAAGCGCTCGGGCCGGAGGCGGAGGCATGAGCGATTCAGCGCTCAGGGAGGCGATCTGCCAGTTCGCGGCGTCCCTCTACGCGCGTGGGCTGACGCCCGGCTCTTCGGGCAACATCTCCGCGCGGACGGAGGATGGCGGCCTTCTCGTCACGCCCACGGGCGCGAGCTTCGGCGGGCTGGACCCGGCGCGCCTCAGCCGGTTCGACCCGAGCGGCGGCCTGATTTCAGGCGACAAGCCGACCAAGGAGATGCCGCTGCATCAGGCGTTTTACGAGACGCGGAGCGGGGCCGGCGCGGTCGTCCATCTGCATTCCACGCATTCCGTCGCGCTTTCGATCCTGCCGGAGACCGACCCTGACTGCGTGCTGCAACCGCTCACCGCCTATTCCGTCATGCGGCTCGGGCGGGTGAAGCTGCTGCCGTATTTCCGGCCGGGCGACCCGGCCATGGGCGACGCGATCCGCGGGCTGGCGGGGACGCGCTCCGCCGTGCTTCTCGCCAATCACGGGCCGGTGGTGGCCGGGCGCGACCTTGAGGCGGCGGTCTGGGCGATGGAGGAGCTGGAGGAGACGGCGAAGCTCACGCTGTTGACGCGCGGTCTCGGGCCTAAAATACTTGGCGCGGCCGAAATTGCAGGGCTGCGCGCGCATTTTGATGTGGAGTGGGACGCATGACGCGATTTTCCGCCAATCTCGGCTTTCTCTGGACCGATCTTTCCCTTCCCGACGCGATCCGCCGGGCGAAGGCGGCGGGTTTCGAGGCGGTGGAGGCGCATTTTCCCTACGATGTCCCGGTTGATCTGGTCGTCGCCGCTCTGGCGGAAACGGGCTTGCCGCTTCTCGGGATCAACACCATCCGCGGCGGCGAGGGGGAGAACGGCCTCGCCGCGCTGAAGGGCCGGGAGATCGAGGCGCGCGCCGCCATCGATCAGGCGCTGGACTACGCGCATGCGAGCGGCGCCGGCATGGTGCATGTGATGGCCGGGCGCTGCGGCGACGAGGCGACCTATATCGCCAATCTCCGTTACGCCGCCGAGGAGGCGCGCGATCTGGGCAAGACCATTCTGATCGAGCCGCTGAACACGCGCGACGCGCCCGAGTATTTCCTCACCGAGGTGGAGCAGGCGGCCGAGATCATCACCCGCGCCGGCGCGTCGAACATCCGGATCATGTTCGATTGCTATCATGTCCAGGTGATGCAGGGCGATCTGCTGCGCCGGTTCGAGGCGCTCATGCCGCTGATCGGCCATGTGCAGATCGCTGGCGCGCCCGGCCGCGGCGAGCCGGACACCGGCGAGATCGCCTATGAGCGGCTTCTCCCCGCGATCGCGGAGATGGGCTGGAGCGGATTCGTCGGCGCGGAATACCGGCCGAAGGGCGCGACCGGCGAGAGCCTTGGATGGATGGAGGCGTTCAGGTGAACGCATTGAAGCCCGGGCTGGATGAAAAAGAGCGTCCGGCCGCCGGGAACGTCTTTCCCACCGCCGCGACCACAGCGGCGCGGTCTGAGCCGCTGTGATCGCGCGCCGGCCCCATATCCCGTTTCACCGCTGGGACGCTGGCGCCCCGGCCTGCGCATGAGGACACCATGGCCGATATCGTTCGTCTCGACCCCGCCGACAATGTAGTGATCGCGGTCCGCCCGCTCGAAGTGGGCGCGGACGCGGGGGGCGTCGCCGCCGCCGCGCTGATCCCGCGCGGACACAAGGTCGCCACCGCCGCGATCCCGAAAGGCGGCGTGGTGCGAAAATACGCGCAGGTGATCGGCTACGCCACCGAAGACATCGCGCCGGGAAGCCACGTCCACACCCACAATGTCGAATTCCGCGCGACGGGCGTGACATATGAATACGCGACCGATCTGCGCCCGGTCCCGAAGGCGGAGAAGATCGACACTTTCATGGGCTTCCGGCGGGAAAGCGGGCGGGTCGGCACCCGTAACTACATCGCCGTTCTGACCTCGGTGAATTGCTCCGCCACGGCCGCGCGGAGGATCGCGGCCGCCTTCGGGCCGGAGGAGATGGCCAAATACCCGAATGTCGACGGGGTGGTCGCCTTCGTCCATGGCACCGGCTGCGGCATGGCGGGCGACGGCGATGGGTTCGCCGCGCTTCAGCGCGTCCTCTGGGGCTATGCGCGCCATCCGAATCACGGCGGGGTGCTGATGGTCGGGCTCGGCTGCGAAGTGAACCAGATCGACTGGTTGCTGGAGGCGTACGGCCTGAAGAAGGGCCCGCTCTTTCAGGCCATGAACATTCAGGATGTCGCCGGGCTTCGGCGCACGGTGGAGCTTGGCGTCGAGAAGGTGCGCGCCATGCTGCCGATCGCCAATCAGGCGACGCGTGAGGAATGCCCGGCCTCCGAATTGATGGTCGCGCTGCAATGCGGCGGCTCCGACGCGTGGTCGGGCGTCACCGCGAACCCGGCGCTCGGCTACGCCTGCGATCTCCTGGCGGCGCAGGGCGGGACCGGCGTTCTGGCGGAAACCCCGGAAATTTACGGCGCCGAGCATCTTCTGACCCGGCGCGCCGCGACCCCTGAAATCGGTGAAAAGCTCGTCGGGCTGATCCGCTGGTGGGAGGATTACACCGCGCGCAACAAGGGCTCGATGGACAACAACCCCTCGCCCGGCAACAAGCAGGGCGGCTTGACGACGATCCTTGAAAAATCGCTCGGCGCGGCGGCGAAGGGCGGCACGACCCCGCTCAACGGCGTCTTCAAATACGGCGAGCCGGTGACCGCGAAAGGCTTCACCTTCATGGACAGCCCCGGCTACGATCCGGCCTCCGTCACCGGGCAGATCGCCTCCGGCTGCAACCTCGTGGCGTTCACCACCGGCCGCGGCAGCGCCTTCGGCGCGAAACCGGCGCCGTCGCTGAAGATCGCGACGAACAGCGTGATGTACGGCCGGATGACGGAAGATATGGACGTGAACGCCGGCCGCATCGTCACCGACGGCGCGACGGTGGAGGAGGTGGGCCGCGAGATCTACGAGACCCTGCTCCGCGTCGCCTCGGGCGAGGTGACGAAATCGGAGGCGCAGGGCCTCGGCGATTTCGAATTCGTGCCCTGGCAGATCGGCGCGGTGATGTAGCCGCCCGCGAGGGGCCGTTCCGGCGCGCGCCGGAACGGCCTCGTGCGGCTCTCCCGAGACCTAGCGGGAGAACTTCTTGTATTTGATCCGCGTCGGCTCCACTGAATCGGGCCCCAGCCGCCTGATCTTGTCGGCTTCGTAATCCTCGAAATTGCCTTCGAACCACTCCACATGGCTGTCGCCCTCGAACGCCAGCATGTGGGTGCAGAGCCGGTCGAGGAACCAGCGGTCATGGGAGATGATGACCGCGCAGCCGGCGAACCGGTCGAGCGCGTCTTCGAGCGCGCGGAGCGTCTCCACGTCGAGATCGTTGGTCGGCTCGTCGAGCAGGATCACATTGCCGCCGGATTTCAGCAGCTTGGCCATATGCACCCGGTTGCGCTCGCCGCCGGAGAGCAGGCCGACCGGTTTCTGCTGATCGCCGCCCTTGAAATTGAACGCGCCGCAATAGGCGCGGGAGTTCATCTCCGCTTCGCCGAGCTTCACGATGTCCAGCCCGTCCGAGATTTCCTGCCAGACGGTCTTTTTCGGATCGAGCGCGTCACGCGACTGATCGACATAGGAGAGCTTCACCGTCTCGCCGAACCTGATCTCGCCCGCATCCGGCTCCTCCTGTCCGGTCATCATCCGGAAGAGGGTGGATTTGCCGGCGCCGTTCGGGCCGATCACGCCGACGATGCCGCCCGGCGGCAGCGAAAAGGAGAGATCGGAGATGAGAAGGTTGTCCCCGTAGCCCTTGGAGACGTTCTCGACCTCGATCACCCTGGAGCCGAGGCGCGGCCCGTGCGGGATGATGATCTGCGCGTTGCCGATCTGCTCGCGCTCGGACTGGCCCGCCATCTCGTTATAGGCGGAGATCCGCGCCTTGGATTTCGCCTGCCGGGCCCGCGCCGATTGCCGCACCCATTCGAGCTCGCGCGCGATGGTCTTCTGGCGGGATTTGTCCTCGCGCGCCTCCTGCGCCAGCCGCTTCGCCTTCTGCTCCATCCAGCTGGAGTAATTTCCCTCATAGGGCATGCCGCGCCCGCGATCGAGTTCGAGGATCCAGCCGGTGATCTTGTCGAGAAAATAGCGGTCATGGGTGACGATCAGGATCGTGCCCTTGTAGTCGATCAGATGCCTTTGCAGCCAGGCGATCGTCTCGGCGTCGAGATGGTTGGTCGGCTCGTCGAGGAGCAGCATGTCCGGCGCGTCGAGGAGCAGCTTGCAAAGGGCGACGCGCCGCAATTCGCCGCCCGAAAGGTTGGTCACCGGGCTGTCGTCGGGCGGGCAGCGCAGCGCCTCCATCGCCACGTCGACCTGGCTGTCGAGATCCCAGAGATTCTGCGCGTCGATCTGGTCCTGAAGCCGCCCCATCTCATCGGCGGTCTCGTCGGAATAGTTCATCGCAAGCTCGTTGTAGCGCTCGAGGATCGCCGTTTTCGCGCTGACCCCCTCCATCACGTTCTCGCGGACGGTCTTGCTTTCGTCGAGGCGCGGCTCCTGCGGCAGGTAGCCGACGCGCGCTCCCTCCGCGAGCCAGGCTTCGCCGGTGAAATCCTTGTCGATGCCGGCCATGATCCGCATCAGCGTCGACTTGCCGGCGCCGTTGACGCCGACCACGCCGATCTTCACGCCGGGCAGAAAGGAGAGGCGGATGTTCTCGAAGAGTTTCTTGCCGCCCGGATAGGCTTTCGAGACGCCGTCCATGTGATAAACATACTGGTAAGAGGCCATGGGCTTTGCTCCGAAGGCTGATGGGATGTCGGGGCGGTGTTAACGGATACCGGGGCGCCGTTCAATCAGCGCCGCGCGGCGTTGACTTCCTGACTGCGCCGAGGCGAGATAGAGATGGATTTCAGCCGGAGGGGGGACGGCATGATGAGCGGGCCCGACGCTCCTGCGGGATATCGGATCGGGCTTCTCGGCGGGTCGTTCGACCCGCCGCATGACGGCCATCTTCACATCACCCGGTGGGCGCTGCGGCGGTTCCGGTTCAATCGCGTCTGGTGGCTCGTCTCCCCGGGCAACCCGCTGAAGACGCGCGGACCGGCCGAAATGGCGCGCCGCCTCGCCGCATGCCGGGAGCTGATCGACATGCCGCGCGTCGAGGCGACCGATATCGAAACGCATCTCGGCACCCGCTACACCGCCGAGACGCTGGCGGCCCTGAAGCGGCTGCATCCGGGGGTGAGGTTCACCTGGCTGATGGGGGGCGACAATCTGGTCGATTTCCATCGCTGGGAGGATTGGCGCTGGATCATGGAGACATTCCCGGTGGGCGTGCTCGCGCGGCCCGGCTCGGCGGCGAAGGCGGCGTTCTCTCCGGCCGCGCGGCGATATCGGCGGCATCGGTTGAAGGGTGTGAAGGCGGCGCGCCTCAGCTATGCGAGACCGCCCGCCTGGGCGCTGCTGACCGGCGCGATGTCGGGCGCGTCCTCCACCAAGATCCGGGAGCGGAAGGACTGGCCATGACGCATCTTCGCCGCGCCGTCCTCTCGGCGCTTCTTGCGCTCTCGGCGGCGGCGGCCTTCGCCGGCGCGCCGGCCTTCGCGCCAACCCCGGCGCCGCGCCCCGACGCGGGCGGGCCCGACGCCCTGACGCTGGCCGCGGAGGCGGGTCTGAGCGGGGTTCTCTCCTATCTCGTCATCGACGCGGAGACCGGGGAGGCGCTCGAGGGCGGCGATATCGACAGGCCGCTCCCGCCCGCATCCGTCGCCAAGGCGCCGACCGCGCTTTTCGCGCTGGATACGTTGGGGCCGGACCACAGATTCGAGACCCGGCTCATCGCGGTCGGCGCGCTGGAGAATGGCGTGCTCGCGGGCGATCTCGTGCTGCAAGGCGGCGGCGATCCGGAGACGGACAGCGCCGCGCTCGATCTGCTCGCGTTTCATCTGGCCGAGGCGGGGCTGAAAAGGGTGAACGGGCGGTTTCTGATCGACGACAGCCTTCTGCCTCTGATCGAGCGGATCGACGCGACCCAGCCCGAGGTCGCCGCCTATAACCCGGCGGTCGGCGCGCTCAACCTGAATTTCAACCGGGTGTTCGCGGAGTGGCGCCGCGCCGGCGGAAAGGAGCGCATAGCGGTCGAGGCGCGCGGCGCGGGCTTGAGCCCGCCCACCGAAGCGGTGACCGTGGAGATCGTCGACAAGGTCGCCCTTGGCCCGTTCGATTATCTCGGCGCGGCCGATGACGGGCCGGAAAAGTGGCGCGTCGCGCGCGGCGCGCTCGGCGCGTCGGGCGGGCGCTGGCTTCCGGTCCGCCGCCCCGGCCTCTATGCGGGCGAGATGCTGCATCGGTTTTCAGCCGACGCCGGGGTCGAACTGCCGGAGCCGAGCGTCGGCGCGGCGCCGCTCGTCTCCGACGTTCTGGCGCGGGTCGAGAGCCGGCCGCTCGCCGATATCCTGGCCGGCATGCTCCGCTACTCGACGAACCTGACGGCCGAAGCGGTCGGCATGGCGGCGGCGAAGGCCGGCGGCGCTTCGGCGGAATCTCTCGCCGCCTCCGCCGCGGCGATGAATGTCTGGGCGGCCGGGTTCGCCGGGTTCCCCGCCGGGGACCCGGGGTTCCAGTTGCTGAATCATTCCGGGCTTTCGCCGGACAGCCGCGCCAGCGCCCGCCGGCTGGCCGATATCCTGCTGGCGGCGGACCGGCGCGGCTTTCCGGCTCTGGACGGCGGCAGGGCGGCGAAGCTGAAAGGGCTGTTGCCGCAGGTGCGCTATCTCGATGACGGCGCGTCGCCGCCCCCGATAGAGGCCAGCATCCGCGCCAAGTCCGGCACGCTGAATTTCGTCAGTGCGCTCGCCGGGTATATCGAGCCGGAAGCGGGCCGGCGGCTGATTTTCGTGATTCTCTCCGCGGATCTCGACGCGCGCGCCGCCATCGCCGACGTCAAAGACGAGTCGCCGCCCGGCGCGCGGGCCTGGGCGGCGCGGGCGCGCCGGTTGCAACGCGCGCTGATCCGAAGCTGGATCACGCGCTTTGCGGCGCCGTGAGCCAGGTTCGGCGCGCGCCAGGGGCGCGGACGGTGGGTCATTCCCGCTGAAGGCCGCATCCGGGCATGGCGAAACGGGTGAATTTCATGCTATCCCTTGCGGCATGAGCTCTCTCGACCACAAGATCCGCCCCGACTCGCGAATCCGCCTTTTGTCGCCGGCGGCCGCCAACCGCATCGCCGCGGGCGAGGTGATCGAACGGCCGGCGGCGGCGGTGAAGGAGTTGGTCGAGAATGCGCTCGACGCCGGGGCGCGGCGGGTGGAGATCGATTTCGCCGATGGCGGCAAGACGCTGATCCGCGTCTCGGACGATGGCGACGGCATGAGCGCCGCCGAATTGCCGCTGGCGCTGGAGCGGCACGCGACGTCGAAGATCGACGGCTCCGATCTTCTGAACATCCGCTCCTTCGGGTTTCGCGGCGAGGCGCTGCCGTCGATGGCGGCGGTCGGGCGCATGAAGCTCACCAGCCGAGCGGAGGGCGCCGACGAGGCCTGGGCGGTCGAGGTGCGGGGCGGCGAGACGACCCGGCCCCGCCCCGCCGCGCGCGCCGCCGGAACGGAGGCGGAGCTCCGCGATCTTTTCTACGCGACGCCGGCGCGGCTGAAATTCCTTCGGAGCGATCGGGCCGAAGCGCAGGCGATCGCGGAAGTGGTGAAGCGCCTCGCCATGGCGACGCCCGGCGCGGGCTTCACGCTCAGCGATCTTTCCGGCGGCGAGGCGCGGGTGATCTTTCGCGCCGAGGCGGAGCAGGGCGACCTTTTCGGCGCCCGGCTCGCCCGGCTTCGGCGCGTTCTCGGCGCGAGCTTCGCGGAGAGCGCGCTTCCCATCGACGCGGAGCGCGAAGGGCTTCGATTGACCGGCTGGGCGGCGTTGCCGACCTATTCGCGCGGCTCGTCGCGCCAGCAATTTCTCTTCGTCAACGGGCGGCCGGTTTCGGATCGGTTGATGATCGGGGCGCTTCGCGCGGCCTACGCCGATCTTCTGCCGCGGGACCGCCACCCGGCGGCGGCGCTCTTTTTCACGGCGGATCCGGAACGGGTGGACGTGAACGTCCATCCCGCGAAATCAGAGGTTCGGTTCCGCGAGCCGGCGCTCGCGCGGGGGCTGGTCGTCTCGGCGCTGCGCCATGCGTTGGCGGAGGCGGGGCATCGCGCGTCGGGCGCCGTGGCGGCGGAGACGCTCCGCGCGTTTTCGCCGGGCGCGCTCGGCCAGCCCTCCGCGCCGCCGCCCGGCGCCTATCAGCGCGACTACGGCGCGCCGAGGGGCGGGCTTGCGGCGGGGCTCTCGGACGCCGCGTTCAGCTTTCAGGGGCCGGCGCCGATCGAGACGCCGACCGCGCGCCCGGCGGCGGAGATGGACGAGGCGGCGGCGCGGAACCCGCTGGGCGCGGCGCGCGCGCAGATTCACGAGAATTACATCATCGCGCAGACCGAAACCGGGATGGTGATCGTCGATCAGCACGCGGCGCATGAGCGGCTGGTCTATGAGCGGCTGAAGGCCGGGCTGGCGGCGCGCGGCGCGGCGGGGCAGGCGCTGCTGTTGCCGGAGGTCGTCGATCTCTCCGTGGAGGACGCGGAGCGGGTGCTGGAGATCGGCGAGAGCCTCGCCCGCCTCGGCCTGGTGGTGGAGCCTTTCGGCGCCGGCGCGCTCTGCGTGCGGGAGACGCCGGCGATCCTCGGGGCGTGCGATCCCGCGCGGCTCATTCGCGATGTGGCGGATGAACTGGCCGAGGGCGCGCCCTCGCGCGGGGTCGCCGAGAAGATCGAGGCGGTTCTCTCGCGCATCGCCTGCCATGGCTCGGTCCGCTCCGGCCGGCGGCTGACCGGCGACGAGATGAACGCGCTCCTGCGCGAGATGGAGCGGACGCCGTTTTCCGGCCAGTGCAACCACGGCAGGCCCACCTATGTCGAACTTGGCCTCGCCGAGATCGAACGTCTGTTCGGACGGCGATGATGGACGCCGCGAGCCTCGCCGCAAACCTTCAGGATTCGCTCCCGCTTCTGATCGGGACCGGGCTGACGCTCCTCATTCTCCTGATGTTGATCTTTTCGCTTCGCGCGGCGCGGCGCGGGATCCGCGCGACGGAGCCGATCGCGGCGGCGATCGCGGAGCTTGGCGGCGCGGTCCGCGCGCTCGACCAGGGGCAGAACCAGCTCGCCGGGGGCCTGAGGCATGTCTCCGAAGCGCAGGCGGCGGCGCAGGCCCGGATGATCGAGACGATGGAGCGCCGGCTCGAGACGGTGCAGAAATCCATGGGCGAGACCCTTCATGGGACATCGCAGAAAACGACGCGCAGCCTCGCGGAGCTGCAGGAGCGGCTCGCGGCCATCGACAAGGCGCAAACGAATATCGAGCGGCTTTCGGGCGATGTGCTCTCGCTTCAGGACATTCTTTCGAACAAGCAGGCGCGGGGGGCTTTCGGCGAGATTCAGCTCAACGACATCGTCTCCAAGGCGCTGCCGCCCGACGCCTATGCGTTCCAGGCGACGCTCTCGAACGGCAGACGCGCGGATTGCCTGATTCATCTGCCGAATCCGCCCGGCCCGATCGTCATCGACGCGAAATTCCCGCTCGAATCCTATGAATCGCTGCGCGGAGCCGCATCCGAGCGGGAGAAGACCGAAGCCGCGCGCGGGTTCCGGATCGCGGTCCAGACCCATATCCGCGCCATCGCGGAGCGTTATGTCGAGCCGGAGGAGACCGCGGACGGGGCGCTGATGTTCCTCCCGTCCGAGGCGGTCTACGCCGAGTTGCATTCCGCGTTTCCGGATGTGGTGCGCGAAGGGTTCGCGCGGCGGGTCTGGATCGTCTCGCCGACCACCTGCATGGCGACGCTGCACACCATGCGCGCGATCCTGAAGGATGCGCGCATGCGCGAGCAGTCCGGCGCGATCCGACGCGAGCTTGGCCTGCTGACCAAGGATATGGAGCGGCTGGTCGACCGGGTGGCCGCGCTCGACCGGCATTTTGAGCAGGCGCGGCAGGATGTCGAGAAGATCAAGATCAGCGCGTCCAAGGCCGGGAGCCGGGCGGAGAAGCTGGAGAGTTTCGAGTTTGACGAGCCGGCGCCGGCGCTGCCGAAAGCGGCGGAGTAGCGCAGGGCGCGATATGAGTGCGTTATCGCGTGCGATAAAAGAAGCAAGATATTGATATATAATGGACTTTCCAATTCCGTTAACCGGATTTCAACGAATTTCGCGCCTGTGACCGCGCCGAAGGGCGCGTTTCGACGCGGTTGTCCGCGCCCTTCCGGGCCTCGCCTCGACATCGATTCCGGACTTCCCTGATCGCGGACAGTCGGTCATGCTTTCGGGGCGCCGTGGAGTTTTCGATGGTGATTTCTCTTCTGTTTTCGTCCCGTCGAGGCTTGTTCCGCGTCGCGTTGCGACGACACCCTTCCCGAAGATCAGGAGGCCCGGCGCCATGACGTCCCTCTCGCACGCCAAGTTCGACCCGGCTCGGGCGCAGGAATATGCGAAGGAGGCGCGGATCGGGCTCGCCGGCTATGACGCCTGCCATGAGCTCTCGGCCTGCATCCTGTCGGCGGCGCTGAAAGGCGGCGGGGAGCGGCGCGTCCTCGTCGTCGGAGCGGGGGGCACCGCCGGCGAGATCGCCGCCGCCGCCCGGCTCGAACCGAGCTGGCGGTTTGTCGCGGTCGATCCGTCCGGGCCGATGCTCGCGCTCGCCGAGTCGCGGGTCCGCGAGGAAGGGATCGAGGACCGCGTCGCCTTTGTCCGCGCAGATGTGTCCGCCCTGCCGCCGGAGCCGGCTTACGACGCCGCGCTGATGATCGGCGTGCTGCACCATGTTCCCGAACGCCGTGACAAGGCCCGGCTGCTGGAGGACATCGCCCGCCGGCTTGCGCCGGGCGGCTCGCTCGTCCTGGCCGGAAACTGCGGGAGCTATGACGGCGCGCCGCTTCTTCAGGCGGCCTGGGCGAACCGCTGGCGCCTTCATGGCGCATCCGAGGACGAGGTGCGGACGAAACTCGCGCGAATCCAGGCGGGCGCGGCGCCGCCGGAGTCCGAGGACGCCGTCGCCCTGCTTCTCACCGAGGCCGGCTTCGCCGCGCCCGAGAGGTTCTTCTCCAGCCTCTTCTGGGGCGCGTGGCATACGCGGCGCGCGGACCAGGCTTGAGGAGGCGGGCGCCGCAAGAAGCGGCGGCCGCCTGACATCGGCCGCGGCGGGAGGGCTCAGTCCAGCACGCGCTCGATATAGCGCACGGTCTTGTCGCGCGCCTTCAGGCGCGCTTCGCCGACGGTCTTGAATCCGAGGCCGGCGTGGAAGGCGTCGGAGGCGGGGTTCGGCGGCTCGGCGTTGACCTCGGCGACGACGCGCTCAAGGCCGCGCGCGGCGGCGAAGGCGAAGAGGTCGGCGTAGAGCGCGGCGGCGAGCCCGCTTCGGCGGTGCGTGGCGGCGACGGCGATCCGGTCGACATAGAGAAACCGGCCGAACCGCGCGCGATGCCAGAGGAAGTTCGGGCTCTCATACGCGGCGCTCTGATCGAAGCCGATGAGGAAGGCGCCGTCATCCGCCGCCCGCGCATAGGTCGCGCCGGCGATCAGCGCCTGCAACGCGGGCGGCGTCAGCGGAGAAAGCTCCACCTCGTGCGCCCGGTTCAACGCATGGATCCACCCAAGGTCTTCGGGACGGATCGGCCGGATCATCTGGCCCAGAGCCCGCGCGCCTTCATCAGGTCGCCGAGATCGGCCTCCGGCCGGGCGCCGATATGGCTGATGACCTCGCCGGCCGCGACGCATCCCATCGCGGCGCAATCGGAGAGATCGCGCCCCTGGATCAGCCCGGAGAGAAAGCCGGCGGCGAAAAGATCGCCGGCGCCGGTGGCGTCCACCACGTTCGCGTCGACGGCCGGCGCGTGCCGGACGTCATCGGGGGTCACGACATAGGCGCCGCGAGGCCCGACCGTGACCACGGCCATGTCGATATCGCTCTTCACCCGCTCCATCGCCACGTGAAGCTCTTTCGTTTCATAGAGCGACATCAGCTCGAACTCGTTGGCGAAGAGAAGATCGGCGTCCGCCGCGATCAGCGCCCTGAACGCGTCCCGGTGCCGGTCGACGCAGAACGGGTCGGACAGCGTGATGGCGACCCGCCCGCCGGCGCGTTTCGCGGCGCGGATCGCCTTTTCGAAGGCGGCGACGGAGGCCGCGCCGTCGAAGCGGTAGCCCTCGAGATAGATCCAGGCCGCCGCCGCCATCATCTCCGGATCGACGTCGTCGGGGCCGAGCGCTTCGGACACGCCGAGATAGGTGGACATGGAGCGCTCGCCCTCGGGCGAGACGAGCACGAGGCAGCGCCCGGACCCGAGGGACTGGCCCGCCGGGGCCGGCGGCGTCTCGTAATCGGCGCCGATGGCGCGGATGTCATGGGCGAAGATCGCGCCGAGCTGATCGTCCGCCACCTTGCCGACATAGGCGGTGCGCGCGCCGAGCATCGCGAGCCCGGCGATGGTGTTCGCCGCCGACCCGCCGGAGATCTCGCGCGCCGGGCCCATGGCGGCGTAAAGCTCCGCGGCGCGGCCGGCGTCGATCAGGGTCATCACGCCCTTGTCCACGCCGTTCGCGGCGAGGAAATCGTCCTCGACATGGCTGAGAACGTCCACGAGAGCGTTGCCAACCCCGACCACGTCATAGGTTTTCATGTCGTCTTCTCCTCGAACTGGCAGAGATCGGAAATCAGGCAATCGGCGCAGCGGGGCTTTCGCGCCGTGCAGATATAGCGGCCATGCAGGATCATCCAGTGATGCGCGTGGCGTTGATAGTCGGCGGGGACCCGGTCCTCGA
Source organism: Paludibacillus litoralis (assembly GCF_037646705.1). NCBI lineage: Bacteria > Pseudomonadati > Pseudomonadota > Alphaproteobacteria > Rhodobacterales > Paracoccaceae > Paludibacillus > Paludibacillus litoralis. The sequence goes on from NZ_JBBHER010000002.1 coordinate 616,577, forward strand.
TCGCGCGCTCCACCGCCGCGACATCCTTGCCGGGCGCGAGGCCGGAGCGGTTGGCGAAACGGAAGATATGCGTGTCCACCGCCTGCGCCGGCAGGCCCCACCACATGTTCAGGACCACATTCGCGGTCTTGCGCCCGACGCCGGGCAGCGATTGCAGGGCCGCGCGGGACGACGGCACCTCGCCGCCGAACTCCTCGATCAGGATGCGCGAGAGGCCGATGACGTTCTTCGCCTTGTTGCGAAAAAGGCCGATCGTCTTGATGTGCTCGATCAGCCCTTCCTCGCCGAGCGCCAGCATCTTCTCCGGCGTGTCGGCGATGGCGAAGAGCTTCGCGGTCGCCCGGTTCACGCCCTTGTCCGTCGCCTGGGCCGAAAGCGCGACCGCGACGAGGAGCGTGAAGGCGTTCAGATGATCGAGCTCGCCCTTCGGCTCGGGCTCCGCGGCGCGGAACCGGCGGAAGGCTTCGTCAATCTCGGCGTAGGTCATCGGGCGCAGCATCCCCGGCTTATGGCAAGGGCGGCGCGGGCGCGCAATGGCCGCTTGCGGCGGCGCGCGGGGCGCCCGATAGCATGGCTTGCGATGACCAGCTGGCTGCATGACCAACGCCTGACGGCCGTGATCGGGGCGATCCGCGCCGCGGGCGCGCGGTCGGTGATCGACCTCGGCTGCGGCGACGGCGATCTGACGCTGCGCCTGATCGACGAGCCGGACATCCGGCGCGTCGTCGGCGTCGATCTGTCGCTTCCGGCGCTGGAGCGGCTGCGGGCCGCGCTTGAGAAACGGGGCGGCGATGCGCGCGTCTCGCTGATCCACGGCTCGATGACGGCGCCTCCCGCCAATCTCGGCGCGTTCGACTGCGCGGCGCTGGTGGAGACCATCGAGCATCTCGACCCGGGCGAGCTCTCGAAGCTCGAAAACGCGCTCTTTGGCGCGCTCAGGCCCCGGCGCGTGGTGATGACCACGCCGAACGCGGAGTTCAACGCGCTGCTCGGGGTGCGGCCGGGCGGGTTTCGCCGGCCTGACCATCGCTTCGAATGGGGGCGGGCGCGGTTCCGGAAATGGGCGGAAGGGGTCGCGGAGCGGGCGGGATACGGCGTCGCGCTCTCCACGATCGGGGGCGGGCATCCGACGCTGGGCGGCGCCAGCCAGATGGCGCTCTTCGACCGGCGGGGCGCGCCGCCGGCGCATGAAACGGGTGGCGCCGCGCCCCCGGCGCCGCCATCTTCCGGGATGTGAGAGGAGATCGCCATGAACCAACCGACCGCGCCGTCCACCTTCCATTACGAGCTGATCGCCGAGGCGATCCGGCTGATCGAGGACGGCGCGGCGGAGCCGCTCTCTCTCGATGCGCTGGCGGCGCGGATGGGGTTCTCGCCCGCGCATTTCCAGCGGCTGTTCTCGGAATGGGTCGGCGTGTCGCCGAAGCGCTATCTTCAGTATCTGAAGCTCGACCATGCGAAGCGGCTGCTGGCGGACCGCTTCACGGTGCTGGACGCGACGATGGAGGCGGGGCTTTCGTCTCCGGGGCGGCTGCATGACCTGTTCATCCGCTGGGAGGCGATGAGCCCCGGAGAATATGCGGCCGGCGGCGCCGGGCTGGAGATCGCCTGGGGCTGGTTCGACGGCCCGTTCGGCGAGACGCTGGCGATGGGGACGGAGCGGGGGCTCTGCGGGATGGCGTTCGCGGCCGAGACCGGGCGCGAGGCGGCCTTCGCGGACATGAAGGCCCGCTGGCCCAAGGCGGGCTACCGCGAGGACCGGGCGGCGCTCGCCCCCTGGGTCGAGGCGGCGTTCGGGGGCGGCGGAGAGGCGCGGCTGCAACTGATCGGCGCGCCGTTTCAGATCAAGGTGTGGGAGGCGCTCCTGAGCGTGCCGTCCGGGCGGGTGACCACCTATTCGGAGATCGCGCGGGTGATCGGGCGGCCGAAGGCGTCGCGCGCCGTCGGCACTGCGGTCGGGCGGAATCCGATCTCCTGGCTGATCCCCTGCCACCGGGCGCTGCGGAAAAGCGGCGGGCTCGGCGGCTATCACTGGGGGCTCGGCGTCAAGCGGGCGATGCTGGCCTATGAGGCGGCGCGGGCCGACGCCTGAGGCGTCCGGGCTGCGTTATCGCACGCGATAAGGGGGTCAAGATATTGAAATATAAGGAATATCGAAAAACGCGCGCATGGCGCGGGCGCGATAACGCGCCGGGGCCGGAGCCGAAGGCGGGGCTCCGCCGCCGAATTCCGGCGGCGGAGCGAATGGCGGCTCAGTGGTTGTGGCGCGGGATCGCGGCGCGCACGTTCTGATATTTGACGGCGATGTCGACGCAGGCGCCGTCCGCCAGTTGGGTGACGTTGGCGCGGGCCATCTCCTCCCACGGGGTCTGGCTCGCGGGCGGGATGAGGGGGCCGGCCTTCTTGCGCTCCTCCCATTCGGCGGCGTCGACCAGCGCGTCGCAGCGGCCCTTGTTGAGGTCGATCCGCACCATGTCGCCGGTCTTGAGATAGGCGAGCCCGCCGCCCGCCGCCGCCTCGGGCGAGGCGTTGAGGATCGAGGGGCTGTCGGCGGTGCCGGACTGGCGCCCGTCGCCGATGGTCGGCAGCGACGTGATCCCGCGTTTCAGCAGCGCGTCGGGCGGCTGCATGTTCACGACCTCGGCCGAGCCCGGCCAGCCGATCGGCCCGGCGCCGCGGATGACCAGCACGCAATGCTCGTCGATGTTCAGGTCGGGATCGTTGATGCGGTGGTGGTAGTCGTCCGAATCCTCGAAGACGATGGCGCGGGCGTCGAACACGCCCTCATTGCCCGGCTCGCTCAGATACCGGTCGCGGAACTCCGGGGAGATGACGGAGGTCTTCATGATCGCGGTGTCGAAGAGATTGCCGGTCATCACCACGAAGCCGGCCTTCTCCTGGAGCGGCTCGGCGCAGGTGTGGATCATCTCCCGGTCCCAGGTCTCGCGTCCTTCGAGATTCTTGAACATCGTCTCGCCGGTCACGGTCGGCACGTCCTTGAGCAGCCCGGCCTCGCGCAGCTCCCACATGATCGCGGGCACGCCGCCGGCGCGGAAGAACCGCTCGCCGAGATATTTTCCCGCCGGCTGCATGTTCAGCAGAAGCGGCACGTCATGGCCGTAGATCTGCCAGTCGGAGGGTTTCAGCTCCACGCCGACATGGTTGGCGATGGCGTGAAGATGGGGATGCGCGTTGGTCGAGCCGCCGATGGCGGAGTTGACCACGATGGCGTTCAGGAACGCGTCCCGCGTCATGATGTCGGAGGGTTTCAGGTCCTCATGCGCCATCTCGACGATGCGCTTGCCGGTGACATAGGCCATGCCCATCCGCTCACGGTACGGGGCGGGGATGGCGGAGCAGCCGGTCAGCGACATGCCGAGCGCCTCGGCGAGCGCGTTCATGGTGGAGGCGGTGCCCATCGTGTTGCAATGGCCGAGCGAGGGCGCGGAGCCGGAGGCGCCGATCAGGAACTCCTCCTCGGTGATCTTGCCGGCGCCGAGCTCGCGGCGCATCCGCCAGATCGCGGTGCCGGAGCCGATCAGGTTGTCGCCGTCGAGATAGCCGTTCAGCATCGGCCCGCCGGAGAGGACGATGGCCGGGATGTTCACGGTCGCGGCCGCCATCAGCAGCGCGGGCGTGGTCTTGTCGCAGCCGGTGGTGAGCACCACGGCGTCGATCGGGTAGCCGTGCAGCAGCTCCACCAGCCCGAGATAGGCGAGGTTCCGGTCGAGCGCGGCGGTCGGCCGCTTGCCGGTCTCCTGGATCGGGTGGACCGGGAACTCCATCGGGATCCCGCCGGCTTCGCGGATGCCGTCGCGGATGCGCGGGGCGAGGTGCTGATGGATCTTGTTGCAGGGCGAAAGGTCGGAGCCGGTCTGCGCGATGCCGATCACGGGCTTGCCGGAACGCAGCTCTTCATAGGTGAAGGCGTTGTTGCAGTAGCGTTCGATATAGAGCGCGGTCATGTCGGCGCGCTCGGGGGCGTCAAACCATTCGAGTGATCGGAATCGGCGTTTCTCTGACATTTCTGAGGCTCCTCCTCGGCGCTCCGTGATGTGGTTGCGCCGAGACTAGACGCGGCTGCGGAGCGGGGCAATCACCATCGCGGCGCGCGCCGCCCTCCGCGCGGTTTCCGTTTGACGGCGCGCGCGCAGCGCTCTTCTATGCGGGGAAAGGGAGACGCTGATGGAGAACGTGATCATGCCGCATCTCGACGTGCGCCCGGACTGGCTGGCGAAGCGGGTCGAGGCGGCGCTGGAGCCGGACCGGCGGATCATCGATCCGCATCATCACCTCTGGGAGCGGCCGAACGCGCGCTATCTGTTCCATGACCTGCTGGAGGACGTCTCCTCGGGCCACACCATCGTCTCCACGGTCTATGTTCAGTGCCGCTCGATGCACCGGGCGGAGGGGCCGCCGGAGCTGGCCCCGGTCGGCGAGGTGGAGTTCGCCGCCGGCGCCGCGGCGATGGCGGAAAGCGGCCATTACGGGCCCTGCCGGATCTGCGAAGGGATCGTCGGGACCGCCGATCTCACCCTCGGGCCCCGGCTCGGGCATGTGCTCGACGCGCTGGAGGCGGGCGCGAACGGGCGGCTGCGCGGAATCCGGATGCCGGTGGCGCAATCGGGCGATCCGAACATCGTCGGCAGCGTCAACGCCCCGCCCGCGGGGCTGATGCGCGAGGAGAGCATGGCCGAAGGCGTGCGCGAGCTTGGCCGGCGCGGGCTCGCGCTCGATATCTGGATGTTCCAGACGCAGTTGAAGGAGGCGTTGACGCTCGCGCGCCGCGCGCCGGACACCACGATCGTGATCGATCATGTCGGCGGGGTGCTGGGCATCGGCGGGTTCGAAGGGCGCCGGGAGGAGACGTTCGACGGCTGGCGCGCCGACATGACGGCGCTGGCGGAGCTGCCGAATGTGCGGGTCAAGCTCGGCGGCCTGGCGATGCATACGGTCGGGTTCGGCTTCGAGACCGAAGACCTGCCGCCCGCCTCGGAGACGCTCGCCGCGGCGTGGCGGCCCTATATCGAGACCTGCATCGGGCTTTTCGGCCCCGGGCGGGCGATGTTCGAGAGCAATTTTCCGGTCGACAAGGGGCAGGTGAGCTACACGACCTGCTGGAATGCGTTCCTGCGGCTGGCCGCCGGGTGCTCCGAGACCGAAAAGGACCAGCTTTTCCGCGCGACCGCGGCGGAGACCTACCGGCTTTCGGCCTGAGGCCCGCCCCGGCGCCATGAAAAACGGCCGCCCCGGACAGGGGCGGCCGCGAACGAGAGGCCGGAGAGAGGGCGCCGGTCAGCTGCTTTCGGCGGCGATCACGTCGCCGAAAAGCTCGAAGGTCTCGCCGGTGAATTTCTGCAGGCGCATCGCCTCGATCGGGGCGAAGTCTTCCGGCGAGGTGGAGACGGTGACGCCGGGCAGCAGCATCGGGATGCGCAACTGCCGCAGGTTGGCGGCCTGCGCCATGATGTTCTCACGGCTCAGATCGTCGCCCGCCTGCTCCAGAACCTTCACCAGCGTGCTGGAGACGGAGTAGCCATAGGCGGTGAAGCTGGAGGTCTGGTCGCCGTTCGGGTGCCATTTGTTCATGAACTCGCGCCAGGCCTGCATCTCCTCGTTGTCGGCGTATTGCGGATCGGAGGGGTCCATCTGATAGGCGGCGGACATGACGCCCTGCGCGGCCTCGAAGCCCGCCGGCTTCATCACCGCGCCGACCGAGATCGAGACGTTGGTGACGTAATGCGTCGGCTTCCAGCCGATCTCATGGGCCTTCTTGATCGCCTGAGCGGCGAATTTCGGCGTCGTGACGTTGAGGAAGGCGTCTGCGCCGGACGCCTTCAGCGAGATCATCTGGCTGTCCACGGTCGGGTCCATGGTCTCGTAAGGCTGCTCGTTGATGATCATCGAGACCTTGTCGCCGAGGCCCTGCTTGAAGCCTTCGACGTAATCCTTGCCGAAATCGTCGTTCTGATAGAGGATTCCGATCTTGGCGTCGGGCTGGGTCTCGAGGATGTGCCGCGCGTAGATCTTCGCTTCGGTCTGGTAGTTGGGCTGCCAGCCCATGGTCCAGGGGAAGTGTTTCGGATCGTTCCATTTCGACGCGCCGGTGGCGACGAAAAGCTGCGGCACCTTCTTCGCGTTCATGTATTTGTGGATCGAGGTGTTGGTGCCGGTGCCGAGGCCCTGGAAGATCAGCGCGACCTCGTCGCTCTCCACCAGCTTGCGGGTCTGCTCCACGGTCTTGGGCGGGGAGTAGCCGTCGTCATAGCTGATGAACTCGACCGTGCGGCCGTTGACGCCGCCGTTCGCGTTCAGCATCTCGAAGAACTTGCCGATCGTCTCGCCGATCTGGCCGTAGGCCGAAGCCGGGCCGGAATAGGGCATGGTGTTCCCGATCTTGATCGAGGTCTTGCTCACGCCGACCGTGTTGGCGAGCGCGGGGCCGGCCCGGAGCGCGAGCGCGCCGGCGGCCGCGCCGATGAGGGATTCTCGTCTCGTGATCATGTTTCAGTCTCCCTTGGATCTTGTCGTCATCGACTGTTGAACAGCCTTCTGAGCTTGCCCGCTCCGGAGTGGATCAGGCCGCCTGCGCCTTCCGGGGCGAGGTATATCATGAGGATCAGGAACACGCCGTAGATCGCCCCGGAGAGCCCTTTCGAGATCTCCTCCGCCACATTGGGCACGAAGACGATGAAGGCCGCGCCGATCAGCGCGCCGGGCAGCCAGCCGACGCCGCCGACCACGATCCCGACCAGAAGCGCGACCGACAGCATGAAGGTGAAGCTGTCCGGCGCGACGAACTTGACCACGATGGCGCTCAGCCCGCCGGCGACGCCGGTGATGAGCGCGCTGATCCCGAAGGCGGCGGCCTTGTAGAGCGCGGTGTTGACGCCCATCGACTGCGCTGCGATCGGGTTGTCGCGGATCGCCATCAGCGCCCGCCCGGTCCTGCTGGCGACGAGGTTCTTCGCCAGCCAGTAGAGCAGGATCCCGACGCCGAGCGTGAAGAAATAGGTCCAGATTCCGGGGTCGATCGGCAGGCCGAACGGCACCGGCGCGTCGAACGTCTCGGAAAAGACGACGATGCCCTGAACGCCGCCGGTGAACTCCTCAAGCACCGAAAGCCGGAGGAACTGCGGCGTCGCCACGGCCAGGGCGAAGGTGGCGAGCGCGAGATAGATGGCCTCCAGCCGGAGCGCGGGCAGGCCGAAGAGAAAGCCGACCATGAAGCAGATCACGCCGGCGGCCGGCAGGGTGAGCGCGTAGTGAACCCCGGCCATCTCCACCATGATCGCGGTGGTGTAGGCGCCGACGGCGTAGAACGCGCCATGGCCGAGCGAGAACTGGCCGTTGATCCCGGTCAGGAAATTCAGCCCCATGATGGCGATCGCGTAGACCAGCATCTGCGTGACCTGGAAGACGAAGAAGCTCTTCGTGAAGAACGGCAGCGCGATCAGGACGACGAGGACGCCGAGATAGCCCGCCCGCGCCAGCGTGAAAAGCGGCGCGGCGGTCGGGGCGGTTTCGTTGGTTGACGCCATCTCAGACCCTCTGCACCACGCGGCGGCCGAAGAGCCCCGTCGGTTTGAACACCAGAACGACGACGATCAGGAAAAGCGCGATCGGCAGCTTCAGCTCGCCGCCGACGACGGGAATATACGTCCCCGACATGTTTTCGATGATCCCGACCAGAAAGCCGCCGAGCACGGCCCCGCCGGGGCTGGTCAACCCGCCGAGCACGGCGCCGGCGAAGCCGTAGAGCAGGATCGCCAGCATCATGTTCGGCTCCAGGAACACGACCGGCGCGATCAGGATGCCGGCGACCGCGCCGATGGCGGAGGCCATGCCCCAGCCGAGCGCGGTCATGAAGTTGACCCGGATGCCGACCAGACGCGCGCTTTCGGGGTTGGCCGCCGCCGCCCGCATCGCGAGGCCGACGCGGGTGAAGCGGAAGAACGCCCAGAGCAGCGCGAGCACCAGAAGCGTCACCCCGATCATGCCGGCCTGATGCTTGCTCATCAGGCTGCCGGCGTAGAGCGGGCCTTCGCCGAACGGGCTCGGCATCGGCTTGATGCTGAAATTCCAGATGAAGCCGGAGGCCGAGTTGAAGATGACGAAGAGCGCGATGAAGACGACGACATGGCTGAGGACCGGCGCGTTCTGGATCGGCTTGAACACGATCCGCTCCAGCATGAATCCGCCGATGAAGCTGATCACGATGGCGAGCGGGATGACGATGGCGTAGGGCAGGCCCCAGGTCAGAAGCTGCCAGGCGATGAAGGTGGAGAAGGTGGCCATTTCGCCCTGGGCGAAATTGAGGTGATGGATCGCCTGGTAGATCATCACCACCGCGAGCGCCATGCACGCATAGATGCCGCCATTGGCGACGCCGGAGACGATCTGCTGCAGGAAAAGCTCCATTATGGCTCCTCAATAGCCGAGATAGGACGCGCGGACGCTGTCGTCCTCGCGGATGGATTTCGCGTCGCCCGACCGCACGATGGCGCCGGTCTCGATGATGTAGGCGTGATCGGCGAGCCCGAGCGCGAGCGAAGCGTTCTGCTCGACGATGAGCATGGAGACGCCCGCGTCCTTCTGGACGTCGGCCAGAATCTGGAAGATCTGCTTCACGATCAGCGGCGCGAGGCCGAAGGACGGCTCGTCCAGCAGCATCAGCTTCGGGCGCAGCATCAGCGCCCGGGCGATGGCCAGCATCTGCTGCTCGCCGCCGGACAGGGTGCCGGCCTGCTGCTTGCGGCGCTCCCTGAGGCGGGGAAAGTAATCGTAGGCGCGGTCGATATCGGCCTGAATGTTCGAGTTCGCCGGCCGGCTCATCGCGCCGAGCATCAGGTTCTCCTCCGTCGTCATGGAGGAGAAGGTGCCGCGCCCTTCGGGGATATGCGCGACGCCGAGCCGGACGACCGCCTCCGGCGCGAGCCGCAGGATCGGCCGCCCGTCGAGGATGATCTCGCCCTGGGCGCGGATCATGCCGCAGATCGCGCGCAATGTCGTGGTCTTGCCGGCGCCGTTCGCGCCGAGGAGGGCGGTGACGCCGCCCTTCTTCACCTCGAAACTGACGCCGCGCAGCACCTGGAGATTGCCGTAGGACGCATCCAGCCCGTTCACTTCGAGAATGGCGCTCATTCCTCCACTCCGAGATAGGCGGCGATCACGTCCGGGTCCTGCTGCACGTCCGCCGGCGAGCCTTCGGCGATCTTGCTGCCGAAATTCATCACCACGACCCGGTCCGAGATCGACATCACCAGCGACATGTGATGCTCGACCAGAAGCACGGTCACGCCGCGCTGGTCGCGGACCCGCCGGATCAACCCGTCCAGCGCCTGAACCTCGTCATGGTTCAGCCCCGCCGCCGGCTCGTCGAGCAGGAGGACCTTCGGGTTGGTCGCCAGCGCCCGCGCCATCTCGACCCGCTTCTGCCAGCCGAAGGGCAGCCCCGAGACCGGCAGGTCGGCGATCGCCTCGAGGTCGAGCCATTCGATCAGCTCATCGGCCACGCTGTCGATCTTCCTGCGCTCGCGCCGGGCGCGGCCGAGGCGGAGCGCGTCCGTCAGCGGGTCGCCCGCGGTCGCGGAATGGGCGCCGACGCGGATATTGTCCCTGACGGAGAGATTGGAGAAGGCGGCGACGTTCTGGAATGTCCGGCCGATGCCGAGCCCGGCGATCTTGTGCGCGGGCAGCTTCAGGATCGAGCGGCCCTCCATCTCGATATCGCCGGAGGTGGGGGTGTAGAGCCGGCTGAGGCAATTGAAGAGCGTGGTCTTCCCCGCGCCGTTCGGGCCGATCAGGCCGAGGATTTCGCCATCGAGAATGTCGAAGCTGACTTCATCCAGCGCGACGATCCCGCCGAAACGCACCGTGACGTCCCGCACCGCGATGACTGTCGACGCTCCGTTCGCGCTCATTCGGCTCCGCCCTCTGACGGGCTGAGGTCCTGATCGGAGCATGATCGTGCTGAACGGACGTTGCGCGATAGAATCGCCGTCACAATTCGGCCCCCTGTTTTGTCCTGGCCGAGCGTTCGTCGGCGACTTCCCGTTAAAAAGACAGAATTCGCCGCGGTGATCAAGAGTTGTGCGTGAAAGTAACTGTGATATGACAATAATATGTCTTGGCGCGGCGTCGCGGCGCCGCGGGAAAGGCCGCGCGCGGCGGCGCATCCCCCGGCGCGACCTGGAAAGCCGCGCCGGGGGCGTGTCGATTATTCGAGCCGTTCGAACAGTTTCACCCAGGTCTCGGCGCGCGGCTTCAGCGATGAGACCAGGATATGTTCGGACAGCGTATGCGCGCCCGCGCCGTCCGCGCCCATGCCGTCCAGCGTCGGCACGCCGAGCGCGGCGGTGAAGTTCCCGTCCGAGCCGCCGCCGCTCACCGTGGTGTGGCGAAGGTCGAGGCCATGCTCGCGGCTGGCCGCGCGGGCGATCTCGAAAAGCGCCTCGGATTCGGCCGTCATCTCGTAGGGCGGGCGGTTCATCCCGCCTTCGATCTCCAGCGCGACATCGGGGTCGTGCGGCGTCAGCGCGTAGATGCGCCGGGTCATCTCCTCGCCGTCGGCCTCGGTCAGCACCCGCATGTCGACATCGATTCGGCATTCGCGCGGGACGACGTTGACCCCGGTGCCGCCGGCGACCATGCCGACATTGAGCGTGACGCCGCGCTCGTAATCGGTCATCGCCTCGATTTCGAGGATCTGGCGGGCGATCTCCCTGATCGCGCTCCGGCCCGCCTCGTGATTCACGCCGGCGTGCGCGGGGCGGCCGGTGGCGCGGATCGTGAACCGGGCGACGCCCTTTCGCGCCAGAACCACGCGGCCGCCGTCGCGGGCCGGCTCCGTCACCAGCGCGTATTTCGCGTTGGCCGCTTCGGCTTCGATATGCTTGCGGCCGAACGGGGTGCCGACCTCCTCGTCGGGCATGAACAGGAAGGTGACCGGCAGCCGGCTCCGCTCGCCTTTTCGCGCGAGATGGCGATAGGCGTAGAGCGCGAGATAGGCGCCGGCCTTCATGTCGTAGGAGCCGGGGCCGTAGAACTTGTCGCCCTCGCGCCGGATCGGGTTCTCGGCGTCCTTCACGCCGATCGGATGGACGGTGTCGTAGTGGCAGAGCACGAGGAGGCCGGGCGCCGCGCCGTCATGGCCGGGGCTGCGCGCGCGGATGAGATCTCCCCATCCCGCCTCGCCGGGAATGCGGTCCACCACGAGGCCGAACTCGGCGCACTGGGCTTCGACCAGATCGGCGATGCGGTTCACGGCGTCGCGATCATCGGACGGGCTTTCGATCTCGACCCATTCGCGAATCCCCGCGAGCATCTCCTCGGGGTCGATCGTCGGTATGTTGGTTGCGGGAGCGGTCATTGGGGGCCTTCCTTGCGGGCTTGTCTGCGTGCGTCCCGGCGGGACGGGACAGCGTAGAGCCGATCGCGCCTCCGATGAAACCGTCTCCGCCCGGATTTCGCGCCCCGGACGCGATCACGATTCGCGGACTTGCTCCTCCCGGAGCGAGCGGGCAATCTCCGCGAATGATTCCAGAATCCGAAGTCACGTTCGCCGGCAGCTTTCTCGACCGGGCGGACCGTCTCCGCCGCGACGAGGCCGATATCGCCCGCCGTCTCGCCGATCCGGCCAGCCGGGTCTCGCCCCTGTGGCGCGGCAAGCCGCTCTTCGACATGACCGAGGCGGGGCCGCGCCTCGCCTGGCTCTCCGCCGCGGAGCCGCTGGTCGTCGATTGCCCGGAGGCGCCGATCTTCATGGGGATCGACGAGGCCGGCGTCTCCTATTTCACCGCGGACGTCTCTCATATCGCGCCGCCGGACGAGAAGCCGGCCAGCTTCGTCGACCGGCGGACGCTGGATCTCTCCGCCACGCGAAAATTCATCGATCTCCGCGCGATCATGGGCGATATCGACCATCGCGACGCGGGCATCGCGGCGGCGGCCAAGGGCATTTTCGAATGGCGCACGACCAACGGCTTCTGCGCCAGTTGCGGCGGCAAGAACGTCGCCAGCCACGCCGGCTGGCGGTTCGACTGCCCCGATTGCGGACGCCAGCACTTCCCGCGCACCGACCCGGTCGTGATCATGCTGATTCTCGACGGCGACCGGGTGCTTCTCGGCCGGCAGGCGGTGTGGCCGGAGCGGATGTACTCCCTTCTCGCGGGCTTCATGGAGCCGGGCGAGACGGTGGAGGAGGCGGTGCGCCGCGAGGTGATGGAGGAGACGGACATCCGCGTCGGCGAGGTGCGCTACGTCACCTCGCAGCCCTGGCCGTTCCCGGCGTCGCTGATGATCGGCTGCGTCGGGCGCGCCGAGAGCACGAAGATCACCGCCGACATCCATGAGATGGAGGATGCGATGTGGGTCTCGAAGGCCGAGATCGTGGAGGCGCTGGCCGGCCGCTCCGACCGCATCGCGCCGGCGCGCAAGGGCGCGGTGGCGCAGGTGATCCTGAAATGCTGGACCGAAGGATTGATCCCCGACTTCACGTGACCGGAGACGGGGGGGGGCGTGCGCGAATGGAGCCCGCGCCGCAGGCTCCATCACGGCGTCGCGCCGGCTCCGCTCAGGCGGAGACGGGGCCGCCGGGCGCGGGGCTGTCGCCGTCTCCGCGGCCGCGATCGGCCATGAACTGGTCGAATTCGGCCTTGTCCTTGGCGCGGCGCAGCTTGTCGAGGAAGCTGACGAAGGCCGACCGCTCCTCCTCCAGCCGCCGCAGGGTCGCTTCGCGATATTCGTCGAACGCGGCGTTGCCCGTCGCTTCGACCGGCGCGGCTTTCCTGTGAGCGCGGCCCCAGCCGCCTTTGTTGCATCCCATCCTACCACTCCAGAGCATATAAAACAGAATCGCCAGACCGACCGGCCAGACGAAGATGAAGCCGAGCACCATCGCGGCGATCCACGCCGGCCGCCCCTTCGAGTCGAGCCAGGCTTCCGCGCGTCTCGGGTAGTCCATGAGCTTGTTCACCCTGTCCGTCTCCTTCCACCCAATGTTAATGTTAATCACATTCACATAGGTGGGTGAACGCCGCCCCGCCGTCAAGAATGCGCCGCGAAAAAAAGCGCGTCAGTCCGCGTCGGGGAGAAAGCCGAGCCCGCGAAGGTAGATCGCGGCGGCCGCCTCGAGGAGGTCCTCGGCCTCGATCGGGGTGCGCCGCCGCGCGTGATCGCCCCGGCCGAACAGCGCGGTGATGCCGTGGGTGAGCCCCCAGATATGATAGGCCATCATCAGGACCGGCGGCCGCCTCCCCTCCGGCAGGTTCGCGGCCAGCGCCGCGCAGGAGCGTTCGAGCGTCCGGAACGCCCGGTCCGACGCGGCGCGAAGCTCCGGGTCCTGTTCGGGCGAGACGCCGGCCTCGAACATGGCGGTGAAATAGGCGGGCTCCACCCTGGCGAAGCCGAGATAGGCGCGCCCGACCCGCTCGAACGCCGAGAGGGCGGAGGGGCGCCCATCGTCCCACGCCGCCTCCAGCCGCGCCGCCAGAAGCTCGTAGCCGCGCCGCGCGGTCTCGACGATCAGGTCGTCCCGGTCCTTGAAATGCCGGTAGGGGGCCGCCGGGCTGACGCCGGCGCGCCGCGCCGCTTCGGCGAAGGAAAACCCGTTCGGGCCCTTCTCCGAGATCAGCGACAGCACCGCCTCGACCAGGGCCGATTTGAGGTTGCCGTGATGGTAATTGTCGCGCGCCATGGAGACGTATATGGCCCGAACCGGCGACGGGAGCCAGCCGCGCCCGTTTCCTTTCGCGGCGGCCCGCGCTAGGAGAGGCCATGAACGAGAAGAGACCGCAAAAGCCCGCATGGGTGATCGAGAAGGAGCGCGCGCTGCGCGACGGCCCGGCGCCGGTCTGGCTCTTCGGGCTTCACGCCGTGCGCGACGCGCTGCTCAATCCGGCGCGAACGCATGAGCGGCTGATCGTGACGCGAAACGCCGCCGAAAAACTCCGCGACGCGTTCGAGCGCGCCGGCGTCGAGCCGGAGATGGCGGATCCGCGCAGATTTCCCGCGCCGCTCGACCCCGGCTCCGTGCATCAGGGCGCGGCGCTGATGACGCGGCCGCTCGAATGGGGCGCCGCCGCGGAGATCTGCGCGCCGTCGGATTCCGACCCCGCGCCGCTCGTCGTCTTTCTCGACCGGGTGACGGATCCGCACAATGTCGGCGCGATTCTCCGCTCGGCGGAGGTGTTCGGCGCCCGCGCCGTCATCGCCCCGCTCCGCCACGCCGCGCCGGAGACCGGCGCGCTGGCGAAGGCCGCGTCCGGCGCGCTGGAGCGCCAGCCCTATCTGCGCGTGAAGAATCTCTCGGCGGCGATGGAGAGCCTGCGCGGGCTCGGCTATCGGCTGGTCGGGCTCGACGGCGCGGCGGAGGCCGATATCGGCGCGGCGGCGGCGGCCCCGGGCCCGCTCGCCGTGGTTCTCGGCGCCGAGGGGCCGGGTCTGCGCGAGAAGACCCGCGAGACCTGCGACCTGCTGGCCCGGATTCCCTCCGCCGCCGCTTTCGGCTCGCTCAACGTCTCCAACGCCGCCGCGGTCGCGCTGCACCGCGCGCGGGAGGCGCGGCGCTGAGCGATTCGGTCGCCGCCGGAGTGATTCGCGCTGAAGCCGGATTATGCGCCGCGCGCCGCGCGCCAAAAGCAACGCGCGGTCGCCGGGGGCTGTTGCAACAATAAGTTGTGATCATCCGGCCTTGGCGGGCGGGCGGGGCGCCTTTTTGCTCAGCCCCGGATCATGATGTTGATTTCGTGAGGTTTTCTAGCCTGGCGCGCGCCCCGCGGCGGCGGGCCTGTGCAAAAGCTAACATCGAGTGCAACAAACCGACATAAAAATGAGAGCGCGGGCTGGCCATTCTCTGCTATAAGACCCACATGAGTTCTGAAGGCGGGCTCGAAAGGTCTCCTTCATCCACTCACTGTCCCTCGTTCTGACTGCGCCCGCTTCGGCGGGCGCATTTTTTTTGAGGTGAGGGGGGCCCGCTTCGGCGGGCGCATTTTTTTTGAGGCGAGGGGCCCGCTTCGACGGGCGCATTTTTTCGTGGCGAGGGCTGGACAGGCGCCGCGCCTGCTGCATCATCCGCGCATGACCCATTCCGACGCCGAACTTCGCGCCATTCTGGATTCCGTCAAGACCGTCGCGATCGTCGGCGTTTCGACCAATCCGGTGCGCCCCTCCTATTATGTCGCGCGCTATCTGGACCTGAAAGGGTATCGCGTGCTTCCGGTCAATCCGGTCTCCGCAGGGCAGGAGGTCTTCGGGGCCCGCATCGCGCCCTCGCTGAAGGCGCTCGCCGAGGCCGGAGAGACGGTGGACATGGTCGATATCTTCCGCCGCTCCGAAGACGCCGGCGCCGTCGTCGACGAGGCGCTGGAGCATCTCCTCGGCCATGGGTTGAAGGTGATCTGGATGCAGATCGGCGTGATCGACGAGGCCGCCGCAGCGCGGGCGCGCGAAGCGGGCGTGACCGTGGTGATGAATCTGTGTCCGAAGATGGAATACCAGCGTCTCTTCGGGGAGCTGGCGATGGGCGGATTCAACACGGGGCGCTTGTCCTCGAGACTTACTTGATTTAAGCGCGAGTTATTCTCATGCAAAAAGGAGGCCGGGATGGCTGACCGCACATACGGATTCGATACGCTCCAGATTCACGCCGGCGCCCGCCCGGACCCCTCGACCGGGGCGCGGCAGGTGCCGATCTACCAGAACACGGCCTATGTGTTTCGCGACGCGGACCACGCGGCGGCGCTCTTCAACCTTCAGGAAGTGGGGTATATCTACACCCGCCTCAACAACCCGACGGTCAGCGCGCTGCAGGAGCGGGTGGCGGCGCTGGAGGGCGGGGTCGGCGCGGTGGCCACGGCGTCCGGGCTCGCGGCGCAGATGCTGGCGCTCTTTCCGCTGATGGAGCCGGGGGCGAATTTCATCGCCTCGACCCGGCTTTACGGCGGCAGCGTCACCCAGTTCGGCAGCAGCTTCCAGCGGTTCGGCTGGGAATGCCGTTTCGTCGATTTCGAGGATCTCGCGGCGGTGCGGGCGGCGATCGACGACAACACCAAGGCGCTTTTCTGCGAGAGCGTGGCCAACCCGGGCGGCTACATCACCGATCTCGAGGTGATCGGAAAGATCGCGGCGGACGCGCGCATTCCTCTTATCGTCGACAACACCTCGGCCAGCCCCTATCTCTGCCGCCCGTTCGAGCATGGGGCGAGCATCGTGGTCCATTCGACCACGAAATATCTCTCGGGGAACGGCACCTCCATGGGCGGAATCGTGGTCGACAGCGGCAAGTTCGACTGGACGGCCTCGGGCAAGCATCCGGCGATGTTCGAGCCGCAGCCGGCCTATCACGGCCTGAAATTCCATGAGACGTTCGGCCCGCTCGCCTACACCTTCTACGGAATCGCGGTCGGCCTGCGGGATCTCGGCGGCTGCGCGGCCCCGATGAACGCGTTCCAGACCCTGCTCGGCATGGAGACCCTGTCGCTGCGGATGGAGCGGCATTGCTCCAACGCCAAGAAGGTCGCGGAATATCTGCAGGGGCACGAGGCGGTGGAGTATGTCTCCTACGCCGGGCTGGAGGATTCCCCCTACGCGGCGCGGGCGAGGAAATACACGCCGAAGGGGACGGGCGGGCTCTTCACGTTCGGCGTGAAGGGCGGCTATGACGCCTGCGTGAAGCTGGTCGACAACGTGAATCTCTTCTCGCATGTCGTCAATCTCGGCGATACGCGCTCGCTGATCGTCCATGCGGCCTCCACCACGCACAGGCAGCTGACCGATGAGCAGATGGTCGCGGCGGGCGCCGGGCCGGAGGTCGTGCGCCTGTCGATCGGGATCGAGGATCCGGACGATCTGATCGCCGATCTGGATCAGGCGCTGGCGAAGGCCGCCGCGGCCTGAGCGAAAAGACGCGCCCGCCGGTCTGGCGCGGCGACGCCCGCCCGCATAGAATCCTCGCCGGCGAAGCCGACGAGGAGCCGGCGCGGTGAATGATCTGTCTGCGAGCGACATCCGAGCGAGCCGCGTGACGCGGCTCGCTCTCGAATTCCGGCCCGACGCTTTTCTGCTTCACCGCCGCGATGGCGCGGAGGCATGGCGGGAGGCGGCGGCCGCCCCGCTGCCGGAGGCGGCGCTCGCCCCCGATTTCGACGCCGCCATCGCCGCCATCGCCGACGCCGCGCGCGCCATCGGCGCGGCGGATCCGCCGGAGGTCGAGCTGTGGCTGCCGCCGGAGCGGATCCTGTTCGCGAATCTCGAACCGGGCCTGGCGCCGGAGGGCGCGTTCGACGAGGCGGAGGACGCGGAGGCCCTGAGCATCGCCGTCTCCCCGGACGGCGCGGCCGCGGCGGCGGTGGCGCGCGAGGTGGTCGATGAGGCGGTGGCCTACGCGCGCCGCCACGGGTTCGAGCCGACGCGGGTCGGCGCGCAGGCGGCGCTGGCGCTCTTTCCGGACGGTCCCGAATTCCTCCCCGAGCCGGCCCCGGCCCCGGTCGCGGAGCGCGCCGCGCCCGCGATTCCGTCCGCCTTGCGCTGGTTCCGGCCAGGGCGCGCGATCCTGACCGGCGCGGCGGCGCTGATCGCGGCGTTGGGGATCTGGCTCGGAGCGGGCTTCCCTGCGGACGAGGCGCCGCCCGCGATGGCCGGCGCGCCGGCGGCGCTGGCCGCGCCCGATGTGGCGGAGGGGTTCGCCCCGCCGCCGCCGCCGGCCGCCGGGCGCCCCGCGGGCGTGATCGCGGCGGCGTTCAGCGCGCCGGAGGCCCCCGCCGCGCGGCCCGTCGTCCTTGGCGCGCCGCCCCCGTCCTTCACGCTCGACGTCGCGGCGCCGCCGCGCCCGGCGGAGCGCGCGGGGCGGGAGGCGGCGCCGGTCGCCCCGCCGCCGGATGCGCCGCACCCGCCGGCCGCCGCCCCGACCCTGGTCGCGCCCGCTCCCGCCGCGCGGGGCTCCGATCCGGCGATCGGGGCCGAACCGATCGCATCGGCGGCGCCCGGGCCGGGCGCGGTCGCGGAGGCGCCGCCGCCCATTCCCGCGCCCGACCCCGCGGAGGCGGACCCGGACCCGCCGGGCCCGGGCGCCGCCGCGCGCGCGCCGCGCCCGGCGCCGCGGCCCGCCGCGCTCGACATGTCGCCATCCGAGTCGGTCGCCACGCTGGCGCCGGCGCCGAAGGCGCGGCCGAAATCGATCCGCCCGCATGCGCCCGCGACCGCCGCCCCGGCGCCGGCGCTCTCGATCGGGACCAAGGGCGTGCGCGAGGTGAAGACGCCGCGGCGCGGCGCGCCGAGAGCGCCCGGAGTCGCCGGCGCGGCGACGCTCAAGGACGTGATTCCGCTCGACGACATGAACCTGCTCGGCGTGTTCGGCGAGGAGGGGGCGCGGCGGGCGCTGGTGCGTCTGCCGAGCGGGAAGATGCTGCGCGTCTCGAGCGGGACCGTCGTGGACGGCTGGCTCGTCGGCCGGATCGACGCGACGTCGATGCGGATCACCCGGAGCGGCGAGGCGCGGGTGCTCGATCTCGCGCAGTAGCGCGCGGCGGGCGTTATCCCGCCGCCGGGCGCCGGGCCCGCCACGCCGCCCAGTCTTCGGGCGTGTCGAGGTCGATCCGCGCGGCCGCGCCCTGCAGCGGAATCAGCTCCGTCAGATCGGCGTTGGCCGCGATCAGCGCGCGGGCGCCCGCGTCGCCCGTCAGCGCGCGCAGCGGCGCGAAGAACCGCCGCCCGAACAGGACCGGATTGCCCGGCGCGCCGTCCGGCCCGGCGGCGCGGACGATCTCGCGCCCGTCATCCGGCGCGAAGCCGGCGATCAGCGCGTCGATATCCTCGGCGCCGATCTCCGGCATGTCGGCGAGGGCGATCAGCGCCGCATCCGCTTCGGGCGCGAGCGCGGCCATGCCGGCGCGGATCGAGGCGCCCATGCCCTCCGCCGCCAGCCGGTTCTCGACGATCCTGACGCCCAGACCCGAAAGCGCGTCCCGCCGCGCGGCGTCGTCCGGGCGAAGGACGACGACGACCTCCGCCGCGCGGCTGCCGAGAAGCGCCCGCGCCGCGCGCCGGATCTGGGCCTCGCCCGCGACGGTTTCGAGAAGCTTGTCCGCGCCGCGCATCCGGCGCGACGCGCCCGCGGCGAGGAGCACGGCGGAGACGAAAACCGGCGCGCCGGCGCCCATCAGACCGCCTTTCGCAGCCGCTCGGTGATCTCCGCGATGATCGACACGGCGATCTCCGCCGGCGATTTCGCGCCGATATCGAGCCCGACGGGCGAGCTGATCCGGCCGATCTCCGCCGCGCTGAATCCGGCCTCCTGAAGGCGCTTCACCCGTTTCGTATGGGTGCGGCGGGAGCCGAGGCAGCCGAGATAGAAAACCGGGGAGCGAAGCGCGGCGGCGATGGCGACGTCGTCGATCTTGGGGTCGTGGGTCAACGTCACCACGGCGGTCCGCGCATCGAGGCCGAACGCGGCCAGCGCCGCGTCCGGCCATTCGTTGCTGATCGTCTCGCCGGGGAAGCGCGCGGCGGAGCCGAAGGCCTCGCGCGGGTCGATCAGCGCCGCGTCATAGCCGGTGAGCCGCGCCATCCGCATCAGCGGCTGCGCGATGTGGACCGCGCCGACCACCATCATCTTCAGGGGCGGGTTGTGCGCGCCGAGAAACCAGCCGGAATCCGCGGTGAAGCTGGAGCGATCCGTCCGCAGGACGCGCGCGGCGTCCTTCTGCAGCGGGTCGCCCGCGCCGGGCGTGATCAGCCGGCGCTCCCATGTCTCCGGGTTGACGGCGTAGACCGCCGCCTGACGCGCCGCCCGCGCCGCGGCGAGCGCGCGGATCAGCGCCTCGTCCGGCCCCTGGCCGACGCCGATCGGCTCCACCATCACCTTGATTTCGCCGCCGCAGGCGAGGCCGACCGCGAAGGCCTCGTCATCGGAGACGCCGAACTCCAGCACCCGGCACGCGCCGGTCTCCAGCGCCTCCAGCGCCTCGGCCGCCACCGCGCCTTCGACGCAGCCGCCCGAGACCGAGCCCGCGAGATCGGATTCCGAGGAGATCGCGAGTTGCGCGCCCACCTGGCGCGGCGCGGAGCCCCAGGTCTGGATCACCGTGGCCAGAGCCGCGCGCTTTCCCGCGTCGATCCACTCCAGCGCGGTCTCCACCACGCGGTCATGCGCCGCCAGGTCGTTGCTCATTCGAATCATCCCTTGTCCCGGCTCCGCCGCGCGGGCGCGGCGCGAAGACTCGCCGCGCCGCCGCCGGCGATCCTCCCCCCATAGACAGGAAATGCGCGGCGCCCGTCAAATACGCGCGCCCGGATCGGGGGGCGGGCGCGCATGGCCGCGTTTACTTCGCGGACCAAGTTGATTTAACTCTCCGCTGAAAGTGATTGCGCCGTTAGGGAGGGTCGGGCCATGCGAGCGATCAGGCGGACGATTTCGACTGCGGCGCTTTTCGCCGCGCTGTGCCTTCCGGCCAGCGGGGAGACGCTTGGTCTCTCCCCGGCCGACCCGCAGCCGGACGCGGCGGCGCTGACGCAGGGCCTGGCGGTGAGCTACGCCTACCCGCCCGAGGTCGGCTCGCTCCAGCAGGCGAAGGACTGGCTCGACGACGCGCGCCCGGGCCCGCCTCTCAGCGGCCTGCGTTACATCGACACCGCCAAGGGCGAAGTCGCGCTCACGTCGCGCCAGGAGACGCGGGTCGTCGCCGAGATCTCGGGCTATGTGCGATTCGAGCGGGCGGGCGCGCACAAGATCGAATTCTACTCGAATGACGGGCTTCTGGTGGAGATCGGCGGGCGGGAGGTCTCGCGGTATGACGGGCGCCACCCGTGCGAGAGCGGCGGCTATCAGGACGTCACGGTCCCGGAGCCGGGATGGTACGAGATCAAGGCGCTTTATTTTCAGCGGCTCGGCACCTCCTGCCTGCTGATGAAATGGGATGCGGATTCGGGAAAGCCCGGCTGGGCGGCGGATGAGGCGTTCGCCTACCTGAAATAGCCGGGCGCCCCCGCGCCCGGGCGCCGATGACGAAGCTGATGAGGACGACGATGACGGCCGAGCGACCCGCGCGCCTGACCGAACGCCGGCCGGGCGCGGCCCGGATCTCCGGCGCCTTCCGGCGCCTCCATTCCTTTTTGCGAGTTTGACCATGCCCGGGAATTTGAGTTTCGACGATCTGAAAGCCCGCGCCGCGGCCGGCGAGATCGACACCGTGGTCGTCGCCGCCCCCGACATGCAGGGCCGGCTGATGGGCAAGCGTTTCGTCACGGACCATTTCATCGCCTCCGCGCATCGGGAGACGCATTGCTGCAATTATCTGCTGGCGACCGATCTGGAGATGGAGACGGTGCCGGGCTATGCGGCGGCGAGCTGGGCGCAGGGCTATGGCGATTACGCGCTGAAGCCGGACATGGCGACGCTGCGGCTGATCCCCTGGGCGCCGGGCTCGGCGCTGGTGCTGGCGGATTTTCTCGACCATGACGGCGAACTGGTCCGCCACGCCCCGCGCGCGGTCCTGAAGCGGCAGATCGAACGGCTGGCGGCCATGGGCTTCTCGATGGCCGCGGCGACGGAGCTGGAGTTCTTCGTCTTCCGCGAGAGCTTCGAGGCGCTGGGCGACGCCGGCTATCGCGGCATGACGCCGATCAGCCGCTACAACGAGGATTATAATCTTTTCCAGACCGCGAAGGAGGAGGGGCTGATGCGGGCGATCCGCAACGGGCTCGTCGGCGCGGGGGTTCCGGTCGAATGCACGAAGGGCGAGGCCGACGCGGGGCAGGGCGAGGTGAACGTGCGCTACTCCGACGCGCTCGACGCCGCCGACAATCACGCGCTGGTCAAGCAGGCGGTGAAGGAGATCGCGCATGCGGACGGGCGCGCGGTGACCTTCATGGCGAAATGGCGTCAGGGCGCCGCGGGCTCCTCCAGCCATGTTCACCAGTCGCTGATCGACGCGGCGGGCGCGCCGGCCTTTCACGATCCGGCCGACCCGATCGGCATGTCGGACCTGATGCGCCATTATCTCGCGGGGCTTCTGGCGCATGCGGGCGAGGTCACGTTTTTCCTCGCGCCTTACGTCAATTCCTACAAGCGCTTCGCCAAGGGGCTTTTCGCGCCGACCCGGGCGATCTGGTCGGTGGACAACCGGACGGCGGGCTTTCGGCTGGTCGGGGAAAAAAGCCGTTCAATTCGCGTGGAATGCCGGATTGGCGGCTCGGACCTGAACCCTTATCTTGCGCTGGCGGGGCAGATCGCCGCCGGGATCTCCGGGATCGAGGGCGCGGCGGCGCCGCCGCCGGCCTTTGACGGCGACGCCTATGCGGCGGAAACTGAACCGGAGATTCCCGCGACGCTGCGCGATGCGGCGGCGGCGCTGGATGGGTCCGCCATGCTCAGGGCGGCGATGGGCGACGATGTGATCGACCATTATGTTCGCGCGGCGCGGTGGGAGCAGGAGGAATTCGATCGCGCGGTGACCGATCATGAGGTCGCCCGCGGCTTTGAGAGGGCTTGAACATGGCTGACATGATCCGATGCATCTCGCCTGTCGACGGCTCGCTCTATGCGGAGCGGCCGGCCTCGACCGTGAAGGAGGCGGGCGCGCTGGTCGCCAGCGCGCGCGCGGCGCAGAAGGACTGGGCGGCGCGCCCGCTGGCGGAGCGGGCGAGCCTGGTGCGCGCCGGCGTCGAGGCGCTGGCGGCCACGGCCGAGGACGCGACGCCGGAGATCGCCTGGCAGATGGGCCGGCCGGTCCGCTATGGCGGGGAGTTCGGCGGCGTGCGCGAGCGCGCGGGCCATATGGCCGACATCGCCGAGGCGGCGCTGGCGCCGATGACGATCTCGGACGATGAGCATGTCCGCCGGGTCATTCGGCGCGAGCCGCATGGCGTGACCCTGACCATCGCGCCCTGGAACTACCCCTACCTGACGGCGATCAACACCGTGGCGCCGGCGCTGATCGCGGGCAACGCCGTGTTGCTCAAGGCGGCGGCGCAGACCTTGCTGACCGGCGAGCGCATGGTCGCCGCCTTCCGCGAGGCGGGAATGCCGGAGGATGTGTTCCAGGCGGTGTTTCTCACGCATCAGGGAACGGCGGACCTGCTTGCGAAGCGCGCGTTCGACGCGGTCAGCTTCACCGGCTCGGTCGGCGGCGGCCGGGCGATCGAGAAGGCGGCGGCGGGGACCTTCGTTCCGCTCAACCTCGAATTGGGCGGGAAGGACCCGGCCTATGTGCTCGAAGACGCCGATCTCGACGCGGCGGCGGAGACGCTGATCGACGGGGCGATGTTCAATTCCGGGCAATGCTGTTGCGGGATCGAGCGGATCTACGTGGCGGCGCCGCTTTTCGACCGCTTCATCGAGAAGGCGGTCGGCATCGTGAACGGATATGTTCTCGGCAACCCGCTCGACCCCAAGACCACCCTCGGGCCGATGGCGAAGAAGCGCTTCGCCGAGCTGGTGCGCAGGCAGGTCGCGGCGGCGGTGGACGGCGGCGCCAGGAAGCTGATCGACCCGGCCCGCTTTCCGGAGGCGGGGGGCGCCTATCTGGCGCCGCAGATCCTCGTCGACGTCGATCATACGATGGAGCTGATGCGGGAGGAGAATTTCGGCCCCGTCGTCGGCATCATGAAGGTCGACTCGGACGACGAGGCGGTCAGGCTGATGAACGACAGCAATTACGGGCTGACCGCGTCGCTCTGGACCGGGGATGTCGAGCGGGCGGAGCGGCTCGGCGCCCGGATCGAAGCCGGAACGGTGTTCATGAACCGCTGCGATTATCTCGATCCCGCGCTCTGCTGGACCGGCTGCAAGGACAGCGGGCGCGGCGGGGCGCTTTCGGTGATCGGCTACCACAACCTGACGCGGCCGAAATCCTACCATCTGAAGAAAGTCTGAGCATGACGCCCTTCGCAAACTGGTCCTATCCCACCGCGATCCGGTTCGGCGCGGGGCGTATCGACGAATTGCCGGCGGCCTGCGCCGAGGCGGGGATGAAGCGCCCGCTCTTCGTCACCGATCGCGGGCTCGCGGGGCTGCCGATCGCCGAGGGCGCGCTCGCTCTTCTGGAGGGGGCGGGGCTCGGGCGCGCGGTTTTCCGGGATGTGGATCCGAACCCGACCGGCGCGAATCTGGCGGCGGGCGTCGCGGCCTATCGCGCCGGGGGGCATGACGGGGTGATCGCCTTCGGCGGCGGCTCGGCGCTCGATCTCGGCAAGGCGGCGGCGTTCATGGCCGGGCAGACGCGCCCGGTCTGGGATTTCGAGGATCGGGAGGATTGGTGGACCCGGGCGGACGCGGCCGCGATCGCGCCGATCATCGCGGTTCCGACCACCGCCGGCACCGGTTCCGAAGTGGGCCGCGCCTCGGTCATCACCGATGAGGCGACGGCGGAGAAGAAGATCATCTTCCATCCGAAATTCATGCCGACGGTGGTGATCGCGGACCCGGAGCTGACCGTGGGGATGCCGCGCGCGATCACCGTCGGCACCGGCATGGACGCGTTCGCGCATTGTCTGGAGGCGTATTGCTCGCCGCATTACCACCCGATGAGCCAGGGAATCGCGCTGGAGGGGATGCGGCTGGTGAAGCAGAATCTGCCGGTCGTTCACGCCGATCCGGAAGATATCGAGGCGCGGGCGCAGATGATGGCGGCGGCGATGATGGGGGCGGTCGCGTTTCAGAAGGGGCTCGGGGCGATCCACGCGATCTCGCACCCGGTCGGGGCGATCCATCACACCCATCACGGCATGACCAACGCGGTGGTGATGGGGCCGGTTCTGGCCTTCAACCGGCCGACCATCGACGCGCGGATCGCCGCCGCGGCGGCCTATCTCGGGATCGAGGGCGGGTTTGACGGCTTCGCCGGCTTCGTCGCCGATCTGAAGGCGGAGCTCGACGTGCCGGCGACGCTGACCGATCTCGGGGTGACGGACCCGGATCTCGACCGGCTGACGGAGGCGGCGTTGAAGGACCCGTCCTGCGGCGGCAATCCGGTGGCGTTGACGCGCGAGAATCTCCGGCCGCTGATCGAGGCCTGTTTCTGAACCGGCCCGCCGGCGCCGCGCTCAGGCCCGCCGGTCCGGATCGGCCCCGTTGTCAGCCCCGTCCATTTCCGCGCGCGCGTCGGCGAAGACCGCCTCGAACATCGCGGTGGTCAGGCGCCGGGTGTTCGTGTTGTAGCGCGAGCAATGGTAGCTGTCGTAAAGCGTGAGGCCGGAGACCTCATGCCGGGCGCCATGCCTGAACGGGTGCGCCGCGACCCGCGCGCCGAGCGCGCGCAGCGTGCTCTGATGGCTGATGACGCCGAGCGCGACGATGATCCGGAGCCGGGGCAGGGCGTTGATGCGCGCGGTCAGAAAATCGCGGCATTGATTGACCTCCGCGGCCACGGGCTTGTTCTGCGGCGGGACGCAGCGCACCGCGTTGGTCACCATCGCCCCCGTCAGCTTCAGCCCGTCATCGGGGCGCGCGGCGAAGGCGCCGTTCGCCCAGCCGAATCTCGACAGCGTCGCATAGAGCAGATCGCCGGCGTAATCGCCGGTGAACGGGCGCCCGGTCCGGTTCGCGCCGGCGACGCCGGGCGCGAGGCCGACGACGAGAAGCGCCGCCTCCTCGTCGCCAAAGCTCGCGACCGCGCCGTTGAACCAGTCGGGGTGGGTCGCCGCGACCTCGTCGCGGTAGGACGCGAGGCGGGGGCAGAGCCGGCAGTCCCGCGGCGCCTCCGGGCGCCCTTCGGGGGTCACGCGTCCTCGGCGTCGGCGTCCGTGTCGATGTCGAGGTCGGGGAGCTCGTCCTCCCGCACGGGGCGGGGCGGGCGGCCGATCACGTCTCTCAACTCGTCCAGCTCGATGAAATTGTCGGCCTGACGGCGCAGATCGTCGGCGATCATCGGCGGCTGCGAGCGAATCGTGGAGACGACAGAGACGCGCACGCCGCGCCGCTGCACCGCGGCGAGCAGGGAGCGGAAATCACCGTCGCCGGAGAAGAGCACCATGTGATCCATGTGGTCGGCCATCTCCAGCGCGTCGACCGCGAGCTCGATGTCCATGTTGCCCTTGACCTTGCGCCGCCCCATCGAGTCGGTGAACTCCTTCGCCGGCTTGGTGACCATCGAGAAGCCGTTGTAATCCAGCCAGTCGACGAGCGGACGGATCGGAGAATATTCCTGATCCTCCAGCAGGGCGGTGTAATAGAACGCGCGGACAAGCTTGCCGCGGCGCAGAAATTCGCTCCTGAGCAGCTTGTAGTCGATGTCGAACCCCAGCGCTCGCGCGGCGGCGTAAAGGTTGGAGCCGTCGATAAAAAGCGCCAGACGTTCGTCACGATAAAACATACGCGTACCTCGAAATGTTGCGCGGCGCCGACTATGGATGGACAAGACGTGTTCCGGCGACCACAAGCGCGGAGAAAATAAGACTATATCTTCGCAATGCAATGGCTGGATCATCCATGGATGGAAATAGGGTTTCGCCTCCCGCGCAAGTGATCGTCGCGCTCGGCGCCAATCAGGATTCGGCCCTCGGCGCGCCCCGCGCGACCCTGACGGCGGCGCTCGAGCTGCTGGCGGTTGACGGCGTCCGGGTGTCGGCGCGGGCGCGCTGGCGGCGGACGCCGGCCTTTCCGGCCGGGTCGGGGCCGGATTTCGTGAACGGCGCCGCGCTGCTGACGACGGATCTGCCGCCGGAGGCGGTGCTTGCGCGGCTTCACGATGTGGAGAGGCGCATGGGCCGGAAGCGGCGGACGCGCTGGGCGCCCCGGGTCTGCGACCTCGATCTCATCGCCTATGGCGCGCGCATCGCGCCCGACGAGCCGACGCTCCGGGCGTTGATGGCGCTGGGCGCGGGGGCGGGCGACGCGCCGGCGCCGACGGAGCTGATCCTGCCGCATCCAAGGATGCAGGAGCGAAGTTTCGTTCTGGCGCCGGTGGCGGATATCGCGCCGGACTGGCGCCATCCGTTGCTCGGCGCGACGGTGGCGGAGATGCTGGCCGCGTTGCCGGCGGCGGCGCGCGACGAGGTGGAGGCGATCGAATGACCGAGGCGGAGGAAGAGGCGCTGGCGGACGCGTATGAGCGGGCGCTGGAACTGGAGAAGGCGGGCGCGCCCGACGCGGCGGCGGCCTGGCGGGCGGTTCTGGCGATGAACGACGCGGATCCGGGCGGCGCCGCGCTTCGGCTCGCGGCGCTGGGCGCGGGGCCGGCGCCGGATCGGGCGCCGGCGGCCTATGTCGCGACGCTGTTCGATCAGCATGCGGACGTGTTCGACGGGATTCTCGTCGATCAGCTGGAATACGGCGCGCCGCTGCTCGCGCGGGAGCGGGTGCAGGCGCTCGGGCTCGGCCCGTTCGGCGGGATGCTCGATCTCGGTTGCGGCACCGGGCTGGCGGCGGAGGCGTTCGAGGACATGACGGAGGCGCGCGCCGGGGTCGATCTCGCGCCGGGAATGATCGAGATCGCCGACGAGAAGGAGCTGTACTCCGCGCTTTTCGTCGGCGACGCGGTCACGTTCCTCGAACAGGCGGATGAGCGGTGGGATCTCATCGTCGCGACCGACGTTCTGCCCTATCTGGGCGACGCCGCGCCCCTGTTCCGCGCGGTCGCGGCGCGGGCGGCGCCGGGCGCGTTGTTCATCTTCACCACCGAGACGGCGCCGGAGGCGGCGTTCGCCGGGCGCCCCTGGACGGTGACGCCGCATCAGCGGTTCGCGCACGCCCCCGCCGCGCTGGGCCTGATGCTGGAGGCGGCGGGGCTGAGCGCGCTGGAGGCGACGGAGATCATGGTGCGGCGCGAAAGCGGCGCCCCGATCATCGGCCACCTTTTTCTCGCCCGCGCGCCGGGGTGAGAAGGCCGGGCGTTTGACAGCGGCGCGCGGACGCGGGAAAGGTGAGGCGCGTGACGCGCGAATGGAAAGGATTCCCCGATGCAGAAAGTCTACAAGGACGCGGCTTCCGCTCTCGATGGAATATTGTCCGACGGCATGCTTATCGCCGCCGGCGGCTTCGGGCTCTGCGGGATCCCGGAGCTTCTGATCGCGGCGATCCGCGATTCCGGGGTCAAGAACCTCTCCATCGCCTCGAACAACGCCGGCGTTGACGATTTCGGGCTCGGGGTTCTGCTGCAAAGCCGGCAGGTGAAGAAGATGATCTCCTCCTATGTCGGGGAGAACGCCGAGTTCATGCGCCAGTATCTGGCGGGCGAGCTCGAGCTTGAATTCAACCCGCAAGGCACGCTGGCCGAGCGGATGCGCGCCGGCGGCGCGGGCATTCCCGGCTTCTACACGAAGACCGGCGTCGGCACGGTGATCGCCGAGGGCAAGGAGCACAAGGAGTTCGACGGCGAGACCTATATTCTCGAGCGGGGGATCGTCGCCGATCTGTCCATCGTGAAGGCGTGGAAGGCGGACGACACCGGCAATCTCGTCTTTCGCAAGACCGCGCGGAACTTCAATCCGCCGGCCGCGATGTGCGGGAAGATCTGCGTCGCCGAGGTCGAGGAGATCGTGCCGCGCGGGGAGCTTGATCCGGACAAGATCCATCTGCCGGGCATCTATGTGCACCGCCTGATTCAGGGCGAGCACGAAAAACGGATCGAAAAAGTCACACTGCGCGCCGCTTAAGGAGGATCGAGCAATGCCATGGGATCGGGACCAGATGGCCGCGCGCGCGGCCAGGGAGCTTGAAGACGGCATGTACGTCAATCTCGGCATCGGGATTCCGACGCTGGTGTCGAACCACATCCCCGAAGGCGTGGATGTGACGTTGCAATCGGAGAACGGGATGCTCGGCATGGGCCCGTTCCCGACCGAGGATGAGGTCGACCCCGATCTCATCAACGCCGGCAAGCAGACGGTGACGGAACTCGCCCGGACCGCCTATTTCGACAGCGCGACCAGCTTCGGCATGATCCGCGGCGGCAAGATCGCGATGGCGATCCTCGGCGCGATGGAGGTGGCCGAGAATGGCGACCTCGCGAACTGGATGATCCCCGGCAAGCTGGTCAAGGGCATGGGCGGGGCGATGGATCTCGTCGCCGGCGTCGGGCGCGTGATCGTCATCATGGATCATGCGAACAAGGCCGGAGAGTCGAAGCTGCTGAAGAAATGCACGCTGCCGCTGACCGGGGCGGGGGTGGTCGACAAGATCATCACCAATCTCGGCGTGTTCGACGTGGTCGAAGGCGGGTTGAAGGTGGTCGAACTGGCGGATGGCGTGACGATGGACGAGGTCCGCGCCAAGACCGAGGCGACGCTGGTCGGCTGATCCGCGCCGCGCGGCCGGAGGGCACCGGGCTCAGTTGGCGGCCGCCATCGCGCATGCGGCGCGCGGCCCGCTCGGCGCCGTCCGGCACAGCCCCCGCGCCTCATGGTAATAGCCGAGGACGATCGGCACGTAATCGCGGGTCTCGGCGTAGGGCGGCACGCCCTTGTGGCGCAGGACCGCGTTCTCTCCGGCGTTGTAGCCGGCGAGCGCGAGAAGCGCGTCTTCCTTGAACATGGTCAGCAGGAGAGAGAGATAATCCGCGGCGGCGCGGAGATTCTCCGCCGGCTCGAACGGGTCGGAGACGGCGAAGCGGCGGGCGGTCTCCGGCATCAGCTGGCCGAGCCCCTGCGCGCCGGCGGGGCTGACCGCGCGGGAATCGCCGCCGCTCTCCGCGGCGACGACCGCGATCAGCAGCGCCTCCGAGATCCGCGCGGCGTCCGCGGCGGCGGCGATCTCCGCGCGCCAGGTCTCGCCGATCTCCTCGACCAGGGCGCGCCGCGTCGGCCCGCCGAGCCGGCTGGCGACGCTGGCGACGAGCGGGGCGAGCCGCGCCGGGTCGGCGGCGCCGATCCCGCTCGCGGCTTCACGCCAGAACCAGCCGTAGCGGGGCGCGCGCGGCGCGGGTTTCTGCGGAATGGCGCTGCGGGTGGTGGTGATCGTGAGGCGCCGTTTCGGGCCGAGGCTGGGCGGCTTGACCAGCCTGAAGCTGCGCGCGCCGCCCAGATCCGCGGCGGCCGCGGCCGGCGATTGGCCGATGACGAGGCCCGCCGCGACGAGCGTGAAAGCGATTGGACGCCAGATGCGAATCATGCGCTCATCTTACCGGCCGAGTGCGAAGGGAAGCGTGAACGCCGGACGCGCGCGCCTTCCGCCCGGCGCGCCCCGGCGCCGCGCCTGCGCCCGGGGGCTGCGAGCGGCGGTCGGAATCGGGAAATTCGCATGGCTCTTCTATCCCTGTTCGCCTCGGGCGCGCCCCGTTCATACGATCATCCGCGGCGCGGAGGACAGCGCGCTTTGTGGCGCGGCGAACAAGATGGTATCGATAAGGACGAAGCGGAGCGAACGACTCCGGCCGCCGGAGCCTTGGCGTTCATCGGCGACTCGTGATTCGCGGAGGTGGTGACATGCGGTTCTCCCTGAAGACTCTTCGCGGGCTCGTCGCTGGCGAATCCGGCGCGGTGGCGGTCGATTGGCTGGCGCTGGCCGCGGCCCTCGTCGTGATCGGGGTCGGGCTCGCCTATGCGGTGTTCGGGCCGGAGGGAGACGGCGTCGACGAGTTGGTCTCGACCGTGGCGAGCGGGTTGACCCAGGCGGCCGACGAGATCGGCGGCGCCGTTCAGCCGACCGCGCCCGGCCTGGCGGACGCCGCCGGCGCGGGCGACTGAGCCTCGCGAAGAGGGGCGCCGCCCGGCGCTGAGGGCGCGGCGGGGCGCCGCCGCCTTCCGGCGGCGGACCAGGGCGGGCTCAGCGCGCGAGGATGTCGCGAAGCTCGGTCATGTTGGCGCGCGCGCGCAGCATGTTCTGCGCCATGGCCGAGAGATGCGCCGGGGCGAACATGCCGTCCTCGCGCCCGTTCGAGACGATCAGCGGCGAGAGCGCCGCCGCCTCCGCGATATGCGCCTCCATCCGGTCCCAGACGTCGGCGAGATTGCGCTGCACCACCACATCGGCGAAATCGGCGCGCGCCGCCTGCATCAGCCCGTGATAGGCGTACATCCGGCCGCGCGCCTCATGGAAATAATTGTCGGCGCGAAAGTCGAACCAGCCGCGGCTGTTGCCGTCCGCCTCGACGAAGCTGTGGGTCTCCACGTCATAGGTCCGGCTCTGGCTGCGTTTCGCGATCTGGTCGATATTGGAGCCGATCTCCTTCGTGATCCGATCCAGAAGCTGATAGAGATTGTCGGCGCGGGCGTCGAAAAGCGCGTCGCAGGCGCCCAGCCGCGCATTGTAGTCCCCGAGCCGGTCGATGGCCCTCCGATAGGAGGACGCCGCGCTGGTCGCCATCAGCGGCAGGCGCGCGTCGAACGGGTTGAAGATCCAGGTCCGCTCGTCGATCTGCAGGAGCCCGCGCGCCGCTTCGAGATCGGGATCGGCGCCGGAGGTGCCGCGCACCCGCCCGAGCGTGTCGGTCATCTCCATCGAGAACCGCTTCACCGCGCTGTGCACGCCCTTCTGGAAGCTCGCCTTGTTGTCGAAGAACGGCGTCGCCTCCCAGGGCACGGCGAAGAAGAAGCCGAACTTGTATTGGGGCGTCGCCGGGGTCCAGTCGTTCTGGTTGACGAGCATGTCGATCAGCGCCTGCTCGACCCGGACGATCTGGCTCGGGGCGCAGGTTTCGGCGGCGCCGGCCGCGCCTTCGGGCCCGATCTTCGCGCCGGCGGAGACCGTCTGCGCCGCGTCGATCACCGCTTGCGGGTAGGAGAGATCCTCGCCCCGCACCCATCCGAAGCGCCAGATCATCGTGCCGACATAGACCAGGATGAACAGCATCAGGAGCGGGCGAATGAAATAATAGACCCGCCGGACGAGCCCGCGCCCCTCAAGATCCGCGCCGCGCCCCTTTCTGGTCAATCGGTGAAAACCGAAAAACCCGCGCACCCTGTCCCAGACTTCGACCAGCCAGTCGAAAAAACGCACCATCACATCGTCCTTGCCCGCCTGTTTTCGTTCTGTGGCAATATGGGTGGGCGACGGGCGCGGCGCAACGCGATTGCGCGCGGGGAGGGCCGGCGGCCCGGCTCAGCCGCTGGCGGGGCAGCCCGTGAGGGACAGCGCGCGGCCCTCGCCGCCGATGAGCGTCAGCCGGATCGCGCCCCGGTCGATCCACTCGCCGGGGTCGGCGCGGAACTCGCCGCTCGCGCGGATCTCCCCCTGGTCGAGCCGCGCGTCCATCGGGCCGATCCAGACGCCCTTTTGCGCTTCGGCGATGACGATGGGCGCGCGCGTCGGCGCCGGCGTGAATGCGAGGCGGGCGGTGAGCACGCCGTCTTCGATGGCGCATTGCGCGCCGGTGAGGCCGGCGGCGGCGGCGGGCGCGGGCGCGGCCGCCAGCGCGGCGCGGATCTCCGCCGCGCCCTCGGGGGCGGCGCCGGGCGCGATGTCGAGCGCCAGATCCGCGCGGGCGGGGATGCACATCTCGTCGCAGACGCCGTAGAACAGCGCGAGCTTCAGCCGGAGCGGGCGCGCCGGGTCCTTCGGGGTGAGACGGAGAGGCAGCGTCATCTGGTGCTTGTAGCCGATGGTTTGCATCCCGTAGGTGTCAAAGACGATCGGCGTCGGCCAGGAGATCTGGATGTTGGCCACATTCTCGGATCCGGCCCAGTCGAATGTCGGCGGGATGCCGCCCTCGCCGGGGGTCCGCCAATAGGTCTTCCAGCCATCGGCGAGATCCACCCTCAGCGCGCCGATGCGGCTCCCGTCCGGGTCCGCCCATCCGGCGAGCAGGCGGGCCTCGGCTTTCGGCGGCGCGTCATCGGTGAAAAACCCCTGCGCCGCCACGCCGCCGCCGAGCGCCATGAGGCTGACCGCGCCCGCCAGAATTCGCCCCATGACCCGGTTGAACATGCCGGCTCCCTTTCTGAATCTCCCCATGCCGCCCGAGCGCCGGGCCGGCGCCGGGGCGTCAGGAGCACATATAGCCGAGAGAGGGCTTGATCGCATCGGGGGAAAGCCGCACCTTTACGTGATGGTGAGCGATTGCGAGAACACGCGAGCGAATGACGGCGCGGCCGAGGAGGCGGGGCTGAGCGGCAAGCTGCTGATTGCGATGCCGTCCATGGGCGACCCGCGATTCGAGAAGGCGGTGGTTTATCTCTGCGCCCATTCCGCGGATGGCGCGCTTGGCATCGTCGTCAATCGCCGGGCCGGGAACGTCAGCCGGCAGGACCTCTTCAGCCAGCTGGACATCGCCTATGAGCCCGGCGGCGAAACCAGCCCGGTCCATTACGGCGGCCCGGTGGAGACCGGGCGCGGCTTCGTCCTCCATTCCGCCGACTGGCGGTTGCCGGACGCCACGCTGGAGGTGGATCAGACCATCTCGATGACCGCGACCATCGACGTGCTGAAGGCGATCGCCTCCGGCGCCGGGCCGCGGCGCTCCATGATCGCGCTCGGCTACGCCGGCTGGGCGGGGGGGCAGCTCGAGGGCGAGTTGCGCCAGAACGGCTGGCTCACCTGCGACGCCGACGAGGAGATCGTCTTCGGCGGCGCGGACGCGAAGAAATGGACGGCGGCGCTGGCGAAACTCGGGATCGATCCGATGCTGCTGTCGGCTTCGGGCGGCTCCGCCTGAGCGTGGGTCAGGGGCGGGCGGCGGCGGGGCAGCGGTCTTCGCGCAGGGCCGCGTAAAGCACATGGTCGCGCCAGCGCCCGTCGATCTCGAGGTAGGCCCGGGCCACGCCCTCATATTCGAATCCGACCGCCTCCAGCAGGCCGCGCGAGGCGGTGTTCTCCGGCAGGCAGCCCGCCTCCAGCCGGCCGAGCCGGAGATCGTCGAAGGCGAAGCGGCGAAGCTCCGTCAGCGCCTCGCGCATGTAGCCCTGGCGGGCGTGGCGCGCGGCGGTCCAGTAGCCGAGGGTCCCCGCGTCGGCGGGCCCGCGGCGCACATTGTCGAGCGTGATCGCGCCGATGAACGCGCCGTCTTCGGCGCCGAACAGCATGAACGGCCACGCCCGGCCGAGCCGCATCGCCTTTCGCGCCCAGCGGACGCGGTGGCGGAACGCCTCGACGCTCAGATGATCGTCAGGCCAGGCCGGCTCCCATGCTTTCAGATGGTCGCGGCTCTCGCGCCGCGCCGTCGCCCAGGCGGAATAGTCCGAAATCCGCGGCGGCCGCAGAACCAGCCTGTCGGTCAGGAGCGCCGTCTCGCGCCTGAAGCCGAACATCCGCGGACCCGCTCAGGCGGCCAGCCGCCGCTCGATGGCGCCGAGGCCGGGCGCGCGCTCCACCGGCCCGTACCAGGCGAGGGTCGGCCGCGTGAGCCGGGCGGCGGCGGCGCGGATATCCTCGACCGTCACCGCGTCGATCTTCGCCATCGTCTTTTCGAGATCGGGCGCCTCGCCCCAGATCATCAACGACCGGGCGAGCCGCTCCGCCCGGGCCGAGGCGCTCTCGAGGCCCATGATGATCCCGGCCCGTATCTGCGCGCGGGCGCGGTCCAGCTCATCCTGCCGGAGCGTCTCGGCGGCGTCGCGGATCACGTCGATGGTCAACTCGGCCAGCGCCTTCGCCTCGGCGCCGCCGGTTCCGGCGTAGATGGTGAGCAGGCCGCTGTCCTGGTAGGCGCCGGCCTGCGCGAAGATCGTGTAGCAGAGGCCGCGCTTCTCCCGCGCCTCCTGAAACAGGCGGGAGGACATGCCGCCGCCGAGCGCGACGCCCATCAACTGCATGGCGTGATAGCCTTCCGAGCGCCATGACGGCGCCTCGAAGGCCAGCGCCATATGCGCCTGCTCCAGCTTTTTCACCTCGCGCCGTTCGCCGCCCCGATAGGCGGCGGCGACGCCGGTCGTGGCCGCGGCCGGCGTCAGATGGCCGAAATGGCGCTCCGCCTCGGCCAGGATCGTGTCATGATCGACCGCGCCGGCGGCGGAGAGAATCATCTGCTCCGGCGCGTAGTGGCGGGCGACGAAGCTCCGGAGGTCGGCTTCGCCGAAGCTCTTCACCCGCTCCGCCGGGCCAAGGATCGGCCGGCCGAGCGGCTGGCCGGGATAGGCGGTCTCCTGCAGCCAGTCGAAGATCACGTCGTCGGGCGTGTCCAGCGCCTGGCCGATCTCCTGAAGGATCACGCCGCGCTCCAGTTCGATCTCCGAGGGCGCGAAGGCGGGATCGGTCAGGATGTCGCCGATGATGTCGAGCGCGAGGGGCGTGTCCGCGGCCAGAACCCGCGCGTAATAGGCGGTCGCCTCGCGGCTGGTGTAGGCGTTCAGATGGCCGCCCACATCCTCGATCGCCTCGGCGATGGCGAGGGCGGAGCGCCGCCCCGTGCCCTTGAACGCCATGTGTTCGAGGAAATGCGCGACGCCGTTTTCCGACTCGGCCTCATGGCGCGAGCCGGCGGCGATCCAGACGCCGATCGTGGTGGAGCCGAATCCGGGCATGGACTCGGTGATGACGCGAAGCCCGTTCGGCAGAGTGGACAGTCGGATGCTCATAGGGTGGCCTTCTCGGAGATCAGCCGTTTCAATGCGTCGATGTCGTTCGGCGCCACCGTAATCCGTTCATGGCGTTCGTAAAGGTCCGCCATGCGCGCAGGCAATTCCGGGCGCCTTCCGGTGGCGGCCTCGACCGCGTCGGGAAACTTGGCGGCGTGCGCCGTGGCCAGCGCGACCGTCGGGCCGGAATGCGCGCTGGCGGCGCCGGCGCCGATGGCGGAATGGGGGCAGAACAACGCGCCGGTCTCGTCGGCGAAGCGGCGGATCAGCGCGGCGACCTGATCTTCGTCGAAGCTGGCCGAGTCGAACTCCTCGCGGAGCCGCCCGAGCGCGCCCTGGGCGAGGGTGAAGCCGCCCTTGCGCGAAAGCTCGTCCATCAGCCCGGCGACGGCGGGCCCTTCACGGTCGTAAAGGTCGAACAGAAGACGCTCGAAATTCGACGAGATCTGGATGTCCATCGACGGCGACGTCGTCGGCTGGACGCCGCGCTTCTCATGCGCGCCGGACTGGACGGTCCGGTGCAGGATGTCGTTCCGGTTGGTGGCGATGATCAGCCGGTCGATCGGCAGCCCCATGCGCTTCGCGACGTAGCCCGCGTAGATGTCGCCGAAATTTCCCGTCGGGACGGCGAAGGAGAGCGCCCGGCCCGGCGCGCCGAGCGCGACGGCGGCGGTGAAGTAGTAGACCGATTGCGCGAGAACCCGCGCCCAGTTGATCGAATTCACCGCCGCGAGATTCAGCCGGTCGCGGAAGGCGTGATCGTTGAACATCGCCTTCACGGCGGCCTGGCAATCGTCGAAATCGCCCTCGACCGCGATGGCGTGCACGTTGGGCTCGGTCGGCGTCGTCATCTGCCGGCGCTGCACTTCGGAGACCCGGCCATGCGGATAGAGGATCACCGCCGTCGCCGCCTCCATGCCGCGGAACGCCTCGATCGCGGCGGAGCCGGTGTCGCCGGAGGTCGCGCCGACGATGGTGACGCGCGCCCCGCGCCGGGTCAGCGCCGCGTTGAAAAGCCGGCCGACCAGCTGCATCGCCACGTCCTTGAAGGCGAGCGTGGGGCCGTGATGAAGCTCCAGCGCCCAGGTCTCCTCGCCGATCTGGACCAGCGGCGCGCGGAGACGATGGTTGAAGCCGGCGTAGGCGTCCTGGATCAGGGCGCGGAATTCGGCGTCGTCGAACGTGTCGCCGATGAAGGGTTTCATCACCCGGAACGCGATGTCCTCGTAAGGCTGGCCCGCCAGCGCCGCGATCTCATCCCTGTCGATCGCCGGCCATGTCTCGGGCACGAAGAGGCCGCCGTTACGGGCGAGCCCGGCCAGCATCGCCTGTTCGAAATCCAGAACTTCGTCGCCGCCACGGGTTGAAATATATCGCATGTCCGCCTCGCTTTAACCGCCCGGTTCTATAGACCGGGCCGCGAGAGGCGACAATGCGTCTCACGGCTCGCCGCCGCGAGGCCGCGTTCAGATCGCCCCGGCGAGGATCGCCGGCTCGCTCCCGTGTCGTCCCTCAAGGCGGGATTTCATCTTTCGCAGGGCCTGCGCCTCCAGCTGGCGGACGCGCTCCTTCGAAAGGCCAAGCTCGCCGCCGAGGCGCTCAAGCGTGTCCGGCTCCTCCGTCAGCTTCCGGCGGCGGATGATCATCCGCTCGCGGTCGGTCAACGAGGTGAGCGCGTCGTCGATCCAGCCATGCGCCGCGGCGAGATCGGAGATCCGGGCGACGGTTTCGGCGCCGGTCGGCGCGGCGTCCTGCAGGGTTTCGATCCATTCGCGGCCATCCCCCTCTCCCTGAGCGGCGTTCAGCGAGAAATCCGAACCGGCGAGCCGCGCCTCCATCATCTCCACATCGCGCAGCGGAACGCGGACCTCCTCCGCGATCCGCACGCGCTGCTCATGCGCCGTCCTGCCGTCGGTGGCGGGGCCGCGTTCCCTCTCGATCTGGGCGCGGACCCGGCGGAGGTTGAAGAAGAGCGCCTTCTGCGCGGATGTCGATCCGGTGCGCACCATCGACCAGTCGCGCATCACATAGTCCTGGATCGAGGCCTTGATCCACCAGCTGGCGTAGGTCGAGAAGCGGACGCCGCGGTCCGGGTCGAACTTCTCCGCCGCTTTCAGAAGGCCGACGCCGGCCTCCTGAATGAGATCGGGCATCGGCGCGCCGTAGCGGCGGTATTTGTAGGCCATCGAGATCGCGAGGCGCATATAGGCGTTGATCAGCCGATGCAGCGATTTCGCGCAACGCTCGTCCCGCCATGCGGTGGCGAGCGCGCGTTCGGTCTCCGCGTCGAGCATCTCCGCCCGCATCGCGTTTCGGGTGAATGCGGCGTCGGCCTGCGCGTCCAGTTTCGCCATCGCGTCGCCTCCCGTCGACAATCTCCTCTCATAGGATACGCCAGGGAAACGGTTTGGTTCATTTTACGACGCGGAAAAGGCGTGTTTTCACGCACTCGTGTCCGCGTCGGCCCCCGCGGATGCGGGCCGGGAGGGCGTCAGCGCGCCTCGGCCAGCGCGTCGGCGAGCACGGCGCGAACGGCGTCGAGCGGGGTCTCCTTCGCGATGAACGCGTCGCCGATGGCGCGGGCGAGGATGAAGATCAGCTCGCCGTCCTTCACCTTCTTGTCCTGCCTCATCAGCGCGATCAGCGCGTCGGCGTCCGGCAGCGCGCCGTCGATATCGCCGAGCGTGGTTTTCATGCCCATCGCGCGGAAATGCGCGCGAACCCGGCTCGGCTCCTCCTGCGCGCAGAGGCCGAGGCGCATCGACAGCTCGAACGCGAGGCCGATGCCGATCGAGACGCCCTCGCCATGGAGAAGCCGCCCCGAATAGCCGGTCGCGGCTTCGAGCGCGTGGCCGAACGTGTGGCCGAGATTCAGCAGCGCCCGCTCGCCGGCCTCCATCTCGTCCCGGGAGACGATCTCGGCTTTCATCTCGCAGGCGCGGCGAATGGCGCGAATGCGCGCGGCCGCGTCCCCGGCTTTCAGCGCGGGGCCCTCGCGCTCCAGCGTCTCGAAGAACTCGGCGTCGCCGAGAAGGCCGTATTTCACGGTCTCGGCGTATCCGGCGAGAAATTCGCGCGGCGGCAGCGTGGTGAGCATGTCGGTGTCCGCGAGGACCAGCTTCGGCTGATGGAAGGCGCCGATGAGGTTCTTCCCCTGCGGCGCGTTGATCCCGGTCTTGCCGCCGACGGAGCTGTCGACCTGGGCGAGAAGCGTGGTCGGGATCTGCGCGAAGGCGACGCCGCGGCGCAGCGTCGCGGCGGCGAAGCCCGCGAGATCGCCGATCACGCCGCCGCCGAACGCGAGGATCAGATCGTCGCGCGCGATCCGGAGATCGAGGAGCGCGCCGAGAAGCCGCTCATAGGAGGCCATGGATTTCGTCGCTTCGCCGGGCGGCAGGATGACCGGCGCGGCGGCGACGCCGGCGGCGCCGAGGCCCGCCTCCAGCGCGCCGAGATGAAGGGCGGCGACCGTCTCGTCGGTGACGACGGCGACGCGAGGGCGGGCGAGGAGGGGGAGAAGCTCCGCGCCGGCGCGCCCGATCAGGCCGGGGCCGATGCGGATGTCGTAGGCGCGCGCGCCGAGCGCGACGGTGAGCGTTTCAGGTGCGGTCATCGGCGGTCTCCAATATGCGCAGCGCCGGCGGCGCCGCGGCGTCATGCGCGCGGATCGCGGCCAGCGCCGCGTGGGCGACATCCTCGGGCCGGTCGTCGTCGCGGCTCTCCACGCGGATCTCGGCGCCGGCGTAGACGGGATAGCGCTCCGCCATCAGCCTGGCGAGGATTTCACGCGGGTCGCCCGCGTTCAGAAGCGGCCGGGATCTTCGCTTCGCCGTGCGGTTCACGAGCGTGTCGATATCGGCGTGGAGCCAGATGGCGACGCCGGCGGCGCTGATCGCGGCGCGGGTCTCCGGCGCCATGTAGGCGCCGCCGCCGGTGGCGAGAATCAGCGGCGGCCCGGCCAGAAGCCGCGCGATCACGCGTTTCTCTCCATCGCGAAAGGCCGCCTCGCCGAGCGTGGAGAAGATCTCGGGAATGGTCATGCCGGCGGCGGCTTCGATCTCCGTGTCGGCGTCCCGGAACGGAGCCGAGATCAGCGTGGCGAGCCGCGCGCCGATCGTCGATTTGCCGCAGCCCATCAGCCCGACAAGCGCGACCGGGCGGCGAAGCCGCAGGTTCGTCTCGTCCTGGCTCATGCGCTCTCATCCCTCTCGCGTTGCGCCGCTCCGCCGAGCCCGCTAGACTCGCTCGTATCGATGCGGCGGCGCGCCGGGGTTTACCCGCTTCCGCGCGCGCTGGCGAGTGTTGAAGCGGAATGACCGGGGCGAAACCATGGTGCGGCGGCTGATCGGATTCCTGTTCATTCTGCTCGTTCTGGCGGCGGTGGCGCTGATCGGCTACGCGTATTTCGTCGATCTTCCCGCGGTGACCGGCCAGATCGAGACGCCGGCCACCGGCGTCGGCTTTGGCGACTGAATGACCGGGGCGGAGACGCCGGTTCCTTCGCATCGCCTGATCGCGCTTTTTCTGGACGCGATGCGCGCCGAGAGAGGCGCGGCGGACAATACGATCTCCGCCTACGCCCGGGACCTCTCCGCCTATGCGGCGCATGTCGAGGCGGCGGGCGATACGCTTCTGACGGCCGGGCGCGGCGCGCTCGAGACCTGGCTCGCGGCGCTGGAGGCGGAAGGGCGCGCCCCGGCGACGCGGGCGCGGCGGCTCTCGGCCGCGCGCCAGCTTCACCGGTTCCTCTATGAGGACGGCTGGCGCGGCGACGACCCGGCGGCGCGAATCTCCGGCCCGCGCAAGGGCCGGCCCCTGCCGAAAACGCTGTCCGTGGCCGAGGTCGAGGCGCTCCTGAATGCGGCGCGCGAGCGGGGCGTGCGGCTGAATTGCCTGATGGAGACGCTTTACGCCACCGGAATGCGCGTGAGCGAGCTGGTCTCTCTCCCGGCGGCGGCGGCGCGGGGAGATCCGCGGATGCTGCTGGTGAAGGGGAAGGGCGGGAAGGAGCGGCTCGTCCCGCTTTCGAATCCGGCGCGCGCCGCGCTTTCCGAATGGCTGGCGGCGCGGGACGCGGATCCGCGCTGGCGGCGAAGCGTGTTTCTGTTCCCGAGCGGCTCCGGAGCGGGGCATCTGACGCGGGTGCGGTTTTTCCAGATCGTGAAGGAGCTTGCGGCGGCGGCGGGCGTCGATCCGGCGCGGGTCTCGCCGCATACGCTTCGGCACGCGTTCGCCTCGCATCTTCTGGCGAACGGCGCCGATCTCAGATCGATTCAGGAGCTTCTCGGCCACGCCGACATCTCCACCACCGAAATCTACACCCACGTTCAGGAGGAGCGGCTGAAGGCGTTGGTCCTCGGCTCGCATCCACTGTCGAAGGCGGAGCATGAGTGAAGCGGAGACAGGACCGCGCCGCGGATCCGGCGCATCAGGGGAGCGCGCGGCATGACAACCGAGCAGATCGTTCTTTTCACGATTTTCGGCGGCGTTTTCGTCCTGCTGATCTGGGGCCGATGGCGCTATGATCTGGTGGCGTTCGGCGCGCTTCTGGTCGCGGTCGTCGCCGGGGTCGTGCCGGCGGAGCGCGCCTTCTCGGGGTTCGGGCATCCCGCGACGCTGGTGGTCGCGCTGGTGCTCGTCATCTCGGCGGGGCTGGTGCGCTCGGGGGCGGTGTTCCTGATCACGAGGACGCTGGTCGACAGCGCCCGCCCGCTCGCCCGGCATATCGTGGTGATGGGCGGGGTCGGCGCGGCGCTTTCCGGCTTCATGAACAACGTGGCGGCGCTGGCGCTTCTGATGCCGGTGGACATCCAGACCGCGAAGAAGGCCAAACGCGATGTCGGGCTCAGCCTGATGCCGCTCTCCTTCGCGACCATTCTCGGCGGCATGGTGACGATGATCGGGACTCCGCCGAACATCATCGTCGCGACCATTCGCGATGAACGGCTGGGCGCGCCGTTCGCGATGTTCGATTTCGCGCCGGTGGGCGCCGTGACCGCGCTGGCGGGGTTGATCTTCGTCGCGCTGGTCGGCTGGCGGCTGATCCCGCAGCGCGAGAACGCCAGCGACGGCGTCAGCCTGATGGAGTCGAAGCTCTATGTCGCCGAACTGAGCGTGCCGGAGGGCGCGAAGATCATCGGCCGGCGCGTTCACGAGCTCTACGAGAAGGCGGAAAAGGCCGATGTCGCGATCATCGGTCTGGTGCGGGACGGCGAGCGGCGCTACGGCGCGGCGCGGGACGCGGTGATCCGGGCGGACGACGCGCTGGTGGTCGAGGCGACGCCCGAAGCGCTGGACGAATTCCGGATCGCGCTCTCGCTCGCCTTCTCCGAGCCCGACCGGCAGGAGCGCCTCGACGCGGCGGCGGAGGGGCTCGACCTTTTCGAGGTGGTGGTGACGGAGCAGGCCCGCATCGCCGGAAAGACCGCGCAGTCGATCGGGCTTTCGTGGCGGCGCGGCGCGGTGCTGATGGGGATCTCCCGTCAGGGCCGGCGGGTCACGGAACGAGTGCGAAAGACCGAGGTTCGCCCCGGCGACATCCTGCTCCTGCTGGCGCCGGCGGAGACCACGGGCGAGCTGACGGAATGGCTGGGCTGCCTGCCGCTGGCCGAGCGGGGGCTTTCGGTGACGCAGGACAAGATGACCTGGGTGGCGATCGGCGTCTTCGGCGCGGCGGTGGCGGCGGCGAGCTTCGGCCTCATCTACATGCCGGTGGCGCTCGGAATCGTCGTCGCGCTCTACGCGCTGACCAAGATCGTTCCCCTCTCCGAGATCTACACGCACATCGAATGGCCGGTCGTGGTGCTGCTCGGCTCGATGATCCCGCTTGGCGCGGCGCTCGAGACCTCGGGCGGGACGGAGCTGATCGCGGACGCGCTGACGCGGCTGACGGTGGGCGCGCCGGTCTGGGTGGCGCTGACCGTGCTGATGGTGGTGACGATGACGCTCTCGGACGTGCTCAACAACACCGCGACCGCGATCGTCGCGGCGCCGGTCGGCATCTCGATGGCGGACTCGCTCGGCGTCTCGCCCGACCCGTTCCTGATGGCGGTGGCGGTGGCGGCCTCCTGCGCCTTTCTCACGCCCATCGGGCACAAGAACAACACGCTGATCCTCGGCCCGGGCGGCTACGCCTTCGGCGATTACTGGCGCATGGGCCTGCCGCTGGAGATACTGGTGATCGCGGTGGCGATCCCGTCGATATTGGTGTTCTGGCCGCTGTAGGGGGGGTCGACTGACTCGAGACATCAGTTGAACGCTTCGAATCCAATATTGCCCTCGCTCTAATCCTTCTGGGTCTTCAACATTGCAAGAATTTTTGGGCCGTAGGTGAGCGCAAAATCGGAAGCGTTCGGCTGCAACTCCACGCCATGAACGGCTGCGTTCATTACGGGCATGAGGTTATTCAAGAGGACTGCTGCTTCCTTCGGTATTGCTCCCTCTTTTGCAAGGTCTTCAGTAAGATGTCGGAGAGTCGGGACTCCGCCACGCGTATTGGGGCTAAGCATTACTTCTTCAGCTATCTCACGAAGACGCCTCTCTACCTGGACACGAAGCATTGCGATTGCGAGATTAGGATCGCTCCCCTCGAAGTATTTGAAGGCGTTGAGGTCGTCCTCGTCCGGGGCTGTCCCAGAAGCATCAAGTTGACGCTCAGCTTTTGCAAGAACGACCTCGAAGCCACCTGGAGCAGAGATCCGCTCAATAAT
The DNA here is from genome assembly GCF_037646705.1 of Paludibacillus litoralis. Taxonomy (NCBI): domain Bacteria; kingdom Pseudomonadati; phylum Pseudomonadota; class Alphaproteobacteria; order Rhodobacterales; family Paracoccaceae; genus Paludibacillus; species Paludibacillus litoralis. The sequence continues at coordinate 659,668 of NZ_JBBHER010000002.1, forward strand.
GCCAAGCATCCAAGGAACTATGGCTACGGCTAGGGCACCTGCCGCGACCGGGGAAAGCGTTTTCCAGAAGGTATCGAAACTTGCTACCGCAACACAAAAGATACTGAGTGCTAGCTTTGCCTTATGGCTACGCCATACGGACGTCACGATTTCTATCATCTAGCACTCAACAGCATAATATCTAGACCTCCGTAACATAGTCAGCTGTTGAATCAAACGGCTGCTTTGTCCGCATATCCACCGTGCCTTCCTGTGGATGCGTCCCTGACCTCTGCCGCCCTCACCCCCTCACAAATGTCAGATAACATGGTGCCCGGCCCTCGCGGAGCGCTTTCGCTTCGTAGCGGGTGCCGGGCCAGTCGGGCCAGGGGCGGCGCCAGTCCTGGGGGCGCTCGGCGGTCCAGAGGAATTCGGGGAAGGCGCGCATCGCCTCCAGGGTGTGGCGGGTGTAGTCGGGGATGTCGGTGGCGATGTGGAGCCGGGCGCCGGGGGCCGCGATGCGGGCGAGGTGGGGCAGGTTCTCCGGGCCGATGAAGCGGCGGCGGTGGTGGCGGGCCTTCGGCCACGGGTCGGGGTAGTTGACGAAGATCCGTGAAAACGCGCCGTCATGCGCGACATCGAAAATCTCGCGCGCGTCGCCGGCGTGAAGGCGGATATTGTCGAGTCCGGCCCCGTCGAGCGCGGCGAGGCACATGGCGACGCCGTTCACGAACGGCTCGCAGCCGACCATCAGGATATCCGGATTGGCGGCCGCCATCGCCACCAGATGCTCGCCGCCGCCGAAGCCGATCTCGAGCCAGACCTCGCGGGCGGCCGGGGCCATCGCGCTGAAATCGACGGGCCGGCGCTCCGGGTTCGAGGCCCAGGAGACGCCGGGCGGGGCGAGCTCCGGCAGGCGCGTCTCCAAAAGCTGCCTCTGCCCCTTGCGGAGCGTCTTTCCGTGGCGGCGGCCGTAGAAATTGCGCCAGGGCGCGCCGTCGTCGCGCTCGGTCATCTCTCCCATGGCCGGGTCAGATCGCCGCCTTCAGGGCCTCCACGAGGTCGGTCTTCTCCCAGGAGAAGCCGCCGTCGGCCTCCGGCGCCCGGCCGAAATGGCCATAGGCGGCGGTGCGCTCGTAGATCGGCCGGTTCAGCTGAAGATGGGTGCGGATGCCGCGCGGGGTGAGGTCCATGACCTTGGCCACCGCCTTCTCGATCGTCTCTTCGGGGACCCCGCCGGCGCAATGCGTGTCGACATAGATCGAGAGCGGGCGCGCGACGCCGATGGCGTAGGAGAGCTGCAGCGTGCACCGCTCCGCGAGGCCGGCGGCGACGATGTTCTTGGCCAGATAGCGCGCCGCGTAGGCGGCGGAGCGGTCGACCTTGGTCGGATCCTTGCCGGAGAAGGCGCCGCCGCCATGCGGGGCCGCGCCGCCATAGGTGTCGACGATGATCTTGCGTCCGGTCAGTCCGGCGTCGCCGTCCGGGCCGCCGATGACGAATTTTCCGGTCGGGTTGACGTGCCAGACGGTCTGGGCGTCGATCCATCCCTCCGGCAGGGTCGCGCGGATATGCGGCTCGACGATCTCGCGGATGTCGTCGGAGGTGAGCGCCTCGTCCAGATGCTGGGTCGACAGGACGATCGAGCTGACGCCGACGGGCTTGTGGTCGCGGTAGCGCACGCTGATCTGCGATTTCGCATCCGGGCCGAGCGCAGGCTCCGAGCCGCTTTTCCTGGCGTCGGCGAGGCGTTTCAGGATCGCGTGCGCGTAAAGGATCGGCGCCGGCATCAGCTCCGGCGTCTCGTTGGTGGCGTAGCCGAACATGATGCCCTGATCGCCGGCGCCCTCGTCCCGGTTTTCGGCCGCATCGACGCCCTGGGCGATATGCGCGGATTGCTCATGCAGCAGGTTGGTGATCTCGACGTTCCGCCAGTGGAACTTCTTCTGCTCATACCCGATATCGTGGATGCAGCGGCGGGCGATCTCGTCGATCCTGCCCATATAGGTCGCGAGCTTGGTCTTGTCCGAAAGCCCGACCTCGCCGCCGATCACAACCCGGTTGGTGGTCGCGAATGTCTCGCAGGCGACGCGGGCCTCGGGCTCTTCAGCGATGAGCGCGTCGAGAACGGCGTCTGAAATCCGGTCGCAAACCTTGTCCGGATGTCCTTCGGACACGGATTCGGATGTGAAGTAATAGTCGCCGCGCGCCATCGTGATCGTCCTCTGCACTGAAGCGTCGATCCCTGCTCATGGATCCATCTGAGAGCCATGCGAGGGTGTAAGTGCGCGTCAAGGCACGGTCAACCTGAGGAGTCAGCTTTCCCCCGCGACGGAGCGCACCAGATCGGCGAGACGCCGGCGCGTCGCCTGATCCGTGATCCGCTGGAAGGACCGGTTCAGGTCCAGCCCCTCGGCGGTGGAGACAAAGTCGGCGACCCGGATGTCGGCCGCCGCGCCGCGCGGGGCGCCCGCGTCCATCCGCGCCAGATCGGCGCGCGCGGTGTCGGGCATCTCGTCGAAGAAGAACTGGATCGGCGCGTCGAGCGCCTCGCCGATGGCGAAGAGCCGGCTGGCGCCGATCCGGTTGACGCCCTTCTCGTATTTCTGAATCTGCTGGAAGGTGAGGCCGAGCAGACGCCCGAGATGTTCCTGACTCATTCCAAGCGACATCCGACGCAACTTCACGCGCGAGCCGACATGCACGTCGATCGGATTTGGCGCCTTGGCCACAACTGCCTCCCTCTCTTCGCCGCTTGGCGGCTTTGATTTGGAGGCAACTAGCCCTTTGGAAATGTGGTTGCCAAATGGTTTCCGCCGACGCTCGCCTATGAGTCGTCGCGGCGCCGGCTTTGGGTTGAGAAGAGCAGGGCGGCGCAGATCATGAAAGTTGTAATTAGCTCTCCTTGTTCGAAATAAGGCGGCGCTTCCGGCGAATCAGGCAGCCGCGCGTCGATCACGCCGTCGCGCCCGAGACCGATGCGGCCGATGGCGCGGCCATAGGGGTCGATCATCGCCGACCATCCCCGGTTCGCGGACCGCGCGACGGGCAGCCCGGTCTCGATGGCCCGCATCCGCGCCATGGCGAGATGCTGCGCCGGGCCGGCCCAGTTCCCGAACCAGGCGTCGTTGGTGACGAGGATCAGCCAGTCGGCGCCTTTCGCGGCGCGCGCGGTCTCGCGCGGGAAGATCATCTCGTAGCAGATCAGAGGCGCGAAGGGCGGCGCCGCCTCGGGGCGCATGCTGACATGGCGCGCCCCGGCGACGATGCCGCCGCCCGGGCCGGCCAGCTCCGAAAGCCCGATCCGCGTGAAAAGCGCGCTGAAGGGGAGATATTCGCCGAAAGGCACCAGATGCACCTTGTCGTAGGGCGGGGAGATGGCGTCCTCCTCCAGAAGGAACAGGCTGTTTCGCCAGCGCGCGCCGATTTTTACAGGCGCGTCCGGCCCCGCGTCGGCGCGGAGCGAGCCGAGGGCGAGCGCGCTGTCGCCAAGCGCGGCGTGGATCGCGGCGCGGGCGGTCGGCGCCATGTCGATCGGGAACGTGATCGCGCTTTCCGGCCAGACGATCACCGCGGGCGGCGTCTCCGCCGGCGCCGTGGAGAGCGCGATGAGCCGATCGAAGCCCGGCTTCACCCGCTCCGGGTCCCATTTGCTCGCCTGGTCCACATCCGTCTGCAGAATCCGGATCAGCGGCCGGGCGGCGTCCGCCGTCTCCGCGGGAACGCGCGCCGCGCCCCAGATCCAGAGGCCGGCGAGAGCGGGAAGCGTGAGGAGCGCCGGCGCGGCCGCGCGCGGCCTGACGAGGAGCGCCCCGGGCGCCAGCATCGCCGCGAGCGTGAGGAAGCTGAGGCCGTAGGGGCCGATCAGCGCCCCGGCCTGCGCCAGCGGCGTCTCCATCCAGCCATAGACCGGCAGCGCCCAGGGAAAGCCGGTGAGGACGCAGCTTCGCGCGAACTCCGCCGCGGCCCAGGCGGCCGCCAGCGCGAGCGGCCCGGCGACGAGGCGCCGGAGCCGCCAGGCGAGCCAGAACCCGGCCCCCCAGAACAGCGCGAGCCCCCCGCAAAGCCCGAGAAGCGCGAAAGGCGCCATCCACCCGTGGCGGGCGGCGTCGACCAGAAACGGCTCGACGATCCAGTGGAGCGCCAGCGCGAAATGCGCCGCCCCCGCCGCCCAGCCGGTGATGAACGCGGCCCGGCCGGGCCGCGGCGCGGCCCCGGCGGCCAGCCAGAGAAGATAGAGGATCGGCCCGGCGATGAAGAACGCCGGCCAGAGGCCGAGCGGCGGTTGCGCCAGCGCCATCGCCCCCCCCGCGAGCGCCGCGGCGCCGGCGCGCGCGCGCGCGGAAAGCCGGGCGAAAGGGGCGTCGCGCATGGCCAGGATCAGCCCTCCGCCTTCGCCGCCTCGCGCCCCGCGCCGCAGAGCCGGACGCGAATCCGCTTGATCCGCCTCGGGTCGGCGTCGATCACCTCGAATTCGTGGCCGTCGGGATGGCGGATCACCTCGCCGCGCTCCGGCACGCGGTTCGAGATCATCGAGACGAGCCCGCCGAGCGTGTCGACCTCCTCGTCGAGATCGTCCGGCAGAAGATCGACCCCGGCCTCGGCTTCGAAATCGGGCAGCTCGGCGCGCGCGTTGCAGACATAGACGCCCGGCGCCTCGCGCCGCCACGCCGCCTCGTCCGCCTCGTCGTGCTCGTCCTCGATGTCGCCGACGATCTGCTCGACCAGGTCCTCGATGGTGACGAGCCCGTCGACGCCGCCGTATTCGTCGATGACGAGCGCCATGTGGATGCGCCGCTGCTGCATCCGCTGCATCAGCCGCACGGTCAGCATCGACGGCGGCACGACCAGCATCTCCCGGATGAACTCCTCGATCCGGAAAGGCGCCGAGCTGGCGCCGTTGGTGAACCCCCGCGCGAGCGCCACGTCCTTCACATGGATGAACCCGATCGGGTCGTCCAGCGTCTCGCGGTAGACCGGAAGCCGGGAATGCGCGCCGGCGCGAAACGCCTCCGCCAGCTCGGTCAGGCTCGCCCCGACCTCCACGGCGACGATGTCGGCGCGCGGGATCATGATATCCTCGACCCGCTGGTCGCGCATCGTCCTGATATTGCTCAGCAGCGCGCGCTCATTGGCGGTCTGGCCGGAGTCGGCGCCGTCCGCCTCGTCCTCATGCGCGCCATTTGCGAAGCCGAGGAAACGCGCGAGGAACCCAGGCTCTCGGCCGTCGCTGTCTTCCTGGGAATCGGTCTGATCGTCGACCGGACCCGTTGCGCCCGCGTCGGGCGATTTTTCTTCCGTCATCATCTCCGTTCCGCCGCGGCGCGCCGCGGACCTCACTCCCGCTCCGCCGCGTAGGGATCGTCGATCCCCATCGCCGCCAGCGCCCGGCGCTCCAGCCCCTCCATGAGGGCGGCGTCGGCGTCGGTCTGGTGGTCATACCCCAAAAGATGCAGAACGCCATGGGCGAAAAGATGGGCGAAATGCCGCTCCGCCGTCAGATGTTGCGCCCGCGCCTCTTTTTCAATGGTTTCTCGCGATAACGCGATGTCGCCGAGCCCGCCGTCGGGCGGCGCGGCGGGCCGCGCGCCGGGGCTGGGCGGGGCGAGCGGATGCGCGGGCCAGCTCAGCACGTTGGTCGGCCCCGCCTTGCCGCGAAAGCCGGCGTTGAGCGCGCCGATCCGCTCATCGCCGCAAAGAAGGACGCTGATCTCGATGTCCCGCGGCGCGATCCCGGCCGCGATCAACGCCTGTTCAGCGGCGCGGAGCGCGATCTCCCGATACCACGGCGCGCACTCGGCCCAGGCTTCGTCCTCGATGTTGAACTCGATCGAAATGGTCATCTGACTGGATGGGGCGCGCCGCGCTCATGCTCCCTGTCATAGGCCTTCACGATCCGGGCGACGAGCGGATGGCGGATCACGTCTTCAGCGCCGAAGCGCACGAATTCGATCCCCTCGACGCCGGAGAGCACGCGTTCGGCCTCCACCAGCCCCGATCCCACGCCGCGCGGCAGGTCGATCTGGCTCGGGTCGCCCGTGATCGCCATCCGCCCGCCTTCGCCGAGGCGGGTGAGAAACATCTTCATCTGCATCTGGGTGGCGTTCTGCGCCTCGTCGAGCACGACGAAGGCGTCGGAGAGCGTGCGCCCGCGCATGAAGGCGAGGGGGGCGATCTCGATCGTCTTGTCCTCGATGTATTTCTGCACCTGCTTGCCGGGCAGAAGATCGCCGAGCGCGTCGTAGAGCGGCTGCATGTAGGGGTCGATCTTCTCCTTCATGTCGCCGGGGAGGAAGCCGAGCCGCTCCCCCGCCTCGACGGCCGGGCGCGAGAGGACGATGCGGTCCACCTTCCCCTCGATGAACATGGAGACGGCGGCCGCGACCGCGAGATAGGTCTTGCCGGTGCCGGCGGGGCCGACGCCGAACACCATTTCGGACCGGAACAGCGCCTGGACATAGGCGCGCTGCGTCGCGGTCCGGGGCTCGACCACCTTTTTCTTGGTGTGGATCTCGACCCTGCCGCCGCGAAAAAGCTCAAGCTGGCCGGGGTCCGGGGGCCGCGCCGCGCCGCGCAGGCGGATCGCGGCGTCGACATCGCCCTTTTCGATGCTCCGGCCCGATTCGAGGCGCTGATAGAGGGCGTTGAGCGCCGCCGCCGCGCCCTCGACGCCCTCGGCGTCGCCGCTGAGCGAAAGCTGGTTGCCGCGCCGGGCGATCACGATGTCGAAGCCCTGCTCCAGCGCGGCGAGGTTGCGGTCGAAGCCGCCGCAAAGATCGATCAGAAGTCGGTTATCGGAAAATTCAATCAGGTGTTCGTCCGTCGCGGTTTTCGTCTCCGCCGGATTCAAGGTCGTGTTCGCCAAAACGTCTCCAGCTTCTCCGCCCATTTTCGCGGGATGGTGGCGGACCGCGCGACCCTCCGCAAGAGATTCCGCGCTGAATATCGTGTTATTTTGTCCGAAGCGGCGCCGGCGCCGCCCGGGCGCGGGCGCCCGGGCATGGACGGCGGGCCGGGGCGCCGATATGAACCACGCGGATGGAGCCGCGCGAAGGGAGAACGCCGATGTCGGGATCAGGAGCCGTGAAACCGATGACCGCGCGACCGGGGTCGCCGCTTCGGGGCGAGGCTGTGATCCCGGGCGACAAGTCCGTCTCCCACAGGGCGCTGATCCTCGGGGCGCTCAGCGTCGGCGAGACCCGGATCGAGGGGCTGCTCGAAGGCGAGGACGTGCTCGGCACCGCCGATGCGATGCGCGCCTTCGGCGCCGAGGTGGAGCGGATCGGCGAGGGGGCGTGGCGGGTTCGCGGCGTCGGCGTCGGCGGCTTCCGCGAGCCGGACGACGTCATCGATTTCGGCAATTCCGGCACCGGCGCGCGGCTGGTGATGGGCGCGATGGCGACGTCCCCGATCTCGGCGACGTTCACCGGCGACGCCTCGCTCCGCGCGCGGCCGATGGGGCGGGTGACGGATCCGCTCGCGCTGTTCGGCGCGCGCGCTCATGGCCGCGCCGGCGGGCGGCTGCCGCTGACCCTGGTCGGCGCGAGCGACCCGGTTCCGGTGGAGTATCGCTCTCCCGTGGCCTCGGCGCAGGTGAAATCGGCCGTGCTGCTGGCGGGGCTGAACGCGCCGGGGGTCACCACGCTGATCGAGGCGGAGCCGACCCGCGATCACACCGAGCGGATGCTGCGCGGCTTCGGGGCCGAGGTGGAGACGGAGATCGGCGCGGCGGGGCGGGTGATCCGCCTTGTCGGCCAGCCGGAGCTGAGGCCCGTCCGGATCCGGGTGCCGCGCGATCCGTCGTCGGCGGCGTTTCCGGTCTGCGCGGCGCTGATCGTTGAAGGCTCTGACGTGCTGGTCCCGAATATCGGTCTCAACCCGACGCGGGCCGGGCTTTACGTCACGCTTCGCGAGATGGGCGCGGATCTCGTCTTCGAGAACGAGCGCGAGGAAGGGGGCGAGCCGGTCGCCGATCTTCGCGCCCGGTTCTCGCCGGACCTGAAGGGAATCGAGACCCCGCCCGAGCGCGCGGCGAGCATGATCGACGAGTATCCGATTCTCGCCGTCGTCGCCGCCTGCGCGGAGGGGCGGACGGTGATGCGCGGGGTGAAGGAGCTTCGCGTGAAGGAGAGCGACCGCATCGACGCGATGGCCCGCGGGCTCGAGGCGATGGGGGTGAAGGTCGAGGAGACCGAGGACAGCCTCACCGTTCACGGGCTGGGCGCGGGCGGCGCGCCGGGCGGCGGCGTCGCGGCGTCGCGGCTCGATCATCGCATCGCGATGAGCTTCCTTTGCCTCGGCATGGCGTCGAAAAAGCCGGTGAGCGTGGACGACGCCTCGCCGATCGACACCAGTTTTCCGGATTTCACCCGCCTGATGACCGCGCTCGGCGCCCGGCTCGGCGCGTCGGCGTGAAGTTCACGGTCGCCATCGACGGGCCGGCGGCCTCCGGCAAGGGCACGATCGCGCGGGCGCTGGCGGAGCGGTTCGGCTTCGCCCATCTCGACACCGGGCTTCTTTACCGCGCGGTGGGCGTGAAGGCGCGCGAGAGCGGGGCCGCGCCCGGCGCGGCGGCGGCCGCGCTCGCCGAAGCCGACCTCGCCCGGCCCGATCTGCGGGATTCCGGGGCGGCGGAGGCGGCGTCCCGCGTCGCCGCGCTCCCCGAAGTGCGCGCGGCGCTGCTGGCGTTTCAGCGCGATTTCGCGGCGCGGGACGGCGGCGCGGTGCTCGACGGGCGGGACATCGGCACGGTGATCTGCCCCGATGCGGAGGTGAAGCTCTTCATCGTCGCTTCGGCGGAGGAGCGGGCGCGCCGGCGCCATGCGGAACTCTCGGCGGCGGGCGATCCGCGGACGCTGGCGGAGGTGCGCGAGGATCTCCGCATTCGCGACGCGCGCGATTCCGGCAGGGCCGACGCGCCGCTGGCCCCGGCGGCCGACGCGCGCTTGCTAGACACCACGGAAATGTCTATAGACGCAGCGGTCGCCTTGGCGGCGCGCTGGATCAACGAACAACTCCGCAAGGCCTGAGGATTTCCCGGGCCTTTCGTCGTGTTTACCGGGCGTCGGGCGATGACTCGACGATAGACCGCCGGAGACAACCGGCAGGCCAGTGAACCGAAATTGGAGATGCACCGCATGGCGAAAGCCACCATGGAGGAATTCGAAGCCCTCCTCAACGAAAGCTTCGAGCTGGAGACCCCTGAAGAAGGCGCCGTCGTCCGCGGCACCGTGCTGGCCATCGAGGCCGGACAGGCGATCATCGACATCGGCTACAAGATGGAAGGCCGGGTCGAGCTGAAGGAATTCGCCAAGCCCGGGCATGATTCGGAAATCAGCGTCGGAGACACCGTCGAGGTGTTCCTCGACCGCGTCGAGAACGCGAAGGGCGAAGCGGTTCTGAGCCGCGACAAGGCCCGGCGCGAAGAGGCGTGGGACCGGCTCGAAAAGGCCAATGACAAGCAGGAGCGCGTCGAAGGCGCGATCTTCGGCCGGGTCAAGGGCGGCTTCACGGTGGATCTCGGCGGCGCGGTGGCGTTCCTGCCCGGCTCTCAGGTCGATGTGCGCCCGGTGCGCGATATCGGCCCGCTGATGGGCCAGCCGCAGCCGTTCCAGATTCTCAAGATGGATCGGCGCCGGGGCAATATCGTCGTCTCCCGCCGCGCCGTGCTTGAGGAAAGCCGCGCCGAGCAGCGCGCCGAGATCGTCGGCAAGCTGAAGGAAGGCGACGTCATCGACGGCATCGTGAAGAACGTGACGGATTACGGCGCGTTCGTCGATCTCGGCGGCGTCGACGGGCTTCTCCATGTCACCGACATGGCCTGGCGGCGGGTCAATCACCCGTCCGAGATCGTCAATATCGGCGAGACCGTGAAGGTTCAGGTCATCAAGGTGAACCACGACACCCAGCGAATCAGCCTCGGCATGAAGCAGCTGATGGCGGACCCGTGGGACGGCGTCGAGGCGAAGTATCCGCTCGGCTCCAAATGGACCGGCCGGGTCACCAACATCACCGATTACGGCGCATTCGTGGAGCTGGAGCCCGGCGTCGAGGGGCTGGTGCACGTCTCCGAGATGTCGTGGACGAAGAAGAACGTCCATCCCGGCAAGATCGTCTCCACCTCTCAGGAGGTCGAGGTCGTCGTGCTCGACGTCGATCCGGCCAAACGGCGCGTCAGCCTTGGCCTGAAGCAGACCCAGGGCAACCCGTGGGATCTCTTCGCCGAGAACTTCCCGGCCGGCACCCCGGTCGAGGGCGAGGTGAAGAACATCACCGAATTCGGCCTCTTCATCGGGCTCGAAGGCGATATCGACGGCATGGTCCATCTCTCGGATCTCGACTGGAACCGGTCGGGCGAAGAAGCGATGGCCGAGTACAAGAAGGGCGACCTGGTCAAGGCGGTCGTGCTCGATGTCGACACCGAGAAGGAACGGATCTCGCTCGGCGTGAAGCAGCTTGACGGCGACCCGTTCGTCGAGGCGACCACCGGCGTGAAGCGCGGCTCCGTCGTCACCGTCACGGTCACCAAGATCGAGGATGGCGGCATCGAGGTGGAGCATGACGGCATGAAGGCCTTCATCCGCCGCTCCGATCTCAGCCGCGACCGCAGCGACCAGCGGCCGGAGCGGTTCTCGGTCGGCGACAAGGTGGATGCGCGAATCACCAGCATCGACCGTTCGTCGCGCCGGCTCGGCCTCTCGATCAAGGCGTTGCAGATCGCCGAGGAGCGCGAGGCGGTCCAGCAGTTCGGCTCGTCCGATTCGGGCGCGTCGCTCGGCGACATCCTCGGCGCCGCGCTGAAGGAGCGGGAAGGCGAATAAGCTTCGCCCTCCGCGCCGCGCGGGGACTGAGATGAGCGAACGGCGGCCCCTCGGGGCCGCCGCTTTCACATGCGGAGCGTGGGCCCCCATGGCCGCCGGCTCCGCCGGCGGAGGTCCTGGCGGGGCTGAAAGGGAACGCGCGCCCGGCGGCGCGCCGCGGCTCCACGTTGACCGGCGCGGCCACAACGTGCAATTCTCGCCTCCACAACGCGATTCCGCCGGTAGGCCGAGGGACTGCAGATGATCAAGTCCGAATTGATCCAGAAGCTTGCGGACGAGAACCCGCATCTCTTCCAGCGGGACGTGGAGCGCATCGTCTCCGCCGTCTTCGACGAGATCACGGAGGCGCTGGCGCGGGGCGACAGGGTGGAGCTTCGCGGCTTCGGCGCGTTTTCGGTGAAACACCGCGACGCGCGCATGGGGCGGAACCCGCGCACCGGAGAATCGGTCCATGTGCCGGAGAAAAGGGCGCCGTTCTTCAAGACCGGCAAGGATCTCCGGGACCGGATGAACAGTTGACCGGGGCCATTCCCGGAGGGAGAGGCTTTTGCGCACGCTGAAATTCTTCATCGCGCTCGTCGTCGCCGTCGTGATCGGCGTTCTGGCGGTCGCGAACAGCGCTGACATCTCGGTCCGGCTCTGGCCGGATCTGTCGGAATATGGCGTGGTTCAGGCGCCGACGGCGACGTTGCCGCTCTTCGCGTTCGGGCTTCTGTGCGGGCTGGTCGGGTTCCTGCTCGGCGCGGCGCGGGAGTGGATGCGCGAGGGGCGCGTGCGCGCGACCGCGCGGCGGGCGAAGCGCGAGGCGGCGATGCTCAAGACGAAGGTGAACGCGCTCTCGGGCGACAAGGATGACGACCTGCCCGCGCTCACCTCGCGATGATCGTCAAGATTTGCGGGCTCCGGACCCCGGGCGCCGTCGCCGCGGCCGCCTCGGCCGGCGCGCGCTATCTCGGGTTCGTCCTCTATCCGAAGTCGCCGCGGAACGTGACCCCGGCGGAGGCTGGCGCGCTGGCCGCCGAGGCGCCGGCCGGACTGATGAAGGTCGCGCTGGTCGTCGATCCGGATGACGCGCTGATCGACCGGGTCGCGGCGCTTCCCATCGACATGATCCAGCTTCACGGGCGCGAGAGCCCGGCGCGCGTCCGCGCGGTCAAGGCGCGCGCCGGGCTGCCGGTGATGAAGGCGCTCGGCGTGGCGGAGGCGGCGGATCTCGACGCCGTCGACGCCTACGCCGGCGTCGCGGATCAACTGCTGATCGACGCGAAGCCGCCGCTGGGGGGCGGGCTCCCGGGCGGCAACGGGCTGACCTTCGACTGGCGGCTGCTCGCCGGCAGGCGCTGGACGACGCCCTGGATGCTCGCCGGCGGGCTGAACGCGGGCAATGTCGCCGAGGCGGCGCGCCTGACCGGGGCGCGCCAGGTCGACGTCTCCTCGGGGGTCGAGACGGCGCCCGGCGTCAAGGACGAGGCCCTGATTCGCGCGTTCGTCGCGGCGGCTCTGGCCTAACCGCCTGGCCGGGGGCCGCGCCGCGCGGAGAGACGATCCGGCGCTCGACTTCCCGGCCGCTCTCCGGCAGCTTGTCACCGAAATCGGATGGAGGATGCGATGAAAGCCATGGACCGGATTCTGGAGGAATGCGTCGCGGCGGGCCGGACGCCCGGCGTCGTCGTCTCCGTCGCGACGCGGGACGGCGTGGCCTATGAGGGCGCGGCCGGGGTCCGCGCCTTCGGCGGCGACGAGAAGATGACGATGGACACGGTCTTTCGCGCGTTCTCGATGACGAAGGCGGTCGGCGCCGCGGCCGCGGCGAAGGCGATCGAGGATGGGCTGCTCACGCTCGAGACGCCGGTCGAGGACGTGCTGCCCGAGTGGCGCGACGTGCAGGTGCTGGACGGGTTCGACGCGGACGGCGCGCCGAAGCTTCGCGCGCCGAAGGTGAAGGCGACCCTCCGGCATCTCGCGACGCACACTTCCGGCCTCGTCTACGAGTTCTGGGACGCCAACCAGACAAAATACATGAAGGCGACCGGCGCGCCCACCATCCTGACCGGCCAGAAAAAGGCGCTGAAATCCTATCCTCTGGCGTTCGATCCCGGCGAGAAATGGCATTACGGCACCGGCTCGGACTGGCTCGGCCAGATGGTCGAGGCGGCGACCGGGGAGCGGATCGACGCCTATTGCCGCAAGACCATCCTCGAGCCGCTGGCGATGAAGGACACCAGGTTCGAGCTGGAGGACGACATGGCCGACCGGCTCTGTCAGGCGCATATGCACACCCCGGACGGCGGCTGGCGCAAGCATGAGCTCGCGCCGCCCGCGAACCCCGAATTTTACGGCATGGGCCATGCGCTCTATACGACCGGGCCGGATTATCTGCGGTTCATCCGGATGCTGCTGCTGAACGGCGCGCTCGACGGCGAGCAGGTTCTGAAGCCGGAGACCGTCGCGATGTTCCGCGCCAACCAGATCGGCGCTCTTTCCGCCGGAAAGCTGATCTCCACCGCGCCGCCGCTTTCGGCCGATGTGGATTTCTTTCCCGAGCAGGAGAACAAGTTTTCTCTCGGCTGCCTGATGAACACGAAGGATATCGAGGGCAAGCGCCGCGCCGGGAGTCAGTCCTGGGCCGGGGTTCTGAACACGCATTACTGGTTCGATCCGGCGGCGGGCGTCGCCTGCGTGATCATGATGCAGCATCTTCCGTTCATCGACGAGAGCTGCATGGCGGTCTATGATGCGGTCGAGCGGGCGGTTTACGCCGAGCTGCGGTGAAATCGGCCATCGACGCGCCGCGCGCGCGGCGCTAAACAGCGCGCTTCCCGACCAGTTGGAGACAGGGGGCGCGCATGGCTTCCGAAATGCTGAATTCCTATCGCACCGGGCCCGACGAGCGCGGGCGCTTCGGTATTTTCGGCGGACGGTTCGTCTCCGAGACGCTGATGCCGCTGATTCTGGCGCTGGAGGCGGAATATGAACGCGCGAAGGTCGATCCCGCGTTCTGGGCGGAAATGGACGATCTCTGGACGCATTATGTCGGCCGCCCCTCGCCGCTCTATTTCGCGCCGCGCCTGACCGAGCGGCTCGGCGGGGCCAAGATCTATCTGAAACGCGACGAGCTGAATCACACCGGCGCGCACAAGATCAACAATGTGCTCGGCCAGATCCTGCTGGCGCGGCGGATGGGCAAGACCCGGATCATCGCCGAGACCGGCGCGGGCCAGCACGGCGTCGCCACCGCCACGGTTTGCGCCCGGTTCGGGCTCAAATGCGTCGTCTTCATGGGCGCGACCGATGTCGCGCGCCAGAAGCCGAACGTCTTTCGGATGAAGCTGCTCGGCGCGGACGTGGTTCCGGTCACCGCCGGCCGCGGAACGCTGAAGGACGCGATGAACGAGGCGCTGCGCGACTGGGTGACCAATGTGCGCGACACGTTCTATTGCATCGGCACGGTCGCGGGGCCGCATCCTTACCCGGCGATGGTTCGCGACTTCCAGTCGATCATCGGCAAGGAGGTGCGGACCCAGATGGATGCGGCGGAGGGGCGGCTCCCCGACAGTCTTGTCGCCTGCATCGGCGGCGGCTCGAACGCGATGGGGCTGTTCCATCCGTTCCTCGACGACAAATCGGTCCGGATCATCGGCGTCGAGGCGGGCGGCCACGGCGTCGACGAGCGCATGGAGCATGCGGCGAGCCTCAGCGGCGGGCGCCCGGGCGTGCTGCACGGCAACCGCACCTATCTGCTGCAGGACGCCGACGGCCAGATCCTGGAGGGGCAGTCGATCTCCGCCGGGCTCGACTATCCCGGCATCGGCCCCGAACACGCCTGGCTGCATGACATGGGGCGCGTCGAATACGTCTCCGTGACCGATCGCGAGGCGCTGGACGCGTTCCAGCTTTCCTGCGAGACGGAGGGGATCATCCCCGCGCTTGAACCTTCTCACGCGCTCGCGCATGTGATGAAGCTGGCCCCCACCCTGCCGAAGGATCACCTGATGGTGATGAACATGTGCGGCCGAGGGGACAAGGACATTTTCACCGTGGCCGAGGCTCTCGGCTACGACATCTAGAAAGGGCCATTCCATGGCTTATGAACTGGGGGACCTCGTGGTCCTCGTCTCGGGCTCGATGCGGATGGCGGTCGAATCCACCGATGGCGACAAGGTCGCCGTGGTCTGGTGCAACGAAGGCGTGATCGGGCGCGACAGCTTCGACGCGAAGCTCCTGAAGAAATGGGAGATGCGCGAAGATCACGGCGCGCCGCGCGGCGGCAAGCCGTTCCGCAGCGACCGCGAGGGCGGCGGCAAGCCGTTCCGGGGCGGCGGCGACAGGGGGCCGGATCGCGGCGGCGAGCGTGGCGGCGACAGAGGCGACTCCAAACCGCGCGGCAAGACCGGTTGGGATGGCAAGCCACGCGAGAAGAAGTTCTTCCGCAAGGACGATTGACGCTGGATTGGGCCGGCGCCCGCCGCGCAGGAGGGGGATGAGATGAGCCGATTGACAGACCGTTTCGCCGCGCTGAAGGCGGCGGGAAAGCCCGCTTTCGTCTCCTATATCATGGCGGGCGACCCGACGCCGGAGGCGAGCTTCGAGATCATGCGCGGCCTGCCGGGGGCGGGCGTCGACGTGATCGAGCTTGGCGTGCCCTTCACCGATCCGATGGCCGACGGCCCCTCGATCCAGCTCGCGGCGGGCCGCGCGCTCGACGCGGGCGAGACGCTGAAGGGCGTTCTGAAGATGGTCGCGGCCTTTCGCGAGGAGGATGACGCGACCCCGATCATCCTGATGGGGTATTACAACCCGATCTATTCGCACGGGGTCGAGGCGTTCCTCTCGGACGCGCGGGCCGCCGGGGTGGACGGGCTGATCGTCGTCGATCTGCCGCCGGAGGAGGATGACGAGCTTTGCCTGCCGGCGGGGCGGGCGGGGCTGCATTTCATTCGCCTCGCGACGCCGACGACGGATGACGCCCGCCTGCCGGCGGTGGCCCGGAACGCCTCCGGCTTCGTCTATTACGTCTCGATCACCGGGATCACCGGCGCGGCGGAGGCGGACGCCGCCGCCGTCGCCCCTGAAGTGGCGCGCATCCGCGCGGCGACCGGGCTTCCGGTCTGCGTCGGTTTCGGGATCAGGACGCCGGAGCGGGCGGCGGAGATCGGCCGTATCGCCGATGGCGTCGTCGTCGGCTCCGCCATCGTCGAGCGGATCGGCGCGGGCGACGCCCCCGCGACGGTGCTCGCCTTCGTCGCCGAACTGGCGAAGGGCGCGCACGGGGGCTGACGCGCCCTCAGCCGCCGAAGAGGATCTTTCGCGCCTTTTCGTCATGCGGCGCGGTTGGACGGGACTCCGCGCCGAGGGCGACGCCGCGCTGGACCGCGGGGCGCGCCTTCACCCGCGCGCGCCAATCGGCGACGTTCGGATGCCCGTCGAGCGGGATCTCCATCGCCTTCATGATCAGCGCCCATGGCCAGCACATCATGTCGGCGATGGAATAGGCGTCGCCGGCCAGCCAGGCGCGCCCGGTCAGCCGCCGCTCCAGCACGTCGAGGCAGCGGACCGTCTCCCGCCGGTAGCGCTCGAAGGCGTAGCCCTCGCGCTTCTGGCCTTCGGGCGCGTAGTTGAAGAAATGGCTGTGCTGCCCGGCCATCGGCCCCTGATTGCCGGTCTGCCAGAAGAGCCATTCCAGCGCCTCTTTCCGGCCCAGCGGATCGGCGGGCAGAAACCGGCCGGTCTTCTCCGCGAGATAGAGCATGATCGCGCCGCTCTCGAACACCGGGACCGGCGCCCCGGCGCCATCGTGGTCGACGATCGCCGGCATCCGCCCGTTCGGGCTGATGGCGAGAAAATCCGGCTTGAGCTGGTCGCCCGCGCCGATGTTCACCAGATGAAGCCGGTAGGGGAGGCCCAGCTCCTCGAGCAGGATCGCGACCTTCCAGCCGTTCGGGGTCGGCCAGTAGTGAAAGTCGATCATCGGAAAGCGTCTCCTTCGCTCATGCGCCGCGCATCTCGCTCGCCGCGCGGGCGGCTCCGCCCGGTCAGGCGGCGCTGGCGGCGAAATCCCAGTAAAGCTCGCGCGCGCGGCGCGAGAGGGGGCCGTATCGCAGGTCGCGATCTTCCAGCCGCGTCGCGTGCATCACCTTCAGCGCGTTGCCGGTGGTGAAGATCTCGTCCGCCGCCATGAAATCCTCCATCCGGAGGCTCAGCTCCCGGACCTCGACCCCATCCTCGCGCAGGAGCGAGATCACCCGCTGGCGGGTGATGCCGTTGAGAAAGCAGCCGGACGGGACCGGCGTCATCACCACGCCGTCGCGGGCCATGAAGATGTTGGATGTGGCGGTCTCGGAGATATTGCCGATGGCGTCCGCGACGATGGCGTTCTGAAACCCGCGCGAGACCGCCTCGCGCAGCATTCGCGCGTTGTTCGGATAGAGGCAGGCCGCCTTGGCGTCGACCGGCATGCAGTCCGGCGTCGGCCGGCGAAAGCGCGTGGCGCAGAGGCTGATCCCGGTCGGCTCCGGCATCGGCATCTCTTCGAGGCAGAGCGCGAAGGCGGTGCTTTCGGGATCGGGCGCGACCATGAAGGAGGCGCCCTTTCTCGCCCAGAGCATCGGCCGGATGTAGATCCCGGTTCCGGCGGGAAACTTCGCGACCCCCTCGCGGGCGAGGCCGAGGACTTCCTCGTCCGTCAGCGGCGGCGCCAGCCCCATCCGCCGGGCGCTGTCGTTGACCCGCGCCATGTGGAGAGCGAGATCCGGGGTCATGCCGTCGAAGGCGCGGGCGCCGTCGAACACCATGGAGCCGAGCCATGCGCCATGGTCGGCGGCGCCGAGGATGGCCGTGTTGCCCTCGCGCCATTCGCCTTCGAAATAGGTCCAGATCCGCTGTCCGCTCATCATGCGCTCCCGTCGCTGCGATGAAAGTTCCTAGATCTGCGCGGCGAACGGGGCAAGAGGGGGGGATACGGGGTCGTGAGCCGCCTGACCGCTCAGCGTCGGAGCCCGACGCCGCCGGCCCTGAGGTCCGGGGGCGGCCCCGCGTCCCGCGCGAGGCGCGCCGCGACCATCGCCTCGATCTCCGGCGGAAACGGCGCCGCGGCCGGGCCGGCGGCCTGATCGACGTGAAGCAGCACCGCTTCGACCACCGCCAGCGCCGCGTCGGTCAGGTCATGCCGGATGATCGAGTGCAGATGGAGACGTTTGGCGTCGGCGGCCAGAAGGCGCATCTCCACCCGCAAGGGGTCTCCCTGGCGCGCCTCGGAAAGGTATCTGGCCCGCGTGTCGAGATTGTAGAGCGTCCGGCCCGTCGCCGCGAGATAGCGCGGCCCCATGCCAAGCTCGTCCATCGTCTGGTCGTTCGCGAAGCTGACGAGAAGCAGATAATACGCGTCGCGCATATGTCCGTTGAAATCGACCCAGGCGCCCGGACAGGTTCGTTTCAGTTTCAGCACAGGGCCTCCGCGTTGCATTTCCACCGCGCCCCGACTATTTACCGCCGACGCGCGGCGCGCCAGCCAGAATGACCGCGGGGGACGCCATGAACTGGATTTCAAACTACGTTCGACCCAAAATAAACTCGCTTTTCTCCCGGCGCGAGATGCCGGAGAATCTCTGGACGAAGTGCGACGAGTGCGGCCAGATGAATTTTCATCGGGAAATGGCCGAAAACCTGAACGTCTGCCCCGCCTGCGACCATCACATGCCGATCAGCCCCCGCGCGCGGCTCTCCGCGCTCTTCGACGGCGGGGTCTTCGCCGAGGTGAAGACGCCGGAGGCGAACGCGGACCCGCTGCAGTTTCGCGATCAGAAGAAATATCCCGAGCGGCTCCGCGAAGCGCGAAGAACGACGGGCGAGCAGGAGGCGATGCTGGTCGGCCTCGGCAAGATCGGCGGCGTCGACACGGTCGCCGCGGCGCAGGATTTCAGCTTCATGGCCGGGTCCATGGGCGTGGCGGTCGGCAACGCGCTGGTCGCGGCGGCGGAGGCGGCGATCAAGGCGCGCGCGCCGCTTCTGGTCTTTTGCGCCGCCGGGGGCGCGCGGATGCAGGAGGGGATTCTCTCCCTGATGCAAATGCCGCGCACCACCGTCGCCGTCGAGATGGTGAAGGAGGCGGGGCTTCCCTTCATCACGATCCTGACGCATCCGACGACCGGCGGCGTCACCGCGTCCTATGCGATGCTCGGCGATATTCAGATCGCGGAGCCGAACGCGCTGATCTGCTTCGCCGGGCCGCGGGTGATCGAGCAGACCATCCATGAGAAGCTGCCGGAGGAGTTCCAGCGCGCGGAGTACCTTCTGGATCATGGCATGCTGGATATGGTCGTCGATCGCCGGAAGATGCGGGATGAATTGGCGGTGACGCTCAGGCTGCTTCTGAACCTGCCGCCGCGGATCTCGGGCCAGTTGTCGCCGCCGGAGCCGGACGCCGACGCGCCGGCGCCCGACGCGCCGGAGCGAACGCCAGACAAACCGGATGCGCCGGCGCCCGCGCCGGACGGGAAACCGGCCCCGGCGGCCGCGCCTGCGCCGACCAAATGAGCGACGGGCCGCCGGCCGCCGGATCCGACGTCATTCTCGACAGATTGCTGACGCTGCATCCGAAAATCATCGACCTGACGCTGGAGCGGCTGGAGCGGCTGCTGGTTCGGCTCGGCCATCCCGAGCGCGATCTACCGCCGGTGGTTCATGTCGCGGGAACCAACGGCAAGGGCTCGTGCGTCGCGGTGATCCGCGCCGGGCTGGAGGCGGCCGGGCGGAAGGCGCATGTCTACACGTCGCCGCATCTCGCGCGGTTCCATGAGCGGATCCGCCTCGCGGGAGATCTGATCGACGAGGCCGCGCTGGCGGCGATTCTGGCCGAATGCGAAGCGGCCAACGCCGGCGCGCCGATCACCTTTTTCGAAATCACGACGGCGGCGGCCTTCCTCGCCTTCGCGCGGAGCCCGGCGGATTTCACGCTTCTGGAGGTCGGGCTCGGCGGGCGGCTGGACGCGACGAACGTGATTGCGGCGCCGGCGCTGACCGTGATCACGCCGGTCTCGATCGATCATCAGCAATATCTGGGCGAGACGCTGGCCGAGATCGCGGCGGAGAAGGCGGGCATCCTGAAGCCGGGGGCGCTCTGCGTCGTCGGCCCGCAGCAGCGCGCCGCGCTCGACGTGATCGAAGCGCGGGCGGCGGCGGTCGGCGCGCCTCTCTCGGTCCATGAGCGGGACTGGACGATCGCGCTGGAGGCGGGGCGGCTGGTCTTCCGCGACGCGGCGGGCCGCCTGGAGATGGCGGCGCCGGCGCTTCCGGGCGGGCATCAGGTTCAGAACGCCGGCGTCGGCGTCGCGGCCCTGCGCGCGCTTGGGCTCGCGGACGCGGCGGCGGCCGCGGCGCCGGGAGGCGCGGTCTGGCCGGCCCGAATCCAGCGGCTGACGACAGGCGCCTTCGCCGAAGCGGCGGCGGCCGCGGGGGCCGAACTCTGGCTCGACGGCGGGCACAACCCGGCTGCGGGCGAGGCGCTCGCCGCGCATTTCGCCAGCCTGCCGCCGGCGAAGACGCATCTGATCTGCGGCATGCTCGACACCAAGGACCCCGAGGGGTTCATCGCGCCGTTTCGCGGGCTCGCGGCGCAGCTTCACGCGGTGGCGATTCCGGCCAACACGGCCGCGATCGCGCCCGCGCGGCTCGCCGCCGCCGCGCAGGCCGCCGGCGTGCCGGCCGCGCCGGCGGACGGCGTCGAGAGCGCGCTTCGCCGCGCGCTCGATCAGGGAGCGACGCGGATCCTGATCTGCGGCTCGCTCTATCTGGCGGGCTGGGTGCTGCGCGGGGACGCCGGTTAGCGGCCCTCGCGGGGGGGGGCAGGCCGTCAGCCGCGCGGCGCCCGCCCGACATCCGGGTTTTCACGGCGGCCCGCGCGGGCGACGGATGGCGCCGCGCCGCGCGTGGGCGGACCCGCGTTCGCGCGCTGAGGCGCCGGGCCTTTCGGCCCTATTTGGGGCTCCGCTTCGCGAGGATCCGCTGCAGCGTCCGCCGGTGCATGTTGAGCCGGCGGGCGGTTTCCGAGACGTTGCGGTCGCAAAGCTCGAACACCCGCTGGATATGCTCCCAGCGAACCCGGTCGGCGGACATCGGGTTCTCCGGCGGCGGCGGTTTCGCCGCGGTCGGCGTGAGAAGCGCGGCGGTCACATCGTCGGCGTCGGCCGGTTTGGAGAGATAATCGGTCGCGCCGATCTTCACCGCCGCGACGGCGGTGGCGATGGCGCCGTAACCGGTCAGCACGACGATCCGCGCGCCGGCCCGGGCCGCGCGCAGCGCCTCCACCACGTCGAGCCCGTTGCCGTCTTCGAGCCTGAGATCGACGACGGCGTAGGCGGGCGGCGCGCTGCTGACGATGCCGAGCCCTTCCGCGACGCTTTCCGCCATCATCGGTTCGAAGCCGCGTTTCTCCATCGCTCTCGCGAGGCGCCGACGAAACGCTTCGTCGTCATCAAGGATCAATAGTGACCTGTCGGGGCCGATATTGGCGGTAAGGTCGTCAGCCATGCGGTGTTTTCCCATTAATGCGGCTGCGGAGAGGCCTGCGCGCGCTTCATAACGCGGCGTTGAGGCGCGCGCAAACGCCGCATCCCGCGCGGGGGCGCCGCATTCGGCCTTTCGGCGCGCCGCTCAGGCGCCGGCGGCCAGCGCGTCGATATAGCAGGCCGCGCCGTCCGCGATCTTCTCCGGCGAGTCGCCATGGCGGAAAATCGTCAGGAACCGGTCGCCTTCCGTCATCAGATAGACGAAGGCGCTGTGGTCCATCAGGTAATAATCCGGGTCGTCGGATTCGGGCTTCGCGTAATAGACCTTGTAGGCCTTCGCGGCCGCGGCGATCGCCTCGGGCGCGCCGGTGAGGCCGATCATGTCGGGATGGATGTTCGCGGTGAAGTCCGCCAGCGCCTCCGGCGTGTCGCGCTCCGGGTCGATGGTGATGAACACGGTCTTCACCGAACGCCCCGACTCGACCAGAATATCCGCCGCCTGCCCCATCGCGGCCGCGTCCACCGGGCAGACGTCGGGGCAGAACGTGTAGCCGAAATAGACCAGCGTCGGCCCGTCGATCACCATCTCGGAGGTCACCGTTTCGCCGGATTCGGATATCAGTTCGAACGGGCCGCCAATCGCGGCGGTTCCGGTCGCGACGCCGGCGCCGCATTCGGAGAAGGAGCCGGTCGGGTTCATCAGATGCCATGCGCCCGCGCCAAGCCCGGCGACGGCGGCGATCGCGGCGGAAATCGCATAGATTTTTATATTAGCCATACCCGGACCCTCTCATCATACTGCCCGGGGGATAGCCGCCGGCGCGACCGCGCGCCAGATGGGCGCGGCGATATGCGCCGGGGCTGGGCGTGAGTTCGCGCCGATGTTACCGGTTCGTGATGGAGAGCGCATTGTTCCAGGAAGTCACGCGAGAAAAGGCGTCCGGCCGCTGGGTGCGGCTGGAGACGCTGGCCACCCTTCGCTGGCTTGCGGTGGCCGGACAGACGACGGCGGTGGTGGCGGCGGATCAGGCCTTCGGCGTCATGCTGCCGCGCACGTTCTGCGCGCTGGCGATCGGAGCCGCGGTGATCTTCAACGTGATCACGACGCAGCTCTTCCCGGCGACGACGCGGCTCAGCCCGCGGGCGGCGACCTTGTCGATGCTGTTCGATCTCGTCCAGGTCTCGACGTTGCTGATCCTGACCGGCGGGCTGACGAACCCTTTCGTCATGCTGCTGCTGGCCCCGGTGACGATCTCCGCGTCGGCGCTGACGCTGCGCGCCACGATCATCGTCGGGCTGGCCGCGCTCGGGCTCATCTCGGCCATGGCGCAATGGAGCCTGCCGCTCAGGTTCGATTCCGGCGATGTGCTGACGGCGCCGCCGATCTATATTTTCGGGGTCTGGGCGGCGCTGACGATCTCGGTTCTGTTCATGACGTTCTACGCCCGGCGGGTCGCGGTGGAGACATACCGGATGTCGCGCGCGCTCAGCGAAGCGGAGGCGGCGCTCGCGCGTGAGCAGCGGCTGACCGCGATCGGCGGGCTCGCGGCGGCGGCGGCGCATGAACTCGGCACGCCGCTCGCGACCATCAAGCTGGTCTCCAAGGAGCTCGCGGATGAACTGGCCGAGCGGCCGGACCTGCTCGCCGACGCCGTGCTGATTCGAGAGCAGGCGGACCGATGCCGGGTGATTCTGGCGGATCTCGCGCATGGCGGAAAAGCGGATGAGCAGGTGCGCCGGGCGCCGGTCTCGGCGGTGATCGCGGAGGCGGCCGAGCCCCACGCGGACCGCGGCCGGCGGATCATCCTGCGGATCGGCGGCGAGCTGGCGGAGACGGTCGGCGCGGCGCAGCCGATCATCAGGCGGAGCCCGGAATTGATCCATGGGTTGAGGAATCTGGTGCAGAACGCGGTCGATTTCGCCGAGACGACGATCTGGATCGACGTTTCCGAAGCGGGCGCCGGGCTCAGGATCGTGGTGGGCGACGACGGGCCGGGTTTCCCTGAAGATCTGCTGCAGCGCCTCGGAGACCCTTACGTGACCTCCCGCGCGCGCCCGGCGGCGCTCCCGGGGCGGACGGGCGGCGCGGAAAAGCCGGTGACGGGCATGGGGCTCGGCCTTTTCATCGCCAAGACCCTTTTGGAGCGCACCGGCGCGCGGGTGTCCTTCGCAAATTCGGCGAAGGCGGTCCGGCGCGAGAACAGCGGCCAGCCGCCGGAGCGAAGACGCCCGCCGGGCGCGGTCGTGGCCGCGGTCTGGCCGGAAGGAGCGATCGTCGCCTCGAAAGCGGAGGCGCGCGGGCCGCTCGGGGAGAACGAGCGGTTCACCGCCGACAACATCTGAGCGGGACTCCGCAATCGGAGAAAGGCCGCGAATCCACGGCTTTCATCACTGCAACACTCGACTTCTAGATGTTTGACAAGAAGAAAGCTCGCCTCTAAGTGTAATATTTATCGGTCAGCAATCAGGGGTGGTGACCTGGCCTCGATCGAGTGGGGGCGCTCAGTGCATCAGTGGACGTGGCTTGAGACGCTTGGAGCCTTGTGTTTCGCATTCGTCGCTGGCTGCGGTTTTCTCGCCTTGCTGACGCGCATGCGCGCGGCCGCTTCCGGGAGGCCGGGCGCGGCGGCCCGGGATGAGGGCTTCGCCGCCGCTTCGGCCGCGGCGGTTCTGCGTTTCAACCATGACGGCCTGATCGAAGCGACCGAGGATGCGCGCGCGCTCCTTGGTCTGCGCAAGAGCGGCGCGCTGAGCTCCGACGCCGTCCTTGGCCAGCTCGAGTCCGGCAGGGCCGCTCTCGAGGCGGCGCTGGGGCGCCTGCTGGCGGATGGAGAGGCGTTCCAGGTCGTCATCGGCACCCGCGACGGCAAGGTGCTGGACGTGGCCGGCGCGCCATACGGGATCGACGCCACGATCGTTCTGCATGACCAGACCGCGCTCTGGCGGCGGGCCGAGGCGGCCGAGGGGCGGCTCGACGCGGTGGAGCGCGAGCTGGCGGATTATCGCCAGGCGCGGCGGGCCGTGCGCGGAATCATCTGGCGCGACGGCGACGCCGGGTATGATGGCGGTCTGGACGGCCGTGTCCGCACCGCGCTGACGGCTGCGGCGAAGTCGATCTCCGCGCCTGGGGAGCCGCGGCGCGTGACGCTGAAGACGGACGAAGGACGCGAGATCGCCTACGATCTGCTGCGAACGGAGGACGGTCTATTCATCGCGCGCGACATGGGGCGCGCCCTGGCGACGGAGCGGGCGATGAGCCGGCTTGTCGACACGATTTCCGAGACGTTCGCGCATCTGAAGGTCGGGTTGATGATCTTCGACGCCGATCGCCGGCTCTCCCTCTTCAACCCGGTGGCCGTCGCGCTCTGCGACGAAAGCCCCGAATGGCTGGCGCAGCGGCCGTCCCTGCGGGAGGTTCTGGACCGAATGCGCCGCGCGCGCGCGCTTCCCGAGCAGGTCGATTACGCGGGCTGGCGCGCCAACCTTCTGAAACGGGTGTCGAATGGCGCCGCCGAGCCCTTCGACGTCAGATGGCATCTCCCGGACGGCCGCGCGCTGAAGGCCATCTTCCGGCCGCACGCCGCGGGCGGGCTGGCCGTCGTGATCGAGGACGTGACGGAATCTCTGGCGCTCCGGCGGGTCAACGCGGTGGAGCGCGCGGCGCGTGACGCGACCACCGACATGCTGGAGGAGGGGATCGTCGTCTTCGGCCCCGACGGCCGGTTCCGAATGGCCAATGGAGCGTTTCGCGGCTTCTGGGGGATTGCGGATTCGGACCCGACGCCAGGCGATCATGTCGACAAGGTGATCGCCATCTGCCGGATGCGGACGGGTCCGCTGCCGTTCTGGGACGAACTGAAGGCCGCGGCGTCGGGCGGCGCCGATCGGCGCGTGACGGTGGACGCCTTCGCGCTGACGGACGGGCGCTCGCTCTCGGGGCGGGTCTCACCGATGCCGGACGGGGCGACTCTCGCGGTGTTCACCGACGTGACCGCGAGCGTGCAGGTCGCCGCCGCGCTGAAAGAACGCAACGACGCGCTGGAGCAGGCCGAGGAGATGCGCAGCGCCATGGTCGATCAGATCTCGCACCAGATGCGCACGCCGCTGAACTCGATCTTCGGTTTCGGCCAGCTTCTGGATGATGGGCGGGTCGGCCCGCTGAACCCGGTGCAGACGGATTACGTGCGCGGCATCGTCGCCAGCTCGGGCGAGCTTCTGGAGGCGATCGACGGGATGGCCGATCTGATCTCCACGGGGGCCGACGCGCCGCGCGAGGCCCGGGTGGCGTTCGACCCGGCGGCGGCGCTTCGCGAGGTGGCGGCGCTGGTCGAGCGCCGGGCGGATCGCCGCGGCGATATCGAGATCGACGCCGCGGCGGCGCCGCCGCGGATCTTCGGCCACCGGGTGCGGTTTCGCCAGATCATCTTCAACATGGCGGCGGACGCTTTCTCCAGAACGGAGCGCGGCGGCCGCGTCGGATTCGCGATCCGGTCCGAGGGGCGCGATCTCGTGCTGGAATGCGGCTACCCGGCCGATGAGGATCCGTCGGAGGCGGGGCAGGGCATGGCGCTGGCGTTGGTGCGCCGTTTCGTCCGCCTGAACGGCGGCGAGGTGACGATCAGCCGCGACGACGCGGGCCGGCGCGTCGTCCATTGCCGAATCGCCGGCGGCGCCGGGGATGCGACGGCGCCTCTCGCGTGGCGGGCGTCTTCGGGCTAACAAGGGCGTTCAAGGAACTGGAACGCCGATGCCGCAAGAACCCGCCGATCCCCCCGCCGCCGGGGGTCTCAGTCTCGCCGATGACGCCGCGACGGCGCGCGCCGGCGCCGCCCTCGGCGCGGCGCTCCGGCCTGGCGACGCGGTGATGCTGGCCGGCGGCCTTGGCGCGGGCAAGACCGCGCTGGCGCGGGCGGCGATCGCGTCGAGGCTCGCGGCGGCCGGACGGCCGGCCGAGGAGATTCCGTCGCCGACGTTCACGCTGGTGCAGATCTATGAGGCCGACGCGCCGATCTGGCACGCCGATCTCTATCGGCTTCCCGGCGAGGACGAGGTCTGGGAGCTGGGGCTGGTCGACGCGTTCGAGGCGGCGATCGTGTTCGTGGAGTGGCCGGAGCGCCTCGGCGCGCTGGCGCCGGCGCGGCGGCTCGAGCTTTCCCTGGCGGCGCCGGAGACGGGGGGGCGGTCGCTCGCCTGGCGGGCGCTGGGCGGCGGCTGGGAGCGGGTCGCGGCGGCGCTCCGGGGGCTGGCGTGACGGCGCCGCGGGATGAGGTGAAGCGGGCGTTTCTCGCCCGCGAAGGCTGGGGCGCGGCGGCGCTTCGGCCGCTGGCGGGGGATGCGTCGAACCGGCGCTATGAGCGCGTCGAGGCGGGCCGCCGGCGCGCGGTCCTGATGGATGCGCCGGCGGAGCGGGGGGAGGATATCGGCCGCTTCCTCGCCTTCACCGGCCATCTCCGCGATCTTGGGCTGAGCGCGCCCGAGATCTACGGCGCCGATATCCAGGCCGGATTCGCGCTGATCGAGGATCTCGGCGACGCGCTTTTCGCGCGGGTCGCGGCGGCGGAGCCTCTGATCGAGAGGGAGATCTACGCGGCCGCGGTCGATCTTCTGCCGCGCCTCGCCGCGCCGCCCGCGGCGGTGACGGGCGCCGGCGCGCGCGCCGATGTGCCGCCCTATGATCTCGCCGCGCTGACGCGCGAGGCGGCGCTCGCGCCCGCGTGGTGGGCGAAGGGCGCGGGCTCGGCGTTCTCCGCCGACCTCGACGCCGAATACCGCGCGCTGATCGCCGCCGCCTGCGCGCCGGTCGCCGACGCGCGCGGGGCGCTGGCGCTTCGGGATTATCACGCGGAGAACCTGATCTGGCTGCCGGAGCGGCGGGGCGACGCGCGCGTCGGGCTTCTCGATTATCAGGACGCGCTGGCCGGCGCGCCGGCCTATGACCTCGTGTCGTTGCTGGAGGACGCGCGGCGGGATACCTCGCCCGACCTTCGCGAGGCGATGATCCGGCGCCGCCTCGCGGCGACCGGCGAGGATGAAGCGGCGTTTCGCGCGGGGTACGCCGCGCTCGGCGCGCAGCGGAATCTCAAGATCATCGGCATATTCGCGCGGCTCTGGCTGCGCGACGCCAAGCCGGGATATCTCGCTCTCATCCCGCGGGTCTGGGCGCATCTGTCGCGCGACCTGGCGCATCCGGCGCTCGCGCCGCTCGGCGGGTTCGTTCGCCGCCATCTGCCGGCGCCCGACGCGGCCGCGCTGGCGCGAATCCGGAGCGCGCGGGCATGATCGGGCCGCGTCGGGCCATGGTCCTCGCGGCGGGGTTCGGCACGCGGATGGGCGCGTTGACCGCCGGGACCCCGAAGCCGCTGCTCCGCGTCGCGGGGCGCGCGCTGATCGATCACGCGCTGGATCATCTGGCCGCCGCGGGCGTGGCGCGGGCGGTGGTCAATCTCCATTACCTGGGCGCGCAGATCCGCCGCCATCTGGCGGGCCGGACCGCGCCGGAGGTGGTCTTCTCCGAAGAGGCCGGGATTCTGGAGACCGGGGGCGGCGTGGCGCTGGCCCTGCCGCTTCTCGGCCCGGAGCCGTTTTACACCATGAACTCCGACGCGATCTGGACCGGGCCGGCGCCGCTGCCGGCGCTGGCGGCGGGCTGGGACGGCGCGCGCATGGCGGCGCGGTTGCTGCTGGTCCCGCGCGCGGCGGCGATCGGCCACGCCGGGGCCGGCGATTTCTTCATGGATGAGGCGGGCGGATTGACGCGGCGCGGCGCGGCGCAAACGGCGCCTTTCGTCTTCACCGGCGCGCAGATCATCGCGCCGGGGGCGTTCAAAGACGCGCCGGAGGGGGCGTTCTCCACCAATCTGATCTGGGACAGGCTGATCGGGGAGGGGCGGCTTTTCGGCGTGGCGCACGCCGGCGGCTGGGTCGATGTCGGCACGCCGGAGGGGCTGCGCCTCGCCGAAGAGGCGCTCGCGTGATCCGGCTTTTCGACACGCCCGGGCCGCGGGTGTTCGCGGCGCCTCCCGGGGTCGATTTCGCGGCGGAGCTGGCGCGGGGGCTCCGCGGGCGGCTCCGCGCCGCGCCGCCGGAGGCGTTGGCCGAGGTCGATCTCCTCATCAACACGCGGCGCGGCCTCCGGGCGGTGAGGGCCGCCTTCGAGGATGCGGGGCCGGCCGTGTTCCTGCCCCGTCTCGCGACCGTCGAGGGCTTCGCGGCGGGCCGGACGGACGCGCCGCCGCCCGTGGACCGGTTGACCCGGCGGTTGACCCTGACGCGGCTCGTCGGCGCGATGCTGGCCAGGCGGCCGGAGCTGGGCCCGCCCGCGGCGGCCGGCCCTCTCGCGGAGGCGCTGGCGGCGCTTCTCGACGAGTGCCAGAACGAAGGCGTTCCGCTTTCGGCGCTGGACGGCGCGGCGGAGGACGATCCGGCGGCGCACTGGTCGAAGACGCTCGATTTCCTGAAGCTGCTCCGCGACGCGTGGCCGGCGCAGCTGGCCGCCGAGCCGGCCATGAGCGACCCGGTCCAGCGCCGGCGGGACGAGGTGGCGGCGCTGATCGCCGAATGGGAGGCGTCGCCCCCTTCGCGGCCGGTCATCGCCGCCGGCTCGACCGGCTCCACCCGGATCACGGCCGATCTTCTCGTCGCCATCGCCCGCGCGCCGCAGGGGGCGATCGTGCTGTCGGGGTTTGATTTCGCGCTGGATGCGGATGGCTGGGCCGAGATCTCGCCGGATCATCCGCAATTCGGCCATGCGCGGCTTCTGGCGCGCCTCGGGCTCGCTCCCGCGGACGTGCGCCCGTGGGCCGGGGCGCCGGCGGAGGAGGGCGCCGCCGGCCCGCGGACGCGGCTTCTGGCCGAGGCGCTCCGCCCCGCGCCGGTCACGCATCGCTGGCGCGCCGCGCTGCCGCGGCTGGCGGCGGAGGCGGAGGCGGCGACCGCCGGGCTGGAGCTGATCGAGGCGTCGAGCCCGGCGCGGGAGGCGGAGGCGATCGCGCTGGTCATGCGCGAGGCGCTGGAGCGGCCCGAGGGCCGGGTCGCGCTGGTGACGCCGGACCGGAACCTCGCGCGGCGGGTCTCGGCGGCGCTCGGGCGCTGGGGGGTGACGCCGGACGATTCCAGCGGCCCGCCTCTGGCGCGCACGCCGCCCGGCGTCTTCATGGCGATGATCGCGGAGATTCTCTGCCGGCCCTTCGACCGGGTCGCGTTGCTCGCGCTCCTGAAACATCCGCTGGCGGCGGCGGGCGCGGGGCGGGCGGCGCATCTTCGCGGCGTCTCGCGGCTCGAGCGACGCGGGTTGCGGCGGCGGGAGGTCGCGCTTCGGCTCGGCTCGATCGCGGAGATCGAAGCGGCGATGGTCGGGCGCGAGGGCGAGGAGAAGACGCCGCTGGCCGATGCGGCGCTCCGCGCCGCGCTCGCCCCGCTTCGGCCGTGGAGCGGGCGCCAGCCGCTGGCGGAGATGGTGCGCGCGCATCAGGAGGCGGCGTTCGCGCTGGCGGGGCCGGCGCTCTATGAGAAGGAGGCCGGCGAAGCGCTCCGGGCCGCGCTTGAACGCTTCGCACGCGCGGCCGAAGATTCGGCCTATGGCGACGCGGACGCGGCGGAGTATCCGGCGCTTTTCGCCGCCGCGCTGGCCGAAGCCGGCGAGGTTCGCGAAGAGCCCTGGGCGCCGCATCCGCGGCTGAAGATCTGGGGCCCGCTGGAGGCGCGGAGCCAGATGGCGGAGACGGTGGTGCTCGGCGGGCTGACCGAGGGGGCCTGGCCGGTGGCGCCGGCGGTCGATCCCTGGCTCAGCCGGCCGATGCGGGCGCGGATCGGGCTGCCGCCGCCGGAGCGCCGGATCGGGCTTTCGGCGCATGATTTCATGCAATGCGCCGCCGCGCCCCGGGCGATCCTCAGCTTTGCGGCGCGGGCGGGGGGCGCGCCGACCACTCCGGCGCGCTGGCTGTCGCGGCTGACGGCGCTTCTGGGCGCGGTCGACGGCGGCGCGCGCCTGGCCGAGATGCGCCGGCGAGGCGCGCGCTGGACCGGCCTCGCGGCCCGGATCGGCGCGCCCGATTTCCGGATGGACCCGGCCCCCCGGCCGGCGCCGCGCCCCCCGGCGGCGGCGCGCCCGCGGCGGCTTTCGGTGACGCGGATCGAGACGCTGATCCGCGACCCCTACGCGATTTACGCGCGCGAAGTGCTGAAGCTGCGCGTGCTGGACGATCCCGGCGCGCCGGCCGATCAGCGCGACCGCGGGGAGGTGCTGCACAAGGTGATGGAGCGCTTCATCGCCGAGACGATGGCGGGCTGGCCGGGCGCCGGCCCGGCGGCGGCGCTTTTCGACCGGATCACCGCGGAGACCGTCGCCGCCTCGACCGCGGCGCCGGTGCAGGCGCTGGCCTGGGGGGCGCGGCTCGGCCGGGTCAGGGATTGGTTTCTGGCGAAGGAGGCGGAGCGGCGCGCGGCCGGGCGGCCCATCGCGCAGGAGGCGGCGGGAGAATTGACATTTCGGACCAGAGGGGGGGATTTTTCCCTGAACGGCCGGGCGGACAGGGTCGATCTCCTGAACACGGGCGAATTGGCGATCTATGACTACAAGGCGCAGACGATTCCCACCAAGGAGCAGATCAAGATCTTCCAGAAGCAATTGCCGCTTCTGGCGCTGATCGCGTCCGAGGCGGGGCTTGGATCGCGCGCGCCGACGCCGGTGGGCGCGCTCGCCTATCTCAGCCTTTCCGGCGCCGGCGCTGGAGGCGAAGAGCGGGCCGTCGCGCTCGAACCGGACGCGCTGGAGCGGCTGATCGGGCTGATCGAGGCGTATGAGACGGAGGAGCGGCCCTATCTCCCGCGCGCCTATCCCGAGATGATGGGCTTCGCCTCGGATTACGATCATCTCTCGCGGTTCGGCGAATGGGAGGACGCGGCGCCCGACGCGGCGCCGCCGGGCGCGTCATGAGCGCGGACGGAACCCATCGCGCGATTGCGGCGCAGCGCCGCGCCGCGGACCCCGGCGGCTCGGCCTGGGTTGCGGCGAATGCGGGCTCCGGCAAGACGCGCGTTCTCACCGAGCGGGTGGCGCGGCTGTTGCTGGAGGGCGCGCGCCCGGAGAAGATCCTCTGCCTCACCTACACCAAGGCCGCGGCGGCGGAGATGCGAAGCCGCCTTTTCAGCATGCTCGGCGGCTGGGCGATGGAGGAGGACGACAGGCTGGACGAGGCGCTCCGGGCGCTGACCGGCGGCCGGGCGCCTGGCGATCTCTCCCGCGCGCGGCGCCTGTTCGCGGAGGCGCTGGAGACGCCCGGCGGGCTGAAGATCCAGACCATCCACGCATTCTGCGATTCGATCCTGCGGCGGTTTCCGCTCGAGGCCGGGGCGCCGCCTGGCTTTCGCGTGATGGAGGAGCGCGAGCGCGCGGCGTTGATCGAGGAGGTTCTGACCGGCATGGCCGCCGGGCGCGCCGATGAGCGCGCCGCCATCAGCGCCATCGCGGCGGAAAAGAACGAGGGCGGAATCGCGAATCTGGCGGCCGCCGTCGCGGCGCGGCCGGCGCTCTTTCCCGACCCGGCGGATGAGGCGGGGCTTTGCGCCGGGTTCGGCGTTCCGAATCCGCCGGACGAGGCGGCGGCGGTTGCGGCGGCGCTGGATCGGCTGGATCGGACGATCATGGCGCGGATGATCGCGGCCTGGCGCGAGGGCGCCGCGGGCGATCAGAAGAAGGCGGCGGCGCTGGCCGCGGCGGCGGAGACGGGCGGCGCGGCGCTCGGCCTGGCGCTCGAAAGCGCGATGCTGAAGAAAACCGGCGAGCCGTTCCAGAAGCTCGCAACGAAAGGCGCGCAGGCGGCGGAGCCGGACTGGGAGGCGCTGTGCGGTCATCTCGTTTCGGCGGCGCTGGCGGCGCGCGAGGCCCGGCTGGCGGCGGCGGCGGCGGAGCGCGCGATCCGGCTGGCGCGGTTCGGCGCCGCGTTCGGGCGCGCGTATCAGGCGGCGAAGGCGGCGCGCTCGCTCCTCGACTTCAACGATCTCGTCGGGCGCGCGCGGGCGCTGCTGACCCGATCGGAGATGGCGGCGTGGGCGCTTTACCGGCTCGATGGCGGGGTGGACCATATCCTCGTCGACGAGGCGCAGGACACCTCGCCGGAGCAATGGGACGTGATCGACGCCATCGCGGCGGAGTTCCGCGCCGGGGCCGGTGCGCGGGCGGGCCGGCGGACGAGTTTCGTCGTCGGCGACGAGAAGCAGTCGATCTATTCCTTTCAGGGCGCCGCGCCGGGCATGTTCGAGACGATGCGCGCCCGTTTCGCCGCCGGACTGGCGCCGGTCGGCGGGTTGCGGGAGGAGGCGCTGGAGGCGTCGTTCCGCTCCGCGCCCGCAATCCTTGAAGCGGTGGACGCGACCTTCGCCGCCGACCGCGCCGAAGGGTTGACGGCGCGGGGCGCGCCGCCGCGCCACGCCGCGTTTTTCGCGGACCGGGCCGGGCGGGTTGAGCTCTGGCCGCTGACGCCGCCAGATCCGAAGGCGGAGCCGCCGGCGCCCTGGTCCCCGGTCGACATGCCGAACCGGCGCGACGCCCGCGTGAAGCTGGCCGAGGCGGTCGCGGCGCATGTGGCGGCGCTTTGCGCCGGCGAGCGGCTGCCGGGGGGCGGGCGGCCGGTCGCGCCGGGCGACATCGTCATCCTGCTGCGCAAACGCGCGCCGATGATGGCGCCGCTGATCCGGGAGTTGAAGGCGCGCGGCGTGCCGGTGGCGGGGGCGGACCGGCTGGAATTGGCCGATGCGCTGGCGGTGCGCGATCTTCTGGCGCTCATGCGCTTCGCGGTGACGCCGGATGACGACCTTACGCTGGCGGCGTTGCTTCGCTCGCCCCTGTTCGATGTCGATGAAGACGCGCTTTTCGCTCTCGCGCATGGCCGGGACGGGACGCTCTGGCGGGCGCTTCAGGCGGAGGCGGCGCGCTGGCCGCGGGAGGTGAGGCTGCTGGCGCAGGCGACGCGGGACGCGGATTTCCTCCGGCCTTACGAGTTTCTCGAAAAGGCGCTTCTGACGCCGGACGGGCCGGGCCGGGATGGGCGGCGCCGGCTGATCGCGCGGCTCGGGCGGGACGCGGAGGACCCGATCGACGAGCTGCTGGCGCAGGCGCTCGCCTATGAGGAGACGGAGATCCCGAGCATTGAGGGCTTTCTCGGCTGGCTCGCCGCCGGGAATGTCGAGATCAAGCGCGAGCAGGCGCCGGCGCGGAGCGAAGTGAGGGTGATGAGCGCGCATGGGGCGAAGGGCCTTCAGGCGCCGATCGTGATCCTGCCGGACACGACGGGGAAAGTCGGCGCCCAGGGGCCGGACCCGGTCGCGGAACTGGCGACGCCGGCCGGCCCGCGCGCGGTCTGGCGCGGCGCGAAGGGCGACGAGCCGGCGGCGCTCTCCCGGCGGCGCGAGGAAGAGGCGGCGGCGGAGGCGGCGGAGCATCGCCGGCTGCTTTACGTCGCGATGACCCGCGCGGAGGACTGGCTGATCGTCGCCGGCGCCGGCGAGGACGACCCGGACAAGCTGGCCGAGACCTGGTATGGGCAGGTCCGCGAGGGGCTCCTCTCTCTCGACGCGGCGGCGTCCGAGGCGCCGACGGGCGCGGGCGAGATGCTGGTCCATGAGGGCGCCGGCGCGGGCAAGACGACCGGCGGCGCGGTCGGCGCCGACGCCGCGCCTCCGGAAGCGGAAGGCTGGATGAACGCGCCGCCGCCCGCCGCCGCCGCCCGCGGCGCGCTCCGGCGGCGGAGCGCGAGCAGCCTCGGCCCGGCGGAGATCGCGGGCGGCGCCGGGCTCGGCGCGGAGGCCTCGCGGCTCCGCGGCGTGGCGATCCACGCCGCGTTCGAGCACGGGCCGGCGGATCTGGAGGCGTTCCGGCGCCTTGTCGCCGCAGCCTGCCCGCCGGACGCGTTCGGCGATGCGGAGCTGGCGGCGCTGCTGGAGGAGGCGCGCCGCGCCCGCGCCGCGCCGGGCGCGGCGCGGTTTTTCGAGCCGGGCGCGGTGGCGGAGGCGGCGGTCTCCGTCGAGATCGGCGGCGCGCGGGTGGCGGGCCGGATCGACAGGCTGGTGGTCGGGGCGGACGAGGTCGCCTTCGTCGATTTCAAGTCCGACGCGACCCCGCCGGCCGACGGGGCGGAGATTCCGGCCGCCTATCTGACCCAGTTGGCCGTTTACCGGGAGGCGCTGCGCGGCGTCTATCCGGGGCGGCGGGTGACGGCGCATATCCTCTGGACGGCGGCGGCGCGGCTCGACATGGCGGCGCCGTCCGCGCTCGACGCGGCGCTGGCCGCGCTTCATCTGGAGGAGGCCGCGTCTTGACCATGGCGAGGCCGCTACCTAATTTAGCCCTCGCGCGATACATCCCCAACAACGCGCAAGTTCGAGAAAGAGAGGCCCTCATGGCTACCGTCGCTGTCACTGACGCGAGTTTCGAGGCTGACGTTCTGAAGTCAGACAAGCCGGTCGTGGTCGATTTCTGGGCCGAGTGGTGCGGCCCCTGCAAGCAGATCGGCCCATCGCTGGAGGAAATCGCCGCCGAAATGGGCGATGACGTGATCATCGCCAAGGTGAACATCGACGACAATCCAAACGCTCCGTCGCGCTACGGCGTGCGGGGGATCCCGACGATGATCCTGTTCAAGAACGGGCAGGCGACGTCCACCAAGGTGGGCGCGGCGGCGAAAACCGCGATCGAAAGCTGGATCCGCGAATCAATCTGATTCGGGCGCGCTGACTGGTTGGGGGGCCGGGCGGAGACGCCTGGCCTTTTCGCGCTACGGCCCCGCTCCGGCCCCGCGGCGGACCGCCGGTGAAGTCGGACGGGCGCAGGCCCTTGCGCATCTTCGGCCACAGGGCTATATGTCCGACAAATAGCGGCGTCCCCGGCTTTAGCGGACGGGGGTCGAACCGGATACGGAGCGGGCCGCGGGGCCCGCTTTTTGCGTTTCAGGAGATACTCTTGGCAGACATGCTCGCCAAGTCCCCGATGGATCGGCGAATCGCCGACATCATCGCGCCGACAGTCGCCGACATGGGGTTCGAACTCGTGCGGGTGCGGCTGATGAGCGGCCGCGTCCCGATGTTGCAGATCATGGCCGAACGGCCGGACGGCGGCATGGAGGTTGAGGATTGCGCTCAGTTGTCGCGCAGGATCTCGGCGATTCTGGACGTCGAGGACCCGATCTCGGGCGAATACACGCTGGAGGTCTCCTCCCCCGGCATCGACCGGCCGCTGACGCGCCCCGAGGATTTCAACCGCTGGGCCGGATGGACGGCCCGGCTTGAGACCGATGAGCTTGTGGCCGGGCGGAAGCGCTTCAAGGGAGAATTGCGCGGCGTCGAGGATGACGAGATCCTGATCGAGATCGAGGAAGGAATCGTCGGCCTGAAATTCGAATGGCTCGCCGACGCCAAGCTTGTGATGACGGACGAACTGATCGCGCTGAGCCTGAAGGCGCGGAAGGCTCAGGGTTTCGATCCGGGCGAGGAGCCGGAGGGTTCCGATGACGAAATTGATGGATCCGCGCGCAAAGGCGACGCGGGCAAGCGAGAGGACGCCTGAAATGAGCAACAGCGCCGTCAGCGCCAACCGGCTTGAGCTTTTGCAGATCGCGGATGCGGTCGCGCGGGAGAAGCTGATAGACCCCGAGCTGGTGATCGAGGCGATGGAGGACAGTCTCGGGAAGGCCGCGCGCTCGCGCTACGGCGCGGAGCTGGACATTCGCGCGCATATCGACCGGAAATCCGGCGAGATGACCATGTTCCGGGCGCGCGAGGTCGTCGAGGAGGTCGAAAACCACGCGACCGAGATCAGCCTCGAGGAGGCCCACGCGAAGAATCCGGAGGCCGAGCTCGGCTCGATCATGACCGATCCGCTGCCGGCGATGGATTTCGGCCGGGTCGCGGCGCAGACCGCCAAGCAGGTCATCGTGCAGAAGGTCCGCGACGCGGAGCGCGAGCGGACCTACAACGAGTTCAAGGACCGGGTCGGCGAGATCATCAACGGCGTCGTGCGCCGGGTCGAATACGGCAATGTCATCGTCGATCTTGGGCGGGGCGAAGGCATCATCCGCCGCGATCAGCTGATCGCGCGGGAGGCGTTCCGCGCCGGAGACCGGGTGCGCTCCTATATCCGCGAGGTGAAGGAGGAGGCCCGCGGGCCGCAGATCTTCCTCTCGCGCACCGCGCCGGAGTTCATGGCCGCGCTGTTCAAGATGGAGGTGCCGGAGATCTATGACGGCGTCATCGAGATCAAGGCGGTGGCCCGCGATCCGGGTTCGCGCGCCAAGATCGGCGTGATCTCGTATGATTCGGGCATCGATCCGGTCGGCGCCTGCGTCGGCATGCGGGGCTCCCGCGTGCAGGCGGTGGTCTCGGAGCTGAACGGCGAGAAGATCGACATCATCCCCTGGACCGAGGACGGGGCGACCTTCCTCGTCAACGCGCTCCAGCCCGCCGAGGTGACGAAGGTGGTGATGGACGAGGAGGCCGGGCGCGTCGAGGTGGTGGTGCCGGACGAACAGCTCTCGCTGGCGATCGGGCGGCGCGGGCAAAATGTGCGCCTCGCCTCGCAGCTGACCGGCTGGGACATCGACATCATGACCGAGCAGGAGGAATCCGAGCGTCGCCAGGCCGAGTTCACGGAACGCACCGCGATGTTCCAGGACGCGATGAACGTCGATGAGATGGTCGCGCAGCTTCTGGTCTCCGAAGGGTTCGCGACGCTGGAGGAGGTCGCTTTCGTCGAGCTGGACGAATTGACGGCGATCGAAGGGTTCGACGAGGAGACCGCCGAAGAGCTGCAGGCGCGCGCGCGCGAAAGCCTCGAAGAGCTGAACGCCAAGGCGGTGGAGACCGCGCGGAGCCTCGGAGTCGAAGAGGCGTTGATCGAATTCGACGGGCTCAGCCCGCAGATGGTTCTGGCGCTGGCCGAAGACGGCATAAAGACGCTGGACGAATTCGCGAAATGCGCGGACTGGGAACTGGCTGGCGGCTGGTCGACCATAGGCGGCAAGCGGGTGAAGGATGAGGGGCTGTTGGAGAAGTTCGACGTCAGCCTGGAAGAGGCGCAATATCTGGTGATGAACGCGCGAGTCGCGCTGGGCATCGTCAACGCCGACGATGTGGTCTATGAAAGCGTCGCTGAAGAAGAGGAGGCGCCAGCCCCCGCGCCGAAGCCGACCTCAGCGGCGGACGCGCTTTTCGCGCGGCGCTGAGCGCCGGACGGAGCCGGCTGGTGACCCGGGGCGGCGTCTTGAAGAATCGGGACGAACCGGAGCGGCGCTGTATCGCCACGGGCGATAGCGGGGGAACGGAGCGGATGATCCGCTTCGTCCTTGATCCGGAGGGTCGGTTGACGCCCGATCTCGCGGGCCGGCTGCCTGGTCGCGGCGTCTGGCTTACGGCGGAGCGGGACCTGGTCGACCGGGCGGTGAAGAAGCGCTTGTTTTCGCGGGGCTTTCGCCAGCCGGTGGAGGCGCCGGCGGACCTGGCCGATCGCCTCGAGGCGCTTCTGGCGACGCGGGTGATCGAGGCGCTGGGCCTCGCCCGGAAGGCGGGTCTGGCGGTGACGGGGTTTGAAAAGGCGCGCGCGCGGCTCAAGAAAAGGCCGGTTGGCGCGCTTCTGGCGGCGGCGGACGGGGCGGAAGACGGGCGCCGGAAGCTGGCCGCGCTGGCGAAGGCGCTCGAGCAGGCGGGCCGAAAGGCGACGCCGCTGGTCGAGACGCTGCGAGGCGATGAGTTGAGTTTGGCCTTTGGCCGCGATTCGGTGATACACGCCGTGCTCGATGAAGGCGGCGCAACCGATCGCGTGGTCCGGGAGGCGCGTCGGCTGGACGGTTTCCGCCGGTCGGGGTAAGGAACGTCGCGCAAGGCTATGCTGCGGGACGGATACGAGATGAAACGGGCGGGGACGGCTCCGCCCAGTGATATGGATGTCTGATGAGCGACAACGAAGACGAAAGCGGCAAGGGCGGCAGGACGATCAGCCTGCGGGGCGGCGGCACGGAGACGAGCCGTGTGCGGCAGAGCTTCAGCCATGGCCGGACGAAATCGGTGGTCGTCGAAAAGAAACGCAAGCGGGTCGTGGTGGCGGGCCAGAGCGGCGGCGTAACGCCGCTCGTCCCGAAACCGGCGGCCCCGAAACCTGCGCCAGCGGCCCCGCCGCCGGCGGCGGCGACCCCTAAGGCGCCGGAGCCGGCGCCGAAGAGCGCGCCGTCCGCGCCGGCCGCCGCGCCGAAGCCGGCGGCGACCGTCGCTCCGAAGCCCGCCCCCGCCGCTCCCGCGGCGGCGCCGGCGAAGCCGCCCGCCGCGCCTGAACCGGCGGCGACGGAAGAGGCGAAGTCTTCGCCAACGCCAACGCCAACGCCGGCGCCCGCGCCGAAGCCGGCGCCGGCGCCGGCGGCGAGCGAGGCCAAGCCCGCTGAGAAACCCGCCGAAGCCAAGCCTGCGGAGACGAAACCGGAGACGCCGCCAGCGGCGGCCGCCCCGGTGAAGCCGAAGGCGGCCAAGCCTGCGGTTGAAGAGCCCCGCCCGGCGAAACCCGCGGCGAAGCCCGCCGCGCGGCCGGCGCCGAAGGCGGAGAGGGCGCCGGTCGGCGCTCCTCGTCGCGGCGCGGATCCGAAACGCGCCGGCGTCCGTGGGCGCGGCGAGAAACCGGCGATGCTGAAGACGCTGTCCAAGGAAGAGTACGAGCGCCGGATCAAGGCGCTGCAGGCCGCCAAGGCGGACGAAGGCGCGCGCCGTGAGCGCGAGGCTGAAGAGGCGCGTCGGCGCGAGGAAGAGCGGGAAGCTCGCCGCGCCGAGCTGGAGGAGGCGCGCCGCCGCGAGGAAGAGGAAGCGATTCGCCGCGAGCGTGAGGAAGCCGAGCGGCTTGAGCGCCAGAAGGCGGAAGAGGCGGCCAAGGCGCGCGCCGCGGCTGCGGCCGCGCGCACGGAATCGAGCAGCGCGCCGGACCCGTCCGGACCGCCGCCCGAAGACGATCGCGGCGGCAGGCGGCGCGCGACTCCGGGCGCGCCCGGAGGCGACGCGAAACGCCAGCAGCCCACCCCCGCCCGCACGCCCCGCGTCGGCGGCGATCGGCGCCGGTCCGGCAAGCTCACGATCGCGCAGGCGACCGGCGACAACGAACAGGGCCGTCAGCGCAGCCTGGCGGCGATGCGTCGCCGGCAGGAGCGCGGCAAGCGCAAGAGCGGCGGCGGCGGCGAACGTGAAAAGGTGGTCCGCGATGTGACGATCCCGGACATCATCACGGTGCAGGAACTCGCCAACCGCATGGCGGAGCGGGTCGCGGACGTGATCAAGGCGCTGATGGCGAACGGCGTGATGGCGACGCAAAACCAGTCGATCGACGCGGACACGGCCGAGTTGATCGTCAGCGAGTTCGGCCACAAGGTGATCCGTGTTTCGGAATCCGACGTGGAGACGGCGATCACCAGCGATGATGACGATGAAGACGCCCTGCAGCCGCGCGCCCCTGTGGTGACGGTGATGGGCCATGTCGATCACGGCAAGACGTCCGTGCTCGACGCGCTGCGCAAGACCAACGTGGCCACCGGCGAAGCCGGCGGAATCACCCAGCATATCGGCGCCTATCAGATCACGACGGAGGGTGGGCAGAAGATCACCTTCCTCGATACGCCGGGTCACGCCGCCTTCACCTCGATGCGCGCCCGGGGCGCGCATGTCACCGATATCGTGGTGCTGGTCGTGGCGGCGGATGACGCGGTGATGCCGCAGACGGTGGAGGCGATCAACCACGCCAAGGCGGCCAACGCGCCGATCATCGTGGCGATCAACAAGATCGACCTTCCCGCGGCGGATCCGCAGAAGGTCCGGACCGACCTCCTTCGGCACAACGTCATCGTGGAGGAGATGTCGGGCGACGTTCTCGATGTCGAGGTGTCCGCGCTGAAGGGAACCGGGCTCGACAAGCTGGTCGAGACCATCGTGCTTCAGGCGGAACTTCTGGATCTGAAGGCGAACCCGGATCGCGCCGCCGAAGGCGCGGTGATCGAAGCGCAGCTCGATGTCGGGCGCGGCCCGGTGGCGACGGTGCTGGTGCAGCGGGGCACGCTCCGCCGCGGCGATATCTTCGTCGTCGGCGAACAATGGGGCAAGGTGCGCGCGCTGATCGACAGCAATGGCCACCGCGTGAAGGAAGCCGGCCCCTCGGTCCCGGTCGAGGTTCTCGGCCTCAACGGCACGCCGCAGGCGGGCGACGTTCTGAACGTCGTCTCGGGAGAGACCGAGGCGCGGGAGATCGCGGATTACCGCCAGCGCAAGGCGCGCGAGCTCCAGGGCAATATCGGCTCCGGCGTGACGCTGGACCAGCTTCTGGCGCAGGCCAAGGCGGGCGAGGCGATGTCCGAGCTGCCGATCGTCGTCAAGGCCGACGTGCAGGGGTCGGCCGAGGCGATCGCCCAGGCGATGGACAAACTCGGCAACGAAGAGGTCCGGGTGCGGGTGCTGCATTCCGGCGTCGGCGCGATCACCGAATCCGACGTCACGCTGGCCGAGGCTTCGGGCGCGCCGATCATCGGCTTCAACGTGCGGGCCAACGCGCAGGCGCGGAGCGCGGCGCAACAGAAGGGCGTCGAAATCCGCTACTACTCGATCATCTACAACCTTGTGGATGACATAAAGGCCGCGGCTTCGGGGCTTCTCTCGGACGAGGTGCGGGAGACCTTCATCGGCTACGCGACGATCAAGGAGGTGTTCAAGATCACCGGCACGGGCAAGGTCGCGGGCTGTATCGTCACCGAAGGCGTCGCGCGGCGTTCCGCCGGCGTGCGCCTGCTGCGCGACGATGTGGTGATCCACACCGGCAAGCTGAAGACCCTCAAGCGCTTCAAGGATGAAGTGAAAGAGGTGCAGGTGAGCCAGGAGTGCGGCATGGCCTTCGAGAATTACGAGGACATCCGGGAAGGCGATGTGATCGAGATTTTCGAGACGGAGACGATCGAGCGCACGCTCTGATCTCTGACGACGGTGCATGTATGAGAGAGAGCGGGCGAGGCCCGCTCTCTCGCGTTCGGGAGGGCTCGGTATGGCGAAACAGAGACGAGACGGCGCGACCGGACCCTCGCAACGTCAGCTCAGGGTCGGCGAGGTCGTGCGCCGCGCGCTTTCGGACGCGCTGATCCGGGGCGAGACCCACGAGCCGGAGCTGGACGGCGCGTCGATCACGGTGACCGAAGTGCGGCTTTCGCCGGATCTGAAGATCGCGACCGCGTATGTGATGCCGCTCGGCGGCGCGAACGGGCAGGCGACGGTGAAGGCGCTGGCGCGCGCGAAGGGCGAGTTGAGGCGGATTGTCGGCAGGGAGACGCAGCTCAAGTTCACGCCGGATCTCCGGTTCCGGCTCGATGACGTCTTTGACCATTTCGATGAAACCCGCCGGCTTCTGAATGACCCGCGCGTGCGTCGCGACCTGGACGCCGGAGACGAGCGGGAGGACTGATCCTCCATCCGGCGCGGCGGCGCGAAGCGCCATGGCGGCTTCTTGTCCTGATCGGGCGTATCTGGAATAGGACGCCCCCGGCCTCATGCCGGGTTTTCTTTCCGAACGGAGGGCCGATATGGCGCGGCGGAAGCGCGGACAGGCGATCGATGGCTGGCTGATCGTGGACAAGCCCGAAGGCGTGACCTCGACGCAGGTCGTCGGTCGGGCGCGCTGGGCGTTCGATGCGCAGAAAGCTGGGCACGCCGGCACGCTCGATCCGTTGGCGACGGGGCTGCTCGCCGTCGCGCTCGGCGAGGCGACCAAGACGGTTCCCTATGCGCAGGAAGGATTGAAGACCTACCGTTTCACGCTCCGCTGGGGCGAGGCGACGACGACCGACGACCGCGAGGGCGAGGTCTTCGCGCGCTCGGCCCACAGACCCGGGGTCGACGATATCCTCGCGGTCCTGCCCGAATTCATCGGCGACGTGATGCAGACTCCGCCGATGTTCTCCGCGATCAAGGTCTCCGGGGCGCGCGCCTATGATCTGGCGCGACGAGGCGAAGACGTCGCGCTGGCGGCGCGCCCGATTTTTATCGAGACGCTCTCTCTCGTCGACGCGCCGGACGCCGACCATGCGGTTTTCGAGATGGTGTGCGGCAAGGGCGGCTATGTCCGCGCGGTGGCGCGCGATCTTGGCGAGGCGCTCGGAACCCGCGCCCATGTGACCGCGCTTCGGCGCGTTGCGTCCGGCGGGTTTTCTCTGGCGGACGCGGTCGGGCTCGAGGCGCTCGAAGGGTTTCGCGGCGACCCGGCCGCATCGGCGCGCCTTCTTCCGGTCTCGGCGGGGCTCGCGGGCGCGCCTTGCGTGGAGGTCGGCCCCGAGGCGGCGGCGCGGCTCTCCGCCGGCGATGGAAGCGCCGCTCCGCTCCTCGATGCTCCGGTTTACTGGGCGGCGGCCGCCGGCGTTCCGGTCGCCATCCTCGGGTGCGAGGGGGGGGAGACGAAAATCCGCCGGGTCTTTCGCTTCTCCTGACCCTCGGCGCCGGCGCGGAACGGCCCCTCTTTCAATTTCCGCCGAAAGGCGCCATAAGCCGCGCTTCTGAAGCCGACCGCTTCGACCTCGCTGGACGACATCCCGGTGACGGCCGGGCGGATCGGGAAAACCGCCCGCAAGGGCCATTCTCTCAAGGAGACCCCGATGTCGATTACACCGGAGCGGAAAGCCGCGCTCGTCAAGGAATATGCAATCAAGGAAGGCGACACCGGCTCGCCCGAGGTGCAGGTCGCGATTCTCACGCATCGGATCGCCGCGCTGACGGAGCATTTCCGGACCAACAAGAAAGACAACCACAGCCGCCGCGGCCTGCTCAAGATGGTCAGCCGGCGCAGGAAGTTGCTGGATTACGCCCGATCGAAAGACGAGGAGCGGTATCTCAGTCTGATCAAGAAGCTCGGAATTCGCCGCTGAAGGCGGAAGGTTGAAGCGCGCCGCTGCGGCGCGCTTTTCCATTTTTCCGGCAGAGATTTCGGCGCGGCGCGCCCCGCCGCGGCGGGGCGCGCAATGTCAGGGAATAGTCACGAGCGCGCTGTCTTCGGCCCCCGGCGCCGCGCATCATCATTTCAGGGAGCCATGGCCCATATGAGGCCGCAACGCGGAACGCGCCCAAGGGGGCGCCGACCGTCCGAAAGGGATACGCATGTTCGATATCACGAAAAAATCCATCGAGTGGGGCGGCGAGACGCTGACGCTGGAGACGGGCAAGATCGCTCGCCAGGCGGATGGCGCGGTGGTCGCCACCCTGGGCGAGACCTCGGTCCTCGCCGCGGTGGTCTTTGAAAAGAAGCCCAAGCCCGGCTTGGATTTCTTTCCCCTGACCGTTCATTATCAGGAAAAATACTACGCTGCGGGCAAGATCCCCGGCGGCTTCTTCAAGCGCGAGGCGCGCCCGACGGAGAAGGAGACGCTGACCTCCCGCCTGATCGACCGGCCGATTCGGCCGCTTTTCGTGCCGGGCTTCAAGCATGAGACGCAGGTGATCTGCACCGTGCTTTCCCATGATCTGGAGAATGACCCGGACGTGGTGGCGATGATCGCCGCCTCCGCGGCGCTGACGATCTCCGGCGCGCCGTTCCGCGGCCCGATCGGCTGTGTGCGCGTCGGCTTCAACGCCGATGGCGAATACATGCAGAACCCGAAGCAGGACGAGACGAAGGATAGCCGGCTGAACATGGTTCTCGCCGGCACCAAGAGCGCGGTGATGATGGTCGAATCGGAGGCCAGCGAGCTTTCCGAAGAGGAGATGCTCGGCGCCGTCACCTTCGGGCACAAGGCGATGCAGCCGGTGATCGACATGATCATCTCCCTCGCCGAGGAGTGCGCCAAGGAGCCCTATGACTTCGTTCCGGCCGACAATTCGGCGCTCTACGCGAAGGTGAAGGATCTTGGCGAGGCGGCGATGCGCGCCGCCTTCGCGATCACCGACAAGCAGGAACGGCAGGCCGCCGTCGCCGCCGCGCGCGAGACGATCAAGGCCGGGCTCTCCGAGGAGGAGGCCGAGATCGCGGCCAAGGGGCTCTTCAAGGATCTCGAGGCCGAAGT
The DNA here is from genome assembly GCF_037646705.1 of Paludibacillus litoralis. Classification (NCBI taxonomy): domain Bacteria; kingdom Pseudomonadati; phylum Pseudomonadota; class Alphaproteobacteria; order Rhodobacterales; family Paracoccaceae; genus Paludibacillus; species Paludibacillus litoralis. The sequence goes on from NZ_JBBHER010000002.1 coordinate 704,008, forward strand.
GGTTCGCGGCGACATCATCAAGACCGGCAAGCGGATCGACGGGCGCGACCTCGTCACCGTGCGTCCGATCGTCTCCGAGGTCGGCATTCTCAACCGCACGCATGGCTCGGCGCTTTTCACCCGCGGCGAGACGCAGGCGCTGGTCGTGACCACGCTCGGCACCGGCGACGATGAGCAGATGATCGACGCGCTGGAAGGCATGTATCGCAGCAACTTCATGCTGCACTACAACTTCCCGCCGTATTCGGTCGGCGAAGCGGGGCGGATGATGGGCCCGGGCCGCCGCGAGATCGGGCATGGCAAGCTCGCCTGGCGCGCGCTCCAGGCGGTTCTGCCGCCGGCGACGGAGTTCCCCTACACGATCCGCATCGTCTCGGAGATCACCGAGTCGAACGGCTCGTCCTCGATGGCCAGCGTCTGCGGCGCGTCGCTCTCGATGATGGACGCGGGCGTCCCGTTGAAGGCGCCGGTCGCGGGCGTCGCGATGGGGCTGATCCTGCAGGATGACGGCCAGTTCGCGGTGCTGACGGATATTCTTGGCGACGAGGACCATCTCGGCGACATGGACTTCAAGGTCGCGGGCACCGAATCCGGCGTCACCTCGCTGCAGATGGACATCAAGGTCGCAGGGATCACCGAGGAGATCATGCGCGTCGCGCTCGCTCAGGCGAAATCGGGCCGCAAGCATATTCTCGGCGAGATGAGCAAGGCGCTGTCGGCCGGGCGGTCGGAGTTCTCCGCGCATGCGCCGCGGATCGAGACGATGCAGATCAATCCGGACAAGATCCGGGAAGTGATCGGCTCGGGCGGCAAGGTGATCCGCTCCATCGTCGAGGAATCGGGCGCCAAGGTCGATATCAACGACGAGGGCATCATCAAGATCGCCTCCGCCGATGCGGCGTGCATCGACAAGGCGCGCGAGCTGATCAACTCGATCGTCGCGGAGCCCGAGGAGGGCCGGATCTATCGCGGCAAGGTCGTGAAGATCATGGATTTCGGCGCCTTCGTGAACTTCTTCGGCAAGCGGGACGGGCTCGTCCATGTCAGCCAGATGACCTACGAGCGCGGCTCCAACCCGAAGGAGCTGGTCAAGGAAGGTCAGGAGGTCTGGGTCAAGCTGATGGGCTTCGATGATCGCGGCAAGGTGCGCCTCTCGATGAAGGTCGTCGATCAGACGACCGGCGAAGAGATCAAGCGCGAGCAGCACGCCGACTGATCGGCGCGCGCGCCTCTGAAAAGATCAGCGAAGGCCCCGGCGACGGGGCCTTCGTCGTTTTCGGGCGCCGCCCGGCTTGAGGGGCGGGCCGCGCCGGGGCAGGGTGCGGGAATGAAAAGAAGGAGATCGGACCTTGGCTATGCTCGAAGGCAAGACCGCATGGATCACCGGCGGCGGTAGCGGGATCGGCGAAGCCGCCGCCAGGGCGCTGGCGGCGGCGGGCGCGCATGTCGTCGTCTCGGGGCGGCGCGCGGACGCGCTCGGCCGCGTCGTCGACGAGATCGCCGCCGCGGGGGGCGCGGCGGAGGCGGCCCCGCTCGATGTCGTGGACGCCGACGCGGCGCAGGCCGTGGTCGAGGCGATCGCCTCGGCGCGGGGCGGGGTGGATATCCTCGTCGCCAACGCCGGCCGGAACATACCGAACCGCGCCCTCGCCGCCGTCAGCGCGCGGGATTTCGCGCAGGTCGTCGACCTCAACCTGAACGGCGTGATGAATTGCGTTCTCGCGGTGCTGCCGGGAATGCGCGCCGCCGGGGGCGGCACGTTGATCCTGACCTCGTCCTGGGCCGGCCGGCACATCTCGCGGCTGACCGGGCCGGCGTACACCGCGTCGAAACATGCGGTCGTCGCTCTCTCTCACGCCATCAATATCGAGGAATGCGCGCACGGAATCAGATGCACCGCGCTGATGCCGGGCGAAGTGGCGACGCCGATCATGCGCGACCGTCCGACGCCGCCGAGCGAGGCGGACATGGCGCGGATGCTGCAAGCGGAGGATCTCGGCGCGACGGTCCGGTTTATCGCGGAGGCGCCGGCGCATGTCTGTTTCAACGAGGTGATGATCAGCCCGACCTGGAACCGGTTCTTCGTCGGCTTCGACGAGGCGTCCGACGTGGAGACCTGATCCGCAAAAGCGGATACCTGATCTGCAAAAAACGCCGTTGCCCATACTGGAGGAACGCTGCATAGGCGGCGCATGGCTGCTTTGGAAAACAATAATATTCGCGGCGTCGTCTTCATGCTGGCGACGACCGTCATCTTCGCGCTTCAGGACGGCCTTTCCAAGGCGCTGGCGGCGGAGCATTCGCCGATCTTCATCACCATGTGGCGTTATTGGGCCTTCGGCGGGGTCTGTCTGATCCTGCTCTGGCGGACAGGGTTCCGGAACGGGATGAGAAGCGGGCAGCCGGCGCTGCAGATCTTTCGCGGGGTGACGCTGGCGCTCGAGATCTGCATCGCGATCCTGGCGTTCGACATTCTCGGGCTGGCCCGGAGCCATGCGATCTTCGCCTTCGGGCCGCTGCTGGTCGTCGCGCTTTCAGGGCCTCTGCTCGGAGAAAAGATCGGCTGGCGCCGTTGGACCGCGATCGGAACCGGATTTCTCGGCATGTTGCTGATAATCCGGCCAGGCTCGGAGGCGATCAGCTACGAGATGGGCGTCGCGCTCGTGGGGATGGTGATGTTCGCGCTCTACGGCATCGCGACGCGCCGCGTCGCGCGGACGGATGCGGCGATCACGAGCTTCTATTACACTGGCGTTTGCGGCGCTGTGGTGGTGACGCTGATCGGCCCATGGTTCTGGTCGTCGATGACGCCGATCGAGATCCTGATGATGGCGGCGCTCTGCTGCACGGGGATGATCGGTCATTACCTGCTGATCCGCGCGTTTGAAGCGGCCGAGGCCTCCGCGATCCAGCCTTTCGCGTATTTTCAGACCGTGTTCTCGTCGTTTATCGGCGTGACCGTCTTCAGTGAGGTCATCTCTCCCTGGACCATCGCCGGCGGCGCCATCGTCATCGGCGCGGGCGTGTTCGCCTTCTGGCGTGAGCATGTGCGGGCGAAGCAGCGCGCGGCGCGCGCTGCTGAAGACGACGCCCGCCAGCTCAGAGTTGCCGTTCGATCATCATCCTCTTGATCTCGCCGATCGCCTTGGCGGGATTCAGCCCCTTCGGGCAGGTCTTGGTGCAGTTCATGATCGTGTGGCAACGGTAGAGGCGGAACGGATCCTCGAGGAAGTCGAGCCGTTCCGGGGTCGCTTCGTCGCGGCTGTCGCTCAGCCAGCGATAGGCGTGAAGCAGCGCCGCCGGGCCGAGATAACGGTCACCCTGCCACCAGTAGCTCGGGCAGGCCGTCGAGCAGCAGGCGCACATCACGCATTCATAGAGCCCGTCCAGCTTCTTCCGGTCCTCGATCGACTGGCGCCATTCCTTTTCCGGGCGGTTCGTCTTCGTCTCCAGCCAGGGCTGGATCGCGGCGTGCTGCGCGTAGAAATGCGTGAGGTCGGGGATGAGATCCTTCACCACCTCCAGATGCGGCAGCGGATAGATCTTCACGTCGCCCTTGACCTCGTCGAGGCCGTAGATGCAGGCGAGGGTGTTGATCCCGTCGATATTCATCGCGCAGGACCCGCAGATCCCTTCCCGGCAGGAGCGGCGGAAGGAGAGGGTGGGATCGATCTCGCTCTTGATCTTGATCAGCGCGTCCAGAATCATCGGCCCGCAGGTGTCCATATCGACGAAATACGTGTCGATCCGCGGGAGGTCTCCGGATTCCTCGTTCCAGCGATAGATGCGGAATGTCCGGATATTGGTCGCGCCTTCCGGCTTCGGCCAGGTCTTGCCTTTGGTGATTTTCGAGTTTTTCGGTAGCGTGAACTCGGCCATGTCGTCCCGAACCTTTCAATGCGTTCGCGTCTGCCGGGGGCTATTCGTCCACGGCCTCGGCGTCTTCTCTTCCTCGCGCCGCGGCCTCATCGGCGAACGGCGCGGGCCTTGTCGTTCCGCCCGGCTTGGCCGGGCCTAGTATACGCGCACCTTCGGCACGATCCTTTTCAGGTCAATGCCGCCTTCCGCCTCAGGGGTGAGCGGATCCACATGAACCGGGCGGTAGCTGAGGTTCACGTTTCCGGTCTCCGTGTCGACCGTGGCGAGCGTGTGCTTGCGCCAGTTCTCGTCGTCCCGGTCGGGGAAATCCTCGCGCGCGTGGGCGCCGCGGCTCTCCTTGCGCGCTTCGGCGCCGTAGATGGTCGCCATCGCGTTCGCCACGAGATTGGTTAGCTCCAGCGTCTCCATCAGGTCCGTGTTCCAGACCGTCGTCTGGTCGGTGACGTGCAGATCCTTGATCTCGCCATAGATCTCGCTCATCGCGGCGCAGCCTTCCTTCAAGGTCTCCTCGGTGCGGAAGACGGCGGCGTCCCGCTGCATGGCGCGTTGCATCTTGCCCCGGAGGTCGGCGGTTGGAACCGCGCCCTTCGCGTGGCGGATCCCGTCGAAACGATCCATCGCCTTTTCCACGGACGCCGTGTTGAGCGGGCGGTTCGGCTCGTTCGGATCCACGATCTCGCCGGCGCGGATCGCGGCGGCGCGGCCGAAGACCACGAGGTCGATCAGCGAGTTGGAGCCGAGTCGATTGGCGCCGTGGACCGAGGCGCAGCCCGCCTCGCCGACCGCCATGAGCCCGGGCTGGATCCGGTCGGGATCGTCCGCGGTCGGGTTCAGAACCTCGCCGTGATAGTTCGTCGGGATGCCGCCCATGTTGTAATGCGCCGTCGGCAGAACCGGAATCGGCTCCTTGTTGACGTCCACCCCGGCGAAGATCCGCGCGCTCTCGGAAATGCCGGGAAGGCGCTCATGCAGCGTCTCGGGCGGCAGGTGGTTGAGATAGAGATGAAGATGGTCCTTGTTCGGGCCGACGCCCCGCCCTTCGCGAATTTCTATCGTCATGCAGCGGGAGACGACATCGCGGCTCGCGAGGTCCTTGGCGGAGGGCGCGTAGCGCTCCATGAACCGCTCGCCTTCCGAGTTGACCAGATAGCCGCCTTCGCCGCGCGCGCCCTCGGTGATGAGGCACCCGGCGCCGTAGATGCCGGTGGGGTGGAACTGCACGAACTCCATGTCCTGGAGGGGGAGTCCCTGCCGCGCGGCCATGCCGCCGCCGTCGCCGGTGCAGGTGTGCGCGCTGGTGGCGGAGAAATAAGTGCGCCCGTAGCCGCCCGTCGCCAGCACCACCATCTTCGCGTTGAAGCGGTGGAACGTTCCGTCGTCCAGCTTCCAGGCGACGACGCCCTGGCAGACGCCGTCCTCGGTCATGATCAGGTCGATCGCGAAATATTCGATGTAGAATTCCGCGTTGTTCTTCAGGCTCTGGCCATACAGCGTGTGAAGGATGGCGTGGCCGGTCCGGTCGGCGGCGGCGCAGGTGCGCTGCACCGGCGGCCCGTCGCCGAATTCGGTCATGTGGCCGCCGAAGGGGCGCTGGTAGATCCGCCCGTCCTCGGTGCGCGAGAAGGGCACGCCGTAATGCTCGAGCTCGTAGACCGCCTTCGGCGCGTGACGCACGAGATACTCCATGGCGTCGGTGTCGCCCAGCCAGTCGGAGCCCTTGATCGTGTCGTACATGTGCCACTGCCAATGGTCCGGCCCCATGTTCGACAGCGAGGCGGCGATGCCGCCCTGCGCCGCGACGGTGTGCGAGCGTGTCGGGAAGACCTTGGTGACGCAGGCGGTTTTCAGCCCCTGTTCGGCCATGCCGAGCGTCGCCCGAAGCCCGGCGCCGCCGGCGCCGACGACGACGACGTCATATTCGTGATCGATGAATTCGTAAGCGGCCATGGTCCAGATCCCTCAATTCACCCGCCGGCCCGCATGCGGGCCCGGCGGATCGTCAGCCTGCGAAAGCGATTTTCGCGACAGCGAAAAGCCCGGCGAAGCCGAGAAACATGCACAGAAGCGTATTCGCGATGAGCACGGCGTTGCGCTGCCAGCCATGCATGTAATCCTCGGCCACGACCTGCACGCCGAGCCGGAGATGCGTGGTGGCGACGATGATGAAAAGCCCCGCGATGATCGCGTGATAAGGCTGGGAGTAGAGCGCGATCATCGCGTCGTGTCCGCGGCCGAGCGCGCCGACGAACGGAAAGACGAACAGCAGCCCCAGCGGGATGAGCGCGACGGCGGTTATGCGCTGCGTCCACCAATGCCCGGTCCCGTCCTTGGCGGAGCCGAGGCCGGTGGCGCGCTTGCGGTCTGTCAGATAGCTCATGGCGCCCTCACATCGCGACGAAAAGAATGATCAGGGTCAGCACGCCGGCGCCGATCAGAGCGATGACGCCGGTGACGGCCATCTCGCGCAGTTCGAAGCCGTTGCCGATATCCCACCAGAGATGCCTGATCCCGTTCATCAGATGGTAGGAGAATGTGGCGGCGGAGGCGACCATGATCAGAATGCCGAGCCAGCTCGTCAGAAAGCCTTCCGCGCAGGCGAAATAGTCGGGTCCCGCCGCGGCGGCGAGAAACCACCAGACGATCAGCGTGACCGTGAGCGCCATGAAGCAGCCCGTCGCGCGGTGAAAGATGGACATGACCGAAGAGATCTGGGGTCGATATATCGTAAGATGCGGTGAAAGTGGGCGTTTGCCCCCGGTTGTGCTCGCCATGTCGGCTCCCCCTAGATTCCGCCGCGGCTCGCGCGCCGGGCCCCGCCAGAGATGTGGCTGCCCGGACATTACGAGACAATCGCGGCCAGCGCAAAGGCGGCATCCCGGTTTTTTGATCAATTTGATCAAACAGGGCGCGCCGCCGGTGATCCTTGTTCCCGGCTTACGTCGGGCAGAACGTCCAGTAGTCCAGATTCAGCAGAACTCCGGGCGCGTAGGCCCCGTCTTCGGTCCGCAGCGTCATGTCCGGATCCCGCCCCTTGACGGCGACGAGGCGGAGGCGAAGCGCGCCGACGCCGGGCGCGTCGATCTCTGCTTTTTCAAGCACTTCCGACCATGCGTAGATGGTGTCGCCCGCGTGCGCGGGGGCGGCGTGGGCGCCGGCGTTGATCGCCGCGATCGGCTGCGCGTTGGCCAGGCCGTTGAACGAGAGCGCGCGCGCGAGGCTGATGATATGGCCGCCATAGATCAGCCGCGGCGCGCCGTCGCGGGCCTCGGCGTTGAAGTGCACTTTCGCCGTGTTCTGCCAGAGCCGAGTCGCCATCATGTGCTCGGCCTCCTCCAGCGTCGCGCCGTCGACATGATCGATCTTCTCGCCGACGGCGTAGTCGCGCCAGCGATGCGGCTCGCCGGCCGCCCTGAAATCGTAGCGGGTGAAATCCAGCCCCGGCGGAACGATCAGATCGGCCGGCGCCACGGCCTCCGCCAGTTTCGGAATCACCGTCGCGGGCGCGTCGGCCTCGAGCCGGTTCTTTCTCACCATCACCCAGCGCGCCCAGTCGATCACGATCTCGTCGCGTTGATTCCGCGCGGTCGAGCGGACCCAGACGACGCCGGTCTTCCCGTTGGAGTTCTGCTTCAGCCCGATCACCTCCGAGCGCGCGGAGATGGTGTCGCCGGGGCGCACGGGCCGGTGAAACCGGCATTCCGCGTAGCCGAGATTCGCGACGGCGTTCAGCGAGATGTCCGGCACGGTCTTGCCGAAGGCGATGTGAAAGCCGATCAGCTCCTCGACCGGCGCGGGCGCGAGGCCGGCGGCGGCGGCGAACGCGGCCGAGGACGACAGCGCGAAGCGCGTGGGATAGAGCGCGCCGTAGAGCGCCCGATCCCCTTCGGTCACGGTGCGCGGCGTCGCGTGGTCGATGACCTGCCCGACGCGGAAATCTTCGAAGAAGTTTCCGGGATTGGTCTTGTTCGCCGGGTTGGTCCTGCTCACCGCGCGCCTCTTTGTTGCGGGCGCGAACTTACTCCCCACGCCGCCGGACGCAAGCCGTTCAGAGCGCGCCGAGCTTCTTTTCCGGATCGTAGGCGCCGTCCACCTCCTTCACCACGGCCTGACCGCAGCGCATGACGCCGCGCGCGGCGTCGAAGCCGTAGACGGGCGGGCCCTGCAGCGACCAGCCGGCGGCCAGCGCGGCGGTCACCTTGTGGCAGAACGCGGATGTGTCGTCTTCGGTCAGCAAGCGGTAGGCGAGCATGGTTTCACACCGGGAAAGGATTGACGCCGAGCAGCCATCCATGCGTGAAGACAATGACGCTGTAAATGGCGACCGTGATGAAGATCAGCTTGATCTCGGCCCCGAGCCCGCCCGCTTCCGGCGGCGTCCAGGCGCCGTCGCGCCGGTTGATCATCCACATCATCCCCGCCGCCCAGAGGCCCATGCCGCCGAAGAGGAGAATCGAGGCCTGGTCGCCATTGGCCAGAAGATGCGCCGCGGACCAGACAAGGACTCCGGTGAGCATCGGGTGCCGCAGCTTCGTCGCGAGCCGGCCCTTCATCCCGCCGACGCCGACAAGATAGACCGCGAAGAGCATCAGGAGGTTGTTGACATGAACGCCCCAGATGGGCGGCTGGTAGACGGGAGTGAAGTCCGCGCTGCGATATCCCCAGACCATCAGCGCGAGCGAAAGCGCGACGACGGCCGAGAACGCGCCGCGGTAGGGGCGCCGCCCGGCCATGGCGATCGCCTTCGCGCGGGCCTCGGGCGCCGCCGAGGGCAGGAAATGGGCGGCGGACCAAAGCGCGACGCCGCAAGCCAGGATCACCATGCGTCACTCCCGTTGAAAACATAAGGACTCACGGCGTCAGCCGGACTGGCTTTCCAGATTCCGGATCGCCTCGGCCTCCGCGAGCAGGCGTTTCGCAGTCTCCACATGCAGGTTCTCGACGATGCGGCCGTTGACGACGGCGACGCCTCCGCCCTCGGCCACGACCGCTTCATGGGCCGCAAGCTGCGCCTCCGCTTCGGCCAGCGCCTCCGCCGACGGGCCGAAGATCTCGTTGGCGATGGCGATCTGGCCCGGATGGATCAGCGTCTTGCCATCGAACCCCAGCGCGCGGCCGTCTTCGCATTCGGCGCGCAGGAGCGCGTCGTCGCGAAAGGCGTTGCAGACCCCGTCGAGCGCGACGAGCCCCTCCGCCCGCGCCGCGAGCAGGCAAAGCCCGAGCGAGACCGCGACCGGCGCGCGGCCGGGCGCGTGGCTGGCGCGCAGCTCCTTCACGAGGTCGTTCGTTCCCATCACGAATCCGGCGAGGCGCGGATGCGCCCCGGCGATCGCGGCGGCGTTCAGCACGCCCTTCGGCGTCTCCATCATCGCCCAGATCGCGGTGCGGGCCGGGGCCGCGCCCATTCCGGCGGCGACGGCCTCGATCATCTCCGGGCTCTCGACCTTCGGGATCAGGATCGCATCCGGCCCCGCTTTCGCCGCCGCCGCGAGGTCGGCCGCGCCCCATGGCGTGTCCAGCCCGTTGATCCGGACGATCAGCTCCCGCGCGCCGTAGCCGCCCGCGGCCAGCGCCTCGACCACGAGCGCGCGCGCGTTCTCCTTCTCGTCCGGCGTCACCGCGTCCTCGAGATCGAGGATCAGCGCATCCGCCGGCAGCGTGCGCGCTTTTTCTAGCGCCCGGGCGCGGCTGCCCGGCATGTAGAGGACGGAGCGGCGGGGGCGTGGCGTGGCGGGCAAGGCGGTCTCCCTAACGGCGTCTGGCGAGGCGCACCGCATAGACGGAAACGGCGCGGCGCGCAATTTCCGCCGGCCGCGCCGGCGGCCCCGCTCAGTTTGCGCCGGCCATCAGGTCGTAGGTGTAAAGGAATTCGCTGTCGGCGAGCGGCTGATGGCATTCGCGGCAGGCGGTGGTGTCCTTGCCGAGATTCTCCCCCGTGGGGCTGAACACCTCGAACTCCCAGCCGCCGACTTTCAGATCGTCCGGATATTGCTCCGCCCATTCGGCCCTGCGCTCCATGGTCACGATCGCGGCGAGCTTTTCGGGGATGCGCCGCCCGATCAGGCTCTCGGCGACCTCGCCATCCTCATCGAGCTTCGCCTTGTAAAGCTCCGCGACGATGACCGTCCCATCCGGTATGGGCTCGCCCGCCCGCGCGGCGGCGCGCGTCTTCGCGTCGGCGTAGACCGCGATCACCTGATCCTCGTTCAGCATCCGGTCGGCGATCAGATATTTTTCGAATGTGGTCTGATAATTTTCCGGCAGGGTGAGCACGCGGTCCTCCGCGACCGCGTTGACCGCCAGCGCGCCGAAGAGGACGGACGCGGCGGCGGCGGCGAGAATGGATGTGCGCATGAGGCGGTCTCCTTCGTCGAACGGCGGTATGTCTCCGGCGATCATAGCAGATGCGGCGCGCGCTGACGCGGGATACTTCGCAACAGCCGCGCGCCCGCGCCCTCCGCTCCGGAGACTCGCCGCTCTTGCGAGCGTGGCGGGCAAGGAGTATCCCCCCTCGCGACCTTAGAAACGAGCTACGAAAGGCGCTTCCTATGTCACGACCCAAGATCGCGTTGATCGGCGCCGGTCAGATCGGCGGCACGCTCGCCCATCTCGCCGGGCTGAAGGAGCTGGGCGACGTCGTCCTGTTCGACATCGCCGACGGCACACCGCAAGGAAAGGCCCTCGACCTGGCCGAATCCAGCCCGATCGGAAAGTTCGACGCCGCGTTTTCGGGCACAACGGATTACGCCGACCTCGCCGGCGCCGACGTGTGCATCGTCACCGCCGGCGTGCCGCGCAAGCCCGGCATGAGCCGCGACGACCTGCTCGGCATCAATCTGAAGGTGATGAAGGCGGTCGGCGAAGGCATCGCCGAGCATGCGCCGGACGCCTTCGTCATCTGCATCACCAACCCGCTCGACGCCATGGTCTGGGCGCTCCGGGAGTTCTCGGGCCTGCCGCGGAACAAGGTCTGCGGCATGGCGGGGGTGCTCGACAGCGCGCGGTTCCGGTATTTCCTCGCCGAGGAGTTCGGCGTTTCGGTGCGGGATGTGAACGCGTTCGTTCTGGGCGGCCATGGCGATTCGATGGTGCCGCTCCCGCGCTATTCGACCGTCGGCGGGATTCCGCTGCCCGACCTGGTGAAGATGGAGTGGACGACGCAGGATCGGATCGACACGATCGTCCAGCGCACCCGCGACGGCGGCGCCGAGATCGTCGGCCTGCTGAAGACCGGCTCCGCGTTCTACGCGCCGGCGGCGTCCGCGATCGAGATGGCCGAAGCCTATCTCAAGGACCAGAAGCGCGTTCTGCCGTGCGCCGCGTATGTCGAGGGCGCATATGGGCTGGACGGGTTCTATGTCGGCGTTCCGACCGTGATCGGCGCGGGCGGCGTCGAGAAGGTGATCGAGATCAAGCTCAACAAGGACGAGCAGACGATGTTCGACAACTCCGTCGATGCGGTGAAAGGGCTTGTCGCCGCGTGCAAGGAGATCGACGGCTCGCTGGCGTAAGACGCGCCTGGCGGGCCCCGGACCTGAACGGATGAGGACGGGCCGACCGCTCCCGGAGGCGATTCCGCCACTGGGCGCGGCCGGCCCGTCCTGTCTCGAGTCGCGGCGATGGGCGGGCCGCCCGGCCGGCTCAGACCCGAAACTTTTGAATGAAAACCATCTCGCAGCCCACCCTTTTGGGTGGTTAAGAGGCGGCGCCGCCCATATGCGTTGCAGAATCCGGCGCTGAGGACTATTCGCAACCGAGCGTCAGGCGCCGCGCGCGCCTCGACATAAACCTGGCCCCGCGGGGTCGATGATCTGACGACGGACCGAACCCCATGAACATCCATGAATATCAGGCAAAGCATCTTCTGAAGGAATACGGCGCGCCGGTTTCCGACGGTCGCGTCGTGACGCGCGCGGAAGAGGCGAAGTCGCAGGCCGGCGCGCTGGATGGGCCGATATGGGTGGTCAAGGCGCAGATCCACGCGGGCGGCCGCGGCAAGGGCAAGTTCAAGGAGGCCTCGGCGGGCGAGGGTGGCGGCGTCCGGCTGGCGCGCTCCGTGGGGGAGGCGGCGGACGAGGCCGAGAAGATGCTCGGCCGGACGCTCGTCACCCACCAGACCGGCCCGGCGGGGAAAGAGGTGAACCGCGTCTATATCGAGGACGGCTCGGATATCGCCCGCGAACTTTATCTGGCTCTGCTGGTCGACCGGGAGACCTCGCGCGTCTCCTTCATCGTCTCGACCGAAGGCGGCATGGATATCGAGAAGGTGGCGGCGGAGACGCCGGAGAAGATCCTGACCTTTTCCGTCGATCCGGCGTCCGGGGTGCAGCCGTTTCATGGCCGCCGCGTCGCGTTCGCCCTCGGGCTCCAGGGCAAGGCGGTGAAGCAGTGCGTGAACCTGATCGGCCAGCTCTATCGGCTCTTCACGGACAAGGACTGCTCGCTTCTGGAGATCAATCCGCTGATCGTGAACAAGGCGGGCGATATTCACTGCCTCGACGCGAAGATGAATTTCGATTCCAACGCGCTGTTCCGGCGCCCCGAGATTCTGGCGCTCCGCGACGAGTCGGAGGAGAACCCGAAGGAGCTTCAGGCCTCCAGGTTCGACCTGAACTATATCGCGCTCGACGGCGAGATCGGCTGCATGGTCAACGGCGCCGGGCTCGCGATGGCGACGATGGACATCATCAAGCTCTGCGGTTCGGAGCCGGCCAATTTCCTCGATGTGGGCGGCGGCGCGACCAAGGACAAGGTGACCGAAGCCTTCAAGATCATTACGTCCGATCCGCAGGTTAAGGGCATTCTCGTTAACATCTTCGGTGGCATCATGCGCTGCGACGTGATCGCGGAGGGCGTGGTCGCCGCGGTGAAGGAGGTCGGGCTGAAAGTGCCGCTGGTGGTGCGGCTCGAGGGAACGAATGTGGATCTCGGCAAGGAGATCATCGCCAATTCGGGGCTGAACGTGCTCTCGGGCGACGACCTTGGCGATGCGGCGGAAAAGATCGTGAAGGCGGTGCGGGGGTAAGCGTGCCTCTGCGCGCCGGATTTCCGATTGCCGCACTGTCGGCCGTTTGCGCGTCTGACGAATCAGGAGCGGGGAACTGGTCGGAATTTCGCGTATGGTCAGAACGGCGTTTGAATGATCCGGGCGCCCCGGCGGCGCCGATCCGGGCGCCGCGGCCCCATGAGCGAACGATGCGATCGAGCCTGAAAATCAAATGCTGTGACCGCGCCTCCGATATATGTTGGTCGGGAAGGGGCGCGGAGTGTTTTGGGGGGGCTGGCCGCGATGAAACATGAGACTAAAGTCGCACTTTCCGGCGGCCGAAAATGCGTCTCGGTAAGAAACAGAAGGAACTGAAATGTCCGTACTTGTCGACGAAAACACCAAGGTCCTCTGTCAGGGCCTGACAGGCTCCCAGGGCACGTTCCATACCGAGCAGGCGATCGCCTACGGCACCAAGATGGTCGGCGGGGTGACGCCCGGGAAGGGCGGCTCGACCCATATCGGCCTGCCGGTGTTCGACACGATGGCGGACGCCCGCGCCCAGACCGGCGCGACGGCGAGCGCGATCTACGTTCCGCCCCCGTTCGCGGCGGATGCGATCCTCGAAGCGATCGACGCGGAGATGGAGCTGATCGTCTGCATCACCGAAGGCATCCCGGTGTTGGACATGATGAAGGTGAAGCGGACGCTTCAGGGGTCGAAATCGATCCTGATCGGCCCGAACTGCCCCGGCGTCATCACGCCGGACGCCTGCAAGATCGGCATCATGCCGGGCCATATCCACCGGCGCGGGCGCGTCGGCATCGTGTCGCGCTCAGGCACGCTGACCTATGAGGCGGTCGGGCAGACCACGGCCGCGGGGCTTGGCCAGTCGACCTGCATCGGGATCGGCGGCGACCCGATCAAGGGATTCGAATTTGTCGATGCGCTGGAATTGCTGATGGCGGACGACGAGACCGAGAGCATCATCATGATCGGCGAGATCGGCGGCTCGGCCGAAGAGGACGCCGCCGAATTCATCCGGACCAGCAAGGTGAAGAAGCCGATCGCCGGCTTCATCGCCGGGCGCACGGCGCCGGCGGGCCGGCGCATGGGCCATGCCGGCGCCATCATTTCAGGCGGCAAGGGCGGCGCCGAGGACAAGATCGAGGCGATGAGATCCGCTGGAATCACTGTCGCCGAAAGTCCGGCGAAACTTGGCGAGGCGGTGCTGAAGGCGATGGGACGATAACCGGAGTTTTCGGCCAAATCGGGTGAGGACGGATCATGAGCGAGCAGAGCGCTAACAAGTTATTCCAGAACTCGTCGTTCCTGCAGGGGCACAATGCGGCCTATATGGAGCAGCTCCACGCGCGTTATGCGAAGGACCCGAAGGCGGTGGACGACGCATGGGCGACGTTTTTCCGTTCGCTCGGCGACGAGCCCGGCCTTGTCGAAGCCGAGGCGCGCGGCCCATCCTGGGCCCGGGCCGACTGGCCGCCGACGCCGTCGGGCGATCTGATCGCGGCGCTGGACGGGCGGTGGCCGACCGAGCCGACGGCGGATGTGATCGGCGCGAAGCTGACCGCCAAGGCGCATGAAGGCGGCGTGACCCTCGATGAGGGACGCCTTCATCAGATGGTGCTGGACAGTCTTCGCGCGCTGATGCTGATCCGGGCCTACCGGATCCGCGGGCATCTCGCCGCGGATCTCGATCCGTTGAAGCTGGCGCCGCCGGTGCGGCATCCCGAACTCGATCCGGCGAGCTACGGCTTCAGCCCGGCCGACATGGACCGGCCGATTTTCATCGACAACGTGCTCGGGCTCGAGACCGCGTCGATCCGGGAGATCGTGGCCATCGTCCAGCGCACCTATTGCGGCACGTTCGCGCTGCAATACATGCATATTTCCGACGGCGAGCAGGCCGGTTGGCTGAAGGAGCGGATCGAAGGCTACGGCAATGAGATCGCCTTCACCAAGAAGGGCCGACGCGCGATCCTGCAAAAGCTGGTGGAGGCGGAGGGGTTCGAGAAATTCCTCGGCGTGAAATATCTTGGCACCAAGCGGTTCGGCCTCGACGGCGGCGAGTCCCTGATCCCGGCGATGGAGCAGATCATCAAGCGCGGCGGCGCGCTCGGCGTGAAGGACGTCATCATCGGCATGCCGCATCGCGGCCGTCTTTCGGTGCTCGCCAATGTGATGGGCAAGCCCTTCCGCGCCATCTTCAACGAATTTCAGGGCGGCAGCTCCAAACCGAACGAGGTGGAGGGCTCCGGCGACGTCAAGTATCACCTCGGCGCCTCCTCCGACCGGGAATTCGACGGCAATCTCGTGCATCTCAGCCTCACGGCCAATCCGAGCCATCTGGAGGCGGTGAACCCGGTCGTGCTCGGCAAGGCGCGGGCGAAGCAGGCCCAACTCGGCGATCACGACCGGACGATGGTCCTGCCGGTTCTGCTTCATGGCGACGCGGCCTTCGCGGGGCAGGGCGTGGTGGCCGAATGTTTCGGCCTCTCCGGGCTGAAGGGGCACCGGACCGGCGGCACGCTTCATATCGTGGTCAACAACCAGATCGGCTTCACCACGGCGCCGCACAACTCCCGCTCTTCGCCTTACCCGACGGATATCGCGCTGATGGTCGAGGCGCCGATCTTCCATGTGAACGGGGACGATCCCGAGGCCGTCGTGCACGCGGCCCGCGTCGCGACGGAGTTCCGCCAGAAGTTCCACAAGGACGTCGTGCTCGACATCTTCTGCTATCGCCGCTTCGGTCACAACGAGGGCGATGAGCCGATGTTCACCCAGCCGGGGATGTATCGGGAGATCAAGAAGCACAAGACGACGCTTCAGCTGTATTCCGAAACGCTCGTCGCCGACGGTCTGATCGACGAAGGCGTGGTCGATGAGATGAAGGCGGAGTTTCAGGCGAAACTGAACGAGGAGTTCGAGGCCGGCAAGGTCTACCGGCCGAACAAGGCGGACTGGCTTGACGGGCGCTGGCGGCATCTTGGCGTCGGCAACGAAGAGTACCAGCGCGGCGTCACCGGGGCTCCGATCGACATGCTGAAGGAGGTGGGCGCCGCGCTCTCGCGGATCCCCGACGGCTTCTCCGCGCACAAGACCGTGGTCCGGCTGATGAACGCGAAGCGCGAGATGATCGAGCGCGGCGACGGCATCGACTGGGCCACCGCCGAGGCGCTGGCCTTCGGCACGCTTCAACTGGAGGGCTTCCCGGTCCGTCTCTCCGGGCAGGATTGCTCGCGGGGCACGTTCTCGCAGCGCCACGCCGTCCTGGTCGATCAGAAGACCGAGGAGCGCTATTACCCGCTGAAGCATATCCGGGAGGGGCAAGCCGATTTCGACGTGATCGACTCGATGCTGTCGGAATACGCGGTCCTTGGCTTCGAATATGGCTACACGCTGGCCGAACCGAACGGCCTGACCCTGTGGGAGGCGCAGTTCGGGGATTTCGCGAACGGCGCGCAAATCATGATCGACCAGTTCATCTGCCCGGGGGAGCGGAAATGGCTCCGCATGTCCGGGCTGGTGATGCTCCTGCCGCATGGCTACGAGGGGCAGGGGCCCGAACATTCCTCCGCCCGGATCGAACGGTTCCTGCAACTTTCCGCCGAGGACAACTGGATCGTCGCGAACTGCACGACGCCGTCCAACTATTTCCATATCCTGCGGCGACAGCTTCATCGGAGCTTTCGCAAACCGCTGATCCTGTTCACGCCGAAAAGCCTGCTGCGGCACAAGCATTGCGTCTCCAAACTGGAGGAGATGGGGCCGGATTCGAGCTTCCATCGCGTGCTCTGGGACGATGCGGAGATGGCCGGCCAAGTGTCGCAGATGAAGTTGAAGAAGGACGACAAGATCAAGCGCGTCGTTCTCTGTTCCGGCAAGGTCTATTTCGATCTTCTCGCCGCCAGAGACGCGCAGGGGCTGGACGATGTCTATCTGCTCCGCCTCGAGCAGCTCTACCCCTTCCCGGCGATGAGCATGACGAAGGAGCTTTCCCGCTTCAAGAAAGCGGAGATGATCTGGTGTCAGGAAGAGCCGAAGAATCAGGGGGCGTGGGGCTTCGTCGAGCCGAACATCGAATGGGTTCTGGAGCGGATCGACGCCAAGCATACGCGCCCGCGCTATGTCGGCCGCCACGCCGCCGCGTCGCCCGCCACCGGGCTCGCGGCTCAGCATAAGCATGAACAGGAAACGCTCGTCGCCGATGCGTTGACGGGTTGAGAAAGGGGTTCCGATGAGCATCGAAATTCGCGTGCCGACGCTGGGTGAAAGCGTGACGGAAGCGACCATCGCGAAATGGCTGAAGAAGACCGGCGACAGCGTCGCCGCCGACGAGCCGATCGTCGAGCTTGAGACGGACAAGGTCTCGATCGAGGTGCCGGCCCCCGTCGCCGGGCGCCTGGACGAGATCGTCGCGAAGGAAGGCGAAACCGTCGACCGCGACGCGCTTCTGGCGACGATGACCGAAGGCGCGGCGCCGGCCGAAAAGGCGAAAGCGCCGGCGAAGGCCGCGCCCGAGAGCGATGAGGCCGCCGCCGGAGCCAAGGAGCCGGAATCCACGCCGGAGAAGGAAGCCGAGCCCGCGAAACCCGTTGCGAAATCGGAAGGCGGCGTAAAGTCGAAAACCGAGGTTCTGGCCGAAGCGGCCCGCGGCGTTCCGCCCCGGGCGGTCGAGGCGCCCGCCGCCGCGCCGTCGACTCCCTCCCTCGCCGCCGTTCCCCGCGCCCCGGTGTCGGCCGAGGATGAGGCGCGCGAGGAACGGGTGCGGATGACGCGGCTTCGCCAGACCATCGCCCGCCGGCTCAAGGACGCCCAGAACACCGCCGCGATGCTCACGACCTACAACGAGGCGGACATGAGCGCGATCATGGCGCTCAGGGATGAATACAAGGATGAGTTCCTGAAGAAGCATGGCGTGAAGCTCGGCTTCATGTCGTTCTTCACCAAGGCCTGCGTTCATGCGCTGAACGAGATTCCGGCGGTCAACGCGGAAATCGACGGCACGGACATCATCTACAAGAATTTCGTCCATATGGGCGTCGCCGTCGGCACGCCGAGCGGCCTCGTGGTGCCTGTCGTGCGGAACGCGCACGAGTTGAGCTTCGCCGAGATCGAGAAGGTGATCAGCGAACTCGGGCTCCGCGCCCGCGACGGCAAGCTCTCGATGGCCGATATGCAGGGCGGCACGTTCACCATCTCGAACGGCGGCGTCTATGGCTCGCTGATGTCCTCGCCGATCCTGAATCCGCCTCAGTCGGGCATCCTCGGCATGCACAAGATCCAGGATCGGCCGATGGTGATCGGCGGCGAGATCGTGGTGCGGCCGATGATGTATCTCGCGCTCTCCTACGACCACCGCGTCGTCGACGGCAAGGAGGCGGTGACCTTCCTCGTGCGGGTCAAGGATGCGCTGGAGGATCCGCGCCGGTTGCTGATGGATCTGTGATGACGGCGGCGGGCGTCTTCGTCATCGCGGGGGGCGGGCCGAACGCGTCCGCGCCCCGGCGGATCTGCGTCGGCCGGGCGGCGCCATGACGAGCGAGCTCACCGCTCTCGCCCTCGCCGGGCTCGTGCAGGTCGCGCAGCTCGCGCTGATGGCCGTCGCCGCGAACCGCCAGCTCGGCGCCGAGAAGACCACGGGGCCGCGCGACGAGCCGCTTTTTCTCACCGGCGCCGCGGGGCGGCTGAAGCGGGCGATGGAGAACCATTTCGAGGGGCTGATCCTTTTCACCATCGCCGTCGTCGCGGTGACCCTCGGCGGCGCGGGGACCGGCTTCACAGCCGGCTGCGCCTGGGTCTATCTCGCCGCTCGCATCTTGTACGTTCCGGCTTATGTCAGCGGCGTTCCCTATCTTCGCTCCGCGATCTGGGGGATCGGATTCGGAGCGACGGCGCTGATGCTCATCGCGGCGCTGATTCACGGTTAAACGAAGGAGCCTGATCATGGCCGATTACGACCTCATCATCATTGGCGGCGGGCCGGGCGGCTATGTCTGCGCGATCCGCGCCGCGCAACTCGGGTTGAAGACCGCCTGCGTCGAAGGGCGCGGCGCGCTCGGCGGCACATGCCTCAATGTCGGGTGCATCCCGTCGAAAGCGCTGCTCCACGCCACCGAGATGCTGCATGAGGCGGAGACGAATTTCGCGAAGCTCGGGATCAACGCGAAATCCCTCTCCGCCGATCTCGCCCAGATGCAGAAGCACAAGAGCGGCGTGGTCGAGGCGAACACGAAGGGCATCGAATTCCTCTTCAAGAAGAACAAGGTCGACTACATCAAGGGCTGGGGACAGATCACCGGCCCCGGGACGGTGCAGGTCGGCGAAGAGACGCTGAACGCGAAGAACATCGTCATCGCGACCGGCTCGGAGCCGGCGACATTGCCGTTCCTCGAAATCGACGAGGAGCGGATCGTCTCCTCCACCGGCGCGCTCGAGCTCGCCAGCGTTCCGAAACGGCTGGTCGTCATCGGCGGCGGGGTGATCGGGCTCGAGCTCGGCTCGGTCTGGCGCCGGCTGGGCGCCGAAGTGACGGTGATCGAATATCTGGACGAGATCGCGGCGGGCGCCGACGCGGAGGTGGCGAAGACCTTTCGGCGGTTCCTGAAACGACAGGGGATCGCCTTCGAGCTGGGCGCCGCGGTCACCGGCGTCGAGGCCTTGAAGACGAAGCTGAAGATCGCCTTCCAGCGCCGGAAGGACGAGAGCGAGCACATGATCGAGGCCGATATCGTTCTGGTCGCGACCGGCCGGCGGCCCTACACGGAGGGGCTCGGGCTCGAGGATCTCGGCGTCGAGATGAAGCGCGGATTCGTGATGACGGACGCGCATTGGCGCACCAATGTCGACGGCGTCTACGCGATCGGCGACGTGACCGAGGGGCCGATGCTGGCGCACAAGGCCGAGGATGAAGGCATGGCGGTCGCGGAGCAGATCGCGAAGGGCGCCGGCCATGTGAATTACGCGGTGATCCCCAGCGTGATCTACACCTCGCCCGAAGTCGCCTCCGTCGGCCTGACGGAGGAGGCGCTGAAGGAGCAGGACCGGGCCTACAAGGCCGGAAAGTTCCAGTTCCTCGGCAATGGGCGGGCGAAAGCCAACCTCGCCACGGACGGCTTCGTGAAGCTGCTCGCGGATGCGAAAACCGGGCAGCTCCTCGGCGCGCATATCATCGGGCCGGGCGCGGGCGATCTGATCCACGAGATCTGCGTCGGCATGGAGCTGGGCACGAGCGCGGAGGATATCGCCCGCACCTGCCACGCGCATCCGACCTATTCCGAGGCGGTGCGCGAGGCGGCGCTGGCGCTCTGCGACGGCGCGATCCACGCCTGACGGCGGCGGGCGGGCGGGCGCGTCTCGGCTCAGGCGCCCGCGGTCAGGGCGATCTCCCGGGGTCCTCGCCGCCAAGATAGGCGGCGAGCGCGGGCGGCGGCGCATCCAGGGCTTCGGCCACGGGCGTCGGCGCGCCGATCCGCCCGGCGTCGATGAATGAGAGCGCGCCGCCCGCGCGGCGCGCGTCGTCCGGCGCGTGGGTGGCCATGATGGTCGTCAACTCGCGCCGGGCGCGAAGGGTGGCGACGAGATCCACCATCTCCATCCGTTGCGCCGGCCCGAGCGCCGCGAAAGGCTCATCCAGAAGAAGCACCGGCCGATCGCGCAGGAGCGCCCGCGCGAGGGCGACGCGCTGACGCTGGCCGCCGGAGAGATCGGCCGGGCGGCGGGAGCCGAGCCCGGCCAGCCCGACCTCCGCCAGCGACGCCGCGACCTGCGATCGCTCCGCTTTCGAGAGCCGCAGGCCCGGATCGAGCCCGAGGCCGACATTCGCCGCCGCGTCGAGATGGGGAAAGAGGTTGTGCTCCTGAAACAGGATCGTCACCGGCCGCCGCGCCGGCGGAACGCCGGCCATGTCGCGCCCGTCGATGAGGAGGCGCCCGCGCGTGAGGTCGACGAAGCCGGCGATGAGATTGAGGAGCGTGCTCTTGCCGCCGCCGGAGGGGCCGATCAGGTTGAGATGCGCCCCCCGCGCCAGCGACAGGTCCCCGGCGAGGCGAAACGCGCCGAGCCCGGCTTCCGCGCCCTCAAGTTTCAGCATGTCGGCCCCATTGGTCGCAGATGATGAAGAGCCCGAAGCTGAGCCCGGCCAGCAGGAGCGCGGCGCCCGCCGCCGCCTCCAGCCGATGCGCCGCCATCAGGCCGTACATGTAAAGCGGCAATGTCGGCGCGCCCGGCGCGGAGAAAAGCGCGACGACGCCGAGATCCCCCATCGCCAACGCGGCGGAGAGCCCGGCGGCGAAGCCGAGCGGGCGGCGAAGCCGGGGAAGATAGACGAGCCGCGCCAGCGCGCCGCCGGTCATGCCGAGCGAAGCGGCGAGCGGGCCGTAATCCCGGACCGCTTCGCGAAGCGGCGGCAGAAGAAGACGGAGCGCGAACGGCAGCGCCATCATCGCGTTGACGAGCGCGATCAGCGGCAACGCCGCGCTGGCCGGATTGATCATGGGCCGAAGCGTGATGAAAAGCGCGACCCCGACGACGAAGGGCGAGACCGCCAGCGTGAGAAGGCCGAGCGCCTCCGCCAACCTGCCGGCCTCCGGCCGCCGCCGCTCCAGCCCGGTGATGAACGCCGCCAGCGCGAGCGCGAGCAGGAGCGCGATGGCCGCGGCGAGCGGCGCGACGATCAGCGAGCGCCCGGCCGCCGCCCAGATCCCGGCGCCCATCGACGTCAGCCCCGGCAGCCCCTGCGCGATGGCCGCGGCGATCGGCGAGCCGAGAAAGAGCAGGGCGAGCAGGATCACCGCGCCGTCCATCATCCGCGCCGCGCGGCGCCGCCCGTCCCATCGGCGCGGCGCGGCGCCGAGCCCGGGCCCGAACCCCGCCGGCGCCGAGACCCGCGCGGCGAAAAGCGCGAGCGCGAGGCAGAGCGCGAACTGCAGCCCGGCCAGCTCGGCCGCGCGCGCGAGGTCGAAATCGTAGCGCATCGCCTGATAGATCGCGAGCTCCAGCGTGGTTGCGCGCGGGCCGCCGCCAAGCGCCAGCGCCACCGCGAAACTGGTCGCGCAGATGAGGAAGATCAGCGCGAACGCGCCCGGCGCCGTCGCGCGGAGCGCCGGCCATTCCAGCAGCCGGAAGAGCGCCCGCCCTTCGACGCCGAGCTGCGCGGCGAGCCGCCAGCGCTCCGCCGGAATCTCGGCCCAGCCCTGAAGCAGCAGCCGCGTGGCGAGCGGGAGATTGAAGAAGACATGCGCGATCAGGATGCCGGGGAGGCCGTAGATGTCGAGCCGCCCGAAGCCGGCGGCGAGAAGCGCCTGGCTGACGAGCCCGGAGCGGCCCCAGATCGCGACGACGCCGAAAATGGCGACGATCACCGGCAGGAGGAACGGCGCGCCGAGCAGGCTGAGCACCGCCTCCCGTCCGCGAAATCTCCGCCGCGCCAGCGCGCGGGCGAGCGGCGCGGCCAGCAGGACGGAGAGGAGGGCGGAGAGGAACGCCTGAAGCGCGGTGAACCGGAACGCCCGCCAATCGGGGGCGGAGATCCCGCCGCCGGGCGCCGCCGCCAGAGCCAGCACCGCGACCGCGCCGAAGGTGAGCGCCAGCGCGAACGCAAGCGCCCCGCCGCCGAACAGCAGGACGGCGGGATGAAGGCGGCGCCGGTCGACGCCGGGCCTCACCGGCTCAGCGCCTCCAGCCATTCGGTGAGCGCGGCGTCGCGCGCGGCCTTCGCGTCCGAGACCGGATAGATCAGCGTCTTCGCCGGGACGGGCAGGGCGGCGATCTCTTCGGGCAGGCCGCTGGAGGGGGTTTTCGCGGGATACATCCAGTTGGTCTCGGGGATCGCGCTCTGGAATCCGTCCGAAAGCATGAATGCGAGGAACTGATCGGCGAGCGCGTTCTGCTTCGTCGAGGCCAGCTTGCCGGCGATCTCGACCTGGAGGTAGTGCCCTTCGGAGAAGATCGCCGCGGCCTTGGTCCGGTCGTCCTCGGCGATGACGTGGTAGGCGGGGGAGGTGGTGTAGGAGAGCGCCATCGCCGCCTCGCCCTGCAGGAACATGCCGTAGGCTTCCGACCAGCCCTTGGTGACGGTGACGATGCGGGGCGCGAGGCGCTCCCAGACCGCGCCGGCCTCGTCGCCGTAGATCTGCTTCACCCAGAGGAGAAGGCCGAGCCCGGGGGTGGAGGAGCGCGGATCCTGGATCACGATGGTGACGTCGTCCGGCGCGGCCAGCAGCTCTTCGAAGCTTGCGGGCGGGGTCGCCAGCCGGGTCTTGTCATAGACGAAGGCGAACCAGCCCCAGTCATAGGGGAGGAAATGCGGGTCGGCCCAGCCGCCGGGAACGTCGGTCTCGGGGGTGAGCCCGTGGGGGGCGAAAAGCCCGGTCGCGGCGGCGTCGGCGGCGAGGTTGGCGTCGAGGCCGAGCACGATGTCGGCGCGGCTCCGCTTCCCCTCCAGCTTCAGCCGGCCAAGAAGGGCGGCGCCGTCGCCGGCGCTGACGAATTCGAGATCGCAGCCGCAGACCGCTTCGAAATTCGCCTCGATCTGCGGCCCCGGCCCCCAGTCGGAGACGAAGCTGTCATAGGTGTAGACCGTCAGCGTCTCGGCGGCGGACGCGGCTCCGGAGAGGGGGAGGGAGACGGCGGCGGCGGCGAAAAAGACATGAGAGAGGCGGGGCATCTTGGTCTCCTCTGCCGCAGCGCAAGAGCGGCGGGAGGGACTCCCCCTGGCCTTTCCTACGCCGGCATGGTCCGGTTCAGGTTCTGCGGGTTCGCAAGGCGCGTCTCAGCCGCTTCAGCGGCTCCCCGAGGCGAGAGCGAGATTAGAGAGGGCGAGAGGCGGGGTCAACTGGACCGCGCGGCGCGGGTTATCGCGCGTTATCGCGCGTTATCGCGCGTTATCGCACGCGATAAGGTATCTAAGCCATTGTAATATGACGATTATCTAAAACAGCGGATTCGAGAGGCATGGCGTGGAGGCCCAAAATCGGCCGTCTGGCCGGGCCCGGGGGGAGGGCGCGCGCCCCGGATCTCCGCGCCTTCGCCGGAGCCCTGCGCGGCCGGGCCGGCGGAGGTTCCGCGTCGGGCGTCGATCGCTCCGAGGTGGATGTCGCGGAGCGGCTCCTGCGCCCGCCGCGCCGCGCCTTTCTTTCATTCCGGCCCGAAATCGCGCCGCGGCGCGCGCGAGAGCCCCGTCGTTTCGGAACGACCAGGAGCGTGTTTCGGTCCTCTAGAGATATATAGCTTCTATTGACTTTCAAATTTTGTTGGTTTTGTCTCATGAGAGAGGCTCGGGTTTAGGGAGGAGGGCCGCCTGACGCGGCCGAACGCCTGGTCTCATGACAATAATATCAGGGAGCGAACTCATGACATTCAGGCTGCTTGGAGGCGTTGCGGCGTTCGCCGCCGCCGGCTTGTTCCTTCACGCGGAGGCGCAGGCGCAAACCGAGGTCGTGGTCGGCTACCAACAGGTGGTCGGGCCGTTCATCACCGCGATCGCCGACGGGTCCTTCGACAAGGCCGCGGCGGAGATCGGGTACGAGATCGACTGGAGGCAGTTCAATTCGGCCGGCGAGGTCGGCACGGCGATGGCGTCCGACGCGGTGGCGATCGGCGTCATGGGGGCGCCGGGCGTGGTGTCGGCCAGCAGCCGCGGCGTCGAGCTGGAGGCGTTCTGGATCCTCAACAATATCGGCAAGGCGGAGGCGCTCGTCGTGCGCGACGGCTCCGGCATCGAGACGCCGGAGGACCTCAAGGGCAAGAAGGTGGCGGTGCCGTTCGTCTCGACCTCGCATTTCCACCTGCTGGTCGCGCTGGAGAAGATGTGGAACATCGACCCGCGCGAGGTCGACATCTTCAACATGAAGCCGCCGCAGATCGTCGCCGCCTGGCAGCGCGGCGACATCGACGCCGCCTATGTGTGGCCGCCGGCGCTTTCGGAGATCAAGAAGAGCGGCTCCGTCCTGGCCGATTCCGAGGAGATCGGCGCGGCGAGCATTCCGACATTCGACACGCTCGTCGTCGGCAAGGCGTTCGCCGCCGAACATCCCGATTTCATGAACGCCTTCACCGCGGTTCTGGCGGAGCACTATAACGGCTTCAACGCCAACAGCGCGGCCTGGACCGCGGATTCCGCCGAGGTTCAGGGCATTGTGCGCATCATCGGGGGAAGCCCCGAGGATGCGGTCGAGACCCTCGGCCTGCTCTCCTTCCCGACGCTGGACGAGCAGGTGTCGGCGCGCTGGCTCGGCGGAAGCGCGAGCGAGGCGCTGATGGGGCTGGCCGAGTTTCTGGTCGACCAGAAGCAGATCGACTCGGTGTTGCCGGACTATAGCGGCTTCGTGAACGCGGATTTCGCCAACGCCGCCGCGAACTAGACGGACCAGGACGTCAGGCGCCGGCGGCGACGCCGCCGGCGCTCCCTCTCCGGAGGCCCGTGCGAGGCCGGCGAGACGCGCCCATCCTCGCGCCGGGGCCGGATGCGATGCGAAGGCAGGATATGGAAGCTCTCACCGTCAGCGATGTGAACCTGACCTATCCGGGTCTTCATTCGGATGAGGCCGTCGTCGCGCTGAAAGGCGTCAACCTGACGATCAACAGCGGCGACTTCGTGGTGGCGTTGGGCGCGTCGGGCTGCGGCAAGACCACGTTGCTCAACCTGATGGCGGGGTTCATGGCGCCCAGCGCCGGCGAGATCACGCTCGGCGGCCGGCTGATCACGGGGCCGGGCGCGGATCGGGGCGTGGTGTTCCAGAAGCACGCGCTGCTGCCCTGGCTCGACGTCATGGGCAACACCGAATTCGGCCTCAAGCTGCAGGGCGTGCCGCGCGCGGAGCGGCGCGAGCGGGCGGCGGCGAACCTGGCGCTGGTCGGGCTGGAGGATTTCCACCACCACATGATCTATCAGCTTTCGGGCGGCATGCAGCAGCGCGTCGGCGTGGCGCGGGCGTTGACCTGCGATCCGGCCATGCTCCTGATGGACGAGCCGATGGCGGCGCTGGACGCGCTGACGCGCGAGACCATCCAGGAACTGCTGCTCCGCGTGTGGCGGCACACCCACAAGATGTTCTTCTTCATCACCCACAGCGTGGAGGAGGCGCTGTTCCTCGGCTCGCGCCTGATCGTGATGTCGCCGCGCCCCGGCCGCATCACCCATACCTACGACCTCGACTTCAACCGCCGCTTCCTCGAGAGCGGCGACGCGCGCGCCATCAAGTCCAGCCCCGACTTCATCGAGATGCGGGAGATCATCCTGGGGATCATCTATGGCGACGAGCGCGCGTCGGAAAATCCGGGGCTGGTCCATGTTTGAGCGTCTCACGCGCGCGAAATCGGCGCAGCCCGGCAAGATCTACGGCGCGCCCGGCGACGGCTACAGCGGCAATATCAGCATCGTCACCGCGCTGGTTCTGATCGGCCTCTGGTTTCTCATCACCGGGATGGGCTGGGTGAAGCCGCTGTTCCTGCCGTCGCCCTTCGCCGTGTATGACAAGTTCATCATCGCCATGACCGAGGGCGTCTCCAACTCCACCCTGACCGAGCATACGCTGGCGAGCCTCGGGCGCGTGTTCGGGGCCCTGGCGCTGGCCTGCCTGACCGCGATCCCGATCGGCATCCTCGTGGGCGTGAACCGGGTGATGCGCGGCCTTTTCGACCCGGTCATCGAGTTCTACCGCCCGCTGCCGCCGCTGGCCTATCTGCCGCTGGTGATCATCTGGCTGGGCATCGGCGAATTCCCCAAGGTGTTCCTGATCTATCTGGCGATTTTCGCGCCGATGGCCATCGCCGCCCGCTCCGGGGTGCGGTCGGTCTCGGTCGAGCAGATCCACGCCGCCTACGCCATGGGCGCCAGCCGCGCTCAGGTCATCACTCAGGTGATCATGAAGGCGGCGCTGCCGGAGATCTTCACCGGGATGCGGATCGGCATCGGCGTCGGCTGGACCACGCTGGTCGCCGCCGAGATGATCGCCGCGAGACGCGGCCTCGGCTTCATGGTGCTGAACGCGGCCGAATACCTCGCCAGCGACACCGTGATCATGGGCATCATCGTCATCGGCGTCTTCGCCTTCAGCTTCGACCTGCTGATCCGATACATGGAGCGGATCTTCATTCCATGGAAAGGACGGGTTTGACGAATGGCCCGCCCGCGGGCGGGGGCGTGCGCGAACAGGGAGCCGGTCGTTCGGATCGGGCCTTGAGCGCGAAAACAGCCTCCGCTTGCGCGGCGCCATGAGGGCCGCGGCGCGAAGATCGTCTCTTCAGCGCCGCGGCCCGCCGCCGACCCCGGGGAGGGGGGCCTCGGGGTCGGCGGATTTCTTATCCGGGACGGCCCGGAAACCAATTCGCCGCGCAAGCCGCGCTCATCCGGCCGCGCGCAGGGCCATCGCTGCGACGGCGGCCCAGACGAGGATGCGGAGGCTCATCGCCCCGACCGTGCGCATCTCGTAGGCGCCGCCCAGGGCTGTGTGGACCCCGAAGGCGATCATCGCCGCGATCGTGGCGGCGAGGATCGCGATCGAGAGCCGCATCGCCCAGGGCCGCCGCAGAAACAGGCCGGCGCCGGCCGCGACATAGGCGAAGCCGGCGATGAAATTGAACCAGAGCACGAAGGGAACCGCGTCGCCGACCGCGGCGCGCGCCTCCGGGCCGCCGAAGAGCGCCCGCCCCCCCGAGAAGACCGTCAGAACGCCGAAGAGCGCGACAAGGACCGCCGCCACCGCGAGGGCCCGCCGCCCGCCCTGCGGCCCTTGTCTCCCTGTATCCGGCCCGGTCGCGCGCATTTGGGCGCCTTATTTCTGGAGGACGTAGGTTCCCGGGGCTTTTGCGAGGGGTTTTTTCCCTTTTCGTCCGATCGGGGGCGGGTCGACGGGGGCGCCGGAGCGCGCGGCGAGCCATTCGGTC